>JAZRCB010000016.1:0-26616 GCA_045635365.1 Candidatus Onthomorpha sp.
AAACGAATCATTTGATTACTTCAAAAAAGCAATTCCAAATTACAGAAAAGTTTTAGAAGTTAAACCAAAAGATTTCCAAACACTAAAAGCTTTAAGAAATATCTATTCATTATTGAATATGAAAGCAGAATTCCAAGAAATTGATGCTTTATTAAAACAACAATAAACAAGAATTTTTTCATATCTTTAAAAAAGGGCTATTCCAAATTGGAGTAGCCCTTTTTTAGTACTTTACATTTTCTACTTTACATAATTTAAATTATGTGCCAAAAGGGGAATTCTAAAATTAGAGCTTAAAACCAGCAAAAAAACACCTAATAAGCCTTAGAAAAAACAAAGAAAAATCGGAAAAAAACGAAGAAAAAATTAAATAAAACAAAGAAAAAAGGTTCGGTTAATTAGCCGAACCTTTTATGTTTAATGTGATTAGAATATACTTTTGCTTTTTACATTATTCTTCGTAAGATTCAAAAGTTTTAGGCAATGATTTTTTTGTTTTAGTTTTTATTCCTTTTTGTCTTAAATCCTCTAATTTTTTGATAACATTACCATTACCTGTTGTAAGTTGCCCTTTAGCTTTTTCATATTCATCTTGTGCTTTTTTCACTGCATTACCTACATTTTCAAATGTATCTAAAAAGCCTATTATCTTGTCATAAATACCTCCGCAAGTTTCAGCCATAGCTTCTGCTTCTTTGTTACGAGTATTTATTTTCCAAATATCAGCAATCAAACGCAAAGATGTAATCATATTAGAAGCAGAGATAAGAACTATTTTCTTGTTATAAGCATATTCCCACAAAGAATTATCGCTTTGAACAGCAAGTAAATATGCAGGCTCAATAGGAATAAACATCATAACAAAACCAATACTTCCATTAACTACGTTTTCGTATTTCTTATTTGCAAGTTCATCTATATGATTTTTTACAGATTTTATATGGTCTTGAAGATTCTTTTCTTTTTCTTCTTCATTTTCAGAGTTAAAATACCTTTCGTAAGCTACTAATGATAATTTTGAATCAATAACTATATTATTTTCACAATCAGAATTATCACTTGGTAAATGAACAACAAAATCGGGTATTAGTTTTTGGTTTTCCTCTGTTGTTACACTTTGTTGTGCTTCATAGTGAATGCCTTTTACCAATCCACTATTTTCAAGAATAGTTTCCAAAACGTGTTCACCCCAATTTCCTGCACGTTTATTCTCTCCTTTAAGGGCATTTGTTAAATTAACTGCATCTTCCGAAATAGAGTTTGTTTGTTTAATAACATTTTCTATTTGAGTTTTCAGTTCTGTATGTAACTCTACTTGTTTTACATTACCCTCTTCAACTTTCTTTTTAAACTCATTGATTTGTTCTTTCAAAGGAGAAACAAGTTGTTCTATTTCTTTGCTGTTTTGTTCTGTGAATTTCTTAGATTTTTCTTCTAAAATCTTATTAGTAAGGTTTTGAATATGAGCTTCAGTTTGCTGATTAAGTTTTTCCAATGATAGTTTGTATTCCGCAAATTGCTTTTCTAAGTCTTGATACTTTTGTATTTCAGCCTTTAAACCCGCCTTTGTGTCTGAATTTTCTTTTTGTAAGGTTTTATTTTCATCTTTAAGAGTATTTATCTCTGCTTCTTGTTTTTGTAAGGTTGTATTAGAATTTGTTAATTTTTCGGATAAAACATCATTTTCTCCTTTTAATTTAGAGATTTCTTTATCTTTATTTTTATTCTCTAAATTAGCCCCCTCAAATTTTCTATTTAAAGTTTCAAACTCTGAATTTTTATTTGTTAATCTGCTTTCGGTTGTTGAAAGTTTTTCTTTTAAACTAACTATCTCTTTTGACAATTCATTTTTTTGATTGTTGCTATTCTCTAAACTTGTACTAAGAGTTGTTATTTCAGTTTGCTTTTCTTTTATTTTTTCATCTAAATTAGATGCTATTGTACTTAAACTTGCATTGTCTTTAAGGAGTTCCTCGTTTTTGGCTTTGTAATCAGATAGTTCTTTGTTAATTGTTTCTAATTCTTTATTTGCTGTTTCTAATTGCAAATTTAACTTCAAATTATCTTCATCAAAAGATACAGCAGTTGTGTTTTTACTATTTTTTATTGAACGACCAATAAACACAAACACTACTATTGCTCCTATAAATAATAAGATAGCAATAATCAATACGATTAAATCAATTTGTTCCATAGACTTATATTTTTATTATTTTGAATTATATTTTTCAATCAAATAATTCAAAGCTTCTTTTTGTCTTTCTTTTTCTCTTTCTTCTTTTATTTCAATATTCTTTCTTGCTATTGCTTCTAGCTTTTTATTTTCTTCTTCCTTACGTTTTTTCTGCTTCAATTCTAATATTCTGAAAAGGTCCTCTTCAGTCAATCCAGAATTTTCATATATTTCAATTATTTTTGTGTCTTTTGACTCTTTTTCTTCATTCTCTATTTCTACTAATCTTTGTTCTGCGGCTTTTTCGTCTATTATATTTACACTTAATTTATCATGCAATAAAAGCATAAGGTTTATAATTCCTTTTTCATCCATTTCGTCAATATTGTACTGCATATCTTTATCTTTTATTATGTTTTTATTTTCTATTATTTCTTCTTTTACTTCTTCTACCTCAATTTCTTTTGTGCAATCAAATACAAAGTTTTCATCAAAATTAAAATAAACAACTTCTTTTGCCTTTTTTAAAAGATATTTTAATCTTTTTAGTTTATCCTTATGGTTTAAATTTGTATTTATTGATTGAGCATTTGATAAAGTTTTCCATCGTTTATGTATAGGTTGAGAAGAAATAGAATTATAAAGTTCTAGTACTCTATCTTCTTTTGTTGTATTTTTTAAATAATCAACATAAACCCTATCTACTATATCCACATAACAATCAGTGAAATTATCATAATTCGCAATTTTCCATTTATCTGTTTTGTAGTCTTTTACTTTACAACAAACTCTTTTTATTCCTATAACGTCTGAATCAGGAATGTCAAATATATTGACAAATCCGTCTTCTAATGATTTCTTTTGTTGTTCATCTAACATATCTTTTATTTTTAAATATTGTTCTTCGGTTAAGGTTGAATTAGGTGTAAGTTCTAATCCTTCTTTTTTAAAGAAAGCAATAATATCATCTACACTAAGTTCAATTTCTTTTGCAACATTGACAATAGATAAGTCATCTTTTTCTTCTACATTAGAATATTGTAGCTCAAAATCATCATCTGCTTCTTCTATGTCAAAGAACTTTGGTCTATATATTTCTTCTGCTGTTAATTCGTAACCTCTTTTGTCATCATAATCTTCTTTCCCTTCAAAATGATACTGCCATTGTCTATTTGCAGAAGGTAAACCGAATCTATTATAAAGACCTATATTATCTAAGAAGATTGTTTTTTCTTTATTTTTTGAAATTCTTAATCCTCTTCCCACTTGTTGAAGATACATAGAAAGAGATGTAGTAGGTCTTGCAAGTTGTATGCATTCAACATCGGGACAATCAAAACCCTCGCTAAATATATTTACATTACAAATAATATCTATCTTACCTTTTCTAAATTGTTCTACGTAATTATCACGTTCTTCTTTTGGAGTATCACTATCTATTGCAACGCATTTATATCCTATTTTAATAAATTCTTGACAAAGGTTTTGATTATGTTCTTTATTTATAGTATAAACTATTGTTTTCTTTCCATTTGCATGTTCTAACCAAGTCTTTACAACTTTTGCTCTTATTTTCCTATTATCCAAAGCATTTGTCATCGCTTTATCTGAATAATCTCCTGTTGAATCTATTTTGAGATTATCAATTTCTAATTGAAGTTTTGAAGTTGCTTCAATAGAGTAATATTCGTATTCACTTAAATAACCTTCTTTTATAAACCAACTTATAGGTTTGCTTCTAACTAAAATATCAAATGTATCCGTAAAAGGTTGTTTGTTTAAACGATAAGGGGTTGCGGTAACGCCAAGAAGATATGCTTCGGGGAAGGCTTTTCTTATTTTTTGATAACTATCAGCTAATATATGATGAGCCTCATCGCAAATTATGAAATCAAACTCATTGTCTTTCCATTTATTTAGTCGCTTTTCTCTTGCAAGAGTTTGTACCATTGCAACTTGAATATGATACATCTCATTATCACGTTTGCCACTTTGTATAGTGCCATGAGCTAAACCATACTTGTCGTACAAAGTTTTTTGTACTTGTTCAACAAGTTCTTTCCTATGAACAATAATTAAAAACTTTTTTAGTGGTGGGTTATCATAGAAATGATTCCACAAATCCTTGATAATAGAAGCAAAAAGCATTGTTTTACCTGTACCTGTTGGCATTTGCATCATTACAGACATGTTCCCATTTTGCCATTCTTTGAATACCTTCTGCTTCATCTCCACTTGATAAGAACGAAGTTTAGTATTTTTCTGCTTTATCTCTGTAAAATCCATAAGCACACATATATTATATGTTAAAATATTGTTCCAAACTATTCTTTTCTTTGACTTATAGACATTAAAAAAGTCGTGAACTTTGTCTTATTGTATCTTGAGGTTCTCGACTACCTAATCTACCAAATAAGAAAAGCCCACGATATACTCGTGAGCGTTTTCTACTTATTCTTATTGGTAGATAAAAATGAAATTGTCGAGATTTCAAGACACCAAGTATAAGCAAAAACGCTTTTTATCAGTCTTTTAATTTTATATTTTCCTTACTTTCTTTTCTTCGTTTTAAAATTCTGCCCACAAAGGTAAAACATTTTTTAGTAACGACAAAAAAAGCCTTTGCTTTGTTTTAGAAAATTTTGCTCCGATAGTAACACTATTACTCTCCGATGGTAATAAAATATCCTCCGAGGATAAAACTTTACCAACGGAGGATAAAAATCTGAAACAAAGTCTTAAAAAAATCCTATTGGAATTTCTTTCAATTTTATGTCTTGCGTTTTTCTTTTTTTGCGGCTGGGAAAAGTATATTGTTAAGGATTAAACGATAGCCTGATGAATTTGGGTGTAAATCCAAGTCTGTTACTGGATCGCCAACGTAATGGCTGTAATCCTCTGGGTCGTGTCCGCCTAAATATGTCCAAGTTCCTTTGCCATACGTGCCATGAATGTATCTTGCTTCTTCTAATGATGCGTTTTCGCCAAGTATGGTTACGGAAGATTTTAGATAGCGTTTCATAAAGGCGGTTGTTTGTCCATTAAATCCTTTTACTATTTTGCTATGGTTTTGGGTTAGCATTGTTGGTACCCAATCCCATTTTGCGGAGAAGTCAAATAAGACAAATAAATCGTCTTTTTCCTTTACTTGTCTTGCTCTGCTTTGTGGAACGTCGATATTTGAAACCTCGTATGTATATGGGTCGGTTACTATTGTGAAATTCTCAAAGGCAAAGCATTTAGAGAAGTCAAGTTTTGATTGTGCTTGTGGGTCTATTGGGTCATGGTCAAACATTTCTGAGCAGATATCTACTCCTTCTGCTGCAAGGGCTATGTCAAAGCTATCGGGTGCTGAACACATTGCAAACATAAATCCTCCTCCTACTACAAAGTCTCTAATCTTTTTTGCAACGGCGAGTTTTAGTTGCGATACTTTTTTGAAGCCTAATAGTTTTGCTGTTTGTTCTTGCAATGCCACGTCTTCTTGATACCATTGTTTGTTTCTATATGATGCCCAAAATTTGCCATATTGTCCTGTAAAGTCTTCATGATGAAGATGTAACCAATCGTATAATGGTAATACATCATTCATTACTTCTTGGTCATAGACTACATCGTATGGTATTTCGGCGTATGTTAAAACAAGTGTTACTGCATCGTCCCAAGGTAATTTGTTTTTAGGGGAATAAACTGCTATTTTTGGTGCTTTGTGTAGTTTTATAACATCTTGATTTTCGCTTGGTTGTGCTATTTGTTCTAATATGCTTGCGTATTGTGAGGGTGTGATTATGTAGTAACTCACTCCTTTTAATCTACAGATATTTTCTATTTCTTTTGTATATGAGAGTGCAAAGGAGCCTCCATTGTAGTTGAGTAACCAATCTACTTCATATTCTTTTTCAAGGGCTTGATAGGCTACTCCGTATGATTTCAAATGATTTTTTTGACTATCGTCCATTGGAATAACTAAAAAGTTAGCCTTTGCTTGAAACGAAAAGCAAAAAATCAATGCAATTACTATTATATTAGTATGGAATAGTTTCATCTTTTGGTAAAGTGCTATTGGTTGGTGTTGGATTATTCATTTGAGAGCCAAGTATCATTGGTGCGTCTGATTGCACTGCGTCATACATATTTTCAAATCTCACAAACTTTTCTACAAATCTTAGATTAACATCTCCCGGTTCTCCTGCACGGTGTTTTGCAATAATTAGTTTTGCAAGCCCTTCTGTTTGCATTCCGCCTTCTACTTCTATTCCATAATATGAAGGTCTATAAACAAACATTACCATATCGGCATCTTGTTCTATGGCTCCCGATTCTCTAAGGTCTGAAAGTTGAGGGCGTTTTGTGCCTCCTCTTGTTTCTACTGCTCTCGAAAGCTGTGAAAGTGCCATAATTGGAACTCCTAATTCTTTTGAAAGGGCTTTTAGTTGTCTTGATATGTAAGAGATTTCTTGTTCACGGTTTCCTCCGTTTTTCATTCCCTCCCCTCCTGACATTAATTGCAAATAGTCTATGAATACCATTTGTATGTCATATTTTTGTTTCAATCTTCTACATTTTGCTCTCAATTCAAAGATTGTCAAACCCGGGTTATCGTCTATATACATTGGAGCGTGGGCTAAAGCATTTGTTTTGTTTCTTAATTGCTCTTTTTCCCATTCTTGCAACTCTCCTTTTAGCTTAAATTTCTTTGCCTCTATCCCACTCTCTGCTGCTATCAAACGCGACATTAGTTCTGTCGCAGTCATTTCAAGTGAGAATATCGCCACAGGTTTATTGAAATCTACTGCCATATTTCTTGCCATTGTAAGTGCAAGAGCTGTTTTTCCCATAGCAGGTCTTGCTGCAAGGATAAGCAAAGTCCCCTTTTGAAAGCCTCCCGTTCTTGCATCTAAATCGTTGAATCCTGTAACCACTCCCATTCCATCGTCTTGAGAGTTTTGATTCATCTCAATTTCTTTCAAGGTATTGAACAAAAGCATATCCATTGAGTGAAAGTCCGACTTAAAGTTATTGTCGTTTATTTCAAGGAATTTTGTTTCTGTTTTGTCCAATAGGCTCAACACATCAACGGTTTCATCATAAGAATCTTTTAGGGTTTCGGTTGATACTCTAATTAACTCTCTTTGTATGTATTTTTCTGATAATATTCTAACGTGATATTCTATGTGGGCTGCAGATGTTATTCTATTTGTAAGCGAAACCAATTTGTTTAATCCTCCTATCAAATCAAAGTTTCCGTCTTTCTTTAATTGGTCGGCAACACTTAATAAATCCACAGGGTTTGCATCTCTAAAAAGTTTTGTAACAGCGTTATATATATGTTTGTGTTCTTCTAAATAGAAATACTCAACTCTCAAAATATCTATCGCATTTGTGATAGCATTTTGGTCCAATAATAAAGCACCTAATACCGATTCTTCAACCTCTATTGCTTGTGGTGGCACTTTACCATTCATTTTAAAGGCTTCCTCATAAGTCAAACCACTTCTCTGTCTTCTTACTACATTACTCAACTGTTCCATATAAAATTCTGTATATTTCTTTTTGCGATGTCTTGCAAAAATACTATTATTTTTTGTATTACCTTTGCATGTTGAAAAATATTGTCGCTATTATGAATAATATACCTTATAACGATTATGAATTAGCCCTTCTCTCCTCTTGTGAGTTATGTCCAAGAAAGTGTAAAGTAAATAGACTTAAAGGTGAAAAGGGATTTTGTAATACTGATGCTGGGATAAATATTTCCTTAGTGTGTAATCACAATGGTGAGGAGCCTGTTTTGTGTAAAGAAAAAGGGATTTGCAATGTGTTTTTTTCGCACTGCAATCTTCAATGCCTATATTGTCAAAACAAACAGATAAGTAACAATAAAAAGGAAGTAAAATCCGCTTACGATGATTTTGATGTATTGATTGAAGACATTAAAAAGGTATTAAAGGAAAGCGAAAACGTATTAGGATTTGTAAGTCCTACGCATAATATTCCACTTATGAGGGCGATTGTTAGGAGATTGAATAGTGATGGTTTTTATCCTAAAATAGTTTATAATACAAATGCTTATGATAATGTAGAGGTGTTAAAGGATTTGGAGGAAATAGTAAATATTTACTTGCCAGACTATAAATATTCCGATAATTTGCTTGCAAAAGAGCTTTCTTTGGCGGAAAATTACCCTCAAATGGCATTAAATGCTATAAAAGAAATGTATCGTCAAAAAGGAAATAGACTAATTTTTGATGAACAAAACAACTTGGAAAGTGGTTTAATAATACGTCATTTAGTATTACCAAATCAAATTGAAAATTCTAAAAATGCATTGTTAAATATTAGCGATATTTCCTTAAATTTACACTTTTCTATTATGAGCCAATACACTCCTTGTGAGAAGTTTAAACAAGAATATCTAAATCAATACTTAAACAAAGAAGACTACGAAGAGGTTTGCGATTACTTCTACTCTATTGGCTTATCAAAAGGGTGGTTTCAAGAACTAAGCTCACAAGGAAATCTTGTGCCCGACTTTGATACTAAAACATGGACAAAGAATTGATTTTGTAGGTTATTTCAATTTTTTTTATTATTTTTGCAAAGATTTTTAACTAAATTTGAATAATAATGAGTTTTAAAATTGTAGTTTTGGCTAAACAAGTACCTGACACAAGAAACGTTGGAAAAGACGCTATGACGGCAGAAGGTACTGTAAACAGAGCCGCTTTGCCTGCTATTTTCAACCCAGAAGACTTAAATGCGTTGGAAATGGCTTTGCATATAAAAGATAACATCGAAGATGCCGAAGTTTGCGTTCTTACAATGGGACCATCAAGAGCAGCAGACATAATAAGAGATTCACTATATCGTGGAGCAGATTATGGTTATGTAATTTCTGATAGAAAAGTTGCAGGTTCAGACACCTTAGCAACTTCTTATACTATTAGTCAAGGTGTTAAAAAATTAGGAAAAGTAGATTTGATACTTGCAGGTCGTCAAGCCATTGACGGAGATACAGCACAAGTTGGACCACAAGTAGCAGAAAAATTAAACATACCTCAAATAACATACGCAGAAGAAGTAATGGACGTTAATGAAAACAAAATTCAAATCAAACGTCGTCTTGAAAGAGGTATAGAAATAGTAGAAAGTGGCTATCCTTGTTTGATAACAGTTCACGGAAGTGCTCCTGAATGTCGATTCCATCACGCAAAAAGATTGATGAAATACAAATACGCTATTTCAGAAGCAGAAGCAGCAGAACAAAACAAAGATTGCACAGCACTTTGGGAAAGAAAACCATACTTAAAAATCGAACAATGGTCAGCAGCAGACATTGAAGCAGAAGACAATCGTTTAGGATTGAGTGGTTCACCAACCAAAGTAAAGAAAATAGAAAACGTAGTTCTTGCCGAAAAAGAAAGCATCAATGTAGAAAATACCGAAGAGGCATTAAACGACTTGGTAAAAGAATTGATTGCTACACATATTATCGGTTAATTTCTAATTAAAATTGTAATCGAAAATGAATAATATATTTGTATATTGCGAAATTACAGAAGAAGGATTGATTGCTGACGTAAGTTTGGAATTAATATCCAAAGGTAGAAAATTGGCTGATGATTTATCTTGTCAATTAGAAGCAATCGTAATAGGTTCTAATGTAGAAAAATTAGAAGAAACCCTATATCCATACGGTGTAGATGTAATCAACTACGCTAACGACAAAAGATTAAGCCCTTACCAAACCCTTCCACACTTTTCAATAGTAACAAAACTATTAAAAGAAAAACAAGCACAAATTTGCTTATTTGGAGCAACAAGCGTTGGTAGAGACTTAGCACCAAGAATTTCATCATTATTAGGTTGTGGATTAACAGCCGATTGTACCTCATTAGAAATAGGTTCTCACGAAGACAAAAAAGCAGGAAAAGTATATGACAAACTATTATACCAAATACGTCCAGCTTTTGGAGGAAACATCATAGCAACAATCATCAACCCTGAAACAAGACCTCAAATGGCAACAGTACGTGAGGGAGTAATGAAAAAAGAAATCTACTCCGAAACTCACAAAGGTTGCTTAAACATTTTAGATGTTGAAAAATACGTAGAAGAAAACGACTTTTGTGTAAAAATACTTACAAGAGAAATTGAAGCACAAAAAATCAATATCAAAAACGCACAAATCGTTGTAATCGGAGGATACGGAATGGCATCAGGCAAAGACGGATTCAAACTAATACACGACTTAGCAAAAGTATTAGGCGGAGAAGTTGGAGCAACAAGAGCAGCCGTAGATGCAGGAATGACAGAACACGAAAGACAAGTAGGTCAAACAGGTGTTACAATCAGACCAAAACTATGTATCGCATGTGGAGTTTCAGGAGCAGTTCAACACAGAGCAGGAATGGATCAATCCTCAAAGATAATAAGCATCAACACCGATCCAAAAGCACCAATCAACTCCATAGCAGATTACACAATCATAGGTGATGCCTTTGAAATAATACCAAAACTAATCAAGTATTACAAAGCAAACACCAAGTAATAAACAAATAACTATATAGATATGGGTAATTTTTTTAATGATAATGAGAATTTAAAGTTTCATCTTCACCACGAATTGATGGAAGAAATCGTTCGTTTGAAAGAAAGAGACTATGCAGATAAAGACAAATATGATTTCGCACCAGAAAACTTTGAAGACGCAATAGACTCATACGAAAGAGTATTAGGCATCATAGGCGAAATATCATCAGACGTACTTGCAGAAAACGCAGAAAGCGTAGATAAACAAGGACCAAGAATAGAAAACAACGAAATCATTTACGCAGACGGAACACAAAAAAATCACCAAGCATTAACAGATGCAGGCGTATATGGATTAAGCCTACCAAGACAATACGGCGGCTTAAACTTCTCATACGTTCCATACGTAATGGCAGCAGAAATCGTTTCAAGAGGAGATTGTGGATTCGCAAACATTTGGGGACTACAAGACTGTGCAGAAACAATATATGAATTTGCATCAGAAGAAATCAAAAACGAATTTCTACCAAGAATTAACAAAGGACAAACCTGCTCAATGGACCTAACAGAACCAGACGCAGGTTCAGACCTACAAGCCGTAGGATTAAAAGCAACCTTTGATGAAGCAGCAAATTGTTGGAGACTAAACGGAGTAAAACGCTTTATCACAAACGGAGATGCCGACATAAAACTAGTACTTGCAAGAAGTGAAGAAGGCACAAACGATGGTAGAGGATTAAGCTACTTTGTTTACGATAGAGCAAACAAAGCCGTAACCGTAAGACGTATAGAAAACAAATTAGGAATCAAAGGCTCTCCTACCGCAGAACTAGTATTCAACAACGCACCAGCACAACTAGTTGGAGACAGAAAACTAGGACTTATCAAATACGTGATGAGCCTAATG
This sequence comes from Candidatus Onthomorpha sp., assembly GCA_045635365.1. Taxonomy (GTDB): domain Bacteria; phylum Bacteroidota; class Bacteroidia; order Bacteroidales; family P3; genus Onthomorpha. The sequence goes on from JAZRCB010000016.1 coordinate 11,613, forward strand.
AACGGAGCAAGACTAGGAGTTGGAGCACAATCAGTAGGACTAGCAGAAGCAGCATGCAGAGAAGCAGTTAAATACGCAAACGAAAGAGAACAATTCGGAAAAGCCATCATCAACTTCCCACAAGTATATGAAATGCTTGCAAACATGAGAGCAAAAACCGATGCAATCCGTACCCTACTTTACGAAACAACACGTTGCGTAGACATGTACAAATCACTTGAAGCAATATCAAGAGAAAGAAAACTAGAAAACGAAGAACGCACAACCCTTAAAACCTACTCACGCTTAGCAGACGCCTTCACACCACTATTAAAACTATTCTCATCAGAATACGCAAACCAAATCACATACGACTGCATACAAGTACACGGAGGAAGCGGATTTATGAAAGACTACGCATGCGAAAGATTTTATAGAGACGCACGTATCCTAACAATCTACGAAGGAACCTCACAACTACAAGTAGTAGCAGCAATCAGAGGAGTAGTATCAGGCGCTTACCTAGGAAGAATAAAAGAATACGAAGCAATAGAAGTAAAACCAGAATTACAAGCATTAAGAAACACACTTATCCAATTAAGAGAACAATTTGAACAATGCTACGAAAAAGTAAAAGAATTCGGTTCATCATCAGAAGCATTCGATTTCAATTCAAGAAGACTAGTAGAAATAGCAGGATACTTAGTGATGAGCAACTTGCTAATCAATGACGCAAACAAAAACGATATGTACACAAAATCAGCACATATCATGACAAAAATAGCACAAGCCGAAATTGAAAAAGCAATCACATACATCAACAACTTCGACCCACAAATCCTTGAAGACTATAAAAACATAATAGCAGAATAAAAAAAAGGATTAACACAATAACACCAAAAAACTCGTAAGCATAAAACCTTACGAGTTTTTTTTGTGCCTTTACTATGAAATATAAAACAAACAATAACACAAAATGGCAAAAAATACTTTTGGGTTGAGTACAACAGCCTTTTAAACGAATTGCCCATACTCAACATAAAAAAACATGCTTTAAGAGATAGAATTGATAAAAAAATCCTTGTAACCGATGACCATTATTCAAATATGACATATTTTAGACTCGGGAAAAATTTTGAGGGGTTGTTATTTCAAACTAAGGAGGGTAAAGCAGTCAAACAACAGAGGGGTGTCAATTTGACTGACATAGGGGTATCAATTCAAATGACAGACATGAATAATAATATAAATAATAATATAAATAATAACATAAGAAATAATAATGTTTCAAACAGAGATTCATTGTTTGAAAAATGTTAGTAAGCATACGACAGAAAAGGGAGTAAAGAAAAAGCAAAAATTCAATGGAATAAAATCCCCGAAGAAAAGATGAAAGAAAAAAACAAAAACAACACTTTGTTTTAAAAAATTATTTCAAAGAAATATTTTTTTCTTTCTTTGATTTATTTCAATTTTTCTTTGTTTTTTTGTACATTTGCAAATTAAACAAAAAAACAAAAAACCAATATGAAAAAATTAACATTCATTGCAGTATGTCTGCTAATTGCAACAACAATGTTTGCACAAGAAAAAAAAGTAGCATTCACTTTTGATGTATCTTTTGGTAAATCTAATGCCTACAATATGGTTGGAGGATTGGATATTGAAAGGTATCACATTACCTCTTTCCCTAATTCTCTAAACTATAAAATGGGTGCGGGAATTAGACTCAAAGATAAACTCACATTCAAAATAGACTATTTTCACACAGCAAACACACATTATTTCACTACCCAACCATATGAACAAAAAATAGATGCAGGACAAGGTATTAAAAACTTAAACTACATTGGACTAAGTGCCGCTTATTCTTATAAAATGGGTAACTCTTTTGAATTATCACCTTATTTGGGAATTGGATTAATTATGGAAAAATCAAAAATTATTTACTCTCCATCAATACCCGAACCCATTGCATTGACTGGTCGTTTACACTCAGAATTTGCAGCTGAATTAGGACTTTCCTTAGAATACAAAGCAACAAAAAACCTATCATTCTTTGCAACCCCTTCCCTACTATTTACCAACCTTAGCTCAGGAAAACAAATTGGAGATGTGAACTCTAACCTATATTTCATAACAATGGGAAAAACATTCCTTTCAACAAACATAGGAGCACGTTTTAGATTTTAAACAACAAGAAAAAAAACTTCAAAAAAAACTCGCAGGAAACAAATCTTGCGAGTTTTTTTTACAAAATTCTCAAATCGATATCAGGCACTATAACATCAGAAAGAGTGTCTTGAATAAGAAAACCCATATAAAGAGGTATTGTAAGCATTTCTTCTTCTCGTCCGATATTATATTTTCCAAGTTTGATTGCATGATTAACGTGGTAAATATTTTTGTTTTTTAGAACTGTTTTTAAACTTTTTGTTTTTCCTGATTTTGCTTTGATTTCAATCACTACGCATTCTCCTTTGTATCTGACAAGAAAATCTAACTCTAAACCACTATCCTTTTGGAAGTAATACAACTTCTGTCCTGATTTACAAAGAAAATCTGCCATAAGATTTTCAAATATAGAGCCTTTATAGGCTAAAAGATTTCCTTTTAGTATATCTGCTTGTGTACCATAGTCAAGCATAGCGACAAAAAGGCCAATATCTGTGGTGTATAATTTAAAACAGTCTTTAATGGCATTTCCTTCAAGTGGCAATTCCGTAATTTGTGTATTATAACATCTTTTTACTAATCCTGCATCTTCAAGCCATTGAATACTTCCTATATATTGAGATGAGCGACCGCCTTTTCTTACAACGGAATATTGAAATTTCTTATTCTCTTTGGCTAATTGTTTAGGAATTGATTCAAAACATTCTCGAATACGTACTTTATCGGAGTTGTCTGCATACTTAATCATATCTTCTTCGTATTCCGCTATAAGATTACGTTGTAATTGATATGTAAGTTCAATGTTTTTTGTTTCAAGAAACGTGTTTACGACCTCAGGCAAACCTCCTACAATGACATATCTATATAATAATTCCATCATTGCATTATGAATACCTTCCGGAACTACTGTTTCTTTTTCAAAGCACGATTTCACTGAATCAATCACCTTATTATTTATTCCATTTGCCCATAAAAATTCTTCAAAATCCAAAGGATACATCTCTATTATCGTTTCATATCCAACAGGAATAGAGTCTTGCCCTTCTTTCCTCCTATTTTCATATCCTCTTACGCCCAAAAGTGAGCCTGTTGAAATAACATCAAATCGTCCATCTATTTGAAATGATTTCAGGGCAGTCCTTGCTTCTTTACATTCTTGAATTTCATCAAGTATTATGCAAGTCTTTTCTTTTATGAAACGACTATTCGGAATTAAAGCTGATAGGTTTAGAATTATGGTATCAACATCAATACTACCCGAAAAGGCTGATTTTTTATCCGGTTCAAGAATAAAATTCACATAAACCACATTTTCATAATTCTCTTTTGCAAATTTCTGAACTATATATGTTTTACCACATTGACGAATGCCTTTTATCACAAGAGGTTTTTTATTTTTAGACTTCTTCCATTCCGTCAAAACAGATTCTATTTTTCTTTTAAGCATGGTTTTTGTTTATTTTTTTGCAAATTTACACTTTTTCCAACGAATAAATAAAGTGTCATTACACTTTTTCCAACGAATGATTTAAATTATTTACATTTTCCATATAATTTTGTCAGTAAAAAGTCTTTGAAAAATTATTTTTTCTTTGATTTTTTTCTATAACTATTGTTTTTTTGTACATTTGCAAATTAAATCTAAAAAAAGAAATAGAATATGAAAAAAGCATACGTATTTCCTGGTCAAGGAGCGCAATTTGTTGGTATGGGTAAAGACCTATATGACAATAATGAAGAGTGTAAAGCAATGTTTGAAAAGGCAAATGAAATATTAGGTTTTAGAATTACTGATATTATGTTTGCTGGCACTGATGAACAATTAAAACAAACTAATGTTACTCAGCCTGCTATTTTCTTACATTCTGTTATTCTTGCTCATGCTTTGGGCGAAGAGTTTAAACCTGATATGGTTGCTGGACACTCTTTGGGTGAGTTTTCTGCTTTGGTGGCTGCTAAGGCTATGAGTTTTGAAGATGGTTTACGTCTTGTGGCTGCAAGAGCTAATGCTATGCAAAAGGCTTGTGAGTTAGAGCCTAGTACAATGGCTGCTATCATTGGTTTAGATGATGAAAAGATTGAGCAAGTTTGTGCGGAAATTGAAGAGGTTGTTGTTCCTGCTAACTACAACTGTCCTGGTCAATTGGTTATTTCTGGTTCTATGGAAGGAATCAACAAGGCTTGTGAGGCTTTGAAGGCTGCTGGTGCTAAACGTGCTTTGCCTTTAAAGGTTGGTGGTGCTTTCCACTCTCCTCTTATGGAGCCTGCAAGAGTTGAATTGGCTGAGGCTATTGCTAATACTAATATTCAATCTCCTATTTGTCCTGTTTATCAAAACGTAAATGCTCAACCTATGACTGAGCCTGCTCAAATCAAAGAAAATCTTATCGCTCAATTAACTGCTCCTGTGAAATGGACTCAAATTTCTAAGGCTATGGTTGAAGATGGTGCGACTACTTTTGTTGAAGTTGGTCCTGGTCAAGTTCTTCAAGGTTTGATTAAAAAGGTTAAGGCTGACGGAGAGTTTATTTCTGCTAGCATTTAATTCTTGATTATATAAATGGATACTTTTAAAGATCTATTACTTAAAAGGCAAAGCGATAGGAAATATTCTTCCAAAAAGGTGGAGGAGGAAAAGGTGCTTGCTTGCATTGAGGCTGCTCGCCTCTCTCCTTCTGCTTGCAATTCTCAACCGTGGTCGTTTGTGGTGATTGATAGTGAGCCTATCCTTCAACAAGCTCAAAGGCGTATTGCTACTATGGGAATGAATCGTTTTGTTAAGCAAGTGCCTTGTTTGATAGCGATAGTTTTGGAAAAGGCTAATTTTACTGCCTCTATTGGTTGTGTGATTAAGGATAAGGAGTATCCGTTGTTAGATATAGGAATTGCGGCTAATAATATGTGTATGCAAGCCTCTGAGTTAGGTCTTGGTTCTTGCATACTTGGTTGGTTTGATGAAAAGGGTCTTAAAAAGCTTATTGATGTGCCCGATAATAAACGTATTCCTTTAGTGATTGCTTTGGGTTATCCCGCTACTATTACAAGGAAAAAGATTCGCAAACCTTTAAAAGATATTGTGCATTTCAATTCTTATATGAGAAATGAAAAGAAAATAGAATTATAAACAAAATAAAAATTAGGCAAAATGATAACAAACAACTTTGCACATCGTCATAACGGTCCTCAACCAGCAGAGGTTGAGAAGATGTTAAAGGTAATCGGTGTTAGTAGCATTGATGAACTTATTGACAAGACAATTCCAGCGAAGATTCGTTTTAAAGAACCTTTGGACCTTCCTCAAGGTATGAACGAATATGAGTATTTTACTATGTTGAAAGGCATGGCAGCTAAGAACAAAATGTATGAAACTTACATTGGCCAAGGTTACTACAATACAATAGTTCCTGCTGTGTTACAAAGAAATATTTTAGAAAATCCAGGTTGGTACACTTCTTACACTCCTTACCAAGCTGAAATCTCTCAAGGTCGTTTGGAAACTCTTTTCACTTTCCAAACTATGATTTGTTCAATGACTGCAATGCCTTTGGCTAATGCGTCTTTACTTGATGAGGCTACTGCTTGTGCGGAAGCTATGTTGATGTTCTATGGTTCAAGAAGCCGTCAACAACAAAAAGATAATGTTAATAAATTCTTTGTTAGTGAAAATCTTTTCGCTCAATCAATAGATGTTATCAAAACAAGAGCCGTTCCTCGTGGAATAGAAGTTGTTGTAGGAAGTGATGACACTGTTCTTGATGAAACTTTCTTTGGTGCTATTGTTCAATATCCTAACAAAAAAGGTGAGGTATTGGATTATGCAGAATTTACTGCTAATGCAAAAGCAAAAGGAATTTTTGTTGCAGTGGCTGCTGACTTAATGAGTTTGGCTTTATTGACTCCTCCAGGAGAATGGGGTGCTGATTGCGTTTGCGGTACAACTCAAAGATTTGGTTGTCCAATGAGCTTTGGTGGTCCTTCTGCTGCTTACTTTGCTTGTACTGAAAACTTCAAAAGAACAATGCCTGGTAGAATCATTGGTCAAACAGTAGATGCACAAGGTAATAAGGCTTTCCGTTTAGCTCTTCAAACAAGAGAACAACATATCAAACGTGAAAAAGCTACTTCTAATATCTGTACTGCTCAAGCTCTTGTTGCTATAATGGCAGGTCAATATGCGGCTTATCACGGACAAGAAGGAATTAGAGAAATAGCACAAGATATAAACAAAACAGCAAATACTATTGCTGAAAATGCAAAAGCTTACGGATATACTCAATTAAACGAAACATTCTTTGATACAATTCGTTTAGCATGTCCTGTTGATGCTGAAAAGGTTTGTCAAGTTGCGGTTGAAAACAAAATCAACTTCTTATTGATTGACAACAAAACAATAGGTATTTCTACTGACGAAACTACTTCTTGCCAAGGTGTAGAAAGAGTTTTAAGAGTGTTAGCACAAGCTGCTGGAAAAGAATTTGCGGGCTTTGCTTGTTGTCAAGCTCCTAATTCAATCCCTGCTAAATTACAAAGACAATCAGCTTTCTTAACTCAAAAGGTATTCTCTTCTTATCATTCAGAAACAGAAATGATGAGATACTTAAAGAAAATGGAAGTTAAAGACTTGTCATTGAATAGAGCTATGATACCACTTGGTTCTTGTACAATGAAACTAAACGCTGCAATGGAAATGATACCATTCACTTGGTCAGAATTTGCAAACGTTCACCCATTTGTTCCAAGAAATCAAGCAGAGGGTTATTATGAACTTGTTGAAGATATGGATAGAATACTTTCTAAAATCACAGGATTTGCAAAAGTAAGTCTTCAACCAAATTCAGGAGCAGCAGGAGAATACGCAGGATTGATGACAATACGTAATTTCCAAATCGCAAACGGACAAGCAAACAGAACAGTTTGTTTAATCCCTGCTTCTGCTCACGGAACAAACCCAGCTTCTGCTGCAATGGCAGGAATGAATATCATAGTAATCAAAACAACTGCTGAGGGAGAAATTGATATTGCTGACTTGAAAGAAAAAGCAGAAGCAAATAAAGAAAACCTTTCTTGCTTAATGGTTACTTACCCTTCTACTCACGGTGTGTTTGAAGAAGGAATTATAGATATTATAAACATCATTCACGAAAACGGTGGATTGGTTTATATGGACGGAGCAAACATGAATGCTCAAATAGGCTTAACATCACCAGGCTTTATGGGAGCTGACGTTTGCCACTTAAACTTACACAAATCATTTGCAATGCCTCACGGTGGTGGTGGCCCAGGAGTTGGACCAATTGGTTGTACAGCAGCTCTTGCTGATTACCTTCCAACTCACGGAACAATATCAACAGGTTCTACAAAAGGCTCACCAGTTGCTGCTTCACCATTCGGAAGTGCAGGATTATTACCTATCACTTACGGATACTTGAAAATGTGCGGTGGAGAAGGACTTGCACAAGCAACAAAATACGCTATCTTGAACGCAAACTACATGAGAACAAGAATAGCAACAGCTTACAATATCCTTTACACAGGAACTCACGGAATGTGTGCTCACGAATTTATCATGGATTGCAACCAATTCTCTTTAAGTTCAGGAGTACAATGTGGAGATATAGCAAAACGTTTAATGGACTACGGATTCCACGCTCCAACAGTTGCATTCCCTGTTCACGGAACATTGATGATTGAACCAACAGAATCAGAACCATTGTCAGAAATGGATAGATTATGTGATGCTTTAATCCAAATCCGTCAAGAAATCCGCGACATAGAAGAAGGAAAAGCAGACAAACAAAACAACTTAATCATGAATGCTCCTCACACAATGCAAGTTGTATGTGCAGATACATGGGATAGACCATACACTCGTCAAATGGCAGCCTTCCCTCTTGAACACGATGACAAATACTGGCCATGTTCTTCAAGAGTAGATGACGCATACGGCGATAGAAACCTTGTAGTATCTTGGGCTGAATAAGCAAAAAGAAAAAAACAAGCATAAAACAAAAGCGGAGCATTGAAAAATGTTCCGCTTTTTCTTTTTAAAGATTAAAAAAGAACCAAATAAGAACCAAAAAATATTTGTTTATCTGAATTTTAGCATTTAATTTTGCAAAATTATTTTAGTACTATTGTATCTCTATGAAACGAATAGTTATTTTAATCTTTTTAAGTCTTAGTCTAAATTTTGTTTTTGGGCAAGATACTATTCTAATGGGAACAAACAATCATCAAGAAATTGTTTCAGACTATTGCGTTGTCTATGCTGATAATGGTCCAGGTGTCCCCCATTCTCCTCGTGTTGATGCTTCTTATACAATCAAAGCTACAAATCCCAATTATGGTTGTAAGATAATTGTGCATAGTGAATATGAATATTATATAAACCCTAACAATTGTTATACTATTTACAAGGGAGATACGAGTTCAGAAGAAATTATTATAAAAAGTGCTCATGATGTTTACTATGAATATATTCTTTATAGTGACACAGATGAAATAACGATAGATTTTTATGTAGATAACGACAATCCTGTTGAGAGCTTTGAGATTATTGTTCAGTTCTGCGATTGTGAAGCACCGAGTGATATAACACATGAATACATCGATTCAACATCTGTTATGCTTCATTGGAATGGACATGGTTATTCTTCTTTTGCAGTTGATTACATTTTGTTTTCTCCACCAGCATCTGGACAATTAACATATTATAATCACACTTTTGCTAACCTTAATGGTTATAATGATGGAACAATTCACACTGTTTACACTGATGCTGATTCTATTTTGATTACGGGGTTACCTCCTTATTCTTTTATTCATTATCATGTATATGGAAGTTGTGATAGCGTTCCTATGTGTGGAACATTAGGAAATACTGATTGCAGAAGTTTTATGCCTGAAAATTTAGAATATAGTTTTGATGAAGATTCTATTTATCTATCTTGGGACCCTGTTCCTGGTGCTAATTGGTATGTGTATGATAATATTACATATAATTTTAATTTAACAACTAATGGTAATAGTTACTCATTCCCAAAAATATGCAATACTGAATCTTATGCTTATATCAATGGTGGCTACGGAGATTTTTATGATTGCAATGTGGATTATGGCGCTTTTTACAAATACTTTGGTTGTCCTTATTTATATGGAAATATAACAGATATTGATTATAATTCTATGCGTGTTACTTGGACTGATATTGACACTATTGATTATTATGTTGTAGAATGTACTTCTAATACTTACCCTTATGAAACCGTATTTTATGATACAATTCCAAGCGGCGTTGAACAAGTAATTATTGAAGGACTTGAAGAAGCTACTAGTTATAATGTATGTCTTTATACTTTATGTGAAGAATGTGGCATTTCACCTCCTGTTTGTTATACCGTAAATACTACTTTAAATAGATGTATTGATTTTATTAACATATTTTCAAATAATATGCCTACTGCTGGAAACTATGATAACCCTTATCTTTGGGATTATTATTTTAGAGGAGAAGTATGTGTAAATACAAATTCTACTGATTATTACACAAATAATCTATTGAAGCAAGTACCAGAAGGCGAAAAAGCGAGTGTTAAATTAGGCAACTCTTCAACAGGAGCTGAAGCTGAAAGTATTTCTTACGATTATACAGTAGATACAAATCAGTTTGATATGATTACATTAAAATACGCTGTTGTCTTACAAAATCCCGACCATACACTTGAAAATCAACCTCGTTTTAGGCTTGAAATACTTGATAATAACGGAGAGTTGATAGATAGCACTTGTGCATTTGCTGACTTTTATGCAAGTGGTGAATTAGGCTGGAATCAAAATACTTATAATAATTCTACAATTATTTGGAAAGATTGGACAACAGTTGGAGTTGATATTGCACCTTATCATGGAGAAGATATAAAAATACGTTTAACAACATACGATTGTAAAGACGGTGGACACTTTGGTTATGCTTATTTTACTTTAAATTGCGATAAAAAAAGAATATATCTTTACAATCCTTGTGATGCAGTGGATTCTATTCATTTGAGAGCTCCTTTGGGATTTGATTATAAATGGTATAGAGAAGGTGATACTACAATTCTTTCTACCAATTACGACATCTTAGTGCCAATAGATAGTAATGAATATTTTTGTACGGCATCTTTTGTTGGTAAGCCAGAATGTAATTTTACAATTTCTTCTCATTCAATTTCTATTTACCCAAAAGCTGAGGTTAATTTAATGATAGACACTTGTAATAGTACTGTTTATCTTAATGATTTAAGTTATATGATTTTTGATACCTCATATAATGTTTTCACTAATCACGTTTTAGACACTTCTATTTGGATTCTTGAAAATGATTCTATATTAAAGGCCGATAGTATAATGAGGTTTTACCCCGATAATGACACATACAATATACGATTAGTTTCCTCTATTACGGATTCTTATTGTAGGGACACTTTACTTATACCTGTAACCATTGATTTTAACTTACTATCAAATATCTCTGGACCTGACACTGTTTGTCAAAATGATACGGTAGTTTTATCAGCTGAATTTATTGCTGGAAGTAACACAGATAATATTGATTACCTATGGAATAATCAAGAAACAAACGATAGCATTATATTCATAGCAGAAGAAACCATAGAATACAATCTTAATATTAGTGAAAACGAATCTTGTAGAGGTAAAGCAAGTAAGAAAGTAATCGTAAACCCTTCTTACTACGACACAATCTATGCTTCGATTTGTGATAACCAAATATATAATGATGGATTGTTTAACATAGATAGTGCGGGAGTTTATACTTGGCATGGCACTTCTTCTTGTAATTGTGATAGTATAATTACCCTTGTTGTAGAGGAGTATCCTACATACGACACTTTAATTTTTGATACTATTTGTTTCGGACAAGTTTACACTCAATATAATTTTGAAGTAGATAGTGCAGGCTTTTATGTACAAAATCTACAATCCATTTATGGCTGCGATAGTATTGTAAAGCTAAATCTATTTGTATCACCTACCCATAACACTATTATCAATGCAGAAATTTGCGATGATAGTACCTATACTTATTTTGGATTTGAAGAAAATGAAACGGGAGTTTATGTACACGAGGCTTTAAATGAATATGGTTGCGATAGTATTTTCACACTTAATCTTACAGTAAACCCTACTTATAACTACACTATCAATGCAGAGATTTGTCAAGGAGAAACTTATAATGAAAACAACTTTACTGAAACCGAAACAGGAATTTACACACAATATCTTCAAACAGAAAAAGGTTGTGATAGTATAGTTCATTTAGACCTTTTTGTTAATCCTGTTTATAACTACACTATCGTTTCACAACTTTGCGGAGAAGCTTATAATGATAATGGATTTTCTCAAGAAGAAAGCGGATTTTATACACAACACCTTCAAACAGAAAGCGGTTGCGATAGCATTGTTAATTTAGACCTTACCGTATTTGATGTTTTCATTGATACGATACAAGAAGTAATTTTCAAAGGAGACGCTTATGAAGGATATGGATTTGAAGAAACAGAAGCAGGAGAATATACCCGTGTATTAACAGATAAGAATGGTTGCGATAGTGTTTATGTACTTATATTAGATATACTGCATTTAAACTTTCCAAATATGTGTTCTCCAAATGGAGATGGAATAAATGATGTATTTGAAATAATAGGACTATCAAAACATAATGGATATTTTTCTTTCACCGAATTATGTGTCTATAATAGACATGGAAGAAGAATATGGTGCAACGATGTATTTGACGATATATCAGACTTTTGGAATCCAAATGAAACAAAAAGTCCAGAAGGTACTTACTTCTATCGTTTTAGAGCAAAGGGAAAAACAAGAGTGATAGAAAAGACAGGAGTAATTGAAGTTTTAAGATAAGACTAAAAATAAATTCCTCTCTTTTGCATACAATACATTATTTTTCTACCTTTGCATTTATAAACCAAAAACTGAAATAGTATGAAAAAGATTTTATTAGTTATTTTATGTTGTGTTGTTAGTGCTGGTGCATTTTCACAACATCTTTCATTGCAAGAACGTTTGAATACGGACAAAAATGCAAAGGTATTGAATTTCCGTCCTGCTGAAAAAATGGCTTTAAGTGGTGATTACAATTATCGTTTAGACTCTTACAATACCGATGATTATTATTTGAATTGTAATTACTATTATGATTCACAACGTCGTTTGCAAGCTATTTATGAAATAGTGCCTGCTGAATATGAATTGATAGATTCTGTTCGCTACAACGAATACAATCAAATGGTACGTCTTGACGGATACCAATTACTTAACAATGAATGGAAAAATGTCTATTACATAGAATACACCTACAACAATCAAGGATTACTTGCCTCACGTTCAAACTACAACAACTTTGGTGGAGAGTTTGAATTGGGTGGAATTTATGAATATTTCTACAACTCAAACGGTCAAATCACTACAATGGAATTGACTATGGCAGATATGCTTTTGCAAATAGTTGAGTATGAATATGAAAATGGTCTTTTATCAACAGAAACATGGAGTTATGCCGATGACCCTTTTTCACCAAATAGTACTTTCTCTGCAAATGAACGTATGGATTACTCTTACACAAATGGCAATTTAACACTTATAACATACAACACTTTTGATGGATTTGCTTGGAGCGTTTATGGCACAAGAACTTACACATATAACGAAGCAGGTAACTGCACCGAAGTTCATGCTTATGATGGTAACGAAAACGAAACTGAACGTTCTCTTTTCACTTACGACAATCGTTTATTGGAAGAAACACTTATGCCTTGGACTCCTGAAATGACACGTCCTCAAACTTTCAACAACAGAAACCTTTACACAACCGAAGAATATTGGGCATTAGATGCAAACTTCACTTTGCAATATGTATGTGATTATGAATACAATTACGTAGATATTGATGCAGTTGGACTTGCAGACGTAGAGCAATTACCACTTACAATCGCACCTAATCCAACCGAAAGCCTAATCACATTATCAGGATTAAAAGAAGGCGTTCATCAAATGGAGGTTATAGACATTTCAGGACGTGTTGTAATGACACAAGAGATTAAAAACAACGCAATAATCAACCTTTCTTCACTACAAAAAGGTTGCTACCTTGTAAAAGTTATGAATAACAACTCTGTTTACACCTCAAAAGTAATCGTTAAATAAGATTAAAATCACAATAACAAAAAGGGTGAAAGTCAATTCTTTCACCCTTTATTTTTTTCCTAAGAAAAAATTTTCTAAAGCTAAGAAAGAAAAAAATAAAGCTAAGAAAAAATTTTCTTTTTCTTTGACTTGTTATTTTGATTTTTTTATTTAATTTTGCATTAACAAAATTGTTAAACCATACTGTTAAAGAAAAAAGCTATATGCAAGAAGAGAGAAATGAAAAACAAACCTCGGAGCAACAAATACTTATTGCGGCGGAGGAAGAGTTTCTTTCCAAGGGATATAATGGTGCAAGGACAACTTCTATTGCTTCAAAAGCGGGTGTAACTCACGCAATGCTTCACTATTATTTTAGAACAAAGGAGCAACTTTTTGAGAAGTTTATCGCAAAGAAGATTCAAGAAATAAAACCCTTAATGTTATATATTTTTGGAGAAGCAAACCTTCCTTTAAAAGAAAGATTAGAAAAAGCTATCTCTAAACACTTTGATTTTGTGGAAGAAAACGAAGGTCTTGTAAGGTTTTTTATAAACGAAATTATGCCTAATAAGGAGCGTTGTCAAATGCTAAAAAAACAATTACAAGAGCTATTTGATGCAAGTCAAGAGTTGCAAGAGGAAATTGACCAAGCGGCTAAGAGAAATGAGGTTGAGCATATAAATGTCATTACTTTATTTCAAACAATTCTTACCTTAAATATTTTCCCTTCCGTAATGAATAACTACATTTCAAATATTATGAATTTAGAAAGCGAGGAAGATATTGCAAAATACAAAGAAGAACGAAAGAAAGAGAACATCAAAATAATAATGAAACGATTACAAAAAATTTAATCCTTATGAAAAGAATAATCACCTTAGGTTTTGTTTTACTTGGCCTGCAACTTCATAGTCAAACACTTGAAGAATGTCATAGGCTTGCAAAGGAAAACTATCCCGAAATAAAGCGTTATGAATTGATTGACAAGAGCGAGCAATATAATATTAAGAATGCTCTTATGGCATGGGCGCCTCAAATCAATATTTCAGGACAAGCAACCTATCAATCGGCAACCCCTACTTACCCCGAAGTCTTTGATGCTTTTCTTGCTTTGAGTGGAATTGATATGCTTGGGATTGACAAGTTTCAATACAAAGCCGCAATAGATGTAAATCAAACTATTTGGGACGGAGGCTACTCAAAGGCAAATCTTGATATAGCAAAGGCAGATGCAAAGGCAGAAAGAAAACAAAATGAAATAGCCTTATACGACTTACAATCAAGGGTTAATGATATATACTTTGGAGTATTACTTTTAGAAGAAAGAAAGGCACAAACAGAAAACTTGATTGAGATTTTGGAAAGCAACCTTAATCGTATGAAAGTTTATCAAAAGAACGATATTGCAATGCAATCCGATGTTGATGCTATAGAGGTAGAGCTTTTAAGTGCGAAACAAAATCTTGCACAAATCACCTCCTCTCTTAAATCGTTTAGACAGATGCTTGAAATCTTTATAGGACAAAAGCTAAAAGACGAAAAACTACAACGTCCTGCAATGATACAAATTGCAAATCAAACATCAAATCGTGCGGAGCTTCAACTCTTTGACCTTCAAAAAGAAAAGTTATCTTCTCAACGA
>JAZRCB010000017.1:0-7200 GCA_045635365.1 Candidatus Onthomorpha sp.
TTGATTTCTTGAAAGAAATTGGCTTTACCGATGAAGAAATTTTCGTGGGCAAAGTTAGTTATGATGAATATGAAAATGATAAAACAAAATACGTTAGGGGTAATGTACGCCTTTTTGTAAAGAGTAAAGTAATTGAAAAAGTGCAAACTTTGGAAAAAAGAGTTACCGAATTGTATGAAAGAGGCGTAGTGATAGACCAAGACTATTGGGACGGCGGAGCATACTATACTATTTCAGATGTTAATACCTTTAAGCCAAAACTAATAACTGAAAGTCTGGCTAATGCGAAAAAAGCAGGAGAACAATTTGCTAAAGATGCGGAAAGCAAACTTGGAAAAATGAAAACTGCATGGCAAGGACAAATTTCAATAGAAGACTTAGACGAAACAACCCCACATGTTAAGAAATGCAGGGTTGTTAGTACAATAACTTATTATTTGGAAGATTAAGCTTAAGATTTAGAAATTTCTTCTTTAATCTTATTCCAACGTTCTGGGCACATCTTTGTGCCCATTATTTCTATTACGTTTCCAGCAAGCACACTTCCCATTTTTCCACATTGATTTAGTGGTAGGTCTTGGCATAAGCCTGCAAGGAATCCGCTTGCGTAAAGATCGCCAGCGCCTGTTGTGTCAATCTTTTCGCGTTTTACTTCTTGTATTGAGGTGATTTCACCGTTGTGTTTTATGATTGAGCCTTTTGCTCCAAGTTTTACAACTGCGATGTTGGCATATTGTGCAATTATATGAACGGCTTCTTCTGCTGAGGTTTTAGTAAAGGCTTCTGCTTCTTGCTCATTAGCAAATATAACCTCAACTCCTTTGCATACTTCTTGTAAAAATTCTAAGTTGTCTTCAACTACATTGTATGATGCAAGGTCTATGCTTATCTTACAACCAGATGCTTTTCCGCATTCTATTATTTTTTGGAATAAATCTCTGTTTGAAATCAAGTAACCTTCAATATGCAAATAGTCGTAGCCTTCAAAAAGTTCTTTTGTAATAAGAGATGCGTTCAACTCTATGGCTGCTCCAAGGTGTGTGGCGAATGTTCTTTCTCCGTCTTTTGAAACAAGAGCTAAGGCTAAGCCTGTTTGAGTTGTTTCGCTTTTAAAGAAGTTTGTCTTTATGTTATTTTTTTGCATATCCTCAATATAGAAATCTCCAAATTGGTCTTTTCCAACCATTCCTATATATGCAGTTTCTATATTAAGGTTTGCAAGTCCGTTTGCAGTATTTGCAGCAGAGCCACCTGTTGAAATCTCGCTTTTTAAGTTAGAAGTAGCCTCTTGTAAACGTATTGAGTCGTCTTGACTTATGATTTGCATACTTCCTTTTGGTAGATTCTCTGTTGCAAGCATAGTATCGTTTTCAAGCAAACATATCTTATCAACAAGAGCGTTACCTATACATATTGTTTTCTTACTCATCGTTTTCTGTTGTTTGGTTTTGTTCAAATGTAAAGAAACTAAAATTCACCTTTCCGTAGTTTCTTTGTTCTGTAAAGTAAGGATTATCAGAGAAATTATGCTCTTTTGAGTGTTCTAAAATAAACATTCCTCCTGGCTTTACAAATGATTTTAAAACAAGCGAAGGAATTAAGTCAAATTGTTTTAAATCGTATGGCGGGTCTGCAAAAACTAAATCGAAACTTTGCTGACTTCTTCCTAAGAAATTAAAGACATCTGCTCTTAAAGCAAAGAGATTTTCTATTTCAAGCGTAGTGCAAGTCTTTTTAATAAAGTCTATACACTTTAGGCTTTCATCAACAGATGTTACATACTTTGCACCTCTTGAAATAAACTCAACACTTATCGCACCTGTACCTGCAAAAAGGTCAAGGACTCTTGTTTCTTCAAAGTCTATTCTATTGTTTAGAATATTAAACAAGCCTTCCCTTGCCATATCTGTTGTAGGTCTTACAGGCAAGTTTAATGGTGGATTAAGACGTCTTCCTTTTAAATATCCCGATATTATTCTCATCTAAGCTTTAAGCAATTACTAAGAAATAGTTTTGTAGATTTATTGAATCAAATTCACAACCCACTTTTATATTTTCCATAGGGTTTGAGAATGATACGTCTTTTATGTATTTACGAAGCAAGCCTAATTCTTCTTTAGTATATTCTTCACCTGTTAGAAGTGTTTTAACCTCTGCTGTATCTACTGATAATTGTTGCAATGTAAACAAGATAAAATATATTAAGTCTGCTGCATTTTGATATTCAAAGCTATTACTCAACACAAAGTTATTACCTTTGAATAATACAATATCACAAGCAGTTGCTCTCTTATTTACCAAAAGAGTATTTTGAGAAAATCTTGTTATATCATAAGCATATTCTGCCATGATTTGGTGTTGACAACAATATTCTGCATTAGGCATAAGTATTTTCACACCACTATATGTGTGCATAGGATATGCAAATACAGAAACAGCATCTAACTTTTCAGATGTATTAGACAAAACAGTTTCATTGCTCAAAAGGTTAGAAACCGTTTTTAGATACTCTTTATTTTTTGTTTGGTCATAAAGTTTGTATGGCACCCAAACGTTTTTAGTAGTTTCACAAATGATACGAGTTTTTGCAAACTTAAACATCTTTATTCCAATAGATGAAAAGCATTCTCTAACTCTATTCATTACTTGAGGTATGCTTCCTGTTGTATCTACTTCAAACTCGCCTACACACAAAAGTTTCAAACTTTTATTGTCAATCAACGAAAAAGAAAATCCATTTGCTTTTAGGCAAATGGACAATCTTGTCTCGTTGGAAACAATACTTTCTTCAACTTGAACAAGTTGTTTAATTTTATATGTCTCCATCTTAAACTAATTCTTTATTCCCAGTTTCCATCTGTGATAGGTTGTTCTAAATCTCCAACCTTCCAACCTGGATATTTGTTTTTATCTTCTAATTCTGCTTTTCTATTGATAACATCTTGTCTATCCATTCCAAAAGTATATGTAGCGATAGGTGCTATTATTTGGAACACAGGAACATCTAAACCTCCCTTGTTTACTTTTTTAGCACTCATTTCAAATATTTCTTTGTTATCTTTTGAGAATGGAATGTATTTTAATTCAGCTACTTTTTCAGCAGGAGTTAAAAGTTTCTTTTCTTCAACAAGTTTCTTTATTGGTTCAACCCAAGTTGTATCTCTTCTTAATAAACCTTTCTTTTGAGCTTCAAATTCTGTCATTGCATCTGGGTCATATCCTGGCAAGAAAGACTTTTGAACCATAGGCACTTTACCTGTTTCCAAGAACAAAAGTAATGAGTCTATATCATTACAAAATTCTCCATGTGCAGATTTATAAAGTTCTTGACAAGCTCTTAAATCTTTTAGTTTTGTAATAACTTGTTCTGAACGTCTGTTGTACTCGTTTTCAAACTTCACAGGGCGCATGATTGAGTTGTAAAGCACAACTATCAATACAACTGCAATAGCAATAAGCACCGCTGAAATAATCGTATTTCTTCTTTTCATTGTTGTTTATGTTTTTTTATTATTTATTCCTTAATTTTAAAAAATCTGTGCAAAGTTAGTAGATTTAGTTGAGAAATCAATATTCTTTTTCTATTTTTTTATTGATTTTGTTCAATATGTTGCACATTTACCTTAATATTTTCTCTATTTTTCAAATAGTTTGCCAACTTTTGAGCCAAGAAAACACTTCTATGTTGTCCTCCTGTGCAACCAAAATAAACCGAAAGATTAGAAAAACCTCTTCTTTGATACTCTGCACAACTTTGGTCAATCAAAGAGCGTACGTTTTCAAAGAATAACCTAACCTCTTGCTTAGATTCAAGGAATTCAATCACAGCCTCATCTAATCCATTCAAAGACTTATATTCTTCATATCTACCCGGGTTTGGCAAGGCTCTGCAATCAAAAATAAATCCTCCCCCATTGCCCGAAGTGTCATGAGGATAGCCTTTCTTGAATGAAAAACTCTTTACATTAATATTAAGAACGCTATTGTTTTTACTTATTGATAGCAGTTTCTCATTAGTAATTATCTGTTGGAAAATACTATGTATGCAAGGTAATTCAATAGGTAGTTTAATATTGTTCTCTAAATAGCGTATGTTTTCAATAGCAAAAGGAATACTCTTTAAGAAATGCTCTTTCTTTTGAAAGTAACCTCTATAGCCATAAGAACCCATAGCTTGCATTATGCGAATATAAACATAGGCATAGAAATGATTTCTAAAATCCTCTTCCTTGATTTCTTTGTATTTCTTAACCTCTTCTACATATATATCCAAAAGCTTTTCTCTTGTTTCTGTACTCAAGTTTGCTTTTGCATCATAAAGAAGCGATGCTATGTCATATTGCAAAGCACCCTTTCTCGCACCTTGAAAGTCAATGAAAAATATCTCATAATTATCTTTCAACATAATGTTTCTCGATTGAAAATCCCTATACAACAAGTATTCACAATCACAGTCTAAAAGATAGTTTTTCAAAACCTCAAAGTCGTTTTCCAACTCTTGTTCGTTGAAAGGAATATCTGCAAGTTTTAAGAAATAATATTTAAAATAGTTTAAGTCCCATTGTAAAGACTGAACGTCAAAGGCCTTTCTTGGATAGGCATTTGTGTAATCAAAATGCCTTCCAGCCTCTATTTGAATCTTTGGAAGTATTCTTACAATTTTGCTATATATATCAACAATCTCATTTTCATTTGCAGTTGATATGAAATCAAAAAGAGTAGTATTGCCCAAATCTTCCAAAAGATAGATATCATTTTCCTCATCTACTGCAATTATTGCAGGCACGTTTATGCCTGATTGTTTTAATTGCTTTGCAAAATCAATAAAGGCAATATTTTCTTTTTTGTCACTATTGTAGGCTGCTAAAACTTTAACAACCTCTGTTGAGCATCTGAAATATTTACGAGAAGAGCCATGTGCAGCAATTTCACAAATGCTGTTTGGTTCTACTCCAAATGTTTTTTTGAATAATAGTTTAATATTCTCCTTCATCTATAAAACAATCTGCTATTTTAAAATCTAAAGGTGTAGTTATTTTTATATTTTTTCTACTTCCTTCAACTATATGTATCTTCTCTCCCAAGGCTTCTACCACAGAGGCATCGTCAGTAAAAGAAAGTTGGTATGGACTTTCGTATGCTTTTTTAAGAATGTCGTATCTGAAACATTGAGGTGTTTGCACCAAATAAACTTCATCACGATTGACAGCATTGTCTTTGTATCTTACAGATTCAATGCTTTTGCAAGCACAGACTGCCGCACCAAATTCTTCTGCTGCTGTGAAACAATTATCAAATATTTCTTTGTTTACAAAGCATCTAACTCCATCATGCACTGCAACTAAGTCTATGTTTTCTTTCTCCAAGGCTTTTATTCCAGACAAGACTGAAAAAAATCTTTCCTTACCTGCTTCTGCCAATTTGTGCTTTATCTTACAATCATAATCCTCGCACATCTTGTTCCAAAACTCAAACATCTCTTTTGCAATCACCAAAACAATATTTGCATCAGGTGCAGATTTATGAACGGCTTCTAATGTCCTTATAAGAACAGGCTTAGAACGCAAGAGATGATATTGCTTTGGCAAATCACCTCCCATTCTTTTTCCAACACCTCCTGCAACTATTACGACTGCTTTAGATGATGAGCATTGCATCTCCATAAGTCAAGAACTTGTATTCTTTTTCTATTGCATACTTATAGGCTTCCATAATCAAGTCATAACCACCAAAGGCTGAAACCATCATCAACATAGATGACAATGGCGGATGGAAATTAGTTATCATCGCATCTGCAATAGCAAAGTCATAGTGAGGGAAAATGAATTTGTTTGTCCAACCACTATAAGTCTTAACTCTATTACCTGTAATAGCAGCAGTTTCAACTGCCTTCATAGTAGTTGTACCTACAATACATACCTTATTAGAACGCGCCTTTGTTTCATTGATTAAGCTAACATTTTTCTCATCAATCAACATTTGCTCCGAATCCATCTTATGCTTAGTAAGGTCTTCCACCTCAATAGCTCTGAAATTTCCTAAACCACTATGCAAAGTCACAAAAGCAGAATTAATATCCTTTATTTCCATTCTCTTTAACAACTCTCTTGAGAAATGGAAACCAGCAGTTGGAGCAACTACAGCACCTTCATTTCTTGCATATATAGTTTGATAACGAAACTCATCCTCAGGCATCAAACCACGCATTCTCAATAAATCATCTGGCAATGGCGTATGACCCAATTTCTTCAATAAATTATGAAACTCATCATTATTGCCATCAAACAAGAATCTTAAAGTTCTACCCCTTGAAGTAGTATTATCAATAACCTCTGCAACCAATTCGTTGTTTTCTCCAAAATATAATTTGTTGCCTATTCTTATCTTTCTTGCAGGATCAACCAAAATATCCCACAAACGAGTACTTTCATTAATCTCTCTTAAAAGAAAAACCTCAATTCTTGCATTAGTCTTTTCTTTTGTTCCATATAAACGAGCCGGAAACACCTTTGTGTCGTTGAAGACAAACAAATCCCCCTCATCAAAATAGTCTAAAACATTTTTAAATATCTTATCCTCAATAGTCCCTGTGCGTCTGTTTACGACCAATAAGCGAGATTCATCTCTCTGTTTTGCAGGCACTTCAGCTATAAGCTCTTTTGGTAAATTATAATTAAACTGTGAAAGTTTCATGTTAAGAAATTTATTTACTGATTTGAAAAACTGCAAAGATACAACATAACGCAAAAAAAAGCAAGTTTTTTTTCATAAGCCCTTGATTAAGGCTTCTCTTTTTCAATCCCTTGCATTAGGGAAAAATAAATAAGTTTTTCAAATTTTTTAACATTTTTTAATTAAAATCAAAGCCCGAAATACTACGAAATTTTGAGCTTTGATTTTTTTCTTTGCAAATTCCTTAAGCATTTAGAGTTAAGCAAAATCTTGTTAATCAATGGTTTAATATTTTTTAGCCCTTATTTTAGCCATTTTTAAGCCAAAAAAGGCTGTTTTTTTCTTGATTTTGGCAAAATTAAACGGCGTTTGGTTGAAATTAAACGGCGTTTAATTTTTTTTAAACGGCGTCTGGTGAAAATTAATCAGCGTTTGGTGAAATTCTATCTTCGTTTCAGCAAAATTACTCTTGATTTTTGTCAATTTTTTTGAGGAGATGAGGTGTTTTTTATTAAGAAAAAGTGTTTA
>JAZRCB010000018.1:0-22920 GCA_045635365.1 Candidatus Onthomorpha sp.
TAGCAATTCTTTCTCTAATACCCACCATATATGGCTATTTCTGCCGAAATTAGAAATATGGCGGGGTAACACAAAAATGGTATAACTACCAACCACTTATCACATTTTGCCCTCATTCTGCCATTTTTACGCAAGTTCTTTGTATTTTTGCAGTCATTTTTAAATAATTATTAATATGAATACAAAATACGCGGAGTATAAGCAACTTAATTTAACTCAAATTTCAGATGAAATTTTGAAAAAATGGCAAGCAGAAAGCACCTTTGAAAAGTGTTTGGAATTAAGAGAGGGTGCAAAGCCGTTTATTTTCTTTGAAGGACCTCCTTCTGCAAATGGACAACCAGGAATCCACCACGTTATGGCACGTGCAATCAAAGACATATTTTGTAGATATAAAACACAAAAGGGTTATTACGTTGCAAGAAAAGCAGGTTGGGACACTCATGGACTTCCTGTTGAATTAGGAGTAGAAAAACAATTAGGAATAACAAAAGAAGACATAGGAAATAAAATCTCCGTTGATGAATATAATGCTGCATGTCGCAACGAAGTAATGAAATACAAAGACATGTGGGATAAACTTACTGTTCAAATGGGATATTGGGTAGATTTGAATGACCCATACATCACATTCAAAAACGAATATATAGAAACGCTATGGTATCTATTAGGAATACTACACGAAAAAGGATACTTATATAAAGGATACACTATCCAACCATTCTCACCTGCAGCAGGTACAGGATTAAGTTCTCACGAATTAAATATGCCAGGTTGTTACAGAGATGTAAAAGACACAACTATGGTAGCACAATTCAGAGCCAAAAACCAAGAAGAAATAAAAGCAAAATACCTTTCAGGACAAACAGAAGACGTTTATTTCTTAGCATGGACAACAACTCCTTGGACACTGCCTTCAAATACAGCCTTAGCAGTAGGACCTAATATTGACTATGTTTTTGTTAGAACCTTCAATCCATATTCAGGACTTCCTATGATTGCCGTATTAGCAAAAGCATTATTAGGTTCATTCTTCCCTGAAAAGAATGCAGATCTATCTTTTGAAGAATACAAAGCAGGCGACAAAGCAATACCTTTCCAAATATTAGCAGAATGTAAAGGTAAAGACCTAAGAGGCACAGAATACGAAGCCTTAACAGACTTTGTAAGCCCAATGGGTGAAGCCTTCAAAGTAATAGAAGGAGATTACGTTTCAACAGCAGACGGTACAGGTATTGTTCACATAGCACCAACATTTGGAGCAGATGACGATAGAGTTGCAAAACAAGCAGGCATAGTTCCAATGTTTGTTGTAGATAAAGAAGGTAAAAATCAACCAATGGTTGACAGAACAGGTAAATTCTTCCTTATAGAAGACTTAGACGAAAACTTTGTAAACAAATACGTAAACAAAGAATCTTACAAAGAATTTGCAGGAAGATTTGTTAAAAACGCCTTCGACCCAACACTAACCGAAAAAGACCCAACACTTGATGTTGATTTGTGCGTTTATTTCAAACAAGCAAACAAAGCATTCAAAATAGAAAAACACACTCACAATTATCCACACTGTTGGAGAACAGACAAACCAATCCTTTACTATCCTCTAGATAGCTGGTTTATAAGAACAACTGCTATCAAAGACAGAATGATAGAACTTAATAAAACAATCAATTGGAAACCAGAAGCAACAGGAAGCGGACGTTTTGGAAATTGGTTAGAAAACCTTGTTGATTGGAATTTAAGCCGTTCAAGATATTGGGGAACACCACTTCCAATTTGGAGAACAGAAGACGGAAAACACGAAATCTGCATAAGCTCTGTTGAAATGCTTTCTAACGAAATAGAAAAGAGTATCGCAGCAGGCTTTATGAGTGAAAACCCATACAAAGACCATAAAAACTACGAAAGCTTTGACCTACACAGACCATACATTGATTCAGTAATATTAGTAGCGCCAAACGGCGAAAAGATGAGAAGAGAATCAGACTTAATAGATGTTTGGTTTGACTCAGGAGCAATGCCATACGCACAAGTTCACTACCCATTTGATTGCGATGACAAAGAATTAGCAAACAACTTCCCTGCTGATTTCATTGCAGAAGGAGTTGACCAAACAAGAGGATGGTTCTTTACACTTCACGCAATAGCAACACTTTGTTTCGATACAATATCATTTAAAAACGTTGTTTCAAACGGACTTGTATTAGACAAGAATGGAAACAAGATGTCTAAGAGATTAGGCAACGCAGTTAATCCATTTGAAATCCTTTCACAATATGGTCCTGACGCAACAAGATGGTATATGATTACCAATACACAACCATGGGAAAACTTGAAGTTTGACCCAAGCGGAATAGACGAAGTAAGAAGAAAATTCTTTGGAACACTTTACAACACTTACTCTTTCTTCGCTCTTTACGCAAACATCGACAATTTCTCTTATGCAGAAAAAGATGTAGAATACAGCGAAAGACCAGAAATAGATCGTTGGATACTTTCTGAATTAAATTCACTTGTAGAATACTGTGACAAAACATACACAGACTATGAGCCAACAAAAGCAGGTAGAGCAATAGCAAACTTTGTTGATGAATATTTGAGTAACTGGTATGTAAGACTTTGCAGAAGACGTTTCTGGAAAGGAGAATACTCTCAAGACAAAATTTCTGCTTACCAAACACTTTACACTTGCTTAGAAACACTTTCTCAACTTATAGCACCAATAGCACCATTCTTTGCAGAAAGATTATTCACCGACTTAAACAATGTAAGCAAACGCCACACAACATTCTCTGTTCACGCAACAGACTTCCCTCAATGCAATCAAGAATTGATAGACAAAGAATTGGAAGAAAGAATGCAAATGGCACAAAAAATATGCTCGTTAGTGCTTTCATTAAGAAAAAGAAACAATCTAAAAGTACGTCAACCGCTATCTAAAATAATGATTCCAGCAAAAGATGCTCATCAACAAAGCCAAATAGAAGCAGTAAAAGACCTAATACTTTCAGAAGTAAACATTAAAAACATAGACTTCTTAACAAAAGAGAATAATGTATTGGTAAAAAGCATAAAAGCAAACTTCAAAACCCTAGGACCAAAATTTGGAAGTAAGATGAAGGCTATTGCAGCTGCCATAACAGCATTCTCACAAGAAGATATTGCAAAAATAGAAGCCGAAGGCAAATACACATTAAACATAGACAACACAGAAATTGAAATAGCAATAACTGATGTTGAAATAATCACACAAGACATTCCGGGTTGGGTTGTAACAAATGACGCAGACCTAACCGTAGCCTTAGACACAACTATTACAGAATCATTACGTCAAGAAGGAATTTCAAGAGAACTTGTAAACAGAATCCAAAACATAAGAAAAGAACAAGACTTTGACGTAACAGACAACATAATAGTTGAAATAGAACAATGCGAAGAACTTTGCCAAGCAGCAAATACATTCAAAGAATACATCTGCAGCGAAACTCTTACACAAGAGCTTAAATTTGTAGAAAAGATAGAAAGTCCTCTACAAACAATAGATGTAATAGAAGGCAAAGAATTAGCGATAAATATTAGAAAAGCATAAATATGCAACTAAACTTTGTTGATTGGGGCTTAAAGGCATACGATGAAGCACTAAGAGAGCAAGAAGCAATCTTTAACCAAAAAGTTAATCAAAAGCTTCTTAACACAGAAACTATCTCACAAGACTTCATTGTATGCCAACACCCTCATGTTTATACACTTGGCAAACACGGAAAGGCAACAAATCTTTTAGCAAACGAGCAATTCCTAAAACAAATAGGAGCAAGCTTTCATCACATCAATCGTGGAGGAGACATAACCTATCACGGGCCAGGACAAATAGTAGGATACCCAAGTCTTGACTTAGATAAATTAGGTCTAACTCTAAGAACCTATATAGAAACAGTTGAAGAAAGTGTTATCCAATTAATGAAAGACTACAACATAAACTGCGAAAGACTCAAAGGAGCAACAGGAGTGTGGATAGATTCTCACTCAACAAAAGCAAGAAAGATATGTGCCATTGGAGTGAAAGCCTCAAGAGGAATAACTATGCACGGATTCGCCCTTAACATCAACACAGATTTACAATATTTCAACTATATTAATCCTTGCGGATTCACAGATAAAGGAGCAACTTCTTTGCAAAAAGAACTCGGCTTACGAGAAGAGTTGAACATATTAGAAATAGAGAAAAAATTATACCAACATTTCTTAAACTTAATATAAATTAAAGATTATGAATAGGAAAGAATTAGTAGAGCTTATACGCAGAAAGAAAAGCTTCTTATGCGTAGGATTAGACAGCGACATAAACAAAATACCAAAACACCTTCTTACAAAAGAAGACCCTGTATTTGAATTTAACAAAGCAATCATAGACGCAACATTGCCATATACCGTAGCTTACAAACCAAATTTAGCCTTTTACGAATCAAGAGGAATAGAAGGCTTAATCAGTTTGCAAAAAACTATGGATTACCTAAATCAATTCAAAGGCGAATGCTTCACAATAGCAGACGCAAAACGTGGAGACATAGGCAATACTTCAGAGCAATATGCAAAAGCATTTCTTTCAGAAGAAGGAGATTTCAAATTTGATTCAATGACAATCGCTCCATATATGGGAGAAGATTCAGTAAAACCATTCACAGTTTATCCGGAAAAATGGGTTATACTTTTAGCTCTAACATCAAATAAAGGAGCAAACGATTTCCAATTCATAAAAGATGAAAACGGAAAACCATTATTTGAAACTGTATTAAGCAAAGCACAAGAATGGGGAACAGAAGAAAACCTTATGTTTGTTTGTGGAGCAACCCAAGCAGAAATGTTTGCAAGAATAAGAGAAATAGCACCAAAACATTTTTTACTTGTTCCAGGCGTTGGAGCCCAAGGAGGTTCTTTACAAGAAGTATGTAAATATGGACTTAATGAAGAATGTGGCTTGTTAGTTAACTCTTCAAGAGGAATCATATTTGCAGACACAACAGAAAACTTTGCAGAAGTAGCAGCTCTTAAAGCAAAAGAATTGCAAGAAGAAATGGCTTCTTACCTATAAGCCAACAATAGAACATAAAATAAAAACATTGCTATCCTAATAGGTTTCTATTATCGGATAGCAATGTTTTTTGTTTTATTGAATTTTCATTTGAAATTCAGAAATTTAAACTTTATTTTCAAATCGTTTTTTCTTGATGAAAATCTATTATCTCTTGAAGAAAACGAATTGTCTCTTTGAAAAAGCACATGAATTCTTTGAAAACACTATAGGTATTGGAATACCTCTTTGTGGTACTGGGTGAAAGTCTTTGAAAAAATGGAAAGCCTTATAAAGAAAAGGAATCTTTAAAAGGCATTTAAACGGACTTTAAAAGCATATTAATGATTAGAAACTATATAAAACAAAAAAGCGATCGCATCTTTGCAATCGCTTTTTCTTTGTGGGAGTAATAGGATTCGAACCTATGACCCTCTGCTTGTAAGGCAGATGCTCTAAACCAACTGAGCTATACTCCCCTTGTTTGCGAATGCAAAGGTACGACGTTTTTTAATACCTACCAAATTTTTTTGAAAAAATTTTTAATTTTTATACTTTCATTGCTACTTTTTTGTCTAAAACTCTATCGTTTTCAAAGACTTTTTCTCCATTTAAGTATGTATAAATCACTTTGTTAGGGAAAACTTCTCCTTCTAATGGAGACCATCCACATTTATAGTAAATATTTTCTTTATTTATTGTTGTTTTTTGCTTTAAATCCACAAAAACAAAGTCTGCAAAGTAGTTTTCTCTAATAAATCCTCTATCTTTTATTGAAAATAATATAGCAGGATTGTGAGACATTTTCTCTACAAGTTTCTCTATTGATATTACATCTTGCTCCACCAAAGATAACATTATAAGCAAAGAATGTTGTATTGACGGCATTCCTGATGGCGCTTCAAAGTATGATTTATTTTTTTCTTCCCATAAGTGAGGCGCATGATCGGTTGCAATAATATCTATTTTATCTTCTCTTAAGGCCTGTCTTAAAGCTTCTCTATCGGCTTTTGTTTTGATAGAAGGATTACACTTTATTTGATTTTGATATTTTTCAAAGTCCTCATCGCAAAACCATAAATGATTTGGACTAACCTCTGCAGTAATAGACTTTGAACTTACATCACCTTGTTCTAACAAATCCAATTCCTCTTTTGTACTTATGTGAGCAATATGAAGTCTTGCTTTGTGCTTTTTAGCCAATTCAACAGCAAAAGAAGTTGATTTAAAACAAGCCTCTGTGCTTCTCACTAAAGGATGAATGCTTGCAGGAGCAGTTTTACCTTCGTAAATAGCTTTATAGTGAGCAGTATTTTCTCTTATTATAGTTTCATCTTCGCAATGAGCAGAGATAATAGTATTGCTACAAGAGAATATTCCTTCTAATATTTCTTGATTATCCACAAGCATATTGCCCGTAGAAGAGCCCAAGAATAGTTTTAATCCACAATAATCCTCTCTTTCTATATTTGGTATTTCAGAAAGATTATTATTTGTCAATCCAAGGAAGAAACCATAATTACAACACATATTATCTTTCGCTAAAGCCAACTTTTGTTTCAAAGCCTCTTTAGTAGTAGTTACAGGATTTGTATTTGGCATTTCCAAAACAGTAGTAACACCACCTGCTAAGGCAGCTTTAGACTCTGAAGTCATATTTGCTTTATGCTCTAATCCCGGTTCTCTAAAGTGAACATGAGCATCTATTACTCCAGGTAATAACATTAAACCTGTACAATCAATATATTCGGTATTTAAAGGCAAATCGGATAAAGGAGATTTGCTTATCTTCTCTATCCGATTTTCTTTTACCAATATATTGAGAACTTCTTTTTTGCCTTCATTTACAACTAAGGCATTCTCAAAATATTTATACATTTTCTTCTGCTGCTAAACCTGATTCTACTTCTGCTGCTATTGAGTCATCTACAAGAATTCTTCCACAATATTCGCAAACAATGATTTTCTTGTGCATTTTAATGTCCATTTGTCTTTGCTTTGGTATTTTATTAAAGCAACCACCGCAAGCATCTCTATCAACTGTTACAACAGCTAATCCATTTCTTGCATTTGAACGTATTCTCTTGAATGCTGTAAGATATCTTTCTTCTATTAATTTTTCGTTTTGCTCTGCTTTTTCCAAAAGAGTCTTTTCTTTTTCTTCTGTTTCTTTTATGATTTCATCAAGTTCAGACTTCTTTTGTTCAAGATCTGCCATTTTTTCTTCATATAGTCCATTATACTTTTCAATTTCTGAATTGTATGTTTCTATATGTGCATTGAAATCTCTTATTCTTTTTTCGCAAAGCTGCTTTTCTAATTCTTGGAATTCTATTTCTTTTGCTAATGATTCGTACTCTCTGTTATTTCTAACATTGTTTTGTTGATCTGAATACTTATTAATCAAAGCATCGCATTCTTGCATTTGTATTTTCTTTTCCGAAATAGATTCTTTTAATGCTTCTATTTCTGCTTTGATTTTTCCAATTCTTGTCAACAAACCTTCTGTTTCGTCTTCAAGGTCTTGTACTTCCAAAGGCAATTCCCCTCTAATAATTCTAATTCTGTCTATTTGAGAATCAATTTGTTGCAATCTGTAAAGAGCAATCAATCTGTTTTCTACCGCTAAGTCAGCATCCTCACTTCTAAGAACAGTTTTTGGAGCAACTTCTTCTTTAACTTTCTTTGCCATTTATGTTGTGTATTTTTAAATATTCTTTATATGATTGGCACTATTATCCAAAATTAAGGGTACAAAATTACAAAATTTTTCTGATAATAAAGAAATTAGATATTCTTTTATAAAAGATTCACTTTCAAAGTGCCCTACATCAGCAAGAATTATTCGATTTTCGCAATCCAAAAACTGATGATATTTCACATCTCCTGTAAGGAAACAATCAGCATTTGCATTTAAAGCATCTTCTGTAAAATCAGTTCCACTACCACCACATAAAGCTACCGTCTTTATAGTATCTTTTTTACCTTTAACGTATTTTATATTGTGAAGATTTAGTATGTTTTTAACCTCTAAAAGAAATTCTTCAGCGTCTTTCTCTTCTTGCAACTCTCCTATTGCACCTAATCCAAAATAACCGGCATCTGGTATATTTTCTTTATGCAAAGCTCTTATGTTTATTAAACCTATTTTTTCTGCAAACATCGTATTAACACCCATATCTGCTGCAGAGTCTAAATTTGTGTGGGCTGCATACAATGCTATATCATTTTTTATTGCTTTCAATAGTGCTTTTGTAGTATTTTCATCGTTAGTAAATTTTTTTAGAGCTTTATAAATCAAAGGATGATGCGAAACAATAAAATTACAATTATTCTTTATGGCATTTTCTATTACATCACAATCAACATCAAAACAAACATAGATACCACTACATTTTTTCTCTTTTTCTCCAAATAACAATCCTGCATTATCATAGCTCTCTTGCCAAGACAAAGGTATTGTTTCATCAAGAAAAGCCGCCACATCTCCTATTGTTATAGTTGTTTTTCCCATTTTATTTCACAGTTTTATAAGGTTTGTTTATATTGTTAAATCCTTTTGGAAGATTCATAGTAATTTTAATTGATTTTTGAGTATATGGGTGACGGAAACTTATTGCATTACAACAAAGTTTTAAAAAATTGTTTTCAAATCTCACATCTCCATAAGTCAAGTCTGCAAGTATAGGATTACCCTTTTGAGCAAAAGCTTGTCTACACACCAAACTATTTAAACCAAATCCTGAAACATTTACTAAACTAAAACTTTCATCAAAACAATCTAATGATTCAACGAATTGATAATTCATTTTAATTTTTTCCTCATCTAATTCAAAAACAAAAGTTTCGTTTTTATGTTTTAGCGGATTTTGCAATATACTAACATAGTTTAATTCCACCTGATTCCATAAATTAATCATTTTTTGTTGAGCATGTTTTGTTCGAGCAAATATACAAAGACCTGCTTCTTGATTATCCATAGAATGAATTAAGAATAAACTTTGTTGATTCCCGTATTTACGTTTAAGGTAAGATAAAGTTAAATCGAATAAAGATTTCCCTCTACCATTTGTTTTTGAAGAATAATTAACTCCCGCACTTTTGTTAATGATTATAAAGAATTCATCTTCAAACAATACAGGGAAATAACTTCTTTCTTTTCTTATTCTGCTACCCCCTGTGTACTTTTCATACTCTACACATTCTCCTTTTTTAAGGATTAATTCAGGACTTTTAACTACTGCACCTTTGTATGTTATGCAACCATACATTATCATTTTTTTTGCTTTCGTTACCGAAGTTTGTGGAAACTCTGCAAGCAACAACTTTAATAAAGAAGTGTTTTCTTTTGCTGTAATTTTCATAATTTTAAAAGTAGATTACTAAAAAATAGAACGAAGCCTCAAAGAAATGAAACTTCGTTCTGTTTTTATAAAACTTGATTTTAATTAAATAAGTTCTGCTAATTTTTCTGCTAAATCACAAACTCTGTTAGAGTATCCGTTTTCGTTATCATACCAAGAAACAACTTTAACAAAGTTTCCGTCCATTACCATTGTAAGTTTTGAATCGAAAATAGAAGAATGTGGATTTCCAAGTATGTCACAGCTTACGATTGGATCTTCAACATATTCTAATATTCCTTTCATTGGACCTTCTGCTGCTTCTTTTATAGCTGCATTTACTTCTTCTGCAGTTACGTTCTTTTCTAATTCAACAGTTAAATCAACAACTGAACCATCTGGAGTAGGAACTCTCATTGATAATCCGTGTAATTTTCCTGCTAATTCAGGTATTACTAAACCTACAGCTTTTGCTGCACCTGTTGAAGTAGGGATTATTGAACATGCAGCAGCTCTTGCTCTTCTTAAATCTTTGTGAGGAAGATCTAATATATTTTGGTCATTTGTATAAGAGTGAACAGTGTTCATTAAACCTCTCTTAATACCAAATTTATCATTTAAAACTTTTGCTATTGGTGCTAAACAGTTTGTTGTACAAGAAGCATTTGAAACGCATGTCATTTCTTTTGTAAGTATGCTATCATTTACTCCTAATACTACTGTAGCATCAACATCTTCTGCTTTGTCTGCAGGAACTGTAAGAATAACTTTTTTAGCACCAGCTTTGATGTGCTTAGTCATTTTTTCTTTTGTTTTGAAGATACCTGTAGATTCAATTACGATATCGATTCCAAGTTCTCCCCAAGGAAGTTGTTCTGGATCTCTTTCAGAATAAACTCTGATTCTTTTTCCGTTTACAACTAAATACTCTCCGTCAGCTTTCACTTCACCGTCAAAACGTCCGTGAACTGAATCGTATTTCAATAAATATGCAAGGGTTGCAGCATCTGTTAAGTCGTTAATAGCAACAACTTCAACATTTGTTTTCTTTTGTATGTTTCTGAAAGAAACTCTACCTATACGTCCGAACCCGTTTATAGCTACTTTAACCATGATCTTATAATTTTAAAATATTAAAAACTAATAAAAAATTAGTGCAAAGTTATAACTTATTTCCGCAAGAGCAAAATTAATTGCTATAAAAAGACTTTTCTTCTATCTTTCTAAGGTTATTTGTCTGAATATTTTCTCTAAATTTTCTCCCGCAGCAAGATGTTTTGTTTCATCATCTGCTACTAATTTGCCGTTGTTTATTATTATAACTCTTGAGCATACTGCTTCTACTTCTTGCATTATGTGAGTAGATAACAAAACTGTTTTTGTTTGTCCTACTTTTTTAATCAATTCTCTTACTTCAACTAATTGATTAGGGTCTAAACCTGTTGTTGGTTCGTCAAGAATAAGCACTTTAGGGTCATGAATCAAAGCTTGAGCAATGCCAACTCTTTGTTTGTAACCCTTACTAAGCATTGAAATTTTCTTATTTACCTCTTTGCTTATCCCTGTAAGTTCTATCATTTCTTCAACCCTTTGCTTTCTAATTTTCTTGTCTATTTTGTGAATTCCTGCAATAAACATCAAAAATTCTCTAACATACATATCGTAATACAAAGGATTTTGTTCAGGCAAGTAGCCAATATTTGCACGAACTTGCATTGGATCATCAAAAATATCATATCCGCACACCTTTACTTCGCCCTCTGTTGGAGGAATAAAGCAAGTTAAAATCTTCATCATTGTAGATTTTCCTGCACCATTAGGTCCTAACAATCCAACCACTTGTCCTTGCTCTATTTCAATATTTATATTGTCAAGAGCCTTTTGTTCACCATATATTTTCGTAAGATTCTTAATAGAAATAGACATAATAAAATTTGTTTTTCAACTTGCGAAATTACAAAATAAAGTAAACACAAAAACGTTTCTTTGATTTATTTTTTTCTTTCTTTGAAAAAATTTATTTTTTCTTTGATTTATTTTTCTATTTCTTTGACTTATTTCTTATCTTTGCAAGCTAAAATAGTTTGTAATTTAATTCAAGAAACAATGAAACAAATAAAGGGAGCTTTAATTTCGGTCTTTTATAAAGATGGTTTAGATGAAATAGTAAAAAAGTTAGACTCACTTGGAGTAGAAATATATTCAACAGGAGGAACTTACGATTACATAGTTAATTTAGGAATAAAGGCAAAAACAGTTGAGGGATTAACATCTTACCCTTCAATACTTGGAGGAAGAGTAAAGACATTACACCCTAAAGTTTTCGGAGGAATACTTTCAAGAAGAGATAACGAAACAGACCAACAACAAGTTCAAGAATACGAAATTCCTAATATAGATTTAGTAATAGTAGACTTATATCCATTCAAAAAAACTGTTGCAAGCGGTGCTCCAGAACAAGATATAATAGAAAAAATAGACATAGGAGGAATTTCTTTAATCAGAGCAGCTGCTAAGAACTTTAAAGATGTTGTAATAGTACCTTCAGTAAATCACTATGCTGAATTATTAGAAATCTTAAACAATGGCAACGGATTTACTACATTAGAAGAAAGAAGACGTTTTGCAACATACGCATTCATGGAATCTTCAGATTACGATACAGCAATCTTCAATTACTTTAACCAACAAACAGCTCTTAACACGTTCAAAGAAAGCTACAATGAAGCAAAAGTTCTTCGTTATGGAGAAAATCCTCACCAAAAAGGAATGTTCTTTGGCGATTTAGACGCATTCGTTGAACAATTACACGGAAAAGAAATATCATACAACAATATAGGAGACATAGATGCTGCTTGTAGATTAATAGATGATTTTGAAGAAACAACATTTGCTATCATCAAACACAACAATGCTTGTGGAATAGCTTCACGTCCAACATTAAAAGAAGCTTACGTTGCAGCCTTGGCGTGCGATAACGTATCAGCATTTGGTGGAGTATTAGTTTGCAACAGACCAATTGACAAAGAAACAGCTGAAGAAATGAATAGCTTATTCATGGAAATATGTATAGCACCAGACTATTCAGCAGAAGCATTAGAAATCTTAAAATGTAAAAAGAACAGAATACTTCTAAAACGCAAAGAAACAGTTGCAAGCCCATTACAATTCCGTTCTGCATTAAATGGAGTATTAGTTCAAGAACAAGACAACAAAACAGAAAAAGTAGAAGAAATATCTTCAATAACATCAACTCCTTTAACAGAAAAACAAAAAGCAGACTTAATTTTTGCTAACAAAATAGTTAAACACACAAAATCAAATGCTATTGTATTAGCAAAAGACTTACAATTATGTGCAAGTGGAACAGGTCAAACCTCAAGAGTAGATGCATTACGTCAAGCAATAGAAAAAGCAAAAAGCTTTAACTTTGACTTACAAGGAGCAGTAATGGCATCAGATGCTTTCTTCCCATTCCCTGATTGCGTAGAAATAGCAGACAAAGAAGGAATCAAAGCAGTAATTCAACCAGGAGGAAGTGTTAACGACCAAAAGAGCATAGACTATTGCCAAGAAAATCAAATTGCAATGGCAATAACAGGTTTCAGACACTTTAAACACTAAAATTTATTTAGAGGTTTTTGAAACACAAAGAAGAAATCATCGTAAAAGCAAACAGAAAAAACAAGAAATAAATAAATGGGATTATTTTCTTTTTTAACCAAAGAAGTCGCAATAGACTTAGGAACTGCAAACTCGATAGTTATTTGCAACGACAAAGTTGTTGTAGATGAGCCATCAATAGTTGCAGTTGATCAAACCACCAAAAAAATCATAGCAGTTGGTAAACGTGCTATGCAAATGGATGGGAAAACGCACGAAAACATTAAAACGATAAGACCATTAAGAGATGGAGTTATTGCAGATTTTGATATGGCTAACGATATGATTCGTGAACTTATCAAAATGATGAACATAAGAAAAACATTAGTTCCACCTTCATTAAGAATGGTTATATGTATTCCTTCAGGTATTACAAACGTTGAAGAAAGAGCCGTTAGAGATGCAGCAGAACAAGCAGGTGCAAAAGACGTACGTCTTATTCACGAACCAATGGCTGCTGCAATCGGTATAGGCATTGACGTTTTGGAGCCAGAAGGAAATATGATTATTGATATAGGAGGAGGTACAAGCGAAATAGCTGTTATAGCTTTAGGAGGTATTGTTTGTAACAAATCAATAAGAATAGCAGGAGACGAATTCAATAGAGATATTGTTGATTACATGCGTAAACAACACAATATACATATTGGAGAACGTATGGCTGAAAGAATTAAAAAAGCAGTAGGAGCAGCAATTCCTGATTTAGAAAACCCACCTGACGATTTCGCAGTACAAGGAAGAGATGTATTAACAGGTATTCCAAAAGAATTATCTGTAAACTACAAAGAAATAGCACACGCTTTAGACAAATCTATTGCTAAAGTAGAATCAGCAGTTTTAGAAGCCTTAGCTATGACTCCACCAGAATTAGCATCTGATATCTATCATACAGGTATTTATCTTGCAGGAGGAGGAGCTTTACTTAAAGGATTAGACGTAAGATTACAAAACAAAACAAAACTTTCTGTTCACGTAGCAGAAGATCCTTTAAGAGCGGTTGCAAGAGGAACAGGAATGGCTTTAAAACATTGGGACGAATACACATTCCTAATAAAATAAGAATAAATAGAATAAGCTATTTAATAAAAAAGAGAGGATTAATCGCAATGATTAATCCTCTCTTTTTGTAACATATAATGAGTAATTATCTTACAACTACTATCTTTTGTGAAGGATAATTTCCTACTTTAACCACATAAACTCCCGAAGTAAGATTAGAATTATTCACTAATCGTCCTTCAATATCATATACCTTTACTTCGCAATTCTCACAACCATCTACAATAATTTCTCCATTCAAATTTCTGATAGTAAAATTCATCATATCAAAATCTTCAAGCGCATTATTACCACCTCCACTATTTCCATAATTAGTTATTGTTACTGCAGAGCCACCATTCACTACAGCATCAAGATAGCAATTCTCCTCAAATATACTATTTCCTCCATCTACTGTAACACCACTCATTACTGTTGGAGTAGAAGGCGCAGATACAATTAACCCACTTGAATTGTTACCACCAGGTCCACCTCCTGGTCCACCAGGAGCATATCCAGGCCAACCTCCAGGAGCGCCACCACTATTAATTGTTGGAACATAAAAAGCAATAACTTCATCTCCATAGCTCATAGAATACCATGTCTCACTATTTACAGTTGATGATTGATAGCATGCTTGAGATAAAGAAGCCCCTTGTTCCAATCCTCCAATAGAAATCACAACCCCTCCGTTAAGATATAAACGTTTCCCTTCTTCTGAATTAGCATCAATAGCTACTTCAGGAGCGCGAGAACCTATTGCATAAACAAGACCTCCATTTATATAAACATCTCCATTTGCATCTATAGCATCATTATTTGCAGAGCGTGAATAAATATAACCTCCTGTAATAGTCATATCTTGACCAGAGTTTATTCCATCATCGTAAGCATCAACGTAAATCTCTCCTCCACTTATTTCTAAAGTGTTTTTACTTTCTATACCCTCAGCATTAGTACCACTTGTGCTTGCTTTAATATTTCCACCACTGATAACAATTCCTCCACTATAAGTATAACTATTACCATTTTCAGTCTTCACTCCTACTCTAATCGCTTTTGAAGAAGAGTAATAAGCATTATCTACATTATCAGTATTGCCCGTATAGTTTAAATTCTCTGTAGTACCATTATTATAATAAAGTCCGCCACTTGTTTGTGCAGAAAGATTACCTCCACTCACTGTTAAAACTCCGTCACATTTCAATCCCTTTCCACCAGAACCTGTTGCAACAAGTGTAATATCTCCACCACTAATATTGATATTGCCATCTGCACTAAGTCCACAAGCAGCACTTGTTTCTAAATCTTCCTCGTCCCATCTTCCATTACCTGTTGTAGTTACGTTTATTACACATTCGTCAGACAAATATATATCTCCTTCGCTCTTTATTCCCTTTGCAGCAATTCCAGGACAATTTATATTAATACTACCTCCACTAATATAAATATTACCCGAATCTTCATCTTCATGATCCTCTATAATACCCGTAGAAGAATCTCCATCAAGGTCGCATTGCAAACCATCATCAGTCGTTCCACTTATATTAACAACCCCGCTCTCCATAAGAAAATACTGATTACAAGAAATACCATCTCCTACTGCAGAAGTTACATTAATAGTTGCATCTTTTAATGAAAGATATTCGCCAGATTTAATTGCGTGTTTCACATTTCCAACAACATTTAATGCACCTGATTGAGAAAACTCAGGGTGTCCCTTTACATAAAAACAACCTTTTTGAGAACCACTTGCAGCATCAACAAGACTATTAGTAGTTCCTTCCGAAATTTTCACCTTTATACGTTTACCATTTTCTATATGTATTGCAGCTCCACTATTAACAGGATTTAGATTTGTTAAACTTAATCCATTCAATTCAATAGTTGCTTTGTAAGAACCCGACATATAAAACTCAGCATCGTTAGATGCACCACTAAGTTTATAAGTTATTTCTTCCGACACATCACTGCTTTGAGCAATTGAAACGTGTGCTCCACTAATCGTTGTTGTGATATATTGCGAAATATTATCTGCCACAACAACACTTGCAGTAGTGTCATTGTAAGTAACACTTACTGTATTATTACTTAGATTTTGTGCCATAAGTCCCATAGTTAGCACAAAGCTTAAAATAAAAGTTGTTAATCTTTTCATAATAAATCTTTTATTTCTAATTTTTAAGGCAACAAAGTTAATTAATTTTTTGATACGGGAAATAACGATTCTTTGTTTTCTTCCATTTTTTCTTTGTGAAAATTCATTTTTTCTTTGTGAAAATGGATTTTCTCTTGAAGAAAATGAGAAGATTCTTTGAAAACAAAAGGGCGACTCTTTGAAAGAATCGCCCTATTGTGTGTATTTGATTGTTGAGTGCTTATTCAACTATCAATTTTTGTGTAAGGATTGCTTTGTCGGTTAGTATTCTAATGTAGTAAACTCCTTTTGCCATGTCACTAAGGTTGATTGTGTAACGGCTTGTGCCTGCATTGATAGCGTCTTCATTTAGGATTCTTCCTTGAATATCGCTAATTACTATCTTAGCGTCTTGGGTCAATCCGTTGATTTGTAGTGTGGCTTGCAAGGAGGCAGGGTTAGGGTAAAGGGTTGCATTGATTTGGTTTGTAATTGTTTCATTCAAGCTTGATAGAGTTGTAAAGGTGCTTGTTGTCCATTCTGATATTTGTTCTCCACAAATGGCTCTTACCTCTATTGTATAGGTTGTTGCTGGTGTTAAGCCTGTCAATTCCTTTGTAGTTGTAGTAAGGGTTTCTGTTTGTCCGTTATTTAATTTAAACTCGTATGCGTCTGCTGTTGCGTTCCAAGTGATTTGTGCTGTGCTTGCTGTAATATTGCTTGCTGAAAGGAGAGTTGGTGCATCGCATGGAGCAGGTTCATCATTTGCAATCTCTATTGATAAATTATCAATGTATAAATCATTATCTGCTCCATCATCTATTGTACTTTCCGTATAGAAAGCTATCTTGATTAAACCTGTTAAAGGCTCTCCATTTATATCTCTAAGTTCAAATGAAACCCTTGTAAACGTCGGAGAAAAATCAGAATAATTATGTTCAGTATCTGCATCTGAATTTGCAAATATTAAAGCATTTGTATTTGACCATGTTAAACCACCATCTTCAGATACTACGATTGCAAACCTATCATCAGATGAATAAGATGGAGCTAATGTTGTATTACCATATCTTGTTAATGCAACATCAATAGAGACTTGATACAATTCTCCCTCACCCAAATCTATTTGTGGAGTAATTACCCAATCCTTTCTACTTGTTCCATAAACATTGCTTCTAAGTTTTAAAGAAGAATTACCATCAACATTATTTGTTGAAGTATTCCAATAATAAGAACCATTTGTAAGAGTTACATTTTCTGTCAATAAACCTGTAGCCTTTGTCCAACAAGCAGAGCCAACAAATGTTTCAAAGTCATAATCAAAAGGAGCAACTAATGGAGCACATAATGTTCTAAAAGTAAGCTCTGCAGAAGGAGAAGACTCTTCTGTATCACAAATCGCTGTTACATAAACATTATAAGCAACATCAGGTATAAGTTGAGTTAATGTTAATGTTGGACTGCTTACCGAAACCGAAGTATAAGTTGATTCTGATGATGTTTTGTAATAAACATTCCATGAAGTATGTTCTTCATCTACCCATGTAATAGTTGCAGACTCAGCAGTTAAATCTGTAACCAAGATTTCTGAAGTTGGAGGAGCGCATGAAACAATATCTATTGAAACATTATCTATTGCAGCAGGCACAACTAATTCTTCTGGACTTGAATATCCGAAAGAAAGTATTACCAAACGTTTATCCCCTCTTACATTTCCCATGAATATTGTTTTATTTGTCCAATCATCTTCACCATAAATCAATGTTAAAGCATCACTATCTGCAGGCAAACCATTTGTTGGAGGCTCTACAACATCTGTTAAGTAAACAATTATTCCACAATACGCACCCGTTGCCCTACCTCTTATCTTCCAATCAAACGAAAGCACATAATTATTTTCTGTTTCACCAAAAGCAAAGTCTTTCCAAATATAAGCAAGAGTAGTAACCGGAGCTAATGAAGCAGAATATGTTGCTCCGTTATCATTAGAAATGTAAGCAGCAGAGCCACCTTCTTCTGTTGCAGTTGCAGTTCCTATAGCCCAACTATTAGGATTTAAGTTTTGAGTAAAGAACCATGTTGCAGCATCATCTTCATCATCAAATGAAGTAAAATATGGTAAACTCTCTATTGCGGCCAATGTTGTAAATGTAGCAGTAGCCCAAGGAGAAGAAGAATCCTCACATACTGACCTAATTCCTATTGTATATTCTGTAGAAAAATGCAAATCTGTTAATGCAATAGATGTTGTAGAGAGTTGAATTGGCGTTGTGTTGTTAAGATTTGCCTCTTCACCAGAAGATTCCACAACAACATATTCCCATGATGTTACATCATCATTTGATTGGAAAAACACATTTGCAGTATTTGATGTTATTTCCGAAACCGATATTCCATAAGGAGAAGGACATTCGCTCCATTGCTCAACTGCTATATTATCTAAACATACCCAATTATAATTAAAAGCAGTTGGACTTTCCGAATAGAATGCAAATCTTACTTTCCCTGTAAGAGGCTCATTGTTTTCATCAACAAGCTTATAAGAAAAACGTTGCATAACATTTGTTAAATCGGAATAGTTATGAATCAAATCAGCATCTCCATCAACGAAAAGCAATCCATTAGACTTATCCCAACTTACACCATTATCAAAAGAAACTAAAAGCATTATCTTACCATGATCCGATGTTGCGGGAGGAAGATTATCCATATAATTTCTTAAACCAAGGTCAAAAGAGATTTGCTTTATTGTACTATCATTTCCTAAATCAATAATAGGAGTAAAAATCCAATTATTAGAACCATAATATATCTCCGAACGAAGCATTGCAGATTCAGTTATTCCACAAGCGAACATAGATATATGCCCCCAACAGAAAGAAGAATTCGAAGGCATTAGACTTGAAGTATAAACTATTCCATTTGAAGGCATTGGTTCAGAATATCTTTCCCAACAAGCAGAAGTATAAGGAGAAGTTGAAAAATCTTCAAACCAAGGTGTTGGTATAGATTGACAAGGAGTTGTTAGGCTCAATTCATCTACCAATAAATTCTCTTCTTCAGAACACAATAATGACAATCTCACATTATATGTTGTTTGATGATTAACACCATTAATAGTATAAGGAAAATCATTAATTGTTAAACCTGTAACCTCTGTATAAGCAGTTTCGTTTGCTTGTCTATAAGCCAACTTATAAGTTGCACCTACGTTTTCTGAATCCGATAAATTAACCACAAGAGTCATTTCATCGTTTTCATTTTCCATTGAATTGACTGCCCAATTCACAGCCGATGTATTACAATTAGGTTGTGTTATACGAATATTATCTATTATTGCCCCCGGTTGAGCCCCTCCTGTATTATTGTTTACCCAACGAAATACCAAAGAATAAAGCCCCGAATAATCAGAAGGCAACTCTAAACTTCTTGTTTGCCAAGAAGGAATTTGACACAAGAAACCTTCTAAAAGATAAGAATTATCAAAAGCCTGTCCATAAGGCACTAAGAATACACTCACATAATCATTATAGAACTCCCCTCCTACTTTAACATCAAAAGAAAGAACTCTTCCCGCCATTGGAGTTAAATACACCATAAAAGAAGCATCTGCCGCATTAGTTATATCTCCAATCTCAGTATAAGAAGCCGTTGTTCCATTATCATTAGAAACATATAAAGCACCTCCAAAAGTAAAATCGCCATTTGCTCCAACTGTATTATTCTCTGCTGAACCAATCCACCAAGCATTCTCTTGCGAAGAAGAAGTAAAGCTCATTGCAGGAGTCGTAGTAGGAGTATCAAAATCAAAATACAATGGGACAGGATAAGCATTAGGAATTTCAACACTAAGAACATTTGTCCATTCTCCACCACAAGCCTGTTTAGCTGCAAAATTATAACTTACCCCAGCAGTCAAACCTTCTATCGTATAAGGCATTGTTGCATTTGAAGGTATTGTAATAGTTGTAGCAAGTTCAGGATTAAACTCTCCTTCACTCATAGGAGAATATGCTATTACTACGCCCTCCTCACTTAAGTTTGCCGTATTGTAATTTATATTTGCAGATTGAAGACCACTGCTAACGGTAAACCCATACACATTAGAACAAGTCTGCATTTCAGATATTGAGAAATTATCAATATAAAAAGGAGCAGATTGTTCTCTAATAGCAAGAGCCAAACGAGTGCTTCCACTATATCCATTCAAGTAAACCTCTGCCATATTATATTGTAAAACAGGCATAGCTTGAGTATTGATTCTTGCAATCAAAGTAAAGTTAGAGGTATCTGCCATAGAGCTATAATCAGCCCCACTTACATTCATAGCAAAAACATCAATAATTGGAGCATTGTCTGTAAGTAAAGTCTTGTATTC
Source organism: Candidatus Onthomorpha sp. (assembly GCA_045635365.1). Taxonomy (GTDB): domain Bacteria; phylum Bacteroidota; class Bacteroidia; order Bacteroidales; family P3; genus Onthomorpha. Next base: position 20,631 of record JAZRCB010000018.1, read on the forward strand.
AAAATTCAATCTTTCGTTTCCTGTCAATTCAAACACTGGACTAATAAACCAATCAGAGAAAGCATAAGAAGCAGAATAAATATCCCCCGAAAAATACAAAGCACTTGTTGAATTCACTCCACTACCCGATGAAATAGAATCCCAAGAATAAGAATTAGCACCTCCATTTACGTTATACCAACAATTAAACGCACTCTTATTTGCTTTCATAGGGTCTTGAATTGCAACAAACACATTAGTATCAAAGTTCTCTACATAAGGAAATTCATAAATTGAACTACAAATTGTCCAAACCGAAAACATATCAGAGACTACAGCAAGATTACCAGAACAAATTGAACTCACTCTATAATCAATCTTTGTTGAATAAGGAAGCTCTATGATTTCAATAGGATTTGTTCCTTGAATACTATTCCATGCAGTATCTCCAGAAATTCTATAATCTACAATATACTCTGCATTTGTATTTAATGAATCTATTATCTCAAGAATCATACTAACACTCTCGCCCGCATTTTCCATTCTCACATTAAAATCATTCACCCTTGCGCAAGGTGTTGAAAATATATTAAGATTATCTACTGCTGCAGCAGGATTTTGTCCATTGCTATCGTTATTTCTCCAAGAAAACACCAAATGATAAACAGTAGGTTCTAAATCATGAGGAAACTGAATATTGATTCTTTCCCATTCATCATTAGTAGTTAAAACCTTAGCTATGATTCTATTTGCATTAGGCATAGAAGTAGATAACTCCTCTACAAGAGGTAGAAGCGAAACCGTGAAATAATCTGTTTCGTATGCTGTGGATTCTCCTTTAAACTTCAAGTCAAAAGAAATTCCATAGTAAGAGCCCTCTTCTATTTCCACCAAAGTGTAAGCATGAGAAACCGAAATACTACTATTTGTATAGTTATTCGTTGCGCCATTATCATTACTTATATATAACGCATTGCCTCCTACTTCAAGCGTTGTGTTATCAATAGCCGAACCTATATGCCATTGATTAACTCCATTATTAGAAAATTGCCACTCTGTTACCTCCGACAAATCATCAAAGTTTTGAGTATGTGGAATAGAAAGAAGTAAATCATCTGTAGGTAGAGTAACAAAGTCTGTAAATTCTTCTATACTATTTTGAAAATTACATATTGTCCATACCTTTACTTGATATCTTGTGTAAGGATTAAGCCCTGTTAAAGTATAAGACAAATCTGTTATCTGCTCATCTATAGTAGTCCATGTTGATGAAGGAGAATCAGTTTTGTAAGCTAAACCAAAAGTAGTTGAACTCTCGTCCATAACATTCCAAGAAATAGTTGCCGAATTTGTTTCTAAAGTTTCTGTATCAACTCTTAAATCAGTAACAGGATAACAATAATCATCTAATTCTGCTATTTGAAGTTGTATTATTGGACGATTGTGAGCAACAGTTCCATATTGAGAATTATTTACATCATATTCTATATCATCAGCATAATTATAAACAACAGAGTTTAATGCAAATGAAGCCTTATATTGATTTGAAGCAGACCACGTATTGCCATCTCTTATTGTTGCAATCAAAAGATTTCCTGTCCCTGTATAGACAAAAGGTGTTGTAAGCATTATTTGATTCCAACCTAAAAGCCATTGAATCGGACCAGAAAACACTTCAACAAAATCCACTCCTGTCATAAAACCCGTTAAGCTAGAGGAAGAAACCTCTGCCATATAAATCTTTATTGTTCCTTCAGGAGTAGCATTTATTGCAGAACAATAATAACTCAAAGACACTATTCCTCCTGATATCAAACTCGATGCAGGATATATTGTTTGCGAATAAGAATTATGATAAGCATAACTTACGGGAGCATAAGATGTTTGTTGAGACGAAGTGGAATCTCCTATAGTAATTGTTGTCTGAGCCAATGATTGTAAAGCAAAAATAACTGCTATTGCAAATGACAATAATCGTTTCATTTCTAATGAATTAATTAATAACTGAATTTAAGACGCAAAATTAATATTTTTTTTCTTGGTTCGCTGAATTAAAACAAAGAATTAATATTCTCTTTCTTTGTTTTCATATCATTTTTTCTTTGTGAAAATTCATTTTTTCTTTGTGAAAATGGATTTTCTCTTTGTAAAAATGGATTTTCTCTTTAAAAAAATGGATTGTCTCTTTGAAAAAGCAAATGAATTCTTTGAAAAAAAGAGGGCGACTCTTTGAAAGAATCGCCCTCTTGTGTGTATTTGATTGTTGAAAGATTATTCAACTATCAATTTTTGTGTACTGATTACGTTGTCA
>JAZRCB010000019.1:0-20662 GCA_045635365.1 Candidatus Onthomorpha sp.
CTTTTTCAATTACTTTACTCTTTACAAAAAGGCGTACATTACCCCTAACGTATTTTGTTTTATCATTTTCATATTCATCATAACTAACTTTGCCCACGAAAATTTCTTCATCGGTAAAGCCAATTTCTTTCAAGAAATCAATTACTATCTTTTCTTTTTCCTTTGACACTTTCAAAGCATCTTGAAGCGTATTTTGAAGAATAGCAAATCTAATAGACATTGAAGCCACATCTGCTTTGACTTCAAGCTCTGCTGCACCTTTTACCGTTACTACTCTTTGGCCCATAGACACTGCCTTCAAGCCTTGATAGACAAATAAACCGATTAAAGCGGCTGCAACAATGACTGACAAAGACACAACCCAAGTTGAACATCTTTTTTGTTTGTTTTCTTTTTCCATAATTAAGTTGTTTTACTGATTAACGCCACAAAGATAGAATTATTTCTAAGAAAGAATAAATTTATTCAAAGAATTATTTTTTTAATTCAAAGAAAGAATTTATTAAAACAAAGAAAGAATCCGAAATAATTTCATATCTTTGCAGTCTAATTTTGTAAAATCAAATTTTTATATAATTATGACAAGAGATACACAAATCTTTGACCTTATTCAAAAGGAAAGAGAAAGACAAACAAAAGGAATAGAATTGATTGCTTCTGAAAACTTTGTTTCAGATCAAGTTATGGAAGCAATGGGTAGCGTAATGACAAACAAATATGCCGAAGGCTATCCAGGAAAAAGATACTATGGTGGTTGCCAAATCGTTGACCAATCTGAACAACTTGCTATTGATAGAGCAAAACAATTGTTCGGAGCTGAGTGGGCTAACGTTCAACCTCACTCAGGCGCACAAGCAAACATGGCAGTTTTCTTTGCATGTTTGAATCCTGGCGATACATTCATGGGATTAGACCTTAACCACGGTGGTCACCTTTCACATGGTTCTCCTGTAAACATATCTGGTACTTATTTCAACCAAGTTTCTTACGGAGTTAAAGAAGAAACTGGTACTATCGACTATGATATGATGGAACAAGTAGCAAGAGAACACAAACCAAAATTAATCATCGGTGGAGCTTCAGCTTACTCAAGAGATTTCGATTGGAAAAGAATGAGAGCTTTAGCTGACGAAATTGGAGCTATCTTAATGGGAGATATTTCTCACCCAAGTGGTCTTATCGCTAAGGGAGAATTAAACAATGCAGTAGAATATTGCCACATTGTTACAACTACAACTCACAAAACTTTAAGAGGACCAAGAGGTGGTTTGATTTTAATGGGTAAAGACTTTGAAAACCCAATGGGAAAAACTACTCCAAAGGGAGAAATCAAAATGATGAGTGCTGTTTTAGACTCAGCTGTTTTCCCAGGTTGCCAAGGTGGTCCATTGGAACACGTTATCGCTGCTAAGGCTGTTGCATTTGGTGAAGCATTAACAGAAGATTACGCTCAATACATCAAACAAGTTAAGAAAAACGCTGCTGCTATGGCAGAGGCTTTCGTTAAAAGAGGTTACAAAGTTATTTCTAATGGAACAGATAACCACTTAATGTTGATAGACCTTAGAACAAAATTCCCTGAATTAACAGGTAAGGTTGCTGAAAACACATTGGTTAAAGCAGACATCACAATCAACAAAAATATGGTTCCATTTGATTCACGTTCTCCATTCCAAACTTCTGGTATCCGTGTAGGTACTCCTGCAATCACTACAAGAGGATTGAAAGAAGACGAAATGGAAGCTATCGTTGAAATGATTGACGCTGTTCTTTCTGACGTTAATAACGAAGAATTAATAGCAGAAACTCGCAAGAAAGTAAACGCAATGATGGAAAACAGACCATTATTCGCTTGGTAATAGAGTCCAGATTTCAGAAAAAAGGAGAAGCCAAATGGTTTCTCCTTTTTTATTTTTGTTTACTTTATTGTATTTCTATATTCCTTTGGAGAAAGTCCTGTAAGTCGCTTAAAGTATTTGCCAAATACCGATTGCGAAGGAAAATTCATAGAATCGCTAATTTGCTGAACGCTCATTGCTGTTGAAGAAAGTAAGGCTTTGCAAGTTGTTATTGTGTATTCTTCTATTATGTCTAAGGCTGTGTGTCCTGAGACTTCTTTTACAATTTGCGAAAGGTACTTTGGAGTTACGCAAAGTTTATCTGCATAAAACAAAACTTCTCTTTCTTGTTTGTGATAAGCCTCTACCTTTTCTAAAAACAAATTATAGATTTCTTTCTTGCGACTATTGACAAGCTTTGTTTCGTTATACTGATAGGTTTTATGAGAATAGCCATAGAACATAGAGAGTGTAAGATGTTTTGCAGCCTCTAACTTAAATTCTGTCAAGGGAGATTTTGCAATATTGAGTAATAAATCAAACAACATTCCGAAAGCATTTTCCGAATCTTTGGTTTCTATCACAGGATTGTCGCTCACAAGGTTTTTTAATGGCATAAGACTTGAAGAATTTACAAACATAGAATCGGAAAACTCCTTAGACATAACAATAGCTCTACACTTCAAATCCTCGGAATAAGACATTGGCTGACAAATTTGGTCATACAAGACAATCAAAACGGCAGGTGCTTCTATATGATAAGATTTCATATTGAGTTTGAAATCAACCGTGCCTTTATCATAAAGAAGTGCCATAGTAGCATCAACTTTAAACATTTCGCAATCGAGCAATTTCCCTTCGCGAGCGATTTTTTCCTCATCTATAAGCAAGAGATCAGTCCCTATTCTATGGTCTTCGGGAATTATTTCTGCAATTCTGTTTCTCCATTTTAAATAAGAAATCTTCTCTTTCATAATAATCCCTCCCTATATTCCGAAGGAGAAACTCCTTCTATGCGTTTGAAGAATTTACCAAATACAGATGAAGAAGGGAAGTTAAGAGAATGGCTAATTTGTTGAACACTCATTTTTGTAGAAGCAAGCAAGGCTTTTGCCTCAATAATAATTTGTCTTTCAACATATTCACTTGCCGTTTCGCCACAGTGTTGTTTTACTATATCTGTAAGATATTTTGAACTTATTCCAAGTCTGCCCGCATAAAAAATAGGACTCCTATTTACCTTGTAATATTGTCTTACCTCAAAACAAAATCTTTCAAAAATAATATCTTGCCTTTTTGTCTTTTCTTCAAGCACCTCTAATTTATTTACAAAATAATAAATCATAGATATAAGAAGATGCTTTGTAGATTCTAATTTAAAGGTAGCGAAAGGGAACTTTACTATTCCAAGCAGTGATTTGTAATAAGCATTTAGAGAAATTATTTCAGAGGATATTTGTAAAACAGGGCGCTTTCTTACAATCTCATAAAGATTTCGTAAATCCATATTAGCCTTTTCAAACAAAGACTCACTATATTGCCTTGACATAATGATAGCTCTAAACTCTATCCCCTCACAATAATGAATACAATAAGTTTGCTCGGGAAGTATCATTGTAATACAAGGTGATTGAATTTCATATTCTACACCCTCTATCTCAACTTTTGATTTCCCTTTGTCAAAAAGAATAAAAGTGCTTGCATCCACCTTTCTTGGAATATCGTAAGGGTATTTGAAATCCTTATTCTCTAAGATAAACAAATCATCTCCTACCCTTAGATTATCAGGAACGGCTTTTGCAATATCCGAACGCCAATCGTAATAATCTTTTCTTGTCATTTAATCCTTAATTTTTCGCAAAATTACCACAAAAAGTCTATTCTCACAATCAATTCATGGTAAAAACGGAGTTTTATACCAATTTACAAGTATTATTGCAAAATTTAGAATATTTCTTCATAGTAATTTTGCAGCGTCAAACAAAAACAACAAAACGAATATGAGCGATTACAAATTGAAAACAACAAAAACAGAAAAAGCAGTAGTAGATGCTTACAAGAAAGTAGAAGACGGAGTAGTTAATGGTTACAAAGCGGTAGAGAATACCGTAGTTGGTGCTTACAAAGCAGTGGAAAAGAAATTTGTAGATAAGTTTCTTGAAAATGTAGAAGTAGAAAAAGAAGAAGATTAAAAAGATTTAGAATGATGAAAAGAAGAATTTTAATGATTTGTGCCTTATTTATTTCAGGCACTTTGGCATTTGCACAAGAGAGTAGCAAAAATGCCTTAGAACAAATGGGACAACCTGTAGAGAAAGCTTACAAAGCAGTTGAAAATGGCGTGGTTAATGGATACAAAGCTGTAGAAAAAACTTTTGTTGATGGCTATAAAAGTGTAGAAAACGCCTTTGTAGAACCCTTTCAAGACAGTTTAAGCAAGAGCGTTCACTATCGCAAAAGATATAGAGCCGATATAGAACTTTCTTATCATGTAAACGATTCGTGGTTCTTTACTACATCTCATGGATACGGCTTTGGAAATGGTCTATACATAGGAGGAGGTTCTGGATTTGGCGTAGAATATGTGCCAGACTATTATGCAGATGCAGATTGCTTGCTTCCACTTTTTGCAGATTTGAAATATAGTTTCTTAAACAAAGCTGCAAGTCCTTTTCTTAGCCTAAAAGCAGGAGGATACGCCAATGTAGATAGCCAAGAAGTAAAAGGAATACGCCTATTTGTTAATCCAGCAATAGGAGTTGAAATAAAACGTTTTTCAATCCGTGCAGGATATGAATATCAACACAAAGCATGGGGCGTAGACCAAGGCGCAAACAAGCATAACTTTAAATGCTCAGTTGCTTTCACTTTCTAAGAGAATTCTTTCAAAGAAAGAAGAAATTAAAACAAAGAATTAAAAAAATAAAACAAAGAAATATTTTATTGTTTCTTTGTTTTATTTTTTTGTTGTTATTCAAACTTGATATTATCCATTGGATTTATTTTGCTAATGTTTCTTGCTGGGAATATCAATGTAAACATACATATTGCGATGCTTGCAATGTTCACACCAACTATGGCAATTAGCGAAAATTCTATCGGAACGCTATCAAGATAATAGCTTTCTTGGTCGAGTTTTATAAACTTATATTTTTCTTGAAGCCACATTAACGATAGTGCTACGGCGTTTCCTATCAGCATTGCTCTGCCTACAATGTATAAAGACTTGTATAGATAGATTTTTATAATGGATTGTGTTGTTGCTCCAAGGCTTTTGAAAATTCCTATATGTTTTGTTTGTTCAAATATCATAATTAAAAGAGTGGAGCATGAGGTTATGATTGCTATGAATGCCATTACTACTAATATTAGTATGACATTGGAGTCTAAAAGACTTAACCAAGCAAATAAATTTGGCTCCATTTCTTCTATTGTTTGAATATCTTTGTCTTGTGGCAAGGTGTGATAGATTGTTTCTGCTGATTGATTAAGTTTTGTAAAGTCTTTTAGTTTTATTTCATATCCACTATATTGGTTTTCTTCCCATTGTTGTAGTTTTTGAAGAACTTGTGCGTTACATAGTATGAATTTGTTGTCGTAATCTCCTAATCCTGTTTCGTATATTCCTGAAACAACAAAAGGTCTTACTTTATAGTTTTGATTGATGTAAAAGTATATTCTTATTTTGTCGCCAATCTTTATATCTAATTTATCGGCTATGGTTTGAGATATTAGGATTTGTGTTTTGTTTGTCTCTTTTGAATAGTCTGGGAGCTCTCCTGATTTGAGATTTTCTTTGAAAAAATTATAATCAAAGTCTTTATTTATTCCTTTTAAAGCTATTCCGTGAAAATCTGTTTTTGTTTTTATTGCTCCACCCATCAAAACGTATGGACTTATTGTTTTGATGTTGTTTTCTTTATTGTAAAGTTCTGTGATTTCTTTTTGCGATAGGGTAAGGGTCGTTTCGTTATTTGTGTTTATCGCAAATGGTATTATGTGTATGTGAGAAGTAAATCCTGTGATTTTTTCTTTGATTTGATTTTTAAATCCTTGTAATACTCCTATCGATACTAACATTACTGCTATCGATAGAGCTATGCCTGCTGTTGCAATTCCTACTATTGGTTTGGAAAAGCTTTTGCGTTTTTGTTTTAAAAGCTTTTTTGCGATAAAATATTCAAAGTTCATACTGCAAAGGTAATACTTTTAAATAGAATAAAAAAAAGAACTGAAAATTCAGTTCTTTTTATAATGGTTTTTGTTTTATCTATTATAATGCTACTCCAACAGGAACGGTGTATCTTGAACGAACTGTATTACCTCCTATCTTTGCTGGTGTGAAGTTTTTTAGTTTTTTAACAGCTTCCATTGCTGCTTCTTCACATAATTTTACGTAGTAATCGTTTGATGGATTGTTTATTGATAGATTTGAAACTGAACCATCTTTTTCTACTACATAATTAACATAAACTGTGCAAAAAGCTTCTGCTTCTATTACTTCTTGTGGAATTACTATGTTTGCTACTATAAACTCTCTTATGCCTTGTTTACCTCCTGGGTATTCAGCATATTCATCTAAATCGCCAAAAGTGTAAATGGTATTATCGTTTTGAGTTTGTGCATTTAAACCTAATGTTGATAAAAGAGCGATAGATACCGCAAAAAAGATTTTTAAAAGATTTCTTTTCATATTTCCTCCTTGTTTTTATTTGTTTCTTTTCTATATAGACAACAAAATTACTAAAATTGTTACATTGTATGCAAGTTTTTTTTAGTTTTTGTTATATTTGCACAAATTTTAAATAATATGGAACAAGGTTTATATCCACTAAAATTCCTTCCCCTTTTTAAGAATAAGCCTTGGGGAGGAAATAAAATTAGAGATTTATTAGGCGTTGATTATTCTCCACTTCCTAATTGTGGGGAATTGTGGGTGCTTTCTGCAATTGAAGGACAAGAAACTGTAGTTGAAAATGGTTTTCTTACAGAATGCACTTTGCCTGAATTAATAGAAATGTATGCAGATGAACTTGTAGGTGAGGAAAATTATAAAGAATTTGGCGAATATTTTCCTTTGCTTTTTAAAATCATAGATGCACAAGATAATCTTTCGGTTCAGGTTCATCCAGATGATGATTTCGCTCAAAATAATGGTTGTCCAAATGGAAAAACAGAAATGTGGTATGTTATGGATAATCAAGATGACGCTATTATTTATAGCGGTTGGAATAAGAAAATGACTAAAAGCGAAGTCATAAACAAAACAAAAGATGGAAGTATTGCAGAGTGTTTGAACTGTGATAAAGTTGAAAAGGGTGATTTGTTTTTTATCCCTGCTGGTAGAGTTCATGCTATAGGTAAGAATTCTTTGGTTGCTGAAATCCAACAAAGTTCTGATACTACTTATCGTTTATTTGATTGGAACAAAAAAGATGAAAATGGTAATGGAAGAAAGTTGCATATAGAGGAAGCTTTGAAGGTTTTAGATTTGAATCATACTCATCATGCAAAATCGGGTTATGATTATACCTTAAACAAGACATCTAATTTGCTTACTACGCCTTTCTTTACAACTAATTTAATAAGCATTAATTTAGGTTTAAAGAAAGATTATTCAACTTTAGATAGTTTCGTTGTATTGTTCTGCACAAGTGGAGAAGGTTATGTTGAAGCAATGGGACATCAAGTTCCTATTAAGGCTTCAGAGGTAATTCTTTTGCCTGCTATATGTCAAGAAGCGAACATAATTCCGAAAGGATTGTTAGAAATTTTAGAAGTATTTATTGTTTAAATTGATTAAAAATGGCTTTAATAAAAAAAGTAAATGGTGTTGAACCTAAATTTGGCGAAGGAATATTTCTTGCTGATAATGCAACAGTTGTAGGTGATGTTGTTATGGGTAAGGATTGTTCTGTGTGGTTTAATGCTGTAGTTAGGGGAGATGTACATTCTATAATAATAGGAGATAGAGTGAATGTTCAAGATGGTGCAATAGTTCATTGTACTTATAAGACAGACCCTACTGTTATTGGTAATGATGTAAGTATTGCTCATAATGCTATTGTGCATGGTTGTACTATAAAAGATAATGTTCTTATAGGAATGGGAGCTATTGTTATGGACGGTTGTGTTGTTGAAAGCAACTGTATTATTGCAGCAGGAGCTGTAGTTTTAGAAGGAACTCATTGCGAAAGTGGTTCGATATATGCTGGTTGCCCAGCTAAGAAAGTAAAAGAAATAGAACAAGACAGATTAGAAGGAACTGTAAAAAGAATAGCGAGTTCTTATCCAATGTATGCAAGTTGGATAGATAAATAATAGTGTTTTTGTGTTAAAAATAGGTGGTAAAACTTGTTAGCTATCAAAAAAAAACGTATTTTTGCAGAACTTTTTTTAAGTTTATTCGTAAGAAATAATAAAATCTAGAAAAATAAGTAAAAAAATTATCATTAATGAAAAAAGTATTTTTATGCTTGGCAGTGTTTGCAATGTCTTTCTCTGCCATAGGACAAGAAAAACAAGAAAAAGTACTTAGACACAAAGGCTTCGAAACAAATCGTTTCGTTGACAATTGGGAAATCTCTGTACTTGGAGGTGCTCAAGCTTGGCACACAGACCAAGGTAATCGTTTGCAAGAACCATTAAACTTATTTAAAATTGGTGGTGAAATCACACCAGCAGTTCAAGTTGCAGTTGGAAAATGGGCTTCTCCTGTATTTGGTGCAAGAGTTGCTTTCCAAGGATTTAACTTAAATCCAAAAGAAGAAGGATTAGAAAAAATTCCTTACACTTATTTACACACAGACGTTATGGTTAATGCTACAAACTGGATTTGTGGTTATAAATCAGACAGATTATACAACGCTGTGATAATAGGAGGATTTGGTTGGGCAGCAGCAAACGTAGGAACAGGTTGGGATGATGAATTCGCAGCTACTGTTGGTTTATCAAACCGTTTTAGACTTTGCGATGCTTTATCTATTCATTTAGATTTAAGCGGATTCCTTACAAAAGAAGCTTTTGGTTTAATCAGTACTGACGGAGGAGTATTTGGAACAAACTACGAATTAATGGCAGGTCTTTCTTACAAATTACCAACAGAAAGAAACTTCTATGTAGTTGATTACTCTCCTTACAAAAAGAAAATATCTTCTTTGGAACAAGACTTGGCTGCTTCACGCAAAGATCTTGAACAAGGACAAGAAGATAACAGTGATTTGAAAAATCAACTTGCAAAAGAAAGAAAAGCAAAAGAAGATGCATTGGCTGAAGCAAAAAGACTTAGAGAAAGTCTAGTACCTTCTACAACTCAATCATTGTCTATCTACTTTACAATAGGAAGCAGCAAAATCACAGACAAGAACATGGAAAACATCAAGTTCTTGGCTGAAGCTATCAAAGCATCTGCAAAAGACAGAGTATTCACAATTACAGGTTATGCTGACGAACAAACAGGTAGTGCAGAATACAACATGCAATTATCTAAGAGAAGAGCAGAAGCAGTTTACAATGCATTGTTAGAACAAGGTGTTGAAGCTAAAAAACTTAAAGTTGAATACAAGGGAGATACTGAACAACCATTCAAGGGTCGTCCTTACATGAACAGAGTTGCAGTTGTTAAATAATAACAACCAAACAACATGAAACAAAAAGCACGGATTAAATTTCCGTGCTTTTTTTGTATCAGTTAAACAATATATCTCTTACTCTTCTTCTTTCTCGATTACTGCAACAAAATCATTAGGCAATAAAACGTTTTCAGCATCTATAAGTTTAGCAAACAAAGGTGCAATTTCAGAGGCTTTAAAACCAGCTATTCCACAGCCAATTCTTGTTACTAAAAAAGTATATTCCTTGTGTTGTGAAGCATATTCAATAAAATCATCAACGTAAGGCTTAATCACATCAACCCCTCCGTGCATTGTTGGAATGGCATAGCATTTTCCTTGCATACCAACACCATTTCCCCATTCAGCACCAAACTTTTGATAAGCAATACGAGCAGCCCCTCCTCCATGAAGGCCTTTTAAATTACTACCAAATACAAATATTTCATTTTCTTCAAGATTCATAATCTTGTTAGGAGTAAATCTTCTATTATACATAAGTCTAATATTTTTAAAATTCTAATCTAAATCCCTTTTGTTTTAATTCCGTATACTTATTCTCATTAAAGCGATATTTAATTGGAGTACGGCGAGAAGCATCTTTTGGACGAGCCTCCGCTTCTGAAAGAATACCAAGTTTAAGCATTTTATTATAGAAATTTCTTCGGTCAAATTTCATTTCTAATATAGCTTCATAAAGATTTTGTAAAGCACTCATCGTAAAGGTTTCAGGTAATAATTCAAATCCAATAGGCTCAAAACAAATTCTTTCTTTCAAACGATTAACTGCTATACGCAAAATTCTGTCGTGATCAAAAGCAAGACTCGGGATTTCGTTCATTGCAAACCATTGAGCCGACCTTGCATCATCTCCGCCTTTCACTTCTTCTAATCGAACCAAGGCGTAATGAGCCACGGTAATCACTCGTTCGCGTGGATCACGATTTACATCGGTAAAAGTATAGAATTGCTCCACCGAACTCGCCTTTAAGCCTGTTTCTTCCTCTAATTCCCGTTTCGCACACTCCTCAATAGTTTCATCAATATTCATAAAACCACCCGGAAAAGCCCATTTACCTTTGTAAGGCTCAATTCCACGCTGAATTAACAGCACTTTAATACCAACGCCATCAAAACCGAAAATCACACAATCGGCAGTAACGGCAGGGTGTGGGTATTTGTAACAATAATTCTTTTCTTTCATATCTTTATTGCGTTAATTTGACGCAAAGATATAAAGAATAATTGAGTAAAACAACTATTTTGTGTAATTTTTACGCAAAAAGAGAAAAATAGACCCTTTATCTACTCATTTAATTGCCAAATTTTAGCAGTGCCGTCCCAAGATGCAGAGGCAATTTTTGTGCCATCGGGACTCCAACTTGCGTGTTCTATTGTTCCGTTGTGGCCTGTTAGAGTGTAAAGACAAGCTCCTGTTGTAGCGTCCCAAACTTTTATGGTTTTGTCATCGGAAACCGAAAGAATGCGAGTGTAGTCTGGACTATATTCTGCGTGATGTACTACACCTTGATGGCCTATTAGAGTTTGCAAACATTGTCCGCTGATTGCATCACTTATTTTCAATGTGCTATCATTTGAAACCGAAAGAATGCGACTGCCATCTGAATTGTAGCAAGCATGGTTTACTCCACCGTTATGAACATGTAACGTTTGCAAACAATCACCGCTCACAGCGTCCCATATCTTCATTCTATTATCTCCCGAAGAGGAAAGAATACGTGTTCCATCTGGATTCCAACAAGCAGAAGTTACTGTGGAATTATGCCCAGACAGAGTTAGCAAACATTCACCTGTTTTCACCTCCCACACTTTTGCTGTATTGTCTCCCGAAGATAGTATGCGAGAATAGTCATTGCTATAAACAGCGTGCCAAGTTGTTTGAGTGTGTCCTGTGAATGTCTGTAAGCAATCGCCGGTATTTGCATTCCATATCTTGATTGTCCTATCGCCAGAGGTAGAAATAATTTCATTAGAATAAGGATTAGGAGAAAAAGCTGCATAAATTACAAAGTTAGAATGCCCATTTATTGTTCTAATCTCTGCTCCGCTATTTGCGTCCCATACTTTTATCGTATTATCTATTGAAGCCGAAACAATAGAATTGCCATCGGGACTCCAACCTATGCTTCTTACTGAATTAGAATGCCCTTGCAATGTATGCAAACAAAGAAAAGGCTCTACCTCATCGCCGTTTCCGTTGTTGTTATTACTATTTGGATTTTGTGTTGTTTGGTTTTCATCTATTGGCTCAGGCTCTTCACATGCCACAAAAGCCGAAAGAAAACACACAATTACGGATAGAAATAGATATTTTTTCATAACAATAAGTGTTTGCTTTAAATATTGACACTAAAAAAAGCCTCTCTGTTGTAACATTTATGCTTTTTTTAGTGTCATTGAATAAACAGAAATATTAAACAAATAATTATTATATGGAAGTAAAGGATATTGATTTTTCTACTAAGCCTAAGGCTTATAAGTTGTGCTTTAACGATAATTGTTCGTTTGCAGAGAAGTGTTTAAGGCATATTGCAGTGGCGAAATTAGAGGAATGTAGTGATTTATTGCAAGTGGTTAATCATGCAAAGTTTAATGATAAAAATTGCAAATACTTTGTTGATTGCAAGAAAGTCCGCATTGCATACGGCATGAAGAAGGCTTTTGAAAATATTCTCGTGAGTGATGTAGCGAAAATAAGGGATGAGTTAGTTGAATACTTTGGTCAAACGGGATTTTACCGCAGAAGAAATGCTAAAAAACCGCTATCCCCTGAGGAACAAGTGCAGATTGAGAACATATTTGCGAAGTTTGGTTACACGATAACCTTTGATGAAATTATTGAAACAACGTTTTGGAAAGACTAAGTCTTTGTTTCAAATTATTATTTCTTTGAGAAAATAGATTTTTCCTTAGAGAAAATGGATTTTCTCAAAGAAATAATGGAATGAAAATGGCGTTTCAAGATAGCAAATTCTATAAATAAAAAAAACATGCAGGCTTTTAAAAACCTGCATGCACTCGTGGGCTTAAGCAAAAAACGCTCAAACTATTCTATTTCCCAAGTTTCACCACTGTTCAACAAATCATCTACACATTTAATCTTTGGATTTTCTTGTGCTTCTTGCATTTGTTTTTCAAACAATTGGTTGTATGTTGGTTGTTTGTAAGCTCTGATAACTCCGAACGCCATTGGGAATTGTGGTGGACGCATTTGTGCTAACATCATGTGGATTCCTGTGTTTTCTGTTGTTTCATCGTGAACCAAAATGTCAGCTTCTGTTATTCCGTTTTCGCCTATGGTTACTACTTCAAGAGTTGTTCCTCTTAACACAATACCTTTGTCTTTGTTTTTACCAAAAATCATAGGTTTTCCGTGTTCTAACCATAATTGACGGTCGTCTCTTACTTCTTTGTCTGTTACTTCTTTGTGTGCACCATCGTTAAAGATTACGCAGTTTTGTAATACTTCAACTACTGCTGCTCCATCATGTTCTGCCATGTGAAGACAAACTTTTTGTAATTGTTGAGGTTGGTTGTCTATCGCTCTTGCAAAGAATGTTCCTCTTGCTCCAATTACTAATTCTCCTGGATTGAAAGGATAGTCTATTACTCCAAATGGAGATGTTTTTGTTATTTGTCCTTGTTTTGTTGTTGGAGAATATTGTCCTTTTGTTAGACCATAGATACGGTTGTTAAACAATATGTAGTTTACGTCCATGTTTCTTCTAACAAAGTGTATGAAGTGATTTCCTCCGATTGCAGTTGCGTCTCCGTCTCCTGAGTTTATCCAAACTGATAACTTAGGATTTGCAATCTTAACTCCGGTTGCAATTGCTGCTGCTCTACCGTGGATAGAGTGGAATCCGTATGTATTAACGTAATATGGGAAACGGCTTGAACAACCTATACCCGATACCATACAGAAACTTTCTTTTTTATATCCTATTTTAGGAAATACGTTCAAAACTGATGCTAATATTCCGTGGTCTCCACAACCAGGACACCATTTTACCATTTGATCACTGGCAAAATCTGCTTTTGTTAATTCGACAGCTGAATGTTCTATTGCCATTTCTTATTCTCCTAAAATTTGATTAAACACTTCTTTTAATTCACTTACTTCAAAAGGAAGGCCTTGTACCTTATTATATTGGTGGAACATCATACCTTGGAAGTTCATTCTTAAATAGTTTACAAATTGTCCCATATTTAATTCACAAACTACCACTTTTTTGTAGCGTTTCAACAATTCTTCTGTATTCTTTGGTAGAGGCATTATGTGGTTAAATTGAGTAAATGCTATGCTCTTGCCTTCTGCTTGTAGTTCTTGTACTGCGCAACGTAAGGCTCCTTCTGTTCCTCCCCAACCTACTACTAATAAGTCTGCATTTTCTGCTCCTTCTACTTCTTGATTAGGGATACGATTTGCTACTCTTTCTACTTTTTCTTTTCTGTACTTAACCATTTGTTCGTGGTTAGCACTGTCAGTTGAAACACTTCCTTTTCCAGATAGTTTTTCCAAACCTCCAATTCTATGACGTAATCCGTCCATTCCTGGAACTGCCCATTGTCTTACAAGAGTTTCTTCATCTCTGTTGTAAGGTGCGTAGTTAGGATCGTTAGGTGTTGCGAAAGGAGGGTTGATTTTTGGAAGGTCTGCCATTTTTGGTATTCTGAATAATTGAGAACCATTTCCAAGATAACCATCTGTTAAAAGTATTGTTGGAGTCATTGTTTCTAATGACAATCTTGCTGCTTCAAATGCCCAATAGAAACAATTAGCTGACGAAGATGCTGCAACAACTATACAAGGTGCTTCTCCGTTTCTTCCAAATAAAGCTTGTGTAAGGTCAGATTGTTCTGTTTTTGTAGGTAAACCTGTTGAAGGACCACCTCTTTGAACATCTACAATCACAAGTGGTAATTCTGTCATAACAGCAAGACCAATTGCTTCACTCTTTAAAGAAAGTCCTGGACCAGAAGTAGAAGTACAAGCCATAGCTCCTGCAAATGAAGCTCCTATTGCAGAACAGATACCTGCGATTTCATCTTCTGCTTGAAATACTCTTGCTCCTAATGATTTGTGTTTTGCTAATTCTATTAAGATATCAGTTGCTGGTGTGATAGGATAAGAACCTAAGAACAAAGGAAGACCAGCTTTTTCAGCAGCTGCAAGAAGTCCCCATGCAGTTGCAATGTTTCCTGTTATGTTTCTATATTTTCCTTTTGGCATAACAGCTTGCTCAACTATCATTTGGCTTTCCAAAATGTCTGTATTTTCACAGAAGTTGTAGCCTGCTCTTACTACTGCTTTGTTTGCTTGAACCAATTCTGGCTTTTTAGCAAATTTCTTTTCCAAATAAGAATCTGTATGTTCAAGACCTTTTCCGAAAATGAAGAAAATCATACCTAAGGCAAACATATTTCTACATTTCAAAGCAGATTTTCTATCAGCGAAAATGTCTTTTACAGTTTCCATAGTGAAACTTGTGATAGGTGCTTTTATCAATCTGTAATTTGATAAAGAATCATCTTCAAGTGGGTTAGAAGTATAGCCTGCTTTTTCGATAGCTTCATCTTCAAAAGTATCAGCATCAACTATAATTATTCCACCTACTTTTGCCCATTTTAAATTAGCTTTCAATGAAGCAGGGTTCATAGCTACTAAAACGTCAGCTTTATCCCCTGAACTATAGATTTTTTTACCTATGTGTACTTGAAATCCTGATACACCTGCCACTGTGTTATGTGGAGCTCTAATTTCTGCTGGATAGTCTGGGAATGTCGCAATGTCATTACCGTCTAACGCAGAAGTATCAGAGAAAAGTGTACCTGTAAGTTGCATTCCATCGCCAGAATCTCCGACAAATTTGATTACAACATCTTCTCTTTTAATAACTTCTTTTGCTGTCATTACTTTGAGTTTTATATTATTTTTCTATTTTTTTCACTAAATAATCTGCAAATTTACTAAGTTTATTCCATTTAAAGAAAAAAAAACGCTGTTTTATTCGGTTATTCTACGTATTTATCGATAACTTTGCACTCGAAACAAGGATAAAATTACAAATAATGAGCAATAATACCTTTGGAAAAAGCTTTAGTTTAACAACTTTTGGAGAGAGTCATAGCACTTGCCTTGGTGGAATAATAGAAGGCTTTCCTGCAAACATAAAAATAGATTACGCTCTGTTGGAAAGCGAGTTAGAAAGAAGAAAATCCTCATCTCCTTACTCCACTCCACGAGTAGAAGAAGACAAAGTAAGATTTCTTTCTGGAATTGAAAACGATATTTCCTTAGGTACGCCAATTTCTTTTGTAATTGAAAATAAAAATATAAAAAAACAAGATTACGATAATCTAAAAACTCTTTTCCGTCCCTCACATGCCGATTATACATATTTTTGTAAATATGGCATCAATTCTTCTTCGGGAGGAGGAAGAGCATCTGCAAGAGAAACCGTTTGCAGAGTTGTAGGCGGTAGTTTGGCAAAACAATTCCTTTCTCAATTTGACATAAATATAGAATCAGAAATTGAAAGCATAGGAAGATATAACTACATTACTCAAAGAGAAGAAGTAGAAGAAGCACTAAAACAAGCCCACGAAGCAGGCGATAGCTTAGGAGGTGTGATAAAATGCACAATAAAAAACACACCAAAAGGACTTGGAGAGCCAATCTTTGATAAACTCTCAGCCCTTCTTGCACAAGCAATGATGAGTATTCCCTCTGCAAAAAGTTTTGAAATAGGAGATGGATTGGAATCTTGCAAACGCTTTGGTAGTGAAGATATTGATCATTGGAATACTGACTTTACTACACAAACCAATCATTCGGGAGGAATACAAGGAGGAATTTCTAATGGCATGGACGTGGTCATTCATATAGGCTTTAAACCCATTGCTTCAATTCGCACGATAAGAGCAATCAATCCACAAGGCGAAATCACGGAAATAGAAAACAACGGAAGACATGACTGTTGTCAAGTTTTCAGAGCAAGAGTAGTGGTAGAGGCTATGGCAGCTTTAACAATAGCAGACTTAATCAAAAGAGCAAAATAAAAGAATGGAAAATATGAATAAAATAATCGCTAATTGTTTCTTTGTTTTAATTTTTTCTTTCTTTGTTTCGTGCGACCAAAACAAAGAATTAAAAAACGATTTCTTTAATTTATCTGGAACAATACAAAATACAACAGAATCTTACTTGCTATTAAGTGAAGTAGGCAAAAGTGGATTTTCTCAAAACGACACATTGCTTATAGATGAGAAAGGGAAATTCTCTAAAAGCATAGAAATGAAAGAGCCAACCCTTTATTCCCTATCCTTAGGCAATGAATACATAGTAATATGTCCTGCAATAGGAGAGCAAATCACCTTAAAAGCCAATGCGAACAACTTTGCAGGAACATATACCATAGAAGGCTCTCACGAATCCGAACTATTGAAAGAACTAAACAAAGAAAACTACAATATACGCCTTTCTTTAAAAAGCATGAGCGAAGAGCTATCAAAAGCAGATACAACAAAACTTGATTCTGTCAAAACATCTATACTTGAAAAGTTTATGCAAATGAAGCAATATCAAGAGAAAATCTCAGCAGACTACATAGAAAAAAACAAAGGCTCGCTAACAACACTCATAGCCTTATATAGAACATTTGACGGCATACCTTTATTTGACCATCGTCAAAGTCTTGATATGCACAAAAAAGTATTATCAGATTTAGAACAAACACTACCAAACAATCAACATACTTTAACACTTAGAAACTTCGTTACAGAAAAAGAAAAAGCACTAAAAGGAAATGGAATTGGAGAGAAATAAAATATACTTTGCGTCAGACTTTCACTTAGGCAACGTTTCAAAAGAACATTCTCGTTTAAGAGAAAAGAAAATCGTTGAATGGCTAAAATATGTTTCTAAAGACGCAGAAGAAATCTATCTTTTAGGAGATATATTTGACTTTTGGTTTGAATACAAAAACGTAGTACCAAAAGGCTTTGTAAGATTTCTTGGAACACTTGCCGATATAGCAGACTCAGGTGTGAAAATACATTTCTTTTGTGGTAATCATGACCTTTGGATAAGAGATTATTTTCAAGACGAATTAGGAATTATAGTTCATCATCAAAAAGAAACCCTTTCACTTTATGGAAAGACATTTATGATAGGACATGGAGATGGATTAGATTCCAAAGATAAAAAATACAAATTCATAAATACCATTTTCAAAAATAAAATTTGCATTAAAGCATTTGCAAGTTTACATCCACGTTGGGCGATTCCGTTAGCACAATCTTGGAGCAAAAGTTCTCGTGCCTCACATTCCGAAGACGACAAAAACGACTTAGGAGAACAAGAGCCAATCTATAAATATTGCATCAAAACATTAGAAAAAGAAAACATAGATTTCTTTGTTTTTGGACATAGACATTTGGTTTGCGACAAAGCATTAACAAACTCTTCACGCTATATAAATCTTGGACATTGGGACAAGAGCGGACACTATGCAGTTTGGGACGGAGAAAACTTGGTTTTAAAAAAATTTGATTAGACAAAAACTATTTTTTAACTTTGCAAAGAAAATTTAAAGTAAAGATTATTCATATTTAAATAAAATACAGAAATGAAAAACACACCATTTACACAAAAACACATCGAATTAGGAGCCAAAATGGCTGAATTCGCTGGTTACAATATGCCGATTTCATACGAAGGATTGGTAGTAGAACACAATAATGTAAGAAATGCAGTTGGCGTTTTTGACGTTTCTCACATGGGAGAATTCAGAGCAAAAGGCCCAAAAGCATTTGAATTTGTACAACGTTGCACTTCAAACGACATAGCTACACTTTTTGATGGTAAAGTACTTTACACAGTTCTTCCAAACGGAAAAGGTGGTATCGTAGATGATATGTTAGTTTACCAAGTATCAAAAGAAGAATATTTCATGGTACCTAACGCTGCTAATATTGACAAAGACTGGGCTTGGATGAGCAAAATAGCAGAAGAAATGGGCTTAGTATTAGGAAAAGACTTTACAAACGAAAGCGAAAGCTACGGACAATTAGCAGTACAAGGACCATTAGCTTTAAAAGCTATGCAAAAATTAACTGATACTCCTATTGAAGATATGGAATATTACACTTTCAAATTCTTAACTTTTGCAGGAATTGAAAACGTACTTCTTTCTACAACAGGATACACAGGAGCAGGTGGATGTGAAATCTATTTTGACAAACAATATGCAGACAAAATTTGGGATGCAGTGTTTGAAGCAGGAAAAGAATTCGGAATAATGCCAGCAGGTTTAGGATGCCGTGACACATTACGTCTAGAAATGGGATTCTGCCTTTACGGACACGAAATAGATGACGAAACATCTCCAATCGAAGCAGGATTAAACTGGCTTACAAAATTCGTTGATGGAAACGATTTCATAGACAGAGCAAGACTTGAAGAACAAAAAGCAAACGGAGTAAGCAAAAAATTAGTTGGATTCCAAATGATAGACAAAGGAATTCCACGTCAAGGCTACGAAGTATGCGATAGCGAAGGCAATGTAATAGGAAAAGTTTGTTCAGGAACTCAATCACCATCTTGTGGAGTAGCAATCGGAACAGCACACGTTGCAACAGCATTTAGCAAAAAAGATACAGAAATCTTCATCAAAGTAAGAGAAAAACTATTAAAAGCAATAGTAGTAAAAATGCCTTTCTACAAAGGTTAATACACTCAATAGATTACAAACCCACGAAACCCAAGAAAGGTTTTGTGGGTTTTTCTTTATTCAAACATACAATGAAGCAAAAAACAAAATCAAACGGACGCACAAAACGTTTAGCAATGTTGTTGAGCCTTATACCTAATATGGTAATGGCACAACAAAGCATCATTGTATTCCATAATTGTGAAAACTTTTTCTACCCCACAAAAGACAGTATAGCACTTGATGCAGACTTTACAGTAGAAGGGAAAAAGCGTTGGAGCTTTTCTCGCTACAATAGCAAGAAAAATCTTCTTGCAAAAACATATATAGCAGCAGGAAAAGGCAATATGCCATCAATAATAGGACTTTGCGAAATAGAAAACGACAAAGTCTTATACGATTTATGTAAAGACAGCCCATTAAGAAAAGGCAACTACAAATACATTCACTATCCTTCGGAAGACATAAGAGGAATAGATGTAGCACTTCTTTACAATGAAACATTCTCACCCCTTTCCCACTGCAAATTAGTAGCAGAAACCGAAGCAACTGAAGAAAAAACAAGAGATGTTCTCTATGTGCAAGGAATGTTACAAGATATAAAACTAAACATTTACGTCATTCACGCACCCTCACGCCGAGAACACAACATAAAAAAAGCATTGAGAACAAAAATATTTTCAATGGTTTATCAGCATATAGAAGAATTGAAAGCAAAAGGCGAAGAAAATTTCATCATAATGGGAGACTTGAACGACGAACCTTGGGATACATCAGTTAAAGATGGATTCAATACAATGGCACATCGCAATAACCCCGACCCATTCCTTGTAAACCTTATGAGAAACAACAAAAACAAAAGAGGCTCCTATGTTTACAACGGACAATATTGCAGTTTTGACCAATTCATTGTATCAAAACCATTTCTAAATCATATAGAGCTTGAAAATAAAGAAGAAGAAATGATATTCCGTCCCGAATTTCTTATCGATAAAGACAAACATAATCGCCTTATTCAACCACTTCCAACCTATAAAGGAATGAATTACCAAGGCGGAGCAAGCGACCATTTCCCTATACGTTTGTTCTTAAAATAAATAAATAAGTTTTTCAAATTTTTTAACATTTTTTAATTAAAATCAAAGCCTGAAATACTACGAAATTTTGAGCTTTGATTTTTTCATTTGCAAATTCCTTAAACATTTAGAGTTAAGCAAAATCTTGTTAATCAATGGTTTAATATTTTTTAGCCCTTATTTAAGCCATTTTTAAGCCAAAAAAGGCTGTTTTTTCTCTTGATTTTGGCAAAATAAAACGCTGTTTTTTTGAAATTAAACGCCGTTTAATTTTTTTTAAACGGCGTCTGGTGAAAATTAATCAGCGTTTGGTGAAATTCTATCTTCGTTTCAGCAAAATTACTCTTGATTTTTGTCAATTTTTTTGAGGAGATGAGGTGTTTTTTATTAAGAAAAAGTGTTTA
>JAZRCB010000020.1:0-19855 GCA_045635365.1 Candidatus Onthomorpha sp.
GTTATTGTTGATGATGGAAACGGTGGCTATATGATAAATCCTAATATAAGCAGAAATTCTTACTTAGACTTAATTATAGCCAGAGCATTAGATAGCGATATGTCAGACCAAGAAGTTAAAGATTTCTTGCGAGGCTTAGGCATTAGCGAATCTGAAATTTCAAGGGTGGCAAGTTATTACTTAAAATAAAGGAGCGGTAACTAATGGAGAGAAATAAAGATTTTTTTGTTAATCAAACAAATCAAAGAAATAAAAGCTTTTTTGTTACAGAAAACACGTTGCCAACTGCTAAACAAACTGCAAGTATAACTCCTGATGATGCTATCAGAAGAATGCAAGTTAAACAAAGCAGAGAGAACACACAACAATTAATCAAAAATGAATTTGCTCAAGAACAGGCAGCAAAACAGCAAGAACAAGAAAGATGGGATAATCTTTCATTTGGAGAAAAAATAGTAGACCCATTCAAGACTATGGGAGCAAATATAAAATATGGAGATTTAGGAATAGAAGAAAATCAAGCGTGGGCTGAATATCGTAGCAAACAAGATGCGGAATCATTAGCTAAAGCTCAAGCGGCCACAAAAGCAAGAGAAGATTATGAAGCTAACAATGATAGAATAGGCAAAGGAAATGCTTTTACAAAAGACTTTGCACAATATCTGCCACAATTAGGTGGACAGTTAACATATGGTTTAGGTGGTGCAGCGGCAGGTGCAGGTGCAGGTGCTGCAACAGGTGCTGGTATTGGTGCTGCAACAGGTGCGGCTGCTGGTGGTGTTGGTGCTGCCCCTGGAGCAATTGCTGGTGCTACAACAGGTGCTTTATGGGGTGCTAGAGGTGGCTACGTTGCTGGTACTGCTAAGTATAGTTATGATGTTATGGCAGGTAATGCGTATAAAACATTGCTTGATATGGGAGTGCCAAATGATGTGGCATTAGAATTATCAGGCGATGAAGCGATAATTAATTCACTTATCGAGGGCGGAGGAGCTATTGTAGATTTAATTTCTTTAGGAATTGGCAAGTTGGGGACAAAAGGTGCAACAACTGCAACAAAAAAAGTAGCTCAAAATCGTTTGTTAGCAGCCGCAAAAGCATATGGATTAAATCTAGTAACAGAACCATTAGAAGAAATGGCACAAGAGAAAGTATCAATTGAGACTGAAAAGAAAGCTGCTGATGTATCAGGTATAGAAAGACAGGCTACAGAAGCACAAGATAGGGAGAGAATAAAAGAATCTGGTTTAGGTGCATTAAAGGTATCAGCAATAGCTGGTGGCGGAAATGTTGCAGGTAACATTGTAACAAATAAAATAAACGATACTATGACAGCAAAAGCAGAACAAAAACAACTAGAGCAAGATGTAAAAGATTTGCAAACAGCATATCAAACACAAAAAGCTATGGAAACATACAAAAAACTTTCACCGTATAGCAAATATCAACCAGCAGAAGTTGATACAAACATAAGCACAAAAAATATAAAACCACGTGCAGGGTTGCCAGAAGGCGGAAAAATATATGTAGATGAAAATGGTGTTGCAGTAGATTCAAAAAATTACGTTGCACCAAGTGAAAATAATGTTCAAAATGGTAATTATTCACCTGTAAATGCAAGACAAGTGATAATTGACCCAACAAAACAAGAAAACGTTGTAAAAAATGCAGAAGTTGAAAAAAACGTCGCTCCAGAATCGCCTACAAACGATTTTCAAGCCCCTAGTAATGAAACTGTATTGCCGACACAGAAAATCCAAGAAACCGTCAATAGTGCTAAAATAGTGGGAATGAGCGATTTTGACGTTAAAAAAGCGACAGATTTACACAAAATGTTACAAAGTGGTTCAAATTTGAAGTTTTATGACTCGAAAAATGTTCCAGCAGGAGTTGATTCACGTGCAATAAATGCAAATGGATTTTACAAAGACGGAACTTTATGGATTAATAAAGATTCAAAAAGGCAAGTTGAAAAAATCTTAGGCCACGAATTAACACATCACTTAGAAAACACAAAAGTGTACAATGATTTTGCAAATACAATTTTAGATAGCAACATATTCTATGATTATATTAATTCTCAAGGTTACGATAATGTAGCACAATTCAAAGAAAACTTACGCCAAAGAGGATATAGCGACCAAGAAATAAATAGTGAAATGGTTTCAATGTTTGTTGAAGAGAATTTATTTGACAGCCAAGAAAAAATAGACAGACTTGCAAGAGAAAACAGGACATTGGCACAAAAGATTCTAAATTGGTTGAGCGATATGAAAACTAAATTAGTAGGTACATCACAAGAAAAAGAATTGCTAAGAATAGAGAATATGTATCGTAAAGCATTAGAACAATCAAGAGGAAATGAGCAAACTGATAACAAAGTAGCAGGCAGAGAGCCTGCTTTTTCATTGCCAGAAAATAAGCAAAAACAATTTGAAATTATACAAGAAACAAATCCTGCACCAGAAGGAAGTAATTATGTTTGGATTAGAAACCCAGAAGATATAAAAACCTGGGAAGAAGCAATGCAAGATGACGAAAGTTTTTATTGGGGAGATTTTAGCAGAGAAGATGCTGAAAAAGCATTAAAGAGAGGCAATATTACGGTGTATAGTTCATATCCAATTAAAAATGGTGTTTTTGTTTCTACATCATATCAACAAGCACTTGATTATGCTGGTTCAGACCCAAGCAAAGTACATTCAAGAAAAGTTGCGTTAGATAGTGTTGCTTGGATAAATGGTGATGAAGGACAATATGCAAAAATTTATAAAACAACAGATAAAAATGTAGCAGAAGAAAAAATGATAAATAATGCAGTAAATAATTTAATTGTAAAAGCTAATGGTAAGGACGTAAAAGAAGATGATATATATTCTGTTGCAACAAAACTCGCAGACCAAGAATTTAAAGGTAGATTAAACACAGATGAAGACTTTGATAACTACTATGCTAGAGTGAGTGAAATAGAAGGCAAGATACAAGAACAAATTAAGAAACCTAGCAAGGTTTCTTTTTCGTTGCCAGAAACTGATGTTAAGAATTACTTAGAAGAAAATTCTATGGAATTAAGAACAAACGGAAGCCTAGTTGCTAATAACTTAACAGACAAACAAATTAAAGACTTAGTAAAAATATATAAAGCAAATGGTTATGAAGATGTTAGCACAGATTATTTAGTAGGAGCATTGCAAAGAGGTAGTGCTTTTATACCAAGAGAAGTGGCTGATGTCTTTATAGAGAAACAATTAGGCTATAAACCACAGTATGATACTACAAAGATTTATGAGGATGCTGAAGGTAACAAATTAACAAAAGAACAAGTTGAATTTTATAAAGATTCAGCTGTAAGAGATATACGAGGTAGATTAATACCTGTATATCATAAAACAGATTCAGAATTTTACACTTTTGATAAAAATGCAAGTGCAAGACACGGTAAAAAATATGGCCAAGGTTTCTATTTTTCTATCACTCCTGAAAACTATGGAAATCGAGAGATGAAAGTATATCTCAATGCAAAAGAAGGCGAATTTAAATATGTGCCTAAACAAGGGTATTATATTGTGCAAGAGCCAAATCAAATAAAAGACGTAAGTAACACTAAACCAACATCTAATCCAGATATCAGATTTAGTCTAAATGATAGTGAAGGTAGAACATTATCAAAAGAGCAGCAAGAGTTTTTTAAGGATAGTAAGGTTAGAGATGAAGATGGAAATTTGCAAGTTGTATATCACGGAACAGCAGATGAAATAAACGTTTTTGATAAATCAAGATTAGGTGAAACAACAAAAGCTGCAAGTGCTATGGAAGGATTTTTCTTTACAAGCACAAAAACGCTTGCAGAACAATATAGCCAATGGTCAAGGCCAAAACGTATTGTTGAGTTAGAAAAGGAATATAAAAGATTAAAAGAAATCGCTGAAAGAGTAAGAACAAACGAAGCGTGGGATAAGTATTATAGAGCATATGAGGCCTATGAAGATGCTGAATTAGATTATGCATATGATACAGACAATGCTAGAACAAATTCTGAAAATCAAAAAGAAGTATATTTGAATCTTAAAAATCCTCTTATTAAAGATTTTGAAGGCCAAGGATATAGAGATGTTTCTTATTATGATTTAATAATTGAAGCAAAAGAAAATGGCAAAGACGGTGCAATATTCCTTAATACTTACGATGGATGGGGAGACCACGATACATCTACTAATCCATTGACTAATGTATATGTTGCGTTTGAATCAAACCAAATCAAAAACGTAGACAACACAAATCCAACAAGAAACGCAGATATACGATATAGCGTAAACGCAAAAGAAGACAACACAAGCAATGCACGTGCATTGTCAAGATATGCTCAAACATTACAAAAGAAACATAAAGATATACCAGAACACGTAAATTTAATACAAAAAGAGATAGACAATGGTAACTTTATGCACGAAGTAATAAGAGACAAAAGGTCATTAAACTATGCAGAAAACTATATCAAAGACAATGGTTTTGAAGATGCAGTCAAACATTGGGACGAATTGATGAAGCGTGGCAAAGCAGTAGACAAAGACGAGCTTGCATTAGGTCAAACAATTTACAATTTAGCAGTAGAAAACAAAGATACAAGACTAGTTATGAAGATGGCATCTGATTTAGTGCAAGAATATACTGAAATAGGTAGAAACTTGCAGTCAGCTACATTGCTAAGAAAGATGACTCCTGATGGAAGATTATATGCATTAGAACGTAGTGTTCAAAAGATAAATCAAGATTTGATGCAAAAATTTGATGATTTTGAAAACATACAAATCCCAGAAGAATTGGCAGATAACTTGTTAAATTCTGAAACACAAAAGCAAATGGATAAAGCAGTTGAGCAGATTCAAGAGTATATTGCAAGCCAAATACCTGCTACTTGGCAAGAAAAATTAAACTCTTGGAGATACTTATCAATGTTAGGAAATCCAAGAACACACATAAGAAATATTGTTGGTAATGCTGTGTTTGTTCCAGCAGTTGAAATCAAGAACAAATTAGCACAAGTAGGCGAGCTGTTTATACCTAAAGACCAACGAACAAAAGCAACACTAATGAAAAAGGACTCTAAATTGCTAAAATATGCTGAAAACGACTTTGATAACAACCAAGAAACCATAAGAGGTGAAAGCAAATACGATATCAAAGCTGGAATACAAGAAAAACGTCAAATATATTCTACCAAAGCGTTAGAATTTGCAAGAAAAGGCAATTTTAATTTACTTGAGCAAGAAGATAAGTTATTCTTGAAGTTCAGATACAAGAGAGCGTTTGCAGGAGCATTAAAAGCAAGAGGTATAACAATAGAGCAATTAAGAGAAAATTCACCTGAAACAGTAAGAAAAGTAAATGAAATAAGAAGTTATGCTATAAATGAAGCTCAAAAAGCTACATACAGAGATGCTAGTATAGTTGCTTCTATGATAAGTAGAGGTAAACGCAAGCTGTTAAATTCGGCAAATCAAAGCTCTGGTGCAGCAAAACTTGGCTATAATTTAGCATATCTTGGAGCAGAAGGTATAATGCCATTTACAAAGACCCCAATAAACATTGTAAAAAGAGGTATTGAATATTCTCCAGCAGGTTTATTAAACGGAATAAAAGACGCAGTATTCAATGTTAGAAATGGCAAAGTAACAGCAGCACAAGCAATTGATAAAATTGCAGCAGGTACAACAGGAACGGCAATAGCAGGTTTAGGTTTCTTCTTAGCAAGTATGGGGCTTGTTAACGGTGGAGAAGAAGAAAAAGACAAAGACAAAGAACAAGCACTAAAAGAACTAAAAGGATATCAAAACTATTCATTAAATGTGGATGGAAAATCTTATACAATAGATTGGACTGCACCATCATCAATACCGTTGTTTATAGGTGTAGAACTATACAATAGTATCAATAGTGGCGATGAAACTGCTTATTTGAATGCATTAAAGAATATTACAGAACCTGTGGTTGAAATGTCAATGTTACAAGGTATAAATGATACGTTAAAAACAATGGGCGAAGATGATGCAATAGGAAACATAGTAGCAAAAACACTAACAAATTACTTAGGACAATATAATCCTACATTGTTAGGACAAATTGCAAGAAGTATAGACCCTGTAAGAAGAACAACATACGTTGACAAAAATATTGCTGTCCCAGCAATGGCACAACGATTCATACAACAACAAGCAGCAAAAATACCTGGAGTTTCAAAAATGTTGCCTACATACAAAGACCAATTTGGTCAAGAACAGTTAACAGATGGCGTAATAAACAGAATAGTACAGAACTTTACTTCACCAGGTTACTTAAAAGACATTAAAGAAGGTGTAGTAGAAAAAGGACTTACTGAATTGTATGAAAAAACAGGTGAAACAAGCGTAATTCCAAGTTATGCAAGCAAGAGTTTAACAAAGGATGGCGAAAAAATAAACCTAACTGCTAAACAATATGACACATATGCAAAAACACGTGGTGAGCTATCCAAAAAAGGCCTTGAAGGTTTGTTTAATAGCAGTTATTACAAAAATCTAACAGATAAACAAAAGGTAAAAATTGTAGAAGGCATATATGATTATGCAAACAATATAGCAAAATCAAAAGTAATAGATGGTTATGAGTTAGAAGATAATGAGAAAAAAATCCAGAAGTTGCAAAATAGCGGTTTGGATTTCTACAAGTACATAATGCTAAAGAAAACCGCAGATGCTGATGGAAATGATTATACTTCTAATGAAGAACTAGAAAACGCTATTAAAAAGTATGGTTTGACTAGATGGGAAAGCATAATAAAAGAAAAAAATACTAAAACTACAAATACACTTCCGAAATCATTAAACCAAGCAAACCAGCTACCAAAATTGAAGAAATAGAGAGTCTAAACAGACTCTCTTTTCTTATATAAAAAACAGAAAGGAGCAATACAAAATGGGATTTTCCAAAATGACAACAGACG
Source organism: Candidatus Onthomorpha sp. (assembly GCA_045635365.1). GTDB lineage: Bacteria > Bacteroidota > Bacteroidia > Bacteroidales > P3 > Onthomorpha. The sequence continues at coordinate 6,980 of JAZRCB010000020.1, forward strand.
TATTAAACATATCTAAATTGCCTGATAGTGTTCAAGGTAATGCTAAAGATTTGAAAGCTACCTTTGATAAAGCAGGCGAGGATATTAAAGAGGCACATAATAAGTTAGTAGACGAATTGGCTGAGCAAAACGCTGCAAGCAACATAGGTGCAATGTCAGAAGAAGGTGCTACAACAGTTCAAGCAGAGTTGGATAAGTTAAATAAGAGAATAAAAATTGACTATACGGAGTTGGAAGTTGTAGTAGATGACAAGTTAAGTGAAGAAAGCGAGAACGCAGTACAAAACAAAGTAATTACGCAAGAATTTGAAAGAGTTGATGAACGTATAGATATAAATGCACAGTATAATGTTTTATCAGCTTATACAGACGAATTAAAAGGTGAAAATTCATATAATAGAAATTATAATATTGAAGGCTTGCCTATTCCTAAAAAAGGCACAAGATTAGAGATATGGAATGATAATAAAATAATTCCATCAACACAAATTAATACTAGCAATGTATATAGTGACCCTAATTCTATTGAATTGAATAATGGTAATATATTTTGCGTATATAATCAAGGTGGCAGTACGATATATAGTACTATTCTTAGTAGAGATTTAAAAGTAATTAAACATAGAAGTCTTTATTCAGGTTCAACGAGTGGTATTTATATTTGTAAAATAAAAAATGGAAATATAGTTGTTTCTTTTTGCGAAAGCAATAAAAGTGATGAAGCATCTTTTATGATAATATCAGCAGATGGATTAACAACTATAAAATCAACAACTGTTGTAGAATCTACATATGGTGGTCAACCTTATTGTTCTCCGCTTGAAGATGGTGGTTTTGTTATATCTTACAGGAAGTATGTAAGTAGTTCTGATGTTCGTTGTAGTATGGTTATATGCAATGAAAATGGCGATGTTGTAGTGCCTGAAGTCATTGTTAAAAAAAGTTCACAAATAAACGACTATACTAGAACGCACCAACTTAAAAATGGCAATATTGTTGTTCTGTATGCCGATAGTGGCAATTCTCGTACGTGTTTCAAAATATATGATACATTAGGCAATTCCGTTCTTGGAGAAACAGAAATAAGTTCAGGTACAAGTTCTTATCTAGAAATAATAGATGTAGATGATGATAAATTCCTTATTTTGGCAAATAAAAGTTTATATTTATATAATATAAATGGTTTGCCTCTAAAGCAAGCAGTAACAGCTTTTTCAGCTGGTGATTATACAAATATGGTTAAACTTAAAAATGGCAATATATTAGTTTTTATAATAGGCAGCGACCCAAATTCTACGAGCAAAGCACTTATTAGCAAAACATATGACAAAGAATTAAACTTAATATTTGATGAATCAATTATATCAAAATACAGTTATATGTATACGCCAAAAATGAAGGTATTAATAGATGACACAGTACTAGCCGTGTTTCTTGCAGGTACTACTAGTAGTTATAGCAACCGATATATGTATGCGAGTATTTTAACAGAAGAAGGCTATGGAGAACTTAATTATTATTCTCAATTTTCTACAAATTCTATAAATGATATAGAAGTCGACACCATAATGAAAAATGGTTTTTACGAGTTAGTATATGATAATAATTTGTACGGAGAAAAATACTACGCAAAGGAGGTAAGAGTATGATAATTGGAGTAGATGAAAAAAATAATATAATATCAATTAATAATCCTAATGACCAAGAAGCTTTTTCTATTAAAGTTATTGAAGAACAAGAATTTGACTTAGTGAAATACAATTATAAGTATAATATGGGAAAAGTAATTAATTTAGGATTAAAACCTGAATTTGCTATGACTGAAGAAGAAAAAATATTAAAAGAATTAGAAGTACTAGATTTAACAATAAATCGTGCAACAGAAGATTTGTATGTTCTAACAAAAACAACACCATACAAATCTATTCAAGAAGTTATAACTAAGAAAGAAGAATTAAGACAAAAATTAAAAGAAGAGTTGGCTAATGGCTAACTCTTTTTTAATAAAATAAAAGGAGTGATTTATATGAGAAGAGCTGTTTATGATGCAATTATTTTGGATGGACTAAAAAGACTAGAAGGCAGAGAAGATTTTACAGCTATCGAGCAAAGAGATGCTTTCAACAAGATTTTGACTTGTGACAATGAAGAAGACCTAAACAAATATTACAGAAATATGGATGAGTTCTTTGGTGCAGGTATGGATGACATACTAAAAATGGATGGCAGATATCTAAAAGCAGAAGAAACACATATGTGCATAGGAGAAGACTGCAAGCACGAAGAAATAGGTGAATAATATGGTAATAAAGATACCTAAAAAGGATATTAAAAAGCTAGATATTGTAAATATTAAGGGTGGTATGACAGCCACCCAAATTTACAATAAATATAAGCCAGATTATATGATTAATTTAGCATTGTATGATACAGCAACAGGGACTAATATAACCCACTTGAAAGATGAAGGCGTAGATAGTGGATATTTGTTTTCTGATGAAGGAATAGGTATAAAAAACGATGCAGAAGTAACATTTTGCACAAAAAGTGACAAAACGGTGCGTGATTTTGTTGCTGGAAGCCCTGTTTTAGTAAAAAACGGTGCAAAATATATTGAGTGGGGTAATAAGCATTCAGAGTACGTAGATGGAACGCATTATAGGTCAGTTTTAGGTTTTAACGATTCAGAGGTAATTCTATATTCATCAGAAAAGAAAATGGCTCTAAACGAATTGTCGCAAGCCTTAATTTCCGAAAAATGTAAATTTGCAGTCAATTTAGATGGTGGTGGCAGTTGTCACCTACAAAAAGGTGCAAAAGTATATAAAAAGTCAACTCGTGCAAATGTGAGTTGGCTTTTAGTGTATTTGAAGGAGGAAGAAAAGATGCCAACAGTATGTTTAGACTACGGCCACGGTGCAAGTACAGCAGGAAAAAGAAGCCCTGATGGTACTCTGCTAGAATATGAGTTCAATCGTGATGTAGGAAGAAGAATAAAAGCAATATTAGAACGCCACAATGTAGAAGTAATAGAATCAGCAATAGGAGATGCAGATGTATCATTATCAGTTAGATGTGATGTTGCTAACTTTTACAAATGCGATTATTTTGTATCAATACACGCAAACGCCCATAAAGAAGAATGGACTGATGCAAGTGGTTGGGAAATATACGTTATAGCCAAAGGCGGCCAAGCAGAAGAGTTGGCAAAGAGAATCCACAAATACAGCCAAGATTTAGGGTTAAAAGACAGAGGTATAAAAGTAGGTAATTTTCAAGTGTTACGAGACACAGAGATGCCAGCAGTACTAATAGAACACGGATTCTACACTAACAAAGAAGAATGTGAAAAGCTAAAAAACGATAGTTTCAGACAAAAGTGTGCTGAGTGCGATGCTAAAGGTATATTAGAACAATTAGGTATAGCGTATGTTAAGGACACAAATGTCCCTACCAAAAATGAGGTCGCCGACACAAATGTCGGAGAGCTAGTTTTTACAATAGGCAAAAAGACCTATACCGTGAATGGGGTTACAAAAGAGTTAGAAATAGCACCAGACATAGAAAATGGTCGTACTCGAATCCCTATTGCTCCATTAAGGGATATAGGGTTAACCGTAGAATGGGATGGTGAAAAACAAACTGTAACAGTTAGGGGGTGATTATTATGGGAGAATTTAAAAACAAATTAGCCAAACTAATTGATTTAAAAAGCATAATAACAATACTTATGGTTTCAGGCTTAATAGCAGGATGGTTTCTGAATAAGGTAACATCAGAGCAATTTATACCGTTAGTAACAATGATATTAACGTTTTATTTTGCTAAAAAAGAAAACACAGGAGGGCAAGTATAATGGAAGAACAATTTGAAAGGGAAGTTTTAGATAGGTTAATAACCATCGAAACAAAAATGGATATGCTTGCTAGTACAAGTGACAAAGCGGAAAAAGCGTATGCAACAGCTATGAAAAATAAGGAAGACATCTTGGAAATGAAAGAAAGAACAAAATGGCTCTGGAGAACTGCAATAGGTGCATTAATAACAGGTGGAATAGGTATATTAATTGCAGCGGTAGAACTGAGCATAATAAAATAATAAATGAATAGGGGATAATTACAATGAACTTTACTAAGAAGTCGAGGTTAGAAGAGGACGTTGCGTGTTATCAATTAGCAACAATTATTAAGTTACTGCTAGGAGTAAATCTAATACAACTAGCAGTAATTGTTTTTTTACTCTGGTAAAAAGGAAGATGAATTATGGACGACGACCTACTATCAATATTAGATAAAGCAGGGTTAGACGAAGAACGCTGCAAAAAATCAAAGAAACTTCGTGAAATAAGAACAATATTAATTAACAAGTACATAAACTTGATGAGCAGGGAAGAAACGTGTGCTGAGTTAGATTTTATATCACTTAGAACCTATCATCGAAGATTGAATGCTGGATTGCAACGAATCCAAAAATTTATATGAACCTTAAAAAGTGCCACTTTAAAAAGTGGCACTTTTTTTGCGTTTAAATTGCTACATTAACGACACCAAATCCTATTTAGAACGTTGTATTATTTAAATATGAAGAACGACATTATACAAGCAGTAATGGAGTATTACTCCATCAATAGAATAGAAGCTATTAGAATAATTAATTTGAGAAAAGCTTGTGGCGAGTATGACGAATTAATCAGAGATTTAGGAGAGGAGGGAATTTATGTATAACTATGGACAATACTATCCGCAGTATATACCACAAATGCAACGATTCCAGAGTTTAGAACAACAATATCCGCAGACTTATCAACAACAAATTAATGGGTTGCAAGGTAAATCAGTAGAAAGCTTTGATGTAGCAAGAGCTATTGATATACCAATAGATGGTAGCATAAGTTATTTTCCGTTAACAGACGGTAGTGCGATAATAACAAAGCAATTACAAATGGACGGAAAAAGCAAGACAATTATATACAAGCCAGATATGTCAGCAAGCTCAGAAACTCTTGCTAGAACTACATTAACATCAGACGAATCAAATTATATAAAAGAAGAGTTAAAGAACATTAAAAATCAGTTAAGAGAGCTTGGAGAAGTATTAAAGAAGGGAGCAGATGTAAATGAATCCAATGGAAATAATACAACACTTAATGGCTAGGAACACAAATCCTATGCTAGCAAACGTAATAAGAATGGCACAAAGCGGAGACACAAAAGGTGTAGAACAATTTGCCAGAAACATTTGTAAAGAAAAGGGAATTGATTTTGATAAAGAATTTCCTAAATTTATGAGTAATCTTAATAAAAGGTAGTTTTTGCAAAAACACATAAAAATATTATTAAAAAAGGGGGAAAGAATATGTACAATGATGGATTAAGTGCATCAGACGTAGCACTATTGACAGGAAACACAGGCGGAGGCAATGGTTTTTCTGATGGCAACGGCTGGTGGGTAATTATTTTCTTAATCTTCGCTTTAGGAGGTTTTGGAAATAGAGGATTCGGAGGCGGTGGAGGCGGCGGAGCTGCTGACAACTATGTATTAGCTTCTGATTTTGCTACACTACAAAGACAAATTGATAGTGTAGGAGCTACTTTAGAAAGAAAGGCAGATGCAACACAACAAGGATTATGTGATGGATTCTATGCAATGAACACAGGAATGTTAAATGGATTTGCAGGTATACAAAACACATTATGCCAAGGATTTAATGGTTTAAACACAAGCGTAATGCAAGGAAACTATAACATATCTAGTCAATTAGCAAGTTGCTGCTGTGACATAGAAAAAGCTATTGCAGATTGCTGCTGTACAACAAACAGAAATATTGACGCAATAAATTACAATATGGCAACAAATACTTGCGCTATCACAAACGCAATAACACTTAACACTAGAGACATTATAGAATCTAACAACGCAAATTACAGAGCATTACACGACGAACTAGTTGCAAACAGAATTGAAGACAAGAATGCTCAAATTGCAGCACAACAAAACGAAATTAATGCGTTAAGATTAAAAGCTAGTCAAGAAGCACAAAATAATTACTTAATTTCACAATTAAGACCTTGCCCAGACCCAGCTTATTTAGTTCCAAATCCAAACTGCTGCTATAACGCACAAGTAACATTTGGAAACAATGGTTGCGGTGGCTGTGGATTCTAATTGAATAATATAGCATAACCCTAAAAGGGAACTCTAACGAGAACTTGCTAAACAAAGAGATAGGAGCAAGTTCCTATCTCTATTTTTTATAAGAAAGGACTGATAAAAGATGATACAAAGTTATATCAACGTAGTAACACCATTATTAACTAATGAGGCAGGAGTGCAATTTACAAATACTGATATAAAAACAAAAAGCTGCGGTGATTGTGGCTGGTTATGCCATAGTGAAGGTTCTGCCAACTATGAAATAACAGAAGGTGGATTATATGAAGTAACATTTAATGCTACTGTATCAAGTGCTACTGCTGGAGTAGTTGCATTTGCGTTATTTAATAACGGAGAACAAATACCAGGTACATTAATGGCAGAAACACTAGCCGCTGCTGATGACTTCGCAAACATAGGAATAAACAAAAAAATAAAAGTATGTTGCAGAGGCAACAGTACTATATCAGTAAGAGCAGTGCCAGCAGTTCCAACACCAACAGACCCTACAACAGTAGTAGAAACTGAGATACCTATAATTGTTAGTGCAAATATATCTATTAACAGAATCTCATAAAAGGAGGGGCTTTTATGAAAGAGTTAAAAGAGAAAATAGAAGAAAAAATTAAAACACTAACAGAAGAAGGAATAGACAGTTGCGATATTGATATGTTAGGGAAAATGGTAGACATTCATAAAGATATAGAACAAGAAGAATATCATTGTGAAAAAATAAAATTAAAAAAGGAGGCAAACAAAATGAGATACGGAAATTATGGAGAATATAACGAAGGCTACGGAAGAAGACGTAGAGATAGTAGAGGCCGTTATATGGAAGGCGGCTATAGCGAAGATGGGTACGGAGAAGGCGGATATTCAAGAGGAAGATACGGTCACTATATGCCATATCCACCAGAAATGCATATGGAAAGAATGATGGATGGAATTGAAGGCTATATGGAAGGTAGAGAAGAATTTAATAGAGGTAACTATGGTGCTAAAGGCCAAACTGTAGAATCTTTAGAAAAAATGTTAGAAGGTATAGTTGCTTTTGTAGAAGATATCCAAAAAGACCCAGAACAAAAAGAAGAAAAAGAAGTAGTACAACATTATATTAGAAAGCTAAAAGAAATGTAATGTTTAGATATTTGAATAAGAATCCAAAAGCAAGGCATACCGAAGATTGTGTATTGAGAGCTGTTAGTTTAGCACAAGATAAAACTTGGGATAAAATCTATGATGAATTAAGCGAACTAGCAAAAGAGAGAGGAATGCTATTCTCTGATGCAGAGTTTGTAGAAGACTATTTAGATAGCTTATACGAGAGAACTTGTTATAAAAATAATGGCTTTGCAATGACAGTAGGAGAATATGTAGAAAGCCATCCAGAAGGGACTTATCTTGTTACAATGCGAGGACATATAACTTGTGTAAAGAATGGTATATTATACGATACTTTTGATTGTAGAGACAGGTTAATCTGGTGTAGCTGGAGAGTGGCGTAAATGCCACTCCAAATGAGAGTGTGGTCGAGTGGTTAGGCAACAGTCTGCAAAACTGTTTTACGTGGGTTCAAATCCCTTCACTCTCTCCAAATGTGAACACCTATATTCTACCACAATAATGGGAGCAATAAAAGACTACTAAGTAGTTATTGGCGATGGTACGCTAAAATTAAATAAAGGATATAAATATTCTAACTTAATTAAGGAGGAAACTGTGATGAAAGCTGCTAAATTAGAGCTTTTACAACGAAACGGCACAAAATGTATGTTGTGCAGAAAAGACGTCGGCAAACGAATCCAATGGCATCACATCGTTCCTCGTTATGCAGGCGGCCTTGACACGTACGAAAATGGTAGCTTGTTATGTCCCAACTGCCATACCGAGGTACACGAGTATGTGTACGGTGAAGAAGAGTATACTAAATTCACCGAGAAAATGCTCGAAAACAAAAAATAAAACTGCCCCAAAAGGGGCGGTTTTTATTTTTCAGCACAAATACAAATATAATTCATAAGTGCTTGTTGAAGCATATCTTCAACAGACATTTTTGCGTGTTTTGCAGCTTCTTCATAAATACTAGCAAATTCTTCTACCAATTTAATTTTATATTCCATTTTAATCACCTCGAAAATATTGTATAATAAAATAGTTGCGGAATTTGTCGAAACGTGGCAATGTTTTAAAAATACCTAATGGAGTCAGGTCCACCTTATTGCATTTGGTATTTATAGCTGAGATATAGAGTTTCAGCGGATTTGTCAAATTCGATTTTGTCTATAAGAAGATGAGATAGCTCAAATTTTTCTTTTTCTTCAATTTCAGGGTCAATTATTTTCTCATAAACAGTTTTTAACTTTTCTTTAAATTCTTTTTCTTCATTTTCTTGTTTTTGATTCTTTTTCAAACTATTTTCTAGTAATTTTCTTTGATTTTCAATATTTTCTTTGTTAGCTTTATATTCTTCTAGTGTATCTATGCCATTAATATATGCTTCTTTAGCACGCTTTTCTTTTTCTGGCAGTTTTTCAAGTTGAGATAAGATAATATCTGTATCGTCTTTGTAAATGGTTTTTAAACGGCGTTTTAGGCTAATATTTTGAGTAAAATCTTGCTTTATTTGTTCGAGTATAGCTTCTTCAATCAAAGAACGTTTTATTCTTTGAGAAGTAGGGCAAGTTCCTTTTGAATATCCATTGCAAACAAGCTCTATTTTATTGGTTTTAACCATTGATTTGCCACAAGTTTTGCATCTAACTAAACCGTTTAACCAATGAATAGAAGGAGAAGTGCCTTTGTAGTATTTTCTATGTATTTGTTTGCGTTGTTTCACCATTTCTTGTACTTCATCAAATGTTTTTTCGTCAATAATTGGCTCGTGATTCGATTTTTTTACGATAGTATCAGTTGAAGTTTTGCGACGTGTTCTTCCTGTAGGAGTCCAACGAGCATACCCTTTATACACAGGATTAGTCAAAATATATTCAACCGTTCTATTTTCAAATTTGTTTCCGAAGTGAGTTCTATAACCCATTTCATTTAATTTTTTTGCTATGTGAAGATAGCCTTCACCATTCATAAAGTCATTAAAAATCATTCTGACAGCAGAAGCTTCATCATCTAATATTTCGAGTTTTTTATCTACAACTTTATATCCAAACGGAGAGCAAGTTTGCCATTGTCCACGTTCTGCTTTTTCTGTCATACCTTTTCTTACTTCGTCAGCAAGGTTTAGGGAATAATATTCTGCCATAGCTTCAAGCATAGCTTCTAATATTACAGAAAACTTGTCATCTTCAATAGATTCAGTAATTGATATAACTTTAACTCCACAGTCTCTTTTCAAAAGTGATTTATATACTACTGAATCTTCACGAGAACGAGCGAAACGGTCAAATTTATGCACAAGAATAACTTCGAACTCTTTATTCTTTGCGTGTTTAATCATTTCTTGAAAAGCAGGACGTTTTTCAGCTTTTCTGCCAGATATACCTTCATCTATGTATATATGTTCTTTATTTAGTATAAGATTATTATTTTTACAATATGTTTCGATTGCTTTTAATTGAGCATCAGGGCTAAATTCCGTTTGGTCGTCGGTTGATACTCGAATATAAGCTGCTGCACGTTTAAGCATTTTCATCATCTCCAGAATTTAAAGCTTGTGGTTGAGTAAAATCAAGTGCATTTTCTGGTGTAAGTACGGGCTTGCCTAAAGTTAATTCTATTTGTTCTCTAGCAAAGCTTGCGGTACGGCCACCTTCAACTGCGTCTTTGTTTAATTCGTCTACACCTTGGCTATTGTTGTTCTTGTGTAGCTCTGATGTAGTAAGGTCTGCTAAATTTAGTAGTGCTAATTCCATAGCTGACATATTATCTTTTAATGAGCCTTCAGAAACGTTTTTGTAATCTTTATGCTCTTGAATAGTAACGCCAAAGGTTTCTTTGTTAATTGTATTAGATAGCTTTTCATAGTCTTTTTTGGTTGCACCACGGCTTGACCATTCATCTATTAATTGAGAGTGAGTAGTAATAGATTGCATACGTGTTTTAACCCACTCGGGGGAATAACCACGTTCTAAGTATCTTTCTCTAGCACGTTCGATTGCAAGGGCAGGATTCATATATTCTTCAATACGTTCTTCTGCAAGTTGAGCAAACCATTGCTTAAAAGCTTCAGCTTGTGGCGAGTCAATAGATTGTACTATACGAAATACAGTAGCTCTATCCACACATTCTTCTACAAAACCATCAAAATTAAATGACGATATTTCGCAATATATATCAAAGCCTTCCGAGTCTAATTGCTTCTTTAATTCACGCCAAAAACTGCATAATTCTTCCTCTGGAATGTCTACTATACTTCTTAATATATCTTTAACTACATATAAATTTGTATTTTTATATTGTGTATTTCTAAGTGTTTTATCGTTGTATTGTAAAGGCACTAAATCGTTCATACTTAATCCTCCTTGTAATTCTCTATATTGCTATAAAGGAATTGAGCAGCAGTTATGTCTGGAATAGGAACGCCAAAGAAGTCTGATAATTCTGCAATAGATAATCCTTGTTCACACATAGCTTTTAATTCTTCGTAGGGTACTAATTCGTTATAGACACGTTTATTTGCTTTATATTCTAATTTGTCTATTATGGTTTTGTCAGCGTCAAAAGGATATAAAGTACCTGTTTCGTAATGTGCTTTTTCTTCAGCCAATATTCTTTTTTCTTCTTTAGAATTTTTAATTTTAGAATAATCTACTGCAATAACAGTATCAACGCCATTAGAAACAATCCCTGCTTTTTTCTTGGCAAAATTAACATTAATAATTGGTACATTATATTTTTCAAGTTCATTATATATTTCCTGTAATTCTTTCATACATCCTCCTTAACCCCAAGTTATAGTGCCTTTATAATATAGAAACATAAGTGCAAAGAAATTAGCAATAAAAAGACCTTTCAGTAAATCTGTAGATATAAAATTGGCAGTTGAATCAATTTCGCTTTCTGTGTCCTTTAACCATATAGCACAACAAATAATATATACTATTAATTCAATGCTCAAAGCAACAAATGCTCCAATTATAATAAGGATAACATTAAATAAAAAAGTTAATAAGGTAATCCAATTACTAACAAATATTGTATAAATTAAAGCCAGAATTACAATGATAGAAACTGTAATCCTATTTTCGGTACAAAAAAAATATTTTAAAAAATTTTTCAATTATTTATCCCCCTTTTTAGCTTTAACAAATGCATCTAAGGTAGCTTTTAATATTTCTTTATCTGGGTCATCTAAATCGTTATATTTTTCATATAAGGCCATAAACTCTTTGTCGTCGCTGCCAGATGCGAGTGCATTTTTTTCTTCAGATAATCCTAAAAGAAAATCCGTAGAAACATTGTATAGCTTTGCAAATTGAGAAACCATAGATAAATCTTTTGGCTCATAAGCACCAGATTCGTATCGTGACAAAGCAGATGCACTAATATTTAATCTTTTGGCAACATATTCTTGAGTCCAATTTTTTTCCATTCTTAAATTTTTAATTTTATCACTAAAATTCATAAAATCACCTCGTTTATAGCTTTATTGTACTTTCAGAATGTGAAAGTGTAAATACAACTTGCAGAAAATGAAAGTTTTTTTGAAAAATCTATTGACAACTTGCAGAAAATGAAATATACTGATTTCAGAAACTGAAAGTGTGGTGATAAAAATGTATGAAAAACTAAAAGAAGTAAGAAGAGCAAAGGGCTATTCAATAGAGGATATGGGTGAGGTTATAGGCAAGTCTGGTGTAATATATTTCAAGAAAGAGCGAGGAGATGTAAATTTTACAGTTTCTGAAGCAATTAAAATAGCAAAATTCTTCAAAAAGAAAGTAGAAAATATTTTTTTTAAAGAAGAGCTTGCAGAAACTGAAAGTGACTCTTAATAATTATTATACCACATAGTTGACATAATTTCAAATTTGAAGAGGTGGTTATATGTTAAAGGTAGTAGTGGTTAATCCACCAACAGAAGAACAGAAACAACAAATCTATAGAAGAATAGAAGAATATTACAACGGAAGGGAAGATGAAAATGCATAAGATAAAACTTGTAAACAAGGAAAGATTTGAAGCTTTTCTATCAATAGTAGGAATAACAACATTGCTATTGATAGTAGCGATAGTGCCAAGACCAAAAAGTCCAATAGAAAAATGGCACGATGCAATAGAAGAAGGTAAAACTTGGACTGAATATATGAAAGGTGGTGAGATAAATGTTGACTAAAGAGCAAATTGCTGAAGAGCTAAGAATGGCATACGCAGAGTTAAGAGTAAAAGAAGATATGCAAAATTATGCTGATTCAGATTTTATTGAATCAATAAGTTATGAAATTAAAGCATTAGAAAGCAAGATAGCAGCACTAATAAACAGATATAAAAAAGCAAGTTTTTCAGATAAGAAAGAAGCAAGCAATTTTTGGACCAATTTTATGTTTGAAATAACAGGCATAAAAAAAGATACTGCAGTCGGCAAACATAACAGTATCTAAAAGTTGAGAACTTAATAAAAAGCTCTATATAGATTATAGAGCAGAATCGGAGGGATGTCAAATGGAAGACAAGGAAAAGCTAAACGATTTAGACATAAACAACCCAGATTTCTGGAAGAACTATAAAGAATGGCAAAACAATTTGAATCAAAAAAAGGCAGAGCAAGAT
>JAZRCB010000021.1:0-101776 GCA_045635365.1 Candidatus Onthomorpha sp.
ATGCTTGAAATCTTTATAGGACAAAAGCTAAAAGACGAAAAACTACAACGTCCTGCAATGATACAAATTGCAAATCAAACATCAAATCGTGCGGAGCTTCAACTCTTTGACCTTCAAAAAGAAAAGTTATCTTCTCAACGAAAAGTCATAAATTCTTCCTTAATGCCACACTTTTCATTGTTTGGACAAGTTTATTATGGCTATCCGGGGCTTGATATGTTTAAATCAATGATAGAAAATTCGCCCGATTTAAACGCAATTGCAGGCATTAGAATGAGTTGGAACTTAGGAGGATTTTACACAAGGAAAAACTCTCTCAACAAACTCTCCATTGCGGAAAGGCAAATTGAAATTCAAAAAGATGTTTTCCTTTTTAACACCTCACTACAACTTTCTCAAAACAATTCGGAAATAGAACGCTTAAAGCAAGCCTTAGAAGATGATGAGAAAATTATAGACTTGCGCCGTTCAATACGCATTGCGGCGGAGTCAAAAATGGAAAACGGATTGATAGATGCAACGGAGCTTTTACAAAAGATTAACGAGGAATCAATAAGCCTTATCAATCGTAGCCAACACGAAATAGAATTATTACAAAACATTTATAAAATTAAACAAACCCTTAATCAATAAGAATTATGAAAAAGATTATTTATATCATTGCAGGATTATGCTTGATTTCTTGCAACAAAACTAATAAATTTGACGCACAAGGCACATTTGAGGCAAGAGAAATAATGATTTCTTCTGAGGCAAATGGTAAAATCCTTAGCTTTCCTATTGAAGAAGGCATGGAAATAAAAGCCGATGAAACACTTGGACAAATAGATACTATGCAATTGCACTTTCAACGCAAACAACTCTCTGCACAACTCTCTGCTTTGCTCGCCTCACGTCCCGATACTCAAAAGCAAGTAGCCTCTTTACAAGAGCAAATCGCAAAACAAAAAAGCGAACTTAAAAGAGTGGAAAACATGTTGAAAGACAATGCGGCAACAAAAAAGCAATATGAGGATATAGAGGCGCAAATAAAAATTTTGGAAACTCAACTCTCTGCAACGCTTTCAACGCTTAACAAAAACACTACTTCAATCAACGAAAATGCTCTTGCACTTGAAGCACAAATATCTTCATTAGAAGATAGGATTTCAAAATGCAAAATCACCTCTCCAATCAACGGAACAATACTTGTAAAGTATGCGCAAGAGGGAGAAACGACAGTAAGTGGCAAACCACTTTTAAAGGTTGCCGACCTTGAAAATATTTATCTAAGAGCTTATTTTACAAGCGAGCAACTACCAAAGATTAAAGTAGGAAACAAAGTAAAAGTAATTGCAGACTTTGGAGCAGAAGAGCGATATGAATATGAGGGAAAAATAACTTGGATTTCATCTCAATCGGAGTTTACTCCAAAAAGCATACAAACCGCAAATTCAAGAGCAAACCTTGTTTACGGAGTGAAAATTGCGGTTAAAAACGATGGACGCTTAAAATTAGGACTTTCGGGCGAAGTAATTTTGTAAGATGAATGCAATAGAGATTGAAAATATTTCAAAACAATTTGGCAAGGTTAAAGCCTTGGACGATGTTTGCTTAGAGGTAAAAGAAGGAGAATGCTTTGGGCTAATAGGACCTGACGGAGCGGGAAAGACAACTCTTTTTAGAATACTTACAACCCTTCTTTCGCCCGATAGTGGAAAAGCAAGCGTTAATGGTTTTGATGTAAAGAGGGATTATTTAGAGATAAGAAAATGCGTAGGTTATATGCCTGGTAGGTTTTCTCTTTATCAAGATTTGTCGGTTGAGGAAAATCTTGAATTTTTTGCAGCACTTTTCAATACCAAGATAAAGGATTCTTATAGCCTTATTGAACCTATTTACAAGCAAATCGAACCTTTCAAAACTCGCCGTGCAGGAAAGCTATCGGGAGGTATGAAACAAAAACTCGCACTCTGTTGCGCACTTATTCATTACCCAAAAGTGCTTTTTCTTGACGAGCCAACAACGGGTGTTGATGCGGTTTCAAGAAGTGAATTTTGGGATATGCTTGCGGGACTTAAAGCAAAAGGAATTACAATACTTGTTTCAACTCCTTATATGGACGAAGCGTCAAGGTGTGAGCGTATTGCACTTTGCAATGAAGGGAAAATCTTAACAACAAATACACCTAAAAATATAGTAGATGACTATAATGATGACTTATATGCAATAAGTGCCGACAATATGTTTGAATTGCTTTCTTTGTCGCGAAAAGTCAAAGGCGTAAAAGAATGTTATCCTTTTGGAGAAAGCCATCATCTTGTTGTAGAAAAGGATTTTGACAAAGAGTATTTCGCAAATGAGCTTAACCAAATAAAGAATCTACAAATCAAAAAAGCCTCTCCGAGTATTGAGGATATGTTTATAAAACTTATGAAGCGATGAAAGATATTGTAATTTCGGTAAAAGAAATAAGCAAGGTGTTTGGCGATTTTACGGCTGTGGATAAAATCAGCTTTGAGGTAAGAAAGGGAGAAATATTTGGCTTTCTTGGTGCAAACGGTGCTGGAAAAACAACGGCTATGAGAATGCTTTGTGGACTTAGTTTCCCAACACACGGAAGTGGAACTGTTGCTGGATTTGACATAAGAAAGCAAAGCGAGGAAATAAAGCGAAATATAGGATACATGAGTCAAAAGTTTTCGCTTTATAACAACCTTACCGTTTGGGAAAACATAAGATTATTTGCGGGAATCTATGGTCTAAGCAAGCAAGAGACAAAACAAAGAGCAGAAAACATATTTAAGCAACTTGATTTTGAGAAAGAAAGAAACACACTTGTAGCCTCACTCCCACTTGGTTGGAAACAAAAACTTTCATTCTCCATTGCAACAATACATAAACCAGAAATAGTATTTCTTGACGAGCCAACAGGAGGCGTGGACCCGATAACAAGACGACAATTTTGGGAAATGATTTATCAAGCCTCTAATGAAGGAACTACAATCTTTGTTACAACTCACTATATGGACGAGGCAGAATATTGTTCTCGCGTTTCCATTATGGTAGATGGGCAGATAAGAGCATTAGATACGCCAGCGAATTTGAAGAAACTTTACAATGCCGAATCTATGGACGAGGTTTTTAGACGCCTTGCAAGAGAGGCAAAAAGAGGGGAATAAAACAATGAAGACAAACTTTTTATCATTTGTAAAAAAAGAAGCTTTACATATCCTACGCGATAAAAGGACAATGATGATTGTGCTTTTAATTCCTATTGTCCTTATGATACTTTTTGGATTTGCAATATCTACCGAATTAAACAACCTAAACGTTGCGGTATCTGTTCAAAAACATACGGAGGATATTAGAGGGAAAATAGAAAAGCTTTCAGCTAATCCTTATTTTACCTTTGTGGGCTATGTCAATCAAAAAGATGCGGAAACAATGCTTCGTAGCTCAAAGGCTGATGCGGTAGTTGTTTTTGACAATGAGGGAAAGATGCAATTTCTTTTTGACGCCTCAAACACCAATACCGCTATGTCAGGAAGCATTTACTTGCAAAGCGTGATGAGCGATGAGAATTTTTCTAATCAAGAACTATTTAATCTACATTTGCTTTACAACCCTCAAATGAAGTCGGCTTATAATTTCGTACCCGGCATAATGGGATTGATATTTATTTTGATTTGCGCAATGATGACCTCGGTTGCAATCGTAAGAGAAAAAGAAAGCGGGACAATGGAAGTATTACTTGTCTCGCCTGTAAGACCCATTAAAATCATTCTTGCAAAAATGATTCCATACTTTGTAATCTCCTGCATAAACCTCACAACTATTCTATTGGTTTCAAGGTTTTTACTTGATGTTCCTTTAAGTGGTAGTTTATTTAGCATTATTTTCATTTCACTAATCTATCTTGTACTTTCTTTATCCTTAGGATTGCTTGTTTCCACCATATCTTCCTCACAAGTAATGGCACTTTTAATCTCCGCAATGGTGATGATGATGCCTATTCTTATGCTTTCGGGAATGATATTCCCTATTGAAAATCTACCAAGCGTGCTACAACCTGTGCCATACATAGTACCCGCAAAATGGTATATTGAGGCGATAAGAAAACTTATGATTATGGGATTGCCAATCACGGCCGTAACAAAAGAAATACTTATACTAATTCTTATGAGCGTTGTCTTAGTATTTGTTTCTTTAAAGAAATTTAATGACAAACTTGATTAAAACACAATGAAACAATTATTCATACTTTTACAAAAGGAGTTTATACAAATAAAACGCGACCCTTTTATATCGAAACTAATTATAATGTTCCCTATTTTAGTAATGCTTGTTATGCCTTGGGTTACTACAATGGACATTAGAAACGTTTGCGTTACCATTGTAGATAAAGACAATTCCTCCCTTTCTCGTAGAATGACAAGTGATATAAAAGCATCGGAATACTTCACACTCACCCCTTCTGCCTCCTCATACAACGAAGCAAAAGCAATGTTGGAGGATTTGAAAACGGATATTATTCTATGTATTCCCGAAAACTTTGAACGCAACCTAACAAACTCCACACCCGAAAAGATAAATATATCAGCCAATGCAGTAAATGCAACAAAAGGCTCTTTGGGTAGTCAATACCTTGTTCAAACAATTATGAGCTCTATCTCAAAACAAAATCAAGAAAAAGGCCTATCCACGCCCTTGGAACTAGTTACAATAAAGAATTACTATAACGAAACACTTAATTACAAATACTTAATGATACCAGCCTTGATGATAATTTTGCTAATTGTGATTTGTGGATTCCTTTCCGCCGTAAACATAGTTATAGAAAAAGAAAACGGAACAATAGAACAAATAAACGTAAGTCCAATCAACCGCTTTACATTTATTCTTGCTAAGCTAATACCATTTTGGATAATAGGATTGTTTGTTATCTCCATAGCGATGCTTATCACTTGGCTTGTTTATGGACTCGCACCCATAGGCTCAATAGGCTATATCTATCTTGCATCAATTTTATTCATACTTGTATTCTCGGGATTTGGCGTAACAATAGCCAATAAATCGGATAACATTCAACAAACTATGTTTGTAATGTTTTTCTTTCTTTTAACCTTTATGCTACTTAGTGGACTGCTCACCCCTATTTCCTCAATGCCAAAATGGGCTCAATACGCCACAATCATTCTTCCCCCAAGATATTTTATTGATATAATGCGTGGAGTGTATCTAAAAGGAAGTGGCTTTATGGATTTATGGTATAACTTTCTTGCCTTAGGGATTTTTGCAGTGGCATTCAACCTTTTAGCCGCCAAAACATACAAAAAACAAGGCTAGTCAAAACACCCTCAAAAAAAAACAAAGAATTTTTCAAAAAAAACAAAGAAAAATTTCAAAAAAACAAAGAAAAATTTTAGCGAAACAAAAAAGGGTGAAAATCAAATCTTCACCCTTTATTTTTTTATCCCTATTATTAAAAGTTTTGACTCGTTTAAATGATGTTTAAAGAGTGTTTAATGGGTGTTTAAATGGTGTTTAATTATTAATATATCGGACAAATTGTAGTAAAAACAAAGATTAGCAACAAGGCTTCCATTTTACAGCATTGAGAGAGTCTATTAAACCTTTATAATTAAGTGCTTTTAAATCTTGTTTATCAAAGGCATAACTGCAAAAATTCACTTTTTTATCCCACGATATTGAGACAAAATCTTTTGGAGGTTTACATTCAAGTATGCAAGATGGTGCTTGAAAAGGTTTTCCATTAGTAACGAAAGATAAATCCTTTGGTGTTGGTTGGTTAGAATAACGTTGTGGAACAAGTATTATTTGACTTGGATTTAAGATTTTACTTATTCTTGAATATACTTGCTTTGCTTGGTTTAATTTATCTGCACCAATTAACAAGTTTACCCCGGGTTTAATCTTAGTTTTTGATAGTTTTAATATTAGATTTTCTACTCGCTTTACTTCGTTTTCATCTTGTGGTTGATGAATTGTTAGATGTATTTTATCGGGTTGATGTTTTAATAATTTTTCCCATATTTCTGCTTTTTCCAAAGGCAATCCATTGGTTGTAACACTAAGATAACATTTTGGATATAAGGCATCTATTATTTCAAACACGCCCTCATATTCAAAGGATTCGCCCCCTCCTAACGATATTGCTTTCACTCCGTTTTCTATACAATCAAGAGCGAAATCTATTACCTCTTTTGGTTGCCAAATTGTATTGCCTTCTTTGTTTGAATGATTGTAACAAAAAGGACATTGCTTCGAACAATAATTGCTTAAATCTATTGAAATCACCTCTATCATTAGTCTTTTATTTTAATAGCAATATTTTCCTTTTCCAATTCTTGCATTTCCTCTTGCGAAATAACCATTGGGTAATATATTCCTCTATATTCTTGATTTGCTAATTGTATAATTTCTTCTTTGTATTCGTTTATATCATCTATATTGTAAATTGGATATATGTTATTGTTTATTTCGATTTCACCATTGCTTATTTCATAGGTTTGTTTTAGAACTTCAAAATAATCATTATCGCTTACTATAACATAAGGATTCATATATTCAATTATTTTTTCTAAATATGGCTTTGCTCTTTTTGATATTTCATTTAAATAATCTTTCAAATTCAAATCTCCATTTTTTGGAATATAAATACAAGGAACAAATTCAGAATATTCTATAACACATGCTTTTGAATTTAATAAGTTAATTTTTTGATAAAAATCACTATAATAAGAACAAAGTATTAAAACTGTTGGTTTATCTGTAAATAATCTTTCGCTTTTATAATAATATTCATCTAAACAATATTCGTTACAACTTGATTGTTTAGCATCAGGACAATAATCTTTAAAAGGATAAGCCAATATATCTGTTTTTACATATCCTTTATTTCCATCTTCTAATGTAATTAACTCATAGATTACACCATCAATAATATAAGAAGATTCCCAACCATAAAATTTACATTGATAACGTTGTGCAATTTGCATTGTTTCTAAATCCTTAAAACAACCTTTTATACGATGTATTCTATCTCTAAAACATTTTGGAACTTGACTAATTTTTACAGGATTTTTGGGCACAAAAACTCTTCGTTGTAAAAGTTCTGGATTATATGGTTGAGAATATAAATAATAAGGATAATCATATTTAAACTCTACTAAATCATAAAAAATATCTATATCCTCAAATTCATAAACTTCTAAAATAATATTCTCATCAAGCATTGTTTTCAAAACACCTTCAATGACTTGTTTAGAGTAATCTTTAACGCAATCCAAAGCATCAATCAAATACACTCCCATTTTTTTTGATATACAATGGCAAAAAGAAAAGTTTTTCACACTTTTATCTTCTGTCAATTTTAAGAAACGCTCTGTTTTAGTAGTATCAATCTTTATTATACAATTACCCCACCAATTAAATTCAAAAGGAGAACAAGGATTTTTTAAAAAAGCTTTTACTTGCTCATCAGTTAAATCAAAGTTTACAATATCTTTTACACCATCATCATAACCCAAAAGAAGGTCATTAACAGATAAATATTCTTCTATTCCATAAGGAATAGGTCCATTTTCATTATATTCCATTATTCCAACATTACCTTCGTCATCAACCATATACCAAGCCGTTGACATAGAGTGCGTAGCTGGATATTCCTTATCTTGTTTCATTGCCTTAATGTTTTTGTAATCTTTACTTTTATGCAAATTTACAAAACTTTGAATAAAAAACAACTATAACAATAAAGGGTGAAAGTCAATTCTTTCACCCTTTGTTTCTTTTACATTGCTCTTTGGAGGATTTGTCTTGTTTTTTCTGGTGTTACAATGCCTCTTTCGCCTACGTTCCAACCTCTTTCTTGGAAGCGTTTAACTATGGTTTCTATTACTTCTTCTCCTATTTCGTATTCGCTTAGGCGGGTTTTCTTTCCTATGCTACGGAAAAATTCTTCTGTCTTTTCTACTGCTAAGTCTATGGCTTGGTTTTCGTCTTCAAGGTTTATATTCCATACTCTTTTGGCGTATTGTAACAACTTGCCTTTTTTCTCTTCTCGCATTACGTCCATAAGTGCTGGGTGTACGATTGCAAGGGTTTCTCCGTGGTCTAAACCGCATAGTGCTGTTAGTTCGTGTCCTATCATGTGGGTTGCCCAATCTTCTTCTACGCCCATTGCGATAAATCCATTTAATCCCATTGTGGCTGTAAGCATAAAGTTGGCGCAAGAGTTGTATGATGGTTTTTCACTCATCAATTCTTGTGCTTCTTCTATAAGGGTAAGCAATAGACTCTCTGCCCAACGGTCCATTACTTTTGTGTCTAAACATGTTGTTAGGTATTGCTCCAAAGTATGTGCGTAAATATCTACTATTCCGTTTGAGATTTGTTTTTTAGGTAGTGAAAGCACTACATTTGGGTCAAGGATTGAGAATGTTGGATAGCCATTTGGATTGTGGAAGGCGAGTTTTTCAGCTCTATCTCTTCTTGAAATAACAGCACCATTGTTCATTTCTGATGCAGTTGCGGGCAAGGTTAATACGCTTCCAAAAGCGATTGGCTCTGGTAAACGTCCTGCTTTTTTCAATAGTATATCCCATGCGTCTTCTCCTTCGAAGCGTGCGGCAGTTGCAATGAATTTTGTTCCATCTATTATGGAGCCTCCTCCTACTGCTAATATGAAGTCGATGTTTTCTTTTTTGCAAATCTCAACTGCTTTCATCAATGTATTGTAGTCGGGATTGGCTTCTATTCCTCCAAATTCTATGATTTGATAGCCTTGTAAGGCGTTCATTACTTGGTCATAGACTCCGTTTTTCTTTATGGAGCCTCCGCCGTATGTCATTAAGATTTTTTTGTCTTTATCTATTTGTTTGCTAAGTTTTGCTATTTGTCCTTGTCCGAAAAGTATTTTTGTTGGGTTTTTAAATTCAAAATTATTCATTGATGTATTCGTTTAGGTTATTTAATATTATATCTATTCTTATGTCAAAGCTTTCTCTTGTAGCGTAAGCAACGTGAGGCAAAAGCACCGTATTCTTAGCCGAAAGCAAAGGGTGGTTTTCCTCTAATGGTGGTTCTTTTTCGTAAACGTCTATTCCTGCTCCTGATATGCGGTTTTCGTTCAAGGCGTTTGCTAATGCAAGATTGTCTATCACTGCTCCTCTTGCTGTGTTTATTAGTATTGCACTTGGTTTGCAAAGTGAAAGGATTTCTTTGCTAATAAGGTTTTGTGTGTCTTTTGTTAATGGGGTGTGAAGTGAAATAATATCTGCTTGTTTTACTGCTTCTTCTAATGAAAGGTATTCTATTCCCATTGCTTTTGCTTCTTGTCTTTGTGTGCGTGAGTAGGCTATTAGTTTGCAACCAAAGGCTTGAAGGATTTTTGCTGTTGCAAGGCCTATTGCTCCTGTGCCTATTAAAGCTACTGTTTTACCTCTTAGTTCTCTTCCTAAGATATTGTTTCTTGTTCCAAGTTGTCGTGTTGCTAAATCAAATTCTGTGATTTTTCTATATACATCTAACATCAATCCTACTGCTAATTCGGCTACGGCTTGTGTGGCATAGCCCGATGCGTTACGGATTAAGATATTGTTTTCTTTGCAATAGTCTTGGTCTATGTGGTCTAAGCCTGTAAAGGCTACGTTTAAGAATTTTAGGTTTTTGCACTCTTGCAATACTTCTTTTCTTAATGGAATGTTTGACACGATTACAACATCGGCATCTTTCATTCTTTCAATCAAGACTTGTGGATTTTCGTTTCTATCGGGATAAACAATAAATTCGTGTCCTTTATTTGCGTATATTGTTTCTAATTCTTTGGCATAGTCTTGGCTTATGCCTATTGGTTCTACGGCTACTATTTTCATTGCAATTGATTTGTTAAAAATAAAGCGTGAGAATTTTAACTCCCACGCTTTAATAACTTTAAAACTCTTTGTTTTATTTTATAAATCCGCTTCTTTTTAATAACGCTTTGTTAGTTGGCTCTTGTCCACGGAATGCTTTGTAAAGTTCCATTGGGTGTTTTTTGCCACCTTTTGAAAGGATATTTTGACGGAATGAGTTTGCTACTTCTTGGTTGAAGATTCCTTTTTCTTGGAATAAAGAGAAAGCATCTGCATCTAATACTTCTGCCCATTTATATCCATAGTATCCTGCTGCATATCCACCTGCGAAGATGTGTCCGAATGAAGTTGTCATTAATGAATTTGGAACTCTTGGTAATAATTCTGCTTTTTCACTTACTTTTTCTTCAATTGCTGTTACATCGCCTGTGAATTCTTTTGTGATTGTGTGCCATTGCATATCAATCATTCCTAAGAATAATTGACGAACTGAATACCAACCTGCAAGGTATCTTTCAGATGCTATTAGTTTATCAACTAATTCTTGTGGAATCTTTTCACCTGTTTTGTAGTGTACTGCAAACATATCAAGGAATTCTTTTTCTGTTGCAAAGTTTTCCATGATTTGTGATGGTAATTCTACGAAATCTCTATATACTGCTGTACCTGTGATTGAAGAATATGTACCTTCTGCAAATATTCCGTGTAAGCAGTGTCCAAATTCGTGTAAGAATGTGTTGAATTCATCAAATGTTAAAAGTGATGGAGTGTTTTTAGTTGGTTTTGTGAAGTTACAAACCATTTGAATCAAAGGACGTACCTCTGTTCCATCAGCTGTTTTGTATTGATCACGGAAAGATGTCATCCAAGCTCCTGAACGTTTGCTTTCTCTTGGGAAGAAATCCATATAAAGTATAGCAAGGAATTTTCCATTTGCCTTGTCGTAAACTTCGTATATTGTTACATCAGGGTGGTATTTTGCAATTTGAGTGTTTTCTTTAAATTCAATGTTGTAAAGTTTTCCTGCTAAATCAAAGATTCCTTGTTTAACATTTTCTAACTTAAAGTAAGGTTTCATTAACTCTGGGTCCATTGAATATTTTTCGTTTTTCAATCTTTCACTCCAATAAGAGAAGTCCCAACGTTGTAAATCACCAACAAATCCGTTTTTGTTAGCATATTCTTGTATTTCTTGAAGGTCTTTTTTAGCAAAAGGCATTGAGGCATCTAATAATTCATTCAAGAAATTTGTTACAGTTGTAGGATTTTGTGCCATTCTCTTTTCCAAAGCGTATTCAGCATAAGAGTTATATCCCATTATTTGAGCAGAACGTAAACGAAGGTTTGCTATTTTTCTTGCAATTTCTTTATTATCGTGTTCGTCTCCGTGGTTTGCAACAGAGTTTGAAGCTCTCCAAATTTGCTCTCTTAATTCTCTATTTTCAGCATACATTAAGAAAGGACCGTAAGAAGGATATTGAAGAGTGAAAGTATAACCTTTTTGTCCTCTTGCTTTTGCTTCTTCTTTTGCTGCTGTTAAAGCAAATTCAGGAAGACCTTTCAAATCTTTTTTGTTCTTAACGTTTAATGTGTAAGCGTTTTGGTCAGCCAAAGTATTCTTTTGATACTTGATAGAAAGAAGGCTTAATTCTTCAGAAATCTTTCTATATTCTTCTTTTGCTTCACCTTGTAACAAAGCTCCTGAACGGATAAATCCTTTGTATGTGTTTTCAAGTAAAGTTCTTTGTTCTAATGTTAAAGCAAGGTCATCTCTTTTGTCGTAAACTTGTTTAACTTTATCAAACAACAATGGGTTCATATTTACATCATTGCTGTAAGCAGTTAAAGCAGGAGTTATTTCTTCTGCTATTTGTTGCATTTCAGGAGATGTCATACAACCATCTATGCAATAGAAAACGCCAAGCACTTTGTTTAACAAGCTACCTGCTCTTTCCAAAGCCTCAATTGTGTTAGCAAAATCAGGTGTAGCACGATTAACAATAATAGCGTTTACATCTTGTTTTGCTTCCTCAATAGCCAAAAGAATTGCTGGCTTATAGTGTTCTGTTTTTATTTGGTCAAAAGGTGGAGTTTGGAAAGGAGTATTCCATTCCTTGACCAAAGGGTTTTCTGCCTTTATTTTAGCAGCTTCTTGTGGACTTACTTGTCCTACAAGCAATGTTGTCATCATTGCCATAGCCAATGTCATTAAAATTTTCTTCATTTCTTTAAATCTGATAGTTTTTATTTTTTAATTTAATCGGCAAAGATACATCAATAATTCCTATCTTCAAAACAAAAGAAAAAAAAACAAAGAATCAGTTTTTTAATTCTTTGTTTTAATTTATTGTTTCTTTGTTTTATTTTTTTAATTCTTTGTTTTATTTGGCTTATTCTCCACCACCGCCGCCACCACTTGTTGGTGCTTGATGACGTTCTAATTCAAGCTTACCAAATTTAAAAGTAAGGTTAAATGAAATAAAGCGACTATCTCTTACGCTTGTTGAGAAAGAATGATAGTTTGGTGCGAAATTACTATTTTCTGACTTATTCCAATTGAATGGGTCTTGCACTCTTAAAGACAAAGACAAACGATTATCAAAGAAATTAGCAGTTGCTCCAAAGTTTAAGTTATAATAATAACCCGATTTAGAGAAGATACTTGTAGTTGGTGTGGTTGCATGAGCACCTATAAAGACTTGATATTGTTTTGAAAGTCTTGCCCAAAGATTTATATTACCCCATAATTGTGTATTTGTACCTTCGTAATGATTTCCGTCAATATAAGTCATTTCAAATCTATCGTGAGAAAGCGTAGCAAAGATATTAAGATTTGTAAATGCTCCAAGTCTTATATTGCCCATTGCTCTAAGGCTTTGACTAAGGGAAGAACCCATATTATAAGGCATAGAGAAGTTTATATATCTTTCTAAATACTCATCGTATGTTCTATCTGTAATAGTGCTAACGGTATTTCTATCCCAACTAAGGTCATAATCTAACATTAAATAACCTGCTTGCATAAAGAATTTACTCCAACCAATGCCTATGCTATGAGAATAAGTGTTTTCAAGGTTGCGATTTCCTACGCTATAACTTTCCTCTGAGTAATCACGGAAAGTAGTAATTTGATTTATACTTGGTTTTGAAGTAGAAAGGCTGTAACTTAAATCAAATTCGTGCATAGATTTTGTTCTATAAGAAAGACGAACTCTTGGACGCATTGTAAAGAAGAATGCAGTAGTATCATCTGCAAAATAAGTAGTCTTTGAAATGAAATCTCTAAACTCTGCCTCTGCATTTAATCCACAACTAAAAGTAAAACTCTTTAGTTTATATCTCCAATCTACATATCCTCTTGCACTATAATTATTACTCTTTTTATCAAAGCTACGCAAAGAATCTATCTTATTATAAAGTTCAGTAATAGAGTCAAACATCATAACATCTTTGATATTATAATCATTATCTAAACCCAAGGTAAAGCCTGTTGATATTTCTCCTCTTTCGCTATAAGGCTTTGTGTAGCGAGTATTGAAATCAAAATTATAATCATCTGCTGTTGTAGTGTATTCTTTGTTTAGATTATCAAAAATAGGATTTTCTTCCAAGTATTGTCTAATTCCTGTTTCTACTCTATGACTTGGAGAAAAGTTACCTCTCAAACTCATATCTAATTTATGGCCTCTTTTATCAAATTTCTTTTGATAATCTGCACTAACATTACCCCAAGATGAAAATCCTTTGTTTGATGTTTCTGCAATGTAACGACTTTCTACCTTGTCCCCATTTAAGAAATCCCATCTATCTCTCTCGCTCATTGAAAATGAATTATTGTAATTAGGGCCAAAGCCTATGTGCATTCCAACCTCACTTGTAGAATCTATTTCATAATCTACATTTAATGAAAGCCAACCTCCAAAACTTTTTGAATCGTTTTCACTATGTGTTATCTCGTGATAAAGCGTATCTTTTCCACCCTCAGCATTATCAGCAAACATAGTAGCATAGCCATCGCTTGTAGAATGATTATTTCTTATGTTGAAACTTGAATAAAAGCCAATATGAAGTTTTTCGTTTGCCCAAACGTATGAAAGATGTGGGCTTATGTTACCAAGTGTGTTTACTCCACTACCAAAACTTATAAAATGATTCTTTTTAATCTTGGCATTAGTTACAATATTTATCACACCACAACCCGAAGTATTTGCATATTTTGCAGGAGGGTCAGTCATTACCTCTATCTTTTTCAAAGCATTAGCAGGTAGGTTTTCTAAAAAAGTCTTTAAACCGTCTTCTTTAATCTTTGAAGGCTTGTCGTTAAGCCATATCTCTACGCAATTAACTCCTTGCAAAGTGATATTTCCTTCGGCATCTACTTGTACTCCCGGTGCATTTTGCAAAGCATCGGTTGTTGTACCTGTTTGAATACTTGGGTCGTCCTCTACACTATATACTGTTTTGTCTCCGTCCATAGAAAACAAAGGTCGTTTTTCTACTATCTCATAACCCTCCAATATTTGAGCGGATTGTTTTAGATAGATTGTACCTAAGTCTAATTTGTTTTGATAGTTGATTTTCTTTTCAAAGGGTTGATAGCCGATAAAAGTAACTTTCAAAATATATTCCCCTTCTTTTACTCCTGTTAGTTTGAACTTACCGTTTTGGTCTGCGACTGTTCCTGTTATTAAACTGCTATCATTAGGATTTAACAAACGAATATTAGCAAACATAACAACTTCTTTGCTGGTACTATCCTTTAAAATACCTTTTATTTGTGCGTTTAAGCCTAGGCTTGTGAATAAGAATGATACTAAAATGAAGATTCTTATAAGATAGTGTTTCTTCATAATAAATTTATTTTAAGAATTCAAAAGGCAAATTTAAGTAAAATCATAAAAACAATAATTATTTTCAATCGTTTTTGTTGAATATTCTTACTCCTATCCCCCATTCTATGTATTGTGCTACGCTAAAATTCGCTGCTCTTAGACCTAAGCTCGCAAAGAAATGGGGATTGAATTGATACCTTAACCCAATGCGTTGAAAGAAATTAGGTGCATTGTCGTATATACTTCTATAAATGTAATACCCCGGCTCAACAAATAGCATTAAACGATGTATTCTATATTCGTAACTAAGATATGCACTTAAATTGAATTTCTCCATAAGGTTTGCTTCACGAAAGACCAATTCCCTATCGTGTATGTAATAGGTTGTTCCTATGTATTGATTGTATCCTAAGCCAAAGCCTAAGCCGAAAGAGTGTTTTGGGGTAAATCTTTTTAAGAATCGCTTGTCTAATCCAAAGACTAAGTAGGATTTAGCTTGAAATGGTTTGTTTACTTGATTTTGTGCTAAAATTGTTAGTACGTTATGCGAACCAAAAAACAATGTTGTAAGGTCGTCTATTCCTTTTTCAAAGGGTGGTAATGGCGATTTTGCGTATTCAAATTCTCCGTATGGCTTGTATTTTAGTGTAAGTTTTGGAGCTATTGTGTTGATTCCTTTGTTTGGTTTTTTCATTGCCCCATTTGAAAAGTGAGATAGGTATGCTCCAAATCCTATTTCAAAGTTTTTCCCTATACTTCTATATGCTGTAAGCCCTGCATCAACGTAACAAGACACTGCTCCTCCCATTGCATCATTAAGAGGGGTTTGTGGAGTAAAATGTTGCCAATTAAAACAAAGTCCCAAAGAAAATTCTGCTTTTAGGTCCCATTTTTCTTTATCAAAGATATAACTACTCATAAAACCATATAGGGATATGGGATAGCCTAATTGATTTCTTACATTAAAGCCTGCAATGTATAGTCCTAAGCCGTATGAGGGATAATCATAGAGTTGATGCCATGAGCGAGAGCCATCTGTTTGTCTTTCGTATCTTAAAGAAAGGGTGTAAATATTTGAAATAGGTATCTTTTCGTAATTTTCTCCTTTTACATAACTATTTGTAGGCAAGACCCAACCCGATTGCCCAAAAATGGAATATGAATCTAAAAACCTATCCTGTCCTATTGTTCTTGTAAGGATTAACAATAGGAGAATCAATATAGAAACCCTTCTCATTAAAGTTTGGTTACTTTCTACTTAAATATTCTAATATTTGAATAGCGTTTGTGGCTGCTCCTTTTCTTAAATTGTCGGCTACAATCCAAAGGTTAAGTCCGTTTTCTACCGATTCGTCTCTTCGTATTCTTCCAACAAAGACTTCATCTTTACCTTCGCAATATAGCGGCATAGGATAAAGGTTCTCGCTTGGTTTGTCCGCTACGACTACTCCTTTTGTTTCTTCTAACAATTTGTAAACATCTTTCAATTCAAAAGGTTTAACAAATTCCACATTTACCGACTCGCTATGTCCTCCTTTTACGGGTACTCTTGCAACGGTTGCGGAAACGGCTATCGATTGGTCGTTAAAGATTTTTCTTGTTTCTTTTACAAGTTTTTCTTCTTCGGTTGTGTAACCATTTTCAAGGAAATCGCCTCCGTGAGGTAGTATGTTTTCAAATATTTGGTGTGGATATACTTTTTCACATTCTTGATTTGCTCTTTCGCAATCTAATTGTCTAACTGCCTTAACGCCTGTTCCTGTTACGCTTTGATAGGTTGAAACAACTATTCTTTTTATTTGATATTCTTTGTGTAAAAGACTTAATGCTAAAACCATTTGAATGGTTGAGCAATTAGGATTTGATATGATTTTATCCTCAGGTTTGATTGCGCTGGCATTGATTTCTGGTACTACAAGTGGGATATTCTCTTGCATCCTCCATGCTGAGGAATTGTCAATAACGATTGTGCCTTTTGCGGCAAAGAGTGGTGCATATTTTTTAGAGGTTGCTCCCCCTGCTGAAAAGATTGCGTAGTCGCACTCTTGCTCTATGACCTCTTCTACACTTTGAACAATCAATTCTCTATTAGAAAATTTTATTTTTTTACCGACACTCTTCACTGAGGCTGCAACTAAGATTTCTTCTTGTGCAAATCCTCTTTCTTCAAGTACCTTTAACATTAAACTTCCTACTAAGCCTGTTGCTCCAACTACTGCTATCTTCATGTTTTTCTTTTTTTTATTTAATTTTTCTTCGTTTTTTATTCGTTAGACCACTCACGAATGTATTTTTGATAGGCAGAAAATATATTTGCTCTTGAAATAAATCCTAAGTATTTGCCATTTTCTACCACAACTAAGGTGTATCTATCTGAGATTTTGAACTTTTCTACTATTTTTTCCATAGGTTCATCTATCTCTACAATAAATTCATCGGAATAACGCATATATTCTTTCATATAAACGCTATCATATTTTTCGCTATCAAACAAAATAGAACGCACGTCATCTAAAACCACAACGCCTTTAAAGGCTTGGTCCTCATCAACAACAGGATAAAAACTTCTTGACGAAACTTTAACTGCTTGAACAATGTCTATTAGTTTTGCATCTGGCGATAAGGTTACGAAATTGGTTTCTATCAATTTGTTTATATCGATATAATTCAATGCGTTTTTGTCTTTGTTGTGTGTTGTTAAATCTCCTTTTGCTGCAAGCGGTGCTGCGTAAATTGAATACTTAGTTAATGGTTTTACAACAAGGTATGCGATTGTTGTTGCAATCAAAAGTGGAGTAAATAAGGCATATCCCCCTGTGATTTCTGCAATAAGGAAAGTCGCTGTCAAAGGTGAGTGCATTACTCCTGCCATAACGGCTGCCATTCCTACCAAAGCAAAATTGCTTTCTGCCACTTCTACCATTCCTGTAAGGTTTACCACTCTTGCAACAAAGAATCCTACAAATCCTCCTAAGAAAAGACTTGGTGCAAACGTACCTCCAACTCCTCCCGAACTACAAGTAACGGCTGTTGCAATGGCTTTGAAAAATACAATAGCAACAAGAACTATCAAGAAGGTCAATTCTCTATCTACATACGGATGGAAGAAACTGTTTTCAAACATTGTATCCACATCATTATTCAAAAGTGCGGTCAAGGCTGAGTATCCTTCGCCGAATAGTGGAGGAAAAATATAGACTAACAAACCTAATATTACACCTCCTACTATAATTTTTGAGGATTGTTTGTATTTAGAAAATTTCTTGCTAATCCAACGATTGATTCTAAGGAAATAAAGTGCCATAAAGGCTGAAACAACTCCTAAAAGCACGAATGCTGGAATTTTTGAAAGTTCAAAAAGTGTATCTACTTTGTAATAGAATTGTACTCCTTGACCAAAAAACAAGTAAGATAAGAGCGCGGAGGTTAAGGCTGAGAGTAAAAGAGGTGTTGCTACGCTTAGGGTTAAGTCTATCATCAAAACCTCAAAAACAAATAAGACTCCTGCAATTGGTGCTTTGAAAACACCCGCTATTGCACCTGCTGCTCCACAAGCAAGCAAGGTTATTGCATTTTTTCTACTGATACGGAAAAAGCGACTTATGTTTGAACCAATTGCACTACAAGTTAAAACTATCGGTGCTTCCAATCCGACAGAGCCTCCAAAGGCTACGGTTATTGAAGAGGTGATTACGGAAGACCAACAGTGATGAAATTTTAATCTTCCACCTTTTCGCGAAATAGAATACATTACTTTACTAACCCCATGCGAAAGATCGTCTTTGATAAAGTATTTAATTAGCATTACGGTTAGGATAATCCCTATTGTAGGATAAACAAGGAAAAGAACATTACCCCTATCGGGTGAAAACCATGAAAAACCGCTGATGATATTGTATGTGAAATGCAACGTGTTTTTTAGAATAACTGAGGCAAAACCGCTAAATAATCCAACAACAAGGCTTAATATAAGTACGAATTGGTATTCGGTTAAATGTTTCAACCGCCATAGCATAAAAGCCTTATAATAAGGATTTAGATTTATTTGTCTTATTAAATTTAATAGTCTTTTTATCTGCATAATCAAGTGCTAAATTATTACTTTTTTTTGATATAGAAATAGTTTTCTTTGATATTTTTTTATTTTTGCAAGGATTTTTAATTAGAATGTGTAGTATGAAAATTATTTCCTATAATGTAAATGGCATAAGAGCCGCTGTAAGTAAAGGTTTTGTTCAATGGTTAGAGGAAGAAGCTCCTGATGTGATTTGTATTCAAGAAACAAAGGCTCAAGGTGGCCAAATTCCTGTATTTGAGTTTAATGCTTTAGGATATGAGTGTTATAGTGTTTCTGCTGTTAAGAAAGGATATAGTGGAGTTGCTATTCTAACTAAGATAAAACCAGATAATGTGGTATATGGAATGGGTATTGAAAAATACGATAATGAGGGAAGATTTATAAGATGTGATTTTGGTGATATTTCTGTTGTAAGTGTTTATCATCCTTCTGGTACAAGTGGAGATGAAAGACAGGCATTTAAGATGCAATGGTTAGAGGATTTTCAAAACTATGTAAACGAATTAAGAAAGGAAAGAGCGAATCTAATTCTTTGTGGAGATTACAATATTTGTCATAGAGCTATTGATATACACGACCCTATTCGCAATGCAAACAACTCAGGTTTTCTTCCAGAGGAAAGAGAATGGATGGAAAATTTCATTAATAGTGGTTGGACTGATAGTTTCCGTTATATAAACAAAGATAAAAAAGATTCATATTCGTGGTGGAGCTACCGTTTTAACGCAAGAGCCAACAACAAAGGTTGGAGAATTGATTATTGTATGGTTGCTAACTGCTTTAAAGACAAAATAAAAGGAGCAGAAATCCTAAATGACGTTGTGCATTCAGACCACTGCCCCATTTCTCTACTTATAGAGAGATAGCAATTCTTTTATCTTAGAATTTCTCTTGGCTGACGATTAACGCTGCTGTACGCATCGCAAGTCTTGTGTGCGCAAGATTCTAATACAAAACTAACTGCTAAAAGTGCCAATAGGCCTAAAACTACTTTTTTCATTTGTATTGATGTTTTTTGTTTATTTTTTTGCAAAATTAAGCATTTTCATCAATATGGTGATATATTTCCTTAGGATATTCTACTTTAAATAAGAAAAGAGCTTTTCCTGGAACGCTTACTCCTGCTTGGTTTCTATCTTTATTTTCTATAATTTGCTTGAATTGCTCAAGGCTAATTTTTTCTCTTCCAACTAAAAGCATTGTTCCAACTATTGCTCTCACCATATTTCTTAAGAAACGATTAGCTGTTACTGTAAAAACTAATTGATTATTTTTCCTTTCCCAAGAGGCATGAATTATAGTGCAGATATTATTGTTTACTTGTGTATGCAACTTACTAAATGATGTAAAATCTTGTGTTCCTAATAAAACCTCACAAGCTTTATTCATCTTTTCATCGTTTAATTTCCAAGGATGATAATAGACAAAATCATTATTAAATGGTTGTTTTCCTTCACTAACATAGTATTTATAAGTTCTACTTAAAGCATCAAAGCGAGCGTGAGCTTCATCTTTCATTTTATATAGTCCATATATCAAAACCTCGTGCGTGAAATATCTATTTAAACGAAAGACAACGTTTTCTATTTCTTTATCGCTTAATTCTTTATAGTCAAAATGTGCATAGCAATCGCTTGCATGCACTCCGCTATCTGTCCTTCCGCAACCTGTTAATTCTATATCTTCATGCAATATGTGTTTTAATGCTTGTTGCAAAGCTTCTTGAACACTTGTTTGCCCATTTTGAATTTGCCAACCATGGAAATAAGCTCCGTTATATGCTAAATGTAAAAAGTATCTCATAGTGCAAAAATAAGATTTTTTTCGTTTTAAACAAGATTTATAGATATCTTTGCAAAACAAATATGTTAGAAAATATGAGAAACGGCATTTCATTGATTTTAATCTTAGTTTTATTTTTTTCTTGTGGGAAATCAGTAAAGCAAAACGAAGAATTAACAGACTCAATATTTGAATTTACAGATTATTATAATAGAACAGTTAAAGTAAACATTTCACCTAAAACAGTAATTTCACTATCCCCAGGAATTACAGAAATATTATTTGATTTAGGAGTTGGCAACAGACTTATTGGAAGAACTAATTTTTGCAATTACCCTATAGAAGCAAAAAAGATTGAGTCTATTGGAGGTATAACAGATGCTAATTTAGAAAAGATTATTTCATTACGTCCCGAAATAGTTATCACTTCCTCTATGGTAAGAAAAGATTTAGTAGAAAACATTAGCAAGGCTGGTATAAATATTATCTGCTTACCTGAAAGAAGTAATATTGAAGGTGTTTTTGGAACGCTTGATATTTTAGGACAAATTTTTGATAAGAAAGAGATTTCGGATAGCTTAATCAATAACATGAAAAAGGAATTAGAAAACATTAAGCAATTACACAATAACAACTCTACAAAGCCTTCTGTTTATTACGTTGTAGGCTATGGTGCAACGGGAGATTTCACTGCGGGAAAGAATACTTATATTAACGAAATAATAGAATTAGCCGGTGGTACAAACATCGCTAACAATATTTCTAATTGGTCTTATAGCAAAGAAGCATTATTTGCAAAACAACCTGATTATATAATAGTTAGAGAAGAAGACTTAAACAATTTCATTAAGACTTCACCATACAAAGATTTGAAAGCCGTAAAAACAGCTAAAGTATTAGGAATAAATAGTTCATTAATGGATTGTCAAACTTGTAGAAGCCTAGAGGCTATAAAGAAGATTGCTGAGTTTATTAATTAAAGAAGATTTGAATAGAATCTCCAAGTGTAGTTCCTAAAAGTTTACTATAATTTGCTTCTCTTAAAGCAAGTTGAAGATATCCTGAAGAAGATATTGTAAGTAAAGGCTCGCCTATTCTAACGTCTGCATAAGAAAGAGAAATGTTATCAATATTGTATCCTGCAAGTTTTATTGAAAAATTCCTATTATTTCTTACTTTTTTGAATTCATAGTCTTTAATATTCAAAAAGACATTTCCATACTTATCCACATAGGTTACATGAAGCAAAAGAGAATCTGAATATTCTATATATTTGACTTTAGGTATTTTATTAAAGAACGAATCCAATCTGTTACCAATATTGTCTATTGAATGATTGTTTGCAATCATTTTTACTACCTTTGGAAAAAGATCTAATGCTGAAAATGTATAATAATCGGTTTCATTATACAGATTAATATCTGTTATCTCTACTTCATCATCTCCAAAAATAGCAGAAGGCAAACCATTATCTGTACATATATAGTATTGTTCTTTATGCTTTACTACAACATAAGACTTTGTTTTAGAAGTTTCTGTAGCTGCTTGCTCGTAACTATTAACATCTATTATATGAATAGTACCCTCTGGATATTGCGAACAAGCATTTTTTACAATAAAAGCAGTTTTTAATAGATTGTAATCATCTATATCATGAGTTATATCTACTATTGTAAGATCATCAATCATTGAATAAAGTCGTCCTTTAACAATTCCAACATAATAATCTGATAATCCCCAATCTGTTGTTAATGTTACTATTTGCATATATCCCTAATCTTTTATTGTTAATAACTGTAGAAAACTTGTGCAAAATTAAGATTTTTTTTGCTTATAATAAACTCTAAGTATATTATCTCCTATTTTTTCTTCATAAAAATCTCCAGGAATATAAGGTGCTTTAACTCCTTTTTTAAATATTTTTTGTCCTATAATAACGTTTGCTTCGTCCCAAAGACCACTTTCTAAAAACTTGTTTATAAGCTTAGAACCTCCCTCAAGAACAATAGAACATATTTTTTCTGCATACAATTTATCTAATATCTGAGGAATCAAAGGTAATTCTTCGTCTATTTTTATGTATTTATTCTTTCCTTCTATAGAATCTTTAATGTGATTTAAAATAATAGTTTCTTGAGTTTGGTCAAATATATTACTATCTTGTGGCAAAGAAAGATTTTTATCATAAACTACTCTCTTTGGATTACGAGCTTGATAATGCCTTGCATTTAATTGAGGATTATCTTTAATCACAGTATTATAGCCAACCATTATGGCATCTTCTTCGCTCCTTTGTTTATGAACCCAAACTTTCATTATATCATTACTAATCCAGCCATTTCCATCTTCAGGAGCAATAAATCCATCTAAACTTTGAGCATATTTAATTATAACGTATGGTCGTTTTTCTTTTTGATTAGTAAAAAACCTACGATTTAAAAACCAACCCTCTTTTTCTAAAACACCACTTACAACTTCAACTCCATTATCTTGTAACAACTTAATACCACCACCAAAAACCTTTGGATTTATATCTTTATTAGCTATTACACACTTTTTAATTCCACTTTCTATTATAAGATTTGCGCAAGGAGGAGTCTTTCCCCAATGACAACATGGTTCAAGATTGACGTAAATAGTTGATTCTTTCAACAAACTTTTATCTTCTACCAATGCAATAGCATTAACTTCTGCATGAGCCTCTCCATATTTTTTATGATAACCTTCCCCTATTACTTTTCCATCACAAACAACTACTGCTCCAACTTTTGGATTTGGGCTAACATTACCTCTACCTAATTGAGCTAACTCAAAACAGCGTCTTATATATTTTTCATCTTCTTGCATAAAAATATTATTTCGTAATTTTGCAACAACAAAATTATAAAAAGAAATGAGAATAGCATCAAACAAACTTAAAGATATTATAGATTTTGCACATCAAGAATTAAACTCCATTTACGAAAGCAATGAAATCAGAACGATGATTTATTCTATCATAGAGCACTTTACAGATTTTAATTTAACTAAAATATTAACTTTAAAAGATGAATTAAGAGTTAGCGAATCAGAACTTTTAAAAATTAACTTTGCAATCAAAGACCTTAAAAAAGAAAAACCTCTTCAACAAATCTTAGGATATTGTGAATTTCTTGACGTAAGAATCAATTTAAACAAACAGGTTTTAATTCCAAGAGTTGAAACAGAAGAAATCACCCAAAGAATAATCTTAGAGAATAAAGGAAAGAAAAATCTTAAAATTGCAGATATTTGTTGCGGAAGTGGTTGCATTGCATTAGCTCTTAAAAAAGCTTTTCCCGATGCAGAAGTATTTGCATTTGACATAAGCGATGATGCTTTAAGTCAAACACAAGAAAATGCAAATCTAAACAATTTAGAAATAAACATACAAAAAGCAGATGTCTTAAAAGGAATAGAAACAAACAAAACTTTTGATATTATTGTATCTAATCCACCTTATGTAAGAGAATCCGAAAAGAAATTAATGAAAAACAATGTCCTTTTATATGAACCTCATTTAGCATTGTTTGTTAGTGATGAAAATCCATTGATTTTTTATAAACATATTTTAGAATTTTGTAATACAAATTTGAGTCAAAATGGTAGTATTTACCTTGAAATCAACGAATTTTTAGCAAAAGAAACCGCTAATTTATATCAAAAACACAATTTTGAAACCTCTGTTTTTGAAGATATTAGAAACAAAGAACGCTTAATCATTGCTAAAAAACAAGACAAAAATTTGCCAGATTAGAAAAATGTTGTACCTTTGCACACGGAAAGTTGGCAGAGTGGTCGAATGCGGCGGTCTTGAAAACCGTTGACCTTCACGGGTCCGGGGGTTCGAATCCCTCACTTTCCGCTGAAAAGAAGGAAGTCGTTAGGCTTCCTTTTTTGTTATGAGGGTTCGAACCCAAGGTTCGTTATCGTCGAAGACGCTTTCGTAAGAAAGAATCCCTCACTTTCCGCTGAAAAGAAGGAAGAGTGCAAGTTTCGTTTTTTTGATTCTTGCACTCTTTTTTTGTTTCCATCATCCTAATTCTTGATGACAATTCATTTTTTCTTTAAGAAAATGAATTATCTCTTGAAGAAAATCTATTTTCTCTTGAAAAAACTACATGGAATTCTTTGAAAAATCTTATTCGTTTATGATTAAATAATCAACCGTTCTTGGATTTATGCTTATGATTTCAACATTATTTGGAATATTTGCAGACCTAATTTTTAGTTTATTAGTGTTTTGCAAATTATTTGCATCATAAAGCACATAGAAATTAAAGTTTTCTGCATTGATTTTAGTATAGTCTTTTATAGGAATCCTATATTTGACCTTAACTTTTGAGGGAAAAATCTTAACATTCTTTTCCTCGCCTTGCTGAACAATGCTTATAGGTAATTCTATTTCGTTTTCAGTTACTTCTTCTATGCTTATTTTAACAGGAATATTTGTAGTACGGAAATACAATCCTTTATGTTGTTGAGTGATTTCAAGAGGAATTAAAGCGATATGGCTTTTATCAATATTAGATATATTTATATTCTTTGTGTAGATTGTATCTATTTGATCTAAAACACGCTTATCTCCTTCTACAACAACTTTCTTTATAAGCAATTCTGGATTTTTAATTATTCTATAAGAGTTTTTAGTTTCAAACTCAGCTTTGCTTACAATGGTGATATTTTTTGAATATTTCTTTTGCCATTTCAACAATATAGTATCTGGGAGTATTGAAATAGCAACATTTTCCATTCCAAGAGATTTTGTAATTGGAGCTTTTAAAAAATCAGAAGAAAGCTTCATTTCTCCTTTTGATTTATTGATAGGAAGTTTGTTTACGTCAAAGTATATTTTTTCTTTTTTATCTTCAAACCCACTCTTAAACAAAAACTCAAAGCCTGTTGCTTCAACGTTCACAACTACAACACTATCCCTTGTATAATAAAAGACATCTGGCTTGGCAGAGTTTTCAAATTGAATAGGTATTTCAAAGTCATGTTGTCTATTATCGCTAAAGACAATAAACATCCATAAAACGAGACTAAAGAAAACACACAAGCACATAGCCCTAAACGCAGCGCTTGATATAGTTTTCTTTAAAGATTGAATAAACTTGTTTTTATTCATAAATAAGGTGTAAAAAATAAGCGTCCACTTTACTTAATTAGCAAAAAGAGGACGCTTACTTTGATTTTGCCATTTCTTATTTTTGATTTGCAACAGACATTGCAATAGAGGCTTTTTCCATTTCTATTCTAACATCGTGAGCAACTTCTATAACAACAGTTGTTTCTTTTACTTCTGCTATTTTTCCGTGCATTCCACCTATTGTTACGATTTGTTGTCCTTTTTGAAGTGATTCTCTAAATTTCTTTTCTTCTTTTTGACGTTTTTGTTGTGGTCTAATCATAAAGAAATAGAAGATTGCAATCATCAATATTATCATAATAATACTGCTCATTCCACTTCCTCCTTGTTGGCTACTTGCCATCATTAAAATGTTCATTAAGTTCATTTCTACTTTGTTTTTTTATTATTTTAATTTTAGTTTAATTTCATTTTTTCTTATCTAACGTCTGCCATTATCTTTAAACGAGTTTTAGCAGGTGTTGTATTTGCATTTACAATTACTTCTTTGCTAATTCTCATTCCAGAAGAGCCTTGCGAATCATACTTAACAGAAATTGTTCCTTGTTCTCCTGGTGCTATTTCTCCTTTAGGGTAATCTGCTACTGTGCAACCACAAGTTGTATTTACTTCATAAATAACCAATGGATACTTTCCTTCGTTTGTGAAAATAAAACTTCCTTGCACAACCTCTCCCGCTTCTACATACTTAAAGTCTAATTCTGTTTTTTCAAACTTTATTTCTGTCATATTCTCTACAACAGATGAGTCTATATTTGTTTTATCCCCTGTTTTAGAACAAGAGCTAATCAAAAATAAACCCAAGAACAATAATAAAACATATTTTTTCTTCATTATTCTACTCAGCTTCAACTTCTTCAGTTTCTATTTTTCTTATCTTACCTGCAGCTCTTAAATCAACCAAGAATTTATCCAACAAACCATTAACGAATAATTTACTTCTGTCTGTAGAAAATTCTTTAGCCATTTCAATATATTCATTAAGCGTTACTCTCACCGGAACCTCAGGACAATATACTAACTCAACTAATCCCATTTTTATTATGATGATGTCAATAAACGCTAATCTATCCATATCCCAATTTT
The DNA here is from genome assembly GCA_045635365.1 of Candidatus Onthomorpha sp. Classification (GTDB taxonomy): domain Bacteria; phylum Bacteroidota; class Bacteroidia; order Bacteroidales; family P3; genus Onthomorpha. The sequence goes on from JAZRCB010000021.1 coordinate 26,803, forward strand.
CTATGCGTTTCTTAAACAAATCATCAAATTCATCATAGTGTGTTACTGCTTTACGGAATAAATCAACCGCAAAATCTTTTGCATCTTTCTCACTAAACTCAAATGATTTTATTAGAGATTTTGAAGCTGAATCAGCTTGCTTAAATTCTTTTAAATATTTTAAGAATGAAAGTCCTACAAATTGAAAATCGCTTTCCCAATAAATTTTCAATTCAGAAAGATAATCCAAGAAGCTCTCATTTTTAAGAAGATAATTCTTTAATAATTGAATGATGATTTTTTTCTCATCTTCATAATTCACAGTCTCTTTTGCCATATAAGACTTGTAAGACTCCGAATTTTTAAACTTATTAAGAATCTTTCTCAACAACTCTCTTTGATCAGTCCAATTTATTTTTAATTTTTCAATTGCACTTGTCAATTCAATATTTTCAGATAATTGTTTCAACAAAGCATTTTCAACGAATCTCATATTTGGATTCATTTCTTCCTCTGTAGGAAAGAATTTACCCTTTGCTTCTTCAATTTGATTCTCTGCAATATCCTTAATTTCTAACAATGAAGAATAAAGATATACTTCTAAATCATAGGTTTCTGAAATACTTTTATACAATTCTTTTTCTGCAAGATCAAAAGAAACTTCGCCGGATAATTTATAGGCATATAGCGATTGCAGAACTTTTACTCGTAAGAAATGACGACTTAACATTAGATTAAATAAATTAGTTATTTTTTAAACTTTGCAAAGATATGAAAAAATATAATTAAACAATATAATATTATTAAAAAAGTACTATCTTTGCACTCCCAAACTTGGAGGGATGCTCGAGTGGTTGAAGAGGCACGCCTGGAAAGTGTGTAAACGTCAAAAGCGTTTCCAGGGTTCGAATCCCTGTCCCTCCGCCAAAAAAATTATAAAAAGCAAACTCTTTATTTCAACTATAAAAAAACAAAGAATTTTTCAAATTTTTCTTTGTTTTTTTGGAATTTTTCTTTGTTTTTTTTCCGATTTTTCTTTGTTTTTTTGGAGAACATTTATAAGCTTTCTTTGTTTTAATAAATTGATTATAAAAGAATATGAATTTGAACAAAAAAGAACCAAAATTTATTTTTTTATTACAAAAATACTTTCTACTTTTGTCGGCGTTATGTTTAAGAAGTATTACAAATTATTTTTACTATATCTTATCGTAGCTTTAGCTATAGTCTTTATGCTTTTTGCTTTTGGTAATTGCTCAATGCATTGGTTTGAAACAATAATGAATTTCGACAATAAGATTGATATTGCCTCTTTTGTTATTCTTTTGATTTTTGTTTTATTAGTTGCAATAGGACTTTTAGGCAAAAAGATAATGAAGGATAATAATCATTAATTGTTTTTTACAAGAAATTCTCCTCTTCTAAAAAATTTATCTTATATTTGCATATTAATTTATATGTAAAAAAACAAAGTAATTATATGAAAAAGTTAGCTTTTTATTGTATTTCCCTTTTTGCGTTTTTTGGACTTGGAGCGCAATCTATTCCTAATATGGCTAAAGATTATGACTTATCGGGTTATCCTTCCTCTGTAAGGTATATGAAGTTTGAGTCAGATTCTACATTGAAATCTCAAAGAACGAGTTTCATTGATGATTATCAACTTGATTTTAATAATATTAGACAGCTAACTGAAAGGACTAACTATATTAATGGACAAAAAGACAGATTTATAACATACGAATACGACAACAATAAGCAGTTAGTGAAAAAAGTCTTGATGGAAGCTAACAAGAAAATTGTTGCCGTAACTACTTATGAATATAACTACCTTGGCCGATTGGCAAAAAGCGTTGAAGTTGAATATCCACAAAGTCGTGGTGGCGCAAACACTTTAATGAGAACTGAAGAATTTTTCTATAATGCAAAAGGACTTTTAAACAAATACACTATTGAATCTGAAAATCCAAGAGAGAATAAAGTTATAGAGTATTTCTATGGTCCTCAAGATAGTTTGATTCATACTATTACTACTTTTTCTTTCACTAAAAACGTAGATAAAGTTACTTTAAAGAGAGATTACAAACACGATGTAATAGAAAAAATTACTGTAAGAAACGACAAGCAAACAAGAAGAGAAACTTTTGAAAGAAATGACAAAGGTTTAGTTGTTAAAAAAGAAGTCTTCAATGCTAAGGATAAAAAATTGCTTACTTACACTTATGAATATGATGTTCATAACTATATGACAAGCGAAGTTGCAGTTAATGACAGAGGTGTTAAAACAATAGAATATTATTATCAATACGAAAAAGACAAGTATTTCAATTGGACAAAGAGAATTACTTTTGACTCTTGGCAAGAAAAATACACAGAAATCAGAAAGATTGATTACTTAGACAAAACGTATTGGTATGAAGATTTAAAAGATGCCGATACTAAGAGAGTAATTCGCGAGAATTAGCAAGAGCTGCTTGACTTGGGTTTTCGCCCGAAAGCATCTTTGCTATTTCCACAACTCTTTCTTCCTCATTTAATAGAGTTATATTAGACTCTGTTTGTTGATTTACATCATTCTTATAGACTTTAAACTGATAGTCTGCTTTAGCCGCTATTTGTGGAAGGTGAGTTATTGCTATAATTTGGCGATTTTCTGACATATCTTTCATTATGTTTGCAACCTTTGCTGCAATATCTCCTGATATTCCACTATCTATTTCATCAAAAATAAGGGTTGGAAGGTCTTGTTTTGTAAGATGAATAGCTTTTAAGGCTAACATAAGTCTTGACAACTCCCCTCCTGATGCTACTTTATTTAAAGGACGGAATGTTGTTGCTATACTCTTATTTGCATTAAACAAAAACTCTACTTGACAACCTGCGTTTTTATTTAAAGTTTCTGTTTTTTCTATCTCTATTTTCAGGATAGCATTCTTCATTCCCATTGATTCGAAGAGTGGCAATAAGGCTTGTTCTACTCTTTCGGCTGCAGATTTTCTATCCTTTATAATAAGTTCTGATAATTGTGTTAATGAGGCTTCAAGTATTTGTTTTTCGTTTTCTAATTGACTGATTTCATATTCTAAATCAGTACTTTGATTTATTTGCTGACTTAATGAATCTTTTAAATTAATTAAGTCGGTTATTGTTTCTACATTGTGTTTTTCTTGTAAACGATAGATTAAATCTAAACGTTGATTTTGTGTTTCTAAAAGTTGTGGATCGTAGTTTATTGAGTCATTGAAATTTTGCATTTCTGCATATATATCCTTTAGCTCAATAAATGCAGAATCTATTCTTTCATATAGTTCTTTTGTGGTTTTATTTACATCTGATATTTTAGAAATATTGTTTTTTATTTCATATAAATTGGTAATAACAGAAGGGTAATCTTCCGTTTCAAAGAGTGATATACTATTATTTATGAATGTTTTGATATTTTCACTATTAGACATCAACTCAACACTTTCTTCAAGTTCTTCTTGTTCTCCTTCTTTAAGTTTTGAATTTTCTAATTCTTCATATATATGATTGATATATGAACTTTCTTTTTGAAAATCGAGTAATTGATTCTTTAATTCATCAATTTTATTCTTTAATTTAGAAAATTTATTGAAAGATTCATCATATTCTTTCTTGATTTCAGGTTTTTCAAGATGAGAGTCCAAGATAGCAAGTTGAAAAACCTTGTCATTCAGGTTAATAGTATTATGTTGGGAATGAATATCCAAAAGCATATCTCCTATTTGCTTCATTACACTTAGACTAACAGGTGTATCGTTTATGAACGCTCTTGATTTTCCATTTGGATTTATCTCTCTTCGAAAGCATGATTCTTCTTCATAATCCAAGTCATTGTCTTCAAACAAAGGCTTTAAGTCTTTGCTAATTGTGAATATAGCTTCTATGTAGCATTTTTTTTCTTTATCCAAAAGAACTTCTGTATCTGCTCTTTGTCCTAAAACAAGTCCTAAAGCTCCAAGCAATATGGATTTTCCTGCTCCGGTTTCACCACATATTGATGTAAAGCCTTGTGATAGTTCAATTTGACTTGAGCGTATTAATGCATAGTTTTCTATTTTCAAAGACAATAACATAGATGTAGATTTTTATTTAATTTCACACTTTAAGACTTCTTTTCCTTCTAAGCATGCAGTAAGCTTATCTCCTATTTGAATAGAAGACACTCCTGCTGGAGTACCTGTGAATATCAAATCTCCTACTTTTAAACTAATAAAACGAGAAACAAATGATATGATTTCATCTACTGAAAACAACATCTGTGAAGTATTTGCTTGCTGAACGGTTTCTCCGTTTTTTAACAAACTGAAATCAAGATTTTGAACGTCTTTTCCTAAATCTTCAAGTGAGTAAAATTCACTCAAAGGTGCTGAATAATCAAAGCCTTTTGCGAGTGTCCAAGGTAAAGATTTTTCTTTTGCTTCGGCTTGTAAATCTCTACAAGTAAAGTCTATACCTAATGCAACTTCATTATAGTGATTTCGTGCGCAAGAAACAGGTATGCTTTTACCTATTTTAGAAATTTTTACCACTAATTCACATTCATAATCTATTTGTTGTGAGAAATCAGGATAGTAAAAAGGTGAATTACCTCTCACAATTGCTGTGTCGGGTTTTAGAAAAATAACAGGTTTATCAGGTTTTGAGTTTGATAATTCTTTTATATGTTCAGAGTAATTGCGTCCTACACAGATTATTTTCATAATTCTATTTCTTAAAAAGTTTTCTTGTTCTGATTTCTGTAATCAATTTTTTTGTAGATAATGGAAAATCGGAATTCATCATCCACGCATAATATGTTGGTTCTTTTTCAAAAACAACCTCCACTTCAACTCCTTTGTATTTACCGAAGTTAAAGCATTCTTTATTATTACTATTGTAATAGATATGTCCTACTAAATCGGCCCAATTTCCTGTTTTAGTAAATACAGACAACTTATTCATATCATTAACTATTGGAGTAGTTACTTTTCCTTCATTATCTTCGTATTCTACCCCCTGGTATCTATCTAATTGTGTTTTGAAAATTTCAAGTGTTGCTCTTGTATCTGCATTAGCTGTATGAGCATTTGTAAGTTCTTTATCACAATAGAATTTATAAGCGCCCTTTAATGTTCGAGGTTCCATCTTATGAAAAATATTTTGAACATCTATTATCCTTCTATTATGTAAAGAAAAGTCATAGCCTGCTCTCAAAAATTCTTCTACCAACAAAGGTACATCAAACTTATTTGAGTTATAACCACACAAATCTGCGTTCCCTATAAAATCAATTAAAGATGGTGCCAACTGTTCAAAAGAAGGACAGTCAGCAACATCTGCATCTGATATTCCATGTATTGCAGTCACTTCTTTAGGAATAGGCATACATGGATTTATACGATAAAGTTTCTCTATTTCACTACCATCAGGCATTACTTTTATCATACATAATTCCACTATTTTATCTCTTCCGACAATTAATCCTGTGGATTCTATATCAAAAACGATAAGTGGCTTTGTAAGATTTAATTTCATAGAAGTTTATTTGCTTGGTGAAATAATTTCTACTAACTCTAATTCAAATACCAATGGAGAATATGGTGGAATTTCTCCTCTTTGTCTTCCTCCATATGCTAAAGATGATGGTATTACAATTACTGCTTTTTCACCTTTTTGCATTAGTTTTACTCCTATTTCAAAACCTTTTATCATTTGTCCTGCACCTATTGTAAATGATAAAGGTTCGTTTCTTGGAATTGAAGAATCAAATACTCTACCATCAAGGAATTTTCCTGTATAATGAACCTTTACTTGGTCTTTAGCTTGTGGTTTTTCTCCACTTCCAGATGATAACTTTTTGTAATAAATACCATCAAAATGTATGTTTGATATTTGATTTTTTGCAAGGTAATCCATTACTAAATCACTTTCAATCAATTGCAAGCTATCATTAATTCTCATTTGAGCCTTTTGAATAGAGTCTTGCTCTTTTTGGAAAGATTCTAAAGATTGTGATTTTGCTACATATACTTTATAATAAGCGTATTCATCTTTTTTGAAAAAAGGTGGCACTTGTTGAACTCTTGAAATAGAGTCATAAGAGAAAGCAAATGTATATGTTTCTCCTTCTTTCATTAAAAACAATCCATCAATTAAATCTCCTTGGAAAGCTTTATTTTGACTCATCGCACCAAACATTGGAGCTACTGGTTGATTTGAATTATCAAATACTAAAGAATCACCAAAGCTTACTGAATAATGTCCATGCACTATTGTTCCTTCAGTAATTTGTTTACCTTCTGGATTTGTTTTTTCTACTCTGTAAATTACTCCTGATTTGTCTTGTTTAAAGCCTTGTGGGATTTGTGCAAAACTTATTCCACTTATCAATAGGCTTAAAATAATAATGCTTAATTTTTTCATTGTTCTTATGTTTTTATTCCTCTACTTTTACTAAATGTAAATCAAATATCAATGGTGTATATGGTGCTATTGCTCCATAGCCTGATTCGCCGTACGCTATTTTTGAAGGTATTAAGATTTTCATTCTCTCACCTTCTTTCATATAAGATAAGCCTTCTGTCCAACCCGCTATTAATCCGTCGTCTCCTAATTCAAATTCAAATGGTTTTATATCTTTATTGCTATCAAGTAATCTTCCTGTTGTATCTGTTACTGAATAATACACTGCAATTCTTTTACCAAATTCTGCTGATATTTTATCAGTTTGTTTATGTTCTAATATATATAAACCACTTGGCTTTTTCTCTGCTTTAGGATAGTTTCTTAATACATATTCAAAAAGTAAAGAATCCTCTGTTTGTTGATTTGCTATAACTTGTCTATCATGGTCAGTTAGTTCTCTTTGTGAAATAATTTGATGAACTTTTATATAAAATCTTATTTTGTCTGCAGGTTTCGCTATTATATTTGCTACATGTGACACTATACTATCTATAGGAGGTTCTATTATTACTGAATCTCCTATATGCATATTTAAAAGTAGTTTATCAAATTCTGATGTAGAATCTGCATTTACTTTGAATAATCTATTTGGACTTCCGAAATTGCTGTATAAAATACTATCATTTTGACGTATTTCTATTTCTCCAAGTATTATATCCCCTACATTTATCTTAGGCGATGTTTTATTTTCAATGCAATGTTTGAATTTAAAACCTTTTTCTGTAATAATAAAGTCGGAATTACTTTCTTTCTTACTACAAGATAATGCTATAAATAAAATAAATAGGATAATTATTCTATTTTTTTTCATATTTGATTAATCTGTTTTAATCTATTTCTATTTCATAAATCAAAGTAGCCGCTCTCGGTATTTTGTTTCCATCTCCTGATAGTCCGTATGCTAAACTTGAAGGCACTATTATTCTTGCCTTACTTTTATGATAAAGATTGCTTACTGCTTTTTGTAATCCTAATGGACAATCTGATTGAGTACCTATTTTAATATGTATTTTACCATCTGTCTTGCTATTATAAACTTCTTCTCCGCTTAATAATTTGCATTGATAGTCAAGAGAAATTCTTTCTCCATCTTGAAACGCTTTGCCATTACCTTTATCAAGAATTTGAATAAATATACCATCTTTTTCTTGCATTTGCCAAGAATTTCTTTCTATAAATGTTCTTATTTTTTCTAATTCTTTTGCAATTACAATTTGATTGGTTTTTTCCAAGTTTTCTTTGATTAAAGCTTGTCTTTCTCTTATAGAATCTTGTTCTGTCTTAATTTCTTGTGTTAAATCTTCTTCTCTATAAGACCTTCCACAAGAGGAATTAACTAAAAGAAATATCATCAAAAGCAGATTAATCAATCGTTTCATAAAGTTTGCTTTTAACTTGGTTTTCAAATCTTTCTATTACTGTTTCTAAACTTTCCTTTGAAGTACCTCCTGCTGCTAATTGATGTCCTCCACCATTCCAATATTTATTAGCAAATTTGTTTACGTCTATTGTTGGTGTTAATGAACGGAATGATAATCTAATAGAATCTTGACGTTCTGATATTAAGGCAGCAAACTCTATTCCTTCTATTCGTAAGCAATAATTAACAACTCCTTCTAAATCTCCTTTTTTAAAGTTAAATTGTTTTAACTCTTTGCTTGAAACAGATATATAGGCTGTTCTGTATTCAGGAAAAACTCTTAGCTTTTCGCTTAACAAATATCCTAATAATTTCAAACGACTTTCTGAAGATAAGTCAAAGATTTGACGCTTCAAAGGAGCTACTTCAACTCCTAATTCTACTAAATCTGCTGCTATATCAAAGCAATCTCTTCTTGAACAAGAGTAACTAAATGAACCTGTATCTGTACAAAGTCCTGCATATAAAGCTTCGCCTATTGCCTTATTTAGTTTTGAAGAATCTATTCTCTTTATTATTTTATAAGTCAATTCACAAGTTGAAGAAGCTTTCTCTTCCGAAAAAACAACATCAAATGTATCAGGATTAATATGATGGTCTATCAACACAGTCGGTACAGTTTGCTCCTGTAGGTATTGTTCTAATTCTTCTGAAGTACGAGATAGTTTATTCAAATCCATATATATCAACAAATCAGCTTCTTTTATTGCTTGTTTTGCATTTATAAGTCCATTGCTTGCTATTATATGGTTTACTCCTTCATAAAGAAAAGAAAAGTTTTCAGGATATTCGTTTGGATAAATAATACATAAATTCTCCTTTCCAAATTCCTTTAAAAACTTATACAAACCCACGGTGGAGCCTAAAGCATCTCCATCTGGGTTAAAGTGTGATAAAAGTACTATGTTGTTAGATGATTCTATTAATTTCAAGAATCGTTCTATTGTTTCTTCGTTTAAAATCATTTTTTCTTTAATTAAGAAAACATATTCTTCATTTTTTCAAAGAAGCTTTTTTCTTTAGCGTTAGGTTTAGGATTAAAGCTTTCTAATTTTGAAAGTTCATCTAATATTTTCTTTTCTTCTTTTGTATAGCTCTTTGGTACCCAAACATCTACTCTTACTAATAAATCTCCTTTTGAATATCCATTTACATCAGGTAAACCTTTACCTTTTAGACGGAATACTTTACCTGAAGGCATTCCTTGTTCTATTTTAAATTTAACTTTACCACTTAAAGTAGGAACTTCTATTGTTGTACCTTGAACTGCTTCAGAGAAAGTAATATAAGTTTGCATACATAGGTTATTGCCATCTCTTTCAAATACTTCGTGGTCAACCTCTTCTACAACTACAATCAAATCTCCGTTTATTCCGTTTCTTGCTCCAGCATTTCCTAATCCTCTCATTGCTAATTGCATACCATCAGAAACTCCAGCAGGAATTTTGATTTCTACAATTTCTTCGCTTTGAACAATTCCTTCTCCTCTACAATCAGGACATTTATCTTTGATTATGCTACCTTCACCATTACAATGTGGACAAGTAGTTTGAGTTTGCATGTTTCCTAAGATTGTTCTTTGGACTTGTATTATAACTCCAGAACCTCCACAATGAGAACAAGTTGTTTTTTCAGAACCTGCTTTAGCTCCACTACCTCCACAAGTTTTACAAGCTACATATTTTTTAACTTTTATTTTCTTTTCTATTCCTTGTTCAATTTCTTCTAATGTAAGCTTAACTCTAATACGAAGATTTCCTCCTTTATTAACTCTTTTTCCTCTTCCACTACTTCTTTGTCCAAAACTGCCAAAACCACCAAAGCCACCACCGAATATATCTCCAAACATAGAGAAAATATCATCCATATTCATACCAGCTCCACCGCCAAAGCCACCTTGTCCATCTACTCCTGCGTGTCCAAATTGGTCGTATCTTGCTCTCTTATCTTTATCTCTCAATACATCATAAGCTTCTGCTGCTTCTTTGAATTTTTCTTCAGCAGATGCATCTCCTGGATTCTTATCAGGGTGATATTTAATAGCTAATTTTCTATATGCTTTTTTTAATTCGTCCTCTGTAGCATCTTTCGATACCCCAAGCACTTCATAATAATCTCTCTTTGACATAGTCTTTCGTTCTTTTAATCCTTTTCTTACATCGCAACAACTACTTTGGCATATCTGATTACTTTATCATGCAGATAATAACCTTTTGTTGTTTCATCTAATACCATTCCTTTTTGTTCTTCACTTGTAGCAGGCATTTGTGCTATAGCTTCATGTATATTTTCATCAAATTTTGTACCTTTTGCATTCATTGGTTTCAATCCTTTTTGAGTAAGAACTGACATCAATTTATTATAGATTAATTCTAAACCTTCTTTGGTTTTTGCGAACTTTTCATCTTCAAATTGTTCAAAATTTGCTAATGCTCTTTCATAATCATCTACCACAGGTAGCAAGTCTTTTATTGTGCTTTCTGCTGCAGTTTGAATTAATTCAAATTTCTCTTTTGAAGAACGTTTTCTATAATTTTCAAAATCTGAGTATAATAAAAGATACTTCTTATTTAATTCTTCTAATTTTTCGCCTAATTCTTCTTCTTTACTTTTTGGTTCTTCTTGAAGTTGTTCTTCTTGTTCTTGATTTTCTTCGTTCAAAATTTCTTCTCTTTCTTCAACAGTCTTTTGTTGTTCTTCCATGATTTTATTCTTTTTTTTCTTATTAAACATAATCAATTTGCAATGAAGTATATGTAATTTTTATTCCGTTCTTTATTTTATGACATTTTGTCAATCTCTATGCTTAAATATATCCATTTTTGTCATAGGACGATGTTGCTCTAACCAACTAAATCCTTTTAGAGTTTTTTCACTATCATTTATCCTATAATAATCATCTAAATAAAATTTAGGCAAATCTATTGCTGTCATCTTTTTTAGTTGTCCTTTTTCAAAATAAAGATTTAGTTTACTACTCTCTCCTATATTTACACCTGTGAGTTTTTTAGTTTTCTTACCCTCTTCCCAAAAATAAAATATACTCTTAACTTGATGTTCTATTTCAGCAAATGTGATTTTATTATTTGAGAAATCAGCTTTAAACTTTCGTCCACTTATTTGATTAAAATATTGCGATGTAGTTGTATCTGAATTTTGAGCTATTATAACATTCGGATACATATACATTTCTTTCACAATATTATTATCAATCTTAAGACTTATGGTATCTGCTGTAAATTGATTGCTTTCACTCCACAAAATCGGTGTTCCAAGAAAATAGACTAATGAATCTTTGATATCATAGTATAAATTATCAGAGGCACCTTGCATATCTTGTCTATAAAATTTAAGATGATGATAAGCATAAACCTCTTCGGCATTCATTGCAGTATCAAAATTAATCCATATAGTATCGCAATGCAAATGAAGAGTATCTTGATTTTCTATTTGTTGCACCAAAATATCTTGACTTAAAAACATATATGGTACCGATGATTTTTCATCTTTTTCTAAATAAGAAGAGTATGCTATTACTTGATTTGTTGTATCAACTAAATGAACGTTATTATAAGCTCTTGAATTTTCTGTTTTTGTATTATAATATATGCTATCTGCAACAAGTGATTTTGCATCTGAAACAATTAAATTATTTGCATAAAGCAAGGCATCATCTGTTTTACTATTATAGAATATTGAATCTGAAAATATATCTGCTTTAGGAGTTTTTATTATTACATCTTGTGCAAATTCAAAAGTTTTAGTTTCTATGAAATAAGTCCCCATTTGACTTTCCATAGTATTTTCTTTATCCCATATATTTGCGTGGGTAGTATATCGTACTGTTTGGTAAACTCTATCCATAACAAGATAATCTGTTTGCAAAGTAACTTCATCATCATGTAATGTTACTATTTCTCCAAACACTTCTGCAACTTTTATATTTGCATCATAAACAAATTCATCTCCATATAAATGAAGAGTATCTTGATAAATATGAATATTATTGTAAGCGTTGATTATATTGTCTTGGGTGTTGAATACGGCAGAATCACAAGTCATAGTCATTCCCTCATGATTAAAGATTACATTACTCTTTAATATTAAGTGATTGGGGAAAGAAGGTATTTTCTCTCCCCAATCTGAACTATAACTTATTTCTTTTTGTGCTGATAGTGTTGAAAATGAAAATATAGCTAACATAAACAATATGCTAACTATATTTCTCTTTATTTTAATCTTCGTATTCATCGTTTGAGCCTACTAAACCTTGATATCTAAACGATTTATCGTAGGTTAGTTTGATGTATTTTTTATCTTTTTTACCTTTTATTTTTTCTGATAATTCTATATAAAAGTATGTGTCTAATTTTCTATCAGTAACAGAGTTTCTATACTTCATATCATATTCCACTTTTTGGAATTTTTCTATTTTAGCATTTGGATAACGTTCTGTTAAATCTTTCATTATTGGACGAGGGTAACGTTCTTCTAAAACTTCTTTTGAAGTTGTCATCAACATACCATCTGCTTTGTACACTAACTCTGTTTTTATTCCTCTATTTTCAAACAAAGCTTTAAAATTATCGCCTTCAGCAACCCATTCAACCTCTTCTATTCTTGGGAATTTCTTTTTGAAAGCTTTTAAAACTTCTTCTGGAGTAGCTGATATATTAAGTGTTTCAGGAACATCTATTTCTACATCTTTAGATTTTTTCTTTCCTGCACTTTTAACATCATTATCTATTCTTATTTCCAAACCACTTCCGTCCATTTCAGCTCTTTCAGCCATTTTTCTTTGTCTATACTCTATCGCTTCTGGATTTAAGCGAGAAATATAGTCTTTCTTAACAAAATCTGGATCAGGTGCATTTGTTTTTGTAAGTTTTCCTCTTGGATCAAAAATCATTTCATACTCTGTTTGACCAATACCTTTCATTGCTATTATTAATCTATAATAGTTATCTCCAGAAAAGTCTTCTATGTATTCTGATTTTTTGATTCTATATCCTGGATAATTGTTTAAGAAATAGTTAGCAACCAATGTTGGTAATTCTTGTTCAGCTACATTAAATATTGTAAACTGCCAATTACCTGTTGCTGTCAAAAACACTCTTCCTATTTGGTCATCTATGCTTATTTCTGCAACATATTGTCCTGTTTCAAAATACCAACCTTGTAATTTATAGTCTGAATAAGTATTTTCTAAACCTAATCTAACCTCTTGTGGTATATCTGAGTTTCGTAACTTTTGTGCATTAAGCCCTAAAGATAAGGCTAACAATAAGCTCGCTAATATTATACGTTTCATACTTATCTATTTTATTAAATTTCTGCTTTTAAAATTGTGTCTTTTCTATTAGGACTTGTTGAAACTAAAACTATAGGTAAGCCTGTTTTTTCTTCCAACAAACCTATGTATGATTTCATATTTTCAGGTAAGTCTTCAAACTTATCTATTCCTTGAAGATCTTGTTTCCAACCTGGGCATGATGAATAAATTGGCTCAATACTTTGCTCCATATCAAAAGGCAATTCCATTGTTCTTTCTCCATCAATAAGATATTCTTCACAGTATTTAATAGTTTCAAACTCGTTCATCACATCTATTTTCATTAACATAAGATGTGTTACGCCGTTTAACATACAAGCATATTTCAATGCAGGAATATCAAACCAACCACAACGTCTTGGACGTCCTGTTGTAGAACCGAACTCTCGTCCTTGTTGTCTTAATTGTTCTCCGTTTTCATCAAACAATTCTGTTGGGAATGGTCCACTACCTACTCTTGTACAATAAGCTTTACAAATTCCAAACACTTTACCTATTCTTGAAGGTGCTATACCTAAACCAGAACAAACTCCTGCAGTAATAGTGTTAGAAGAAGTAACAAAAGGATAAGAACCAAAGTCTATGTCAAGCATAGAGCCTTGTGCACCTTCTGCTAAGATTTTCTTACCTTCATCTAAAGCTTGATTGATATAATATTCACTATTAATTATGTTAAATCTCTTTAAGTTTTCAAGTGATTCAAGCCATTTTGCTTCGTATTCACAAAGTGGTTGATTTTCTATTGTGAAAGAATTTTCATCAAATCCCAAAGACTTAATAATTCTTATATGGCTTTGTTTGATTTTTTCATAGTTAGCAGCAAAATTGCTTGAGAATATATCTCCTACTCTAAGTCCTGTACGAGCGATTTTATCTGTGTAAGCTGGTCCAATTCCTTTTAAAGTAGAACCTATCTTTCTTTCTCCTTTTGAAGCCTCATTTGCAGCATCAAGTAATCTATGACTTGGTAATATAAGGTGTGCTTTTTTAGAAATATAAAGATTGTTTGTAGGTACGAATCCTATTTCTTCCAAAGTAGATATTTCTTTTTGGAATATCAAAGGTTCAATTAGCACACCATTTCCTATGATATTTATCTTTTCTTTGTGACAAATTCCAGAAGGAATTATATGTAAAACGTGTTTAATTCCGTCAAATTCTAGTGTGTGTCCTGCATTAGGGCCTCCTTGAAATCTTGCTACAATATCATATTTAGGTGTCAAAACATCAACTACTTTTCCTTTTCCTTCATCACCCCACTGCAATCCAAGAAGCACGTCTATTTTACTCATTATATCTATGTATTTTATTTTAAAAAATATTAAACAAATCAACTGCAAATGTACATAAAAAAAATGATTAATCCATAAATTAAAAACATTTTTTATTGCACATGATAATCAACAAGAGCTTTTAAAGGAGCTTTAACAACATTATTTATCTTCATTCCATACTTTTCTGCAACTTCTTTTAACTCCTCGGTTGCCAAACAAGCTATACTTCCAACGACATTTATCATATATTTATTATAAGATGTGTAGAAAGTTATCTGTTCTTTAAAAAAGCTATCAAAAGCTTGCATTATCACTTGTTTACAATAAGGATTTGACTTGTTTTCTATTGCAAAACGAGCAAATGAAGCCAAATAATAATTAGGACGTTCCTCTTTGTAAAGTTTGTTTAAGAAATCAGACTCTTCTCCCTTATGGATTTCGGCAAACTTTTTTGCCATATCCTCTGGCATACGTCCTCTTAAATAATCTCTTAATATTAATTTACCAATATTAGTTCCCGCTCCTTCATCGCAAAGTACATAACCAAGAGAAGCAACGTTTTCAATTATATTCTCACCATCATAAAGGCAAGAATTAGAACCTGTTCCAAGAATAGCAGCTATTGCAGCCGCTCTTCCACATGTAGCTCTAGCCGCACCTAACAAGTCACCTTCTACACATATTTTTGCGTATGGAAAATATGGTTCAAACCAAGACTTTACTACATCTTGCATTACCTTTGCTGAACAACCTGATGCGTAAATATATATTTCGTAAATGTTCTTTATATCAACATTAGGAAGAATTTTATCTTCAATTTCCTTCTTCATAGTTTCTTCTGACACATTGTAAGGATTCATTCCCATTGTTGAAAACAAAGATTTCACACCTTTACCCTCAACTAAAGCCCAATCAGTCTTTGAAGAACCTCCGTCTGCAACTAAAATCATATCGGTTTTATTTATTGTTTAATGTTTGCAAATATAGTAAAAAAAATGGATTTACTAAATAATTACAAAGCATTTAAAGAATGGTAAAAATAAAACAAAGAAAAATCTGAAAAAAACAAAGAAAAATCTGAAAAAAACAAAGAAAAATTCAGAAAAAACAAAGAAAAATTCAGAAAAAACAAAGAAAAATTCAGAAAAAACAAAGAAAAATTCGAAAAAAACAAAGAAAAATTAAAGCCCGATTTTTGTGTATCGGGCTTATGTGTTTTTAATTAAAATTCTGTTTTCCACAATCCGTGTAAATTGCAGTATTCATAAACTGCTATCGGTTTACCATTGCAAGTGCAAAACTCTGCTTCAGGAACATCTTTTAAATTTATGCGAGCGCCTCCATTCTCATTCTCCAAATAAATGAAAGCAATGTGATGTTCTTCCAACATTGGGTGAGCAACACTTCCTACTTTTACTTTGATACGACAATCATCTATCTTTTCAACTACAGGAAGATGTTTTTCTCCACTTGCTTCCACAGTATTAGGAACAAGTTCTTGCATTTTTTCTCCGCAACAAACAAGAGGAGTTCCTTTGTCTATCACTTTTCCGACTACGTTACCACAATGGTTACATTTAAAAAATTTTACAGCCATACGATTTAATTTTAAAAGGTTAAGAATTATTTATTTCAACTATTCAAATTCTCCTATTAACACACCTGATACACTCCATGCGCTAAAGCTTCCTCCTTCTGCTTTACCTTGAGGAATTGCAACTTTGATAGTATGCACTCCTGGTTCTAAATTTTCAAGATATATGTAGTGAGGTTGGGTTGCTGTGCCTGGACACCAACCTGAACGAGAAAGGTCAGAAGAAGACAATCCAT
Organism: Candidatus Onthomorpha sp.; assembly: GCA_045635365.1. Lineage (GTDB taxonomy): Bacteria > Bacteroidota > Bacteroidia > Bacteroidales > P3 > Onthomorpha. The sequence goes on from JAZRCB010000021.1 coordinate 43,106, forward strand.
TCCAAAAGTTTCCTGAAACAGGATTCCATTCTCTATATCTTCCACAATCCTCACGCCAAGGTGTGTATTGATATATTATTGTATCATCTATTATTATATTGTTTGGTTTTGGATTGAATTCATCTCCTCCACCCCAGCCACCATGTCCTGTGGTGATATATCTCAATTTTAGATTTTTCACTTCTTTTGGCACTTCAAATGCTACTGAAAGTGTATCAGTATCAAAAAAGTGTGGATAGTTTTGTCCTGCCATTTCCATTACGTTACATGTATTAAACAATGGGAAAACAAACTTTTTATCCTTTTTGTTCATTTCTACATAAAAATCCCCTGGATAAGCTTTTAAATCTAAAGAAACTAAATGTCCTCCACCATCATAATTACCAATAAAAACGCCTATCAAAACTTCGCCTTTTAAGTACTTGGACAATTCTGTTATTTCTTGTTTGTAATACACTTCATCTTCCCATTCAAGACCATCAAGCTTTACTATATCGTTAAAGTACCCTACTCCAAATGGTGTGAAAAATCGCATTAGTTCTACAAGTGGAGTATAGTGATTAGTGATATGCATTCCTTGATATTTACTTCCTTTTTTGCTTTCAAAGTATGGTAGTTTTTCTATACCTTCTGTAAGAGCTGTATAGAAGGTTATACTATCTTCTGGTATTATAAATACACTTCCTGTTCTATCATAAGCATCGCCCGCAGATTGTGTTGTTAGTTCAAGAAAATATTGGTAATGATCTGGTAATGCTTGTAGATTTAACTTTTTTAGAATTATTGTTCCTCCTGCAAAATGAATAGTAGTATCAAGTGGCATTGAACCTTGATGACGAACTGTATCTTCCCAATGTATGCGTTGTTTTGAAAAGATATTTGTTGTGATTACTTTTTTGTCTTTTTCTATTTGGTCTAATTCTCTAAATGTTACTTGTTTTGCATTTGCAAGGGGTTGAGTGTTAATTTGAGCTTTTTTGTTTAGAGGTTTAATGGTACTCAACTCTGTTATGCTACTTCCATTGCGTTGAAATTTTATTAACACTCCCGGTAGATTGGAGAATTGTAAAAAAGGTGTAGCATTCATATTTAAGTCTTCTGTTATCCATAATTCTATAGTATTAGAGTTAATGGAAGTACGATATTTTTTACATTTGTATCCTTTAATAGTTTCTTCTCCTTGTGGCTCTAAACTATTATCTGACATAGTACTAGTTGCAAGATAGACCTCTGAATCCTGGTATTCTAATTGTCTGTAAAGAGTTTTGGTTACATAGTTGATATAAAGAGTTTCATGAGCAAGACCTTGAATTGGATTGAATTGCATTAAGTCTTCATTGCCTTGGATTGATATTTCGTCTTGATTACGATAAATTATCGTTAGGCTTGTATCTTGTTTTGCTACATCTTTAGTGTAGGATTTATAAGTTAATTCATGTTTTTGTGCCATTAAGTGAGTAAGGCTCACAAGGGCAAGGGTTAGGATTAGGATTTTTCTTTTCATAACTATATTCTATTTATTAGGGTTTGCATATCTATTTTTCTTCCACATTCATAGTGTCCGTATTTACATTTCTTTGCTCCATGTAATCCACAAGGCTTACATTTTGGTTGAGGATTAACCTCTACTACAAGGCTATCATCACTTAATGGTGTGAATCCAAAATCTTTTGTGGTTGAGCAAAATACTGCTGTTACGGGTGCATTAACTGAAGAACAAAGATGTAATGGTGCTGAATCATTAGTGAAATTCATTTTTGCATCTCTCATTAATGCAGCTGACTGCAAGAATGTAAGTTTTCCTGCAAGGTTTATTATGTTTGTGTTTGTGCTTTTATTGATTAGTTGATTGCATAATTCTTTATCTTGATTTGAACCTAATAAGTATAACATTGAGTCTTGTGGTATGTTATTTATTAGTTCAAGCCATTTTTCTGGTTCAAGTGTTTTTGTTTGCCATAGTGAGGCTGGCGAAAGTGTATAATATATTCCTTGTTTATATACACTCATCTTAGAGTAGTCTTCTTTTGAAGGATATAATTGTGGACGTGGTGCAGTATTACACCAATAGCCTTCCAACAAAGATATGTTTCTATCTACTTCGTGTATCCCAGCTTCTATTTTATGTTCTACTTTATATGTAAAGAACATTGATAGTGGATTTTTCTTAAATCCTATTCTTTTTTTTGCTCCCGAAAGGAGTGTAATAAGTCCTGATGAAAAGAATCTTTGTACACAAAAGACTACGTCATATTTTTCTTTTCTGATTGATTCACAAAGCACCATTAATCTTAAATATTTCTTATCTGACTTATCCCAAAGCCAAACATTATTGACAAAAGGGTGTGAAATAAAGAGTTGGTGATTTGGTTTTTTGACTAATATGTCGATTTGTGCATTTTCAAACTTATGATGTAGTTTTTCTAAAAGAGAGGTTAAGAGTACTACATCGCCTATTGAGGCTGTTTGAATTACTAATATTTTTTCCATAATTCAAGAAAAAGCCGTTCCGTTTGTGTATTTCAAAGGAACGGCTTATTGCTATATTTTTTATTTTAGTTGTTATTCAACTACCAAGTTCCAATTGTGAGTATCTTCTACTTCACCTTCTTGGATTCCTTTTAATTGTTTGTAAAGTTTTGTACAAACTGGACCTGCTTCTGTGCCGTAATCGTAAACTTTACCTGTTTCTCTATCAACGATTTTTCCAATTGGAGAGATAACTGCTGCTGTTCCACAAGCTGCTACTTCTTCAAATGTAGATAATTCATCAATTGAGATTTGTCTTTGTTCTACTTTCAATCCCATATCTTCTGCTAATTGACGTAATGACATGTTTGTGATTGATGGAAGAATTGAACTTGATTTTGGTGTGCAGTATGTGTTATCTTTTATACCAAAGAAGTTTGCTGCTCCTGCTTCATCTATATATTTCTTTTCTTTTGCGTCTAAGTAAAGAACGTTTGAGAATCCTTCATCGTGTGCTCTTTGTCCTGATTGAAGAGATGCTGCGTAGTTTCCTCCGACTTTTAATGTACCTGTTCCGAGAGGTGCTGCACGGTCTGCATCTTTTACTATTTGGATTTGAACTGGTTTGAATCCTTCTTTAAAGTAAGGTCCTACTGGGCCTGCGAATACAACGAATAAGTATTCTGTTGCTGGCTTAACTCCTACTTGAGCTCCTGTTCCGATTAACAATGGACGTAAGTATAATGATGCACCACTTCCTGCTGGCGGAACGAATCTTTCATTTCTTTTTACTACTTCTATACATGCTTTAACGAATAATTCTTCTGGAACTGGAGCCATCATTACTCCTTCTGCTGAACGGATTAAACGTTTTGCGTTTTCGTAAGGACGGAACAAACGAATTTTTCCATCAACTCCTCTAAATGCTTTCATTCCTTCAAATGCTTCTTGTCCATAGTGAAGACAAGTAGCAGCCATGTGCATTGTTATTTCTTCTGAATCTGTTACTTCTAATTCACCCCATTTGCCATCTCGATAATAACAACGTACATTGTAATCAGTTTTGAAGTAACCAAATGGTAGGTTTTTCCAATCTATGTTTTGCATGATAATATTTATTTAAGTTAAAAATTTGATTTCTCTTTGGCAAAAATAGTCATTTATTTTCAATTACCTATTCTATTCCTTCAAATTTCAAGAATTTTTGTTTAAAATCATCTGGAATTTCAGCTGAAGAATGTGTTTTTTGATTGTATCCAGCAAGAATAGTTTTACATGTTCCTTTTATTTCTCCTTTAGAAGTAATTAACCTTTGATGCATTAACATTGATTTATTTCCAAATTTAACCAATTTAGTATCAACAAATAACTCTTCTCCTTGAAGTATTGGTTTAAAGAAATTGTTTTCGGTATTAACGATTACTACTAAAACCTCATTCCAACCAAATGAACCTCCATTAACTTCTTCAAAATAATTTATTCTTCCTAAGTCGTAATATTGGGCTTGATAACTATTATTAACGTGGTTTAAGGCATCTAAATCACTAAATCTTATCTGTATTGGCAGACGAAATTTGTATGTATCCTTTTCTGGTTTTATTATATCCATAATTTATTTTTTTTTGCAAAGATAGTTTTTTTTGTACTTTTGCAAACTCATTTATCGGAATAATTATTAGATTTTGAAAATACTAAACTTTGAAAATTTAAATAAACTTGATAAACGACCTGTTCTTTCAATAGGTATGTTTGATGGTGTTCATAAAGGACACTTAAGTCTTCTTGAACAACTTATTGAAGAAGCTAAAGAATTAAACACCTATTCTTTAGTTATAACTTTTGACAAACACCCAAGACAAGTTATTACCAATAATGATAATGAAGTAAGTATTCTTCAAACGCAAGAAGAACGTTTTGCAAAGCTATCTGAAAGTGGTGTAGATTATCTTGTAATTTTACATTTCACAAAAGAAATTGCAATGTTAGAGACTTCAGACTTTTTAGATTTAGCTATTGAAAACATTAACCCAGCAAAAATATTACTTGGTTATGATAATAGGTTTGGCAAAAAGGGGTCTAATCAATTTGATGAAATATTAGAAAGAGGCTCTTATAATGGCATTGAAATAAAGCGTACCCAATCTTGTGTATGGTGTAAAGAAAAAGAAATCAGTTCTACTCAAATAAGAAAGGCTTTGCAAAATGCTAATATCAGTCTTGCAAATGAAATGTTAGGATATGAATACAGCCTTTTAGGAAAAGTAGTTAATGGTTACAAAATAGGAAGAACATTAGGCTTTCCAACAGCAAATATAGAAATAAGTAATAATAAACTTATTCCAAAAGCTGGGATATATGCAGTTTTATGTAAAATAGAGAATAAAACTCATAAAGCAGTTTTATTTATCGGAGAAAGAAGCACCTTTAATATAAAAGGTATAAGCATAGAGGCTCATATATTTGATTTTAATCAAGAAATATATTCCAACAATATAGAAATAATATTCATTGACCACATAAGAGAACAACAAAAATTCAATACAGTAGAGGAATTAAAACAAGCTATAAACAGAGACTGCGAAAATGCTAAAAATATCTTACAAGACAAATAAAATACTTCTAACATTATCCCTCCTATTCTTTACTGTTTCAATGCAATCTCAAACAAAATGCTACAAAGACTTAGAGACTGCACTTGCAAACAAGAATTGTGTAGAATGTTTAGACCTTTCAAAAAAAAAGCTCAGAGAAATTCCAAGTGAAATCTACGAGTTTCCGCATTTAAAAAAGATAATTTTAAACAAGAATAAAATAAAACACATACCTGATTCGTTATCCTCGCTGACGAACTTACACTATTTAGACTTTTCATCAAACTATATTGAAGCGCTACCAAATTCACTTTCAACTCTTAATATAGATACCTTAATAATGTGGGATAATCCAATTTACGAATTTCCAAAAGAATTTGACAAATGGAATTTAAAGTATTTAGATTTAAGAGCAATACAAATGAATAAAGAAGAACAAAAAAATATAAAAGCACTTTTTCCTTCTGCAAGAATAAGAATGGATCACCCATGTAATTGCGGAAGATAAACAAATTGAAGATTACAAAAAACATGAGAATAGCATTATACCAAGCAGACACAAAAGACAACTCACCAAAAGAAAACATAGAAAGATACCGACAGGCTTTACAAAATTTAGACCCTGATACAGATCTTTTGGTTTTCCCAGAAATGTACTCAACAGGTTTTACTATAGACACAGAGTACGCAGAAGACATGCAAGGCGAAAGTCTAAGATTCTTAAAAGAGATTGCAAAAGAAAAAAATATAGCCGTAGAAGCAAGTATACTTATAAAAGAAGAAGAAAAGTATGTAAATAGACATTTCTTTGTCACAAAAGATAAAGTAGAATACTATGACAAAAAACATCTCTTCTGCCTATCAAAAGAACCTAAAGTTGTAAGCAAAGGTGACAAAGAACTAATTTTAGAATACAAGGGTTGGAAAATCAAACTCCTTACTTGCTACGACTTAAGATTTCCTCTTTGGGCAAGAAATCAATATGACGAACAAGAAGGTTTTGAATACGACATATTAATATATATAGCAAGTTGGAGTGATGATAGAATTAATCATTGGGAATTAATGTTGCCAGCTAGAGCTATAGAAAATCAATCATACCTAGTGGGTGTAAATAGATGTGGTATAGACCATAAAAACTACACATACAAAGGAGCTTCAATAGCAATCAACTATCAAGGAGATACAATGGTTAGAGCAAAAGACAATTGCGAAGAAATCGTATATGCCGTACTTGATAAAGAAGAACTAAATACTTACCGTAAGAAATTTCCAGTAGCATTAGATTGGGACGACGCAAAGAATTAATTTTTTCTTTTCAAGAATCAATAAATTCTTTTAAAGAAAGAAAAAAACAAATCTTGAATATATATTTACATTGCTTTTGCTTGTAAATATATATTTTTTTTGTACATTTGCAGTTTGAAGTTGTATCATAAGTAAATAGTAAATAATAAACACTTTAACAAGATATGGATTTTAGTTTAACTAAACAAGAAGAGTTATTCTTGCAAATGATTAAGGATTTTGCAGAAAACGAAGTTAAGCCTTTGGCTGCAGAGATTGATGACCTTGAACGTTTCCCAGAAGAAACTGTTGTAAAAATGGGAAAAATCGGTTTGATGGGTATTCCTGTACCAAAAGAATATGGCGGACAAGGTGGAACAAACCAAATGTACACAATGGCAGTAGAAGAACTTTCTAGAGTTTGTGCTACTACAGGAGTTGTTGTTTCGGCTCACACATCTTTGTGTATAGCTCCTATTATGGAAAACGGAACTGAGGAACAAAAACAAAAATATCTTCCAAAACTTGCAAGCGGTGAATGGATTGGTGCTTTCGGTCTTACAGAGCCTAACGCAGGTACTGACGCTGCTATGCAACAAACAACAGCTATTGAAGAAGATGACGCTTACGTATTGAACGGAAGCAAGATTTTCATCACTAATGCTGGTTATGCTCACGTTTATATCGTGTTTGCAATGACTGATAAGAGTCTTGGAAACAAAGGAATCTCAGCTTTCATAGTTGAAAAAGGTACTCCTGGCTTCTCTATCGGTAAGAAAGAAAAGAAACTTGGTATTAGAGGTTCTGCAACTTGCGAGTTGATATTTGAAAACTGCCGCATACCAAAAGAAAACTTACTTGGAAAAGTAGGAAAAGGCTTCGGAATTGCTATGAAAACGCTTGACGGAGGTCGTATCGGTATCGCATCACAAGCATTAGGTATCGCACAAGGTGCAATGGACGAAACTGTAAAATATACCAAGGAAAGAAAACAATTTGGTAGAGCAATCGCTCAATTCCAAAATACACAATTCCAATTAGCTGAAATGGAAACTAACGTAAACGCTGCAAGATTTTTAGTAAGAAGCGCTGCGTATAGAAAAGACAATGGTTTACCATATTCAAAAGATGCTGCAATGGCTAAATTGTTTGCAGCACAAACAGCAATGGATGTAACAACAAAAGCAGTTCAACTTCACGGAGGATATGGCTACACAAGAGAATATCCAGTTGAAAGAATGATGAGAGATGCGAAGATTACAGAAATCTACGAAGGAACAAGCGAAGTTCAACGTATGGTAATCGCTGCTGCTTTGTTGAAATAATTTTAATATAGTATAATAAGAAAATAAGATAACAATGAAAATAGTAGTTTGTATAAAGCAAGTTCCTGATACAACTGAGGTAAAACTTGACCCAAAGACAGGAACTCTTATCAGAGACGGTATTCCATCTATTATCAACCCAGATGATAAAGGCGGATTGGAATATGCGCTTCAATTAAAAGAAGAATACGGTGCAGAAGTAACTGTTATAACTATGGGACCTCCACAAGCAGAGGCTGTTTTAAGAGAAGCATTTGCTATGGGAGCTGACCGTGCTATTCTTTTAACAAGCCGTAAGTTTGCAGGTGCTGACACATTAGCAACTTCTAATGCTTTGGCTGGAGCTTTAAGAGTTTTAGATTACGATTTAATTCTTGCAGGTCGTCAAGCCATAGACGGAGATACTGCACAAGTAGGTCCGCAAATTGCAGAACACTTAGGCATTCCACAAGTTAGTTACTTAGAAGACTTAAAGTTTGATGGCAAAAAAACTTTCCAAATAAAGAAACAATTAGAAGACGGTTATCAAATCGTTGAAGTGGAAAGTCCTTGTCTTTTAACTTGTCTTGCTTCTGCTGTTAAGCCACGTTATATGAGCGTTAAGGGCATTGTTGAGGCTTGGGATAAAGAAGTAGAAATTTGGACAGAAGAAAAAATTGACGTAAACGAAGAAAAACTTGGTTTAAAAGGCTCTCCAACAAAAGTTAAAAAAGCAGGAGCAAAAGAAATGAAAGCAGCAGGTCAAGTTCATGATGGTTTATCACCAGAAGAAGCAGCAGACTTAATCATTTCTAAGTTAAAAGAAAAATACATTATCTAACAAATTAAACGAAAAACACAATGGATAAATCACAATATAAAAACGTATTTGTTTTCTGCGAACAAAGAGAAGGCAAATTGCAAAACGTTGCATTAGAATTGTTGGGTAAGGCTCACGATTTAGCAAAAGATTTAGAACAAGAAGTGTACGCAATCTTGTTAGGACACAATGTAAAACCTCTTGCTAACGATTTGATTGCACATGGTGCTGATAAAGTATTAGTTGTTGATGACACTGCTCTTGCAACATATACAACAGAACCTTACACACAAGCAATATATCAAATAATCTGCGATGAAAAACCATCAATCGTACTTATAGGAGCTACAACAATAGGTAGAGATTTAGGTCCTCGTCTTTCAGCAAGAGTAACAACAGGTTTAACAGCCGATTGTACAAAACTTGAAATCGCAGAAGATAAAGAACTTTGGTCAACTCGTCCTGCGTTTGGAGGAAACCTTATGGCAACAATCGTTTGTCCTGATCACCGTCCTCAAATGAGTACTGTACGTCCAGGAGTTATGAAAGCTATGGAAGCAGACGCAAACAGAAAAGGAGAAGTTATTGACTATACTATCAATTTTGACAGAGAAAAATTCCGCGTTAAAGTGTTGGAAACTGTTAAAAGCACAGATAATATGGTTGATATTTCAGAAGCTAAAATACTTATCTCAGGTGGTCGTGGAGTTGGAACAAAAGAAGGCTTTGAAATGTTGGGTGAATTAGCTAAAACATTGAAAGGTGAAGTTTCTTCTTCAAGAGCATGTGTTGATGCTGGAATAATCGGACACGAAAGACAAGTTGGACAAACAGGAAAAACTGTAAGACCAGACCTTTACTTAGCTTGCGGTATTTCAGGAGCTATTCAACACCTTGCAGGTATGGAAGAAAGTGAGTTAATCATTGCAATCAACAAAGATAAATATGCTCCTATCATGTCAGTTGCTGATTTAGGAATCGTAGGTGATGCAAAGAAAATCATACCTATCTTAACTGAAAAACTAAAACAAATAGTTAAATAGTTATTTGTTAAGAATATATAAAACAAAAGACTGATTTAGTAAAATAAATCAGTCTTTTATTTTTTTATCTCTTTCGTTTTATTGAATAATTAGTTTCTTATTTGCAAAGCCTCGTTGTGTTTTAATTCTCACGATATAAACACCGCTTTCAAGCATTGATACATCTAAGGTTTCAATGTTTTGACTTCCCTCTTTCCTTAACACAACTTGTCCTAAACTATTATGAATTTCTATTTCTCTTATCTTAAACGATGATTGCACTGTCAAAACATCACTCGCAGGATTTGGCTGTACGCTCACAAAATGTGATATATCCAAGTCAGATAATCCACTTTCTCCACTCCCTTCATTATCTTCATTGTCATTATTATTATCCGAATTAGAAACAGAAGAATAGAAACCTAGTCCTAATGGAGGGCATGATTTATTTGGTATAACTTCCATTGATAATATTCCATAAGAATATACTTCCGAATAAAAGTCGCATCTGTTTTCTTTTAATGGGACCCAAGTATTTTCTCCCGGCCAGTTAAATAGTGGTTCGTACTTTACATCGCAAGCATATAGTCTTGTAAGATTAGAAGTGTCAGTTAGAAAAAACACATCTTCTTCAGAGAAGGCATATAATTGCGCTTTTGCAATATTTGGTCGCTGTTGGCTTCCATAAATACCTCCATAGCAAGCAGTATCTGGCCATTCCATAAATATATAAACAAATCCATCTAAATACAATGTGCTATCAAGTGCTAAATGCAAAAGACTATTGTCAAACATTTGCAAATAACTGTAATTATCTCCATTCTTCAAGTAGTAATCTTTTTGGTAAAGTACATTATAATTCTCATCCATTATTCCTAATTTAAAGTTTGCTCCTATATCGTTTGAAAAACCATAAGGTAAATACAATGTAATTTGTCCACAAACACCTTCTATTGCTGTTTGTCCATTTAGCATAATTCCTTGTGCAACCGATTTTGGATACACAGTATCGCATACCATCAAAGAAACCTCTTTATCGTGGCGATAAACTAATTCAAATAGTGGGTCATAATGTCCTTCATCAAGACAATTACAAGAATCTACAACCTCAGGCAAAATATAAGTCGTACTTATTGTATCTGCTGGATAAGAATCTATATCTAATCTTATTGTATCTGTGGTTTGTGAATAAGTGAGCGTTCCAATTAAAACTGCTCCTAAAATAAATAATGCTTTTTTCATTTCTTTAATTAGTATTTAAAATATCATTAAACGTATTTTAATCTTGCTTTGATTGGATTTGTTTTAACGATGTTTGCTCAAAGCAAGAGCGAAAGCAAACATCTCTATTTGCTTAAATTGTTTTTGCAAAGGTAGGTTATGCTCATTGTAATTTGCATAATATTTTTGATTGATGCTACAAAGGTAAAAATAATTCTTTGAATTAAAAAAATAAAACAAAGAATTAAAAAATTATTTCTTTGTTTTATTTCATTCTTTCTTTGTTTTATTTTATTTTTTCTTTGTTTTATTTTATTTTTTCTTTGTTTTTTTCGCTACTTATCGCTTAGTAATTCAGGTCGGCGTTCTTTTGTTCTTTTTAAGGCTTGTTCAAAACGCCATTCATCAATCATTTTATCATGTCCACTTAACAAAATCTCTGGCACTTGCCAACCTTTGTAGTTTGCAGGTCTTGTGTAAACGGGTGGAGAAACTAAATCTTGCTGAAACGAATCCGTAAGAGCAGAGGTTTCATCGTTCAAAACACCCGGTAAAAGCCTTACAACACTATCGGCAATCACAGCAGCGGCAAGCTCTCCTCCACTAAGTACATAGTCCCCTATTGAAATTTCTCTTGTAATCAAGTGTTCTCTTATGCGTTCATCTACTCCCTTATAGTGTCCACAAAGAATACAAAGATTGTTTTTTAAAGCTAATTCATTGCTTAAACTTTGAGATAATTTCTCTCCATCAGGTGCTGTATATATTATCTCATCGTAATTGTGTTTTGACTTTAAAAAATTCAAACAATTATCCACCGGTTCTATCTGCATAACCATTCCCGCACCACCTCCGTAAGGGTAATCATCAACATTGTGATTTTTGTTTAAGGAATAGTCCCTAAGATTGTGAATTTCAACCTCAAACAACTTCTTATCTTGTGCTCTTTTTAATATGCTTTGAGAAAATATCTCGGTAAACATATCGGGAAATAAAGTGATGATATCTATTCTCATTATTTTACTTTTATTTTAGTATTAAAGATAATTTGAATACAAAATTAGAAAAAAAAACTCTGTTTTAAGTTATTTTCGCTCTTTTATTCGTATATTTGCCAATTAAAATTTAATAATAATAGTACGTTTATGAAAAAGAACTCTTTTTTAATTCTTTTGATTTTGATAGCAAACTTGACTTTTGTTGACAGTTTCGCACAATTAAGACAATATAAACACTTACCTGACTTTGATTACGCAGATTACGATGAGCACTTAAAATTCATGAGTACGCCATTTGCAATGGTGGGACAAACTCTTTATTTGCAAGATGTTCCAGATTCTGCTCTAAATAAATTTTTCTTTGTTGGAAATATTGCAATCCCTGAAAAAGATGACGACACAGGCGTTACATATTACAAGCTTTCAAGAATGAGTCCAGAGAGAATTCAATCTCTTAAAGGGGAATGGTTTGTGGTTGCAGACTATATTGCTGACCAATTTGCGTTTGCAAAGATTTTCAATGCAGATTACTATATGCAAGACTTTACTAAAATGCAATATCCTTTCATGAAACTTGTTGTTGGTTCAACAGGTGATACTGTTTTCTATAACTATCAAAACTACTACAATCGTTACAATTTTCCTTTCACTCCTATGAGTTATTACAATGCAAATAAGAATCAATACCCTGTTAGCAAATGGTCTCACGAGGATATAAATCTTGTTGATTACGATACAAATAGCAACTATGCACATCTTCCAATGAGATTAGTTGGATATAAAATTACTCTTCCTGTGGTTACTGATGCTACATTAAAGAGATTGTTCAACGGAACAAGACTTTACAACTATGATGATGATAGCAGAAAATATTCTTTCACAGACTACCCTATTGGAAAAGCAAGATTATTAGAAGGCAAAACATTTACCGTTGCTGATTGGTGTCATAGTGCAGAAAACCTTACTGATGTTTATCTTAAATTGGTGCAAAAAGGTGGTAGAGACACTGTTTACTATAAGTATCCTACAATAAAAGAAAGAGGAGAATTTGATTTTGTTATAGAGGCTTACTACAAGAAAATCAGAACTTACTATAAAGACAAAGACTTTGTTGTAAGAGGAGATAAATTCCCATTAACAGTAATTGACTTAAGATGGAAAAAACCTATAACAGTTAAACAAGGAGATGTTTTCCATTGTTTAGATTTCGTTGTTAAAGACGGAAAATTCCAAATGTTAATGAGAAATGAAAAAGGAAGAAAATTCTATATGCCTGCTGATTTCAATTTAGGAGACAGACTAAGTTTTGATTTGTATTTGGCAGACGGAAATAAAGTTTTAAAATATAAAGACACCTACCCTACATATCATAAAGCCATATTACAAAAAGAACTTATTAAAGATATGACTATGGATATGGCATTTCTTTCTTGGGGAAAAGCTGACAGAGAAGTTTTAAACAATTTCGATGGCAACAATAGACATTGGTTTTATATGGGAAATATATATATCATATTTAGAAACAATAAACTATTCCGTGTTGCAATGATTCCTGTTGAATTAAGATAAGAATATGAGCTATTTTGATAATAACGATGATATCTTATCTCTAATACAAGATTTCTCCAATAAAGTAGAACATGGAGGAGGTTTATTATTCTATGATATTGACGAATGGTTAGACATTATTGATTTTTTTTTCATTGAAGACAACAAAAGCGACTTGTTAAAAAAGGCTATTGAGTTGTCTTCAAATCAATATGCTCTTAATGCTGATTTAATTGTAAGAAGAGCCGAATTCATATCTTTTACCAATCCCGACAACGCTATTTTTTATCTATTAAACGAAAGCAACAAGCTAAAAGACATTAAAGACAAAACTCTTTTGGCTTATCAAAGTAGTAAAATTCTTACAAAAGCAGGTAATTATTTAAAAGCTATAAAAATCACAGAGAATTGTTTAAAGAATGAGATAAACGAATATATCTGTACTTTATATGCTCATCAAAATATAAAACTTCATAAATTCAACAAAGCGAATACATATCTTTTAAATGCACTTAATATTTCTTACAACAACTACACAAAACTTAAAGATAGTGAGATAAAAAGTTATGGTGCTAATGACTTTATGTTTTCTGCAACTGTTATTCCTGATGATTTGCTTTATGCAATAGCTGAATTATGCAAAGAAGCTCCACAATACAAAGATAAGTTTTATGCTAAAGTAGAAAGTTTTGTTGAATACGAACCTCAAAATTTAGATTATTGGGAAATGCTTATCGAATTCTACGAAAGATGTAATGAATACGAAAAAGCATTAGAGGCTTGCGATTTCTTTCTTTGTATAGAACCCGATGATGTTGATGTAATCAGAAGAAAATACATTAATTATGTTTATGCCGGCAAAACTAAAGAAAGAACTAAACTTCTACAAAAAATAGCCTTACTTTTAGAAAAAGAGTTGTTAGACGATAAATTAGACACCAAAATAAGACTTGGACTATCGGATTCATTAACTGCTACTTACCTTGAATTAATTAACATTCTTTTTGATGAGAAAAAATATAAAGAATGTATAGATGTATGCAATGAAACAATAACTAAAAACTCTGTAATACCAATCTTTTCTTCAGAACTTGGCTTCACTAGAATCAATGTTTATAACACTCTTTCTCGTGCATATTTTTCTTTAGGCGACAATGACGAAGCGATGAAATTTGCTCTAAAATCAATAGAGGCAGACAATGGAAATATCGGTTCAAGAGTTAATTTTGCTGAATTGCTATATTTGATGGGGAATATAGACGAAGCAAATCATTTCTACCAAGATATTTATGACATTATTCAAGATGACATTGCTAATGAAAAGTCAAAAGAAGAGCCTAATATCTATGAATTAGAAGCTCAATACGCCATACTTTCTATTGTAATTCTATCATGGGCAACTCTCCTATCAAATGACGATAAAATGTTTGCCTTGGAGTTATTGGATGGTTTAAGTTCTGAAATATTCAAACAAGGCTATTTACCAAATTTAGAAGATAGTCTTTCTTCTATAATCATTCTATACACCAAATTAATCCTTGAAACAAATTCGCCAAAAGAAGATTTAGCAGAATTAATCCAAAATTCTGTAATTATATATGGTAATTCTTTTGTAAAAAAATTAGTATCAAGAATATTAGAAAATAAAGATACAGAAGTAATAGAAAATTTTGAACAAATCATTAACGAATTAAAAAACGATGAAGAATAACATTAAAATCTTTGTTTTAAGTATAGTTTTTGCATGTATAAGTTTTAGTGCAACGGCTCAAAACGAAAATCAAACAGATAACAAAAACATAATAGAAAATGTTACCTCATGGTATATGGATAACATGAACTACGGAACTGTAACTTTGCTTATGACTATTGAAAGTAGTTTTATTCCTTTTCCATCAGAGGTAGTTGTTCCTCCTGCTGCCTACAAATCCTTGGAAGAAGATAGCAATATGAATATAGTTTTGGTTGTTGTTTTCGCAACTATTGGTGCTATAATTGGTGCTTTGATAAATTATTTCTTGGCTTTATGGCTTGGACGCCCAATAATTTATAAGTTTGTAGAGACTCGTTTTGGCAAAATGTGTCTTTTGAGCAAGGAAAAAGTAGAAAAAGCAGAAAAATACTTCGACAAACACGGCAAAAGCTCAACATTCATTGGTAGATTAGTGCCTGGCATTCGCCAACTTATATCTATACCTGCCGGATTGGCAAAGATGAATCTTATTAGTTTTGTTTCTTTCACTGCACTTGGAGCTTTCATTTGGAATATAATGCTTGCTGTTTTGGGATACATAGGACACGGAAACAAAGACTTAATTGACAAATATAGTCATGAACTTTCTTATATCCTACTTGGATTAGGAGCTTTATTTGTAATCTATCTAATCTATAAAGGCTTATCAAAAAAGAAACAAACAAAAGCTTAAATCAAAGCTTCGGACTAATTGGATTTCCTCTTTCTCACTCCTATTCAAAAAAACATTTTGATAGAAAGTTTATTGAATTAGGATTAGATTATTCTTTTCACCTTTTTGAAATAAGGCAAATAGATGAAATCAAAGAGATAATTCACTCACACAAAAACTTAAAAGGCTTTTGTGTAACTATGCCTTACAAACAAGAAATATTAAAATATTTAGACGAATTAAGTTCAACGGCAAAGGCTTGTGGGAATGTTAATTGCGTGAAAATCATTAGACAAAATTCTAATATTGAACTACAAGGATATAATACTGATGCTTATGGTTTTGAACATAGTTTATTAAATCAACTATGTTTATCAAAAATTCAAAACGCATACATATTAGGTAGCGGTGGAGTATCAAAAACTATCAAACACATATTAGATAAACACAACATTCCTTCAAAAATAGTAAGTCGCAATCCAAAGGAAGAGCAAATCTCTTACGATGAAATGAATCAAACTTTTTGCAACAATGCTCTTTTTGTCAATGCTTCACCTGTTGGAATGCATAGTTTAGAACATAAAATGCCGAATATAGACTTGAATAAAATCAACTCTACTCATCAAATTTTTGATTTAATCTACAATCCATCACCTACTCTATTAATGAAAGAATGTGAAAAAAGAGGAGCTAAAACTATTGATGGCTCGCAAATGTTGTATCAACAAGCAGAAAAAGCATGGGAAATATGGCAATCAAAATAATAATCATAACAATATGTATAATATTGAGTTACACCAAAAAACCGGGACTTTGGTTAAATACTCTAAATACATTTTTTCATGAATCTTTCCATGCGTTAATTTCTTTAATACTTGGAAATAAAGTAAAAGAAATCAAATTTGAAGAAACAACAGAAGGCAGTTGCATAAGTTTAAGTAAGAGTAAATTCAGGACATTTTTGAGTTCACTTGCTGGCTATATAGGTTGTAGTTTAATTTCCTTACTTTTCATTTTTTGCATTGCAAAGGGATTTAGTCATTGGTTAATAATAGGTATAACAATCTACTCATTTTTCATTCTATTATTCTACATAAGAAACACATATGCGCTCGTGTGGACAATATGTTTTTCATGTATCAATCTTGCTCTTACACTATTTCCAACCTCTGTTCCTATTGAAAAACTTATAATATTCATCTATACAACATTAATACTTATAGACAACACAAAAGCTTGTTTTACAACACTTCACCTATCTTTCTTTAAAGCTAAAAAAAGTGGAGATTGCAATCTTTTACATAAGGTTACGAAAATCCCTGCATTCGTTTGGGGAATTGTTTTCAACCTTGTAAACGCATTCGTTATCTATAAGGTTTTAAAACTTGTGTTTTTAGAAAATTATATCTAAGAATTAACAAAATAAATCAAAGAAACAATTTCGTAAAACAAAGAAAAAAAATATTAAAACAAAGAATTATTTTTTTCAATATAAATTCATAACTTTGCATTCTGAAAAAACATAAAATACAATGCAAATAGAAGTTGTAAAATCAAAAATACACAGAGCTGTTGTTACGCAAGCTGACTTAAATTACATAGGTTCCATCACTATAGACGAAGACTTGATGGACGCAGCCAATATAATAGAAAACGAAAGAGTACATATATACAACATAAACAACGGAGAACGCTTTGAAACCTATGTTATAAAAGGAGAAAGAGGTTCAGGAACACTATGTCTTAACGGAGCTGCTGCACGATTGGTGCAAAAAGGAGATTTAGTTATCATTGTTTCATACGCTACTATGGACTTTGAAGAAGCTAAATCATGGAAACCAACCGTTATTTTCCCACAAGAAAACAAAGTAGTTTAATATATTGAAATCTAAACTTAAAAATATAGTCCAAACACTTTTCTTCATCTGTCTTGGTTTCGCATTTATTTATTGGTTTTGGCAAAAACTTGGTAATGAAGAAAGGGTTCAGATTTGGCAATCTTTAAAACAAACTAATTATTTTTGGTTTGGCTTTGCAGTAATCATAAGTCTTCTCTCCCACTATATCAGAGCATTACGCTGGAGGCTTATGAGTGAAACATTTAACTGCAAAGTATCTCGCACAAATAGTTTTCTTGCCGTTATG
Organism: Candidatus Onthomorpha sp.; assembly: GCA_045635365.1. GTDB lineage: Bacteria > Bacteroidota > Bacteroidia > Bacteroidales > P3 > Onthomorpha. Next base: position 60,916 of record JAZRCB010000021.1, read on the forward strand.
AGTGGCTATCTTACCAATCTTGCTGTACCACGACTTGGAGAAATTGTGCGTTGTACGATGTTAAAGAAAAGCGATAATATTCCAATTGAAAAATCCCTTGGAACAATCATCACAGAAAGAGTGATAGATATGCTTATCTTCGCACTCTTGTTGCTTTTCACTCTCATTATCCAAAGAGATTTATTATTAAACTATATTGAAAGAAATTTCAATCTAAATATTGATTCTCTATTTCAATTAGCCATAATAGGTTTTGTGTGTTTAATAGTAATCATCGCATTATTTTTTGCATTCAAAAGAAAGATTACTAATAATAAATCTTACAATAAGATAAAGAACTTACTTAAAGGGTTTATTGAAGGTTTAAAAAGTATATTTAAACTTAAAAAACCTTTACTTTTCATTGTATATTCCCTATTAATTTGGGGATTATGGATAACAGGAACCTTTATTTGCTTCCAATGTCTTGCAGAAACTCAATGCTTAAACATTATTCAAGCACTCGCAACTACTGTTATAGGAGCCTTTGGACCAATGATAACTCCCGGTGGTATAGGTTTACAACCTGCAATCTTTGCAGAAGTTCTTGCAAACTATGACATCAGCAGAGCAATTGGATATGTAGTTGGTTGGCTTAATTGGATAAGTTCACAAATAGGCACTATCATTGTAGGCTTAATTGCTTTCATCTATTTTTCTTCAAAGAAAAATCTTAAATAATATGACACAAATAGATTTAATCGAAAGTAAAATCATAAAAAGCGAAGATTTAAAAAGTCTTATTGCTAAATGGAGAGAGGAAAATCAAAGGATTGTTTTCACAAATGGTTGTTTTGATTTGTTACATCTTGGACATGTAGATTATCTTGCTAAGGCTAAGGACTTGGGAGAAAGATTGATAATTGGCGTAAACACAGATGCTTCTGTAAAACGCTTGAAAGGTGAGCATCGTCCTTTGCAAGATGAGAAATCTCGTTTGCATATTTTGGCTGCCCTTCAATCTGTAGATGCTGTTGTTTTGTTTGACGAGGACACTCCTTACGAATTGATAAAGAAAATTCAGCCTGATATTCTTGTTAAGGGAGCTGATTATAAGATTGAAAACATTGTGGGTTATGATATTGTTACTTCTCGTGATGGAAGTGTGAAAACAATAGAATTTATTGAAGGGTATTCTACTACTAAGATAGAACAACGTATTTTAAATTCAAGATAATATGAAAAAGATTGCAGTAATTTTAGCAGGCTGTGGAAACAGAGACGGAAGCGAAACTCACGAAACCTTATCTGTTTTATTAGCTATTGATAAAAGAGGAATAGAATATCAATGCTTTGCTCCTAACGGAGACTTTGAAGTATTTAATCATATAGAAGGGAAAAAAAGTGGTGAAAAACGCCATTTAATCACAGAAGCTTCAAGACTTTGCAGAGGAAATATCAAAGCTTTATCTATGTATAAAGCAGAAGATTATGATGCTTTAATAATACCAGGTGGTATGGGCGCTGCACAAAACCTAAGCAACTATGCCTTTGTAGGAAAAGATATAATAGTAAATCAAGAAGTTGAAAAGGCAATACTTGAAACATATTCTGCAAACAAACCAATAGGTGCTTTATGTATTGCACCAATGCTTTTAGCCAAAGTTCTTGGCGATAAAAACCCTACTCTAACACTTGGAAACGACTGTCCTGCAGCACAAGATGCTATTTCCTTAGGTTGCAATCACCAAATATGTAAATCAAATGAAGTAGCTGTTGATGTAAAACACAAAATTGTTACTACCCCTGCCTATATGGTAGCAACACATATCTCAGAAATATTTGAAGGTTCCGACAATCTCGTCGAGCAAATCTGTAAATTATAAGAAACAAAAAAAGGTTCGGAAAAACACCGAACCTTTTTTATTTTTCAATCAGAGATTAATTATTTTTGGCTTCTGATTTGTTTGCATTTCATCATTGCATTTTGAACTCTTGTTTTGAAATCAGAGTTTTCAACACATTCTTTAACAGCAGCTTCTTGTTCAGGAGCTTGTTTCAACATTTCTGAGAAATTTTTTAAATCTTTAGCAGAAGCTGTTTTATTTTTTTGAGCTACTACTAATTCATCAACGAATTTTTCAAAAGCTTTTACTTTAGCTTCACATGGGTCAGCTTTCTTTTCTTCTTTTACAGGTGCTGCTGCAACAGGTGCTTCTTCAGCTGGAGCTTCAGTAGTTTCTTCTACTGCTTCAACTGCTGGAGTTGCTTCAACTGCAGTTTCTGTTGCTGTTTCAGTTGTTTTTCCACCGCAAGCTGCCATCAAAGCTACGATAGCTGCTCCTAAGAATAATCTTCTTAATTTCATGACGTCTATTTTTTTTAAAAAGTTAATAATTTTTCTTTGTTTTACAAAAGTACATATTTTTTTGTTTATAACAAGTGTTTTCTCCTATTTTTTTATTCTTTTTTTATAATTTCATCTTGAATACGCACTGATTCTTTATGAATTAGCTCAAATATTTCTTTTGTAAAATTTTCTGACAATTGTTTCTTTTTGGAATACTCTATTCTATCTGCCAATAATTTATTCCATCTATTTACCTGTAAGACGGATAAATTTGATTGTTTTTTCACTTGAGCTATTTGATTCGACACCACCATTCTTTCACTCAAAAGCTCTATTAATTTTTCATCTATATTATCTATCTTATTTCTCAAAACCTCTATAGTTTCAGGTAAATAATTTTCATCTGTATTTGTGATATTAAGATTATTTATCAAACTCTCAAACTCTTGTAAAGACAACTGTTGTAAAGAATCCGTTTTTGCAATTTCAGGCTGATTATGAACCTCTATCATCAAACCATCAAGCCCAAGATTCATAGCCGTTTGAGAAAGACTTGCAACCAAATCTCTTTTACCTGCAATATGAGAAGAGTCAGATATGATTTTAATTTCAGGGAATATACGCTTTAATTCAATAGGTATTTGCCATAGGGGAGTTTGTCTATACACACCATTATCCGTCAAAGAAAAACCCCTATGAACTGCATAAACATTCTCTATACCAGCGTTTTTTAATCTTTCTATCGCACCAATCCATAATTTCAAATCGGGATTCAATGGATTTTTCACAAAAATAGGAATTTGTTCCCCTTTTAATGAATCGGCAATATCTTGAACAGAAAAAGGATTTGTAGAAGTCCTTGCCCCTATCCAAAGAGCGTCAATTCCTGCACCCAAACACTGCTCCACATGATTAGGATTTGCAACCTCAGTACAAACCTTTAGGGAATATTCTTCTTTGATTTCTTGCAACCAAGTCAAACCTTCGCTACCAACACCCTCAAAACTTGAAGGCATAGTACGAGGCTTCCAAATACCAGCACGAAAATAATCAGGATTAAATTTTGAAATTCCTTTCGCAATTTGACTCAACTGCTCTTTACTCTCGGCGGCACAAGGACCAGCAATAAGAAGCTTATTAGTTAAGCCAGATTGTAATGTTTTCATCTAAAGTTTCGCTGTAAACAGATTGTGTTCTTGAATAAGAGATTATACTTTTAATTAATTCTTCTCTATGATTATTTTCCTCTCTTATTAAATCTTGTTCCCAACTATCAATTTGTTCGTAAAAATTATAATAATCTATCATAGGCTTATCCGTGTTTTCTTTCTTAACGCAAGATAAACCTATGATATTGTTTAAACCAAAAATTAAATGCTTAATATTAAAGATTTCTCCTCAGCCATCTTACGCATATTCAATAAAGCGTAACGCATTCTTCCTAAAGCTGTATTGATTGAAACCCCTGTTCTTTCAGCAATTTCCTTAAAAGACATATCAGCATAATGACGCATAATCAAAACTCTTCTCTGTTCCTCAGGTAATTGTTTAACAAGATTTCTCACATCTCTGCTTATCTGTTTTTTAATCATAATAGTTTCTTGCGAATCCTCATGATTACCAATGATATCAAACACATCTAATTCCTCCTTTGAGCGAACGTATTTAAACTTTTGCTCCTTACGGAAGTAATCTATAATAAGGTTATGCGCAATTCTCATTATCCATTGAAGAAACTTACCTTCCTCCCTATAAGTACCACCTCTAAGTACGTTTACTACCTTAATGAAAGTATCTTGGAAAATATCATCTGCAGCGTCTTTATCTTTGACAACCGAATTAATATAATTATAAAGTTTTTGCTGATGACGATGGACTAAAATATCAAAAACCTCTCTCTCTCCTGATATATACGCCTGAACCAATTCGTAATCAGTTCTTTTTTCTATAGTTTTCATAAGACTAAACTTTTTTTTATAATAAAGTATCAACTATATGATATAGTAATACCCAATTAACAATTAATACAATAAAAAAATCTTTTTGTTTTCTAATAATTTCAAAAAAAGTAATAATCTTATCTATAGGCGTCTAATTTTTTGTTTCTAATATTTCTCAATGCAAAAATAAAAAAAATATTTTAATTATAACAAATTTTATAAAAAATATAGATATATAAATAAAGGAGAGTAAAAATACTCTCCTTGTTTTTCCCCTGATTATTCAATCAAACCCTTGACTTCCAAGTCGGTGTGTTGAAACTTTGCATTTGCACTTAATTGCTTTTTAAATTTCGCAGAAGGGTAAAATCTGCAGAAAAATCTTTTAATAGTGTTGGCATCAACCTTGTCGGCACTCTCTTGTGCTTTTGCACTGATTGCAGGAATAAAACTACCCAAATACTCAAGTTTTACTGCTTGCCCTTGAAGAATATATTTTGCAATATTTATCTCCAATGCTTTAAGGCATGCTAAGGTATCAGCCTCTGAAATAGTTGTTGCATCGCTTATCTCTTTTGCAATTTGCTCAAGCGTAACGTCTTGATTGCGATAAAGTCTTGCAAGGAATTTCTCCCCCGGATTTTCCCCGCAATGAATCATCTTTTTTACTTTTACGTACTTAATCATTTTTTTGTTTTTTTATTATTATTCATATATATTATATATATAAATAGTAGTAAAATTAATTTTTTGTAACTTTTTATATAAAAAAATTGTATTCTAGAATACAAACAAGAGTTAAATAAATTATTGTCAATGTAAGTAACAAATAAAAAATTAAGAAAATGGAATATAAATACTTTTATTTATATCTAAACTTTTTGGCAAATCAAGAGGTGATTAATGCACTGAATAATAAGGCGTTAAAACCTCTTGATAGGTGCCTTTTGTTTCATATTGCCAGTTTTAATACGTTCTATGGCAGTATGGAAAATCTCTCTGTGGTTTTTGGGGTGAGTCAAAAGACTATTTATCGCTCTATGAAGAAGTTAGAAAATCTTTTTGAGAAAAAGAAAGGTAAAAAGACTTATAGTTATCGCTTGAAAAAAGAGTTTCGGCAAATATATAAGGCGTGCGTAAAAGAGAAAGAGAACTATTATAAAATCAATCTTTTGTGTGATTTTCAAGAGCCTAGTCCTTTAAAGATATTGGTAAATAGTATTTTGCAGATTGATGAGAAGATTACTCAAAAAAAACTTGCAGAAATCACCGGTAGTGAGAAAAAAAGTATAGCAAAAGTGGTTCAAAATTTAAAAAACGAACTATTTATATATAGTAATGAGGAGAAAACGAAATCAGATTTCGCTGAAATGAAATCAAATTTCACTGAAACGAAAGGGCGTTTCTTTTAATTAAAGTCCCTTTTTGTCCTTAAATACTATAAAAAAAGTCCCAAAATGGGATATAAAATAATGATATAATATTAATATAAATGAATCTTAAGAGTAATGAAGTTCAAAGTAAAGGGGAGTTGGATTTCTCCATTATAAAAAATCCTGATATGTCTCTAATAAAAGAGGAGATGAAAAAAACTTGGGAGTTATTTGACTTAGACTATCGTCAGGTGGTGAAAGATTATTGGAGTTTTGGAATTTTTCAAAATTTTGAAAAATTTTGGGAAGTGGCTGGAACTCAAAAGGGCTTAAAGAGTCAATATCAATTTAACTTCAACTCTCCAAAATTTGGAGAGGATAAGATAACTAATCGCTTTGCTACTAGTGAAGAGGATAAAAAGTGCGAGGTTAAGGGTAATATTCAAATTCTCCGTTATCTATTCATAGACGTGGATACTGAAAATCATAAGGAAGGTGGTAGTGACGAGGAAGTTTTGGAGATTTATAAAAAGGCGAGAAAGATAGTATCTTTCTTAAAAAATGAGGGTTTTCCCTTGCCTATTTTCTCTACCTCTGGTGGTGGTATTCATCTTCACTATCAATTAAATATACCAGCGACTAAAGAAAATAAGTTATTGGTAGAAGACTTTATAAAGTCACTAGCAAAGATATACCCAGAGGTAGATACTAGCGTTATTAACCCCGGACGTTTATCGCGACTTTATGATTCGGTGAATATAAAAGGCAATAGACTCTCTCGCATCATTTGGAAAGAGCAAGAGGTGCAAACTCTTAATGAAGAGACATTAAGTCTTTTTTTAGAGAAATATCCAGCGCCTAAGAAAAGAGAGTTCGTAGAGGGTGAAAGTGATTTTAATATTTCAAAAAACTCAAATTTTGATTGGGAGTTTAAAAACGCCTTTATGGCAAGGTTCCATAGTTTGAAAAACTTTTTAACTATTTATAAAATAGAGCATTACGCTGAACCAACTATAGAAAATACCAATTGGAAGTATAGGATACCTTGCGTTTTTTATAAAGATGGAGAGGGGCATGATGATGATTATTCTTTGCAACAGACTTGCCTTTTTGAAAACCTGAATGGAACTATTTATTACTTTTGCTGGCATATCAAGTGCAAAGAAAGAGTAGAGGGCGAATATCTTCAACCCACTTTCAAAGAGTTCGTAAAGCAAGTAATGGGCGAAGAGGATTTTAACTCTACTTTTTACCCACAGCAAGCTCTCCATCAAGAAAAGGCAATAACTAGCGAAGTAAAAAGCGAAGTAAAGCAAAGATGGAGCATAATGAATGCGCTAGAAGGTGGTGAAAAGCAGTGCTTTCCAACGACTTATACTGCACTAGATGAAGCACTTGGTGGAGGACTTTTCGCAGGCGAGGTTTCAATATTAGTAGCAGATACAGGGCAAGGAAAAACGAGTATGGTGAATAATCTTGCCTTGAGATATATCTCTCAAAATAAGGTTATGCTATACTCGGGAGAGATGAGCGCAATAGATATTGCAGAAAGTATAGTAAGGATTAACTATGCAGTGCCTGACGAGCAAGCTCTTGCAATAGAAGATATAGCAAGCGAAATAGAAAAAATTGAAGATAAACTCTTTCTTTTTACAAAAAAACGCGAGCAAGAAGGCGAAGAGGAATGGCAATCGATTATAGATGATATTGATGAATTAACCTCAGAAGATGAGAGAGTTAAGTTGGTTTTCGTTGATAATATAAGTTGGTTGGTGGATTATACGGGAGATAATCTTAGGGAGCAAAAGCAATTTATGAAAGCGTGCATAGATTTAGCGAAAAAGAAGAATATTCATATACTTTTAGTGGCGCACCCAAATAAAAACTCTTTGGAGACAAAGAATAAAATAAATATCAATGGTAGCGCTATATTTTCAAAACTAGCGGCGGTGGTAATGGAGATAGAAAGAAATAAGAAAACTAATCTCACCACTTTGAATATTCAAAAAAATAGAAAGACAGGCAAGAATGCAAGCATTAGTTTTACTTATGAAAATAAGGTTTTTGAAGAGGTGGTTGCAAAGAAAAAGGGAGCTAATTAATTTAGTTCCCTTTTATTCGTTTTATTTTCGTTTTATTTACCTAAATCTCTAAAACACCTTAATAATATTTTCACATCATTAGACACTGAGTAATTTCTTGCGTATAGGAGTTTTAACTTTTGCTTATCGTTTTCGTCTAATTTTTCTCCTTTAAGCATATCAATAGGTGAAAGTATTGATTTTTTTAATCGTGGTAATCCTTTGATATTTTTATCATTATCATTTCCATAGCCTATCCACGTGCGGAAGTTAAAAAGAACTAATACACTATTTTTAACAAAAGCAAATGGACGTTTTACAAACCACATTATAATTACTGCAAATAGCAAACAAAATAATGATGATAGAAAGTCAAAAATACGTTTCTTTCTCTTATTATCTTCATTACTAACACTATTTAGACTAACTACATATAAGTCTGTGGGTGAATTTATAGTATTACTTCCAATTATAAAATCGGCAGTCGGTGGTACGATAGTGAATTTAACATTTGTTTTCGCAAGTTTATTCATCAAATTATTAATACTTGATTGACTTAAACTCTTTGCACAAAAGATTACTTCATTTAGTGAATATATTCTAATGATATCATCAATTTGAGAAATATTTCCTACAAAGGTTTCTTTATCTGGCTTCTCTCCTACGCTAACAAGTGCAATAAATTCGGGTTTTAGATTGGTGGAGTGGATTAGGTTTGCAACTCTTTCTGCCTCTTCTTCGTCTGCGATTATGGCACAACGCAAAAATTCATCGTTTTTAAATGATAGTTTACCTGTGCGAATAAATTTGATTGCAAAACGAACAAGCAACAAAACAACTAAACTCATGACTGAACCCATTAAGACTAATGCACGAGAGTAGCGTAATTCGGCTGGTAATAGGGAATAAAATACCAATAGAACTAACATTCCAATGAATATTCCTGAAATAATTTTTTGAAATCTTATCTTTTTGGAATAACCTCCTGCGATATAAACCGAGGTTAATAGAATGAGAATATATAAAGGAACGGCTATCAGCATATAGTGTGGTGGATAGTAGTCTGCCCTACCCCAATAATATTCTGCCCAAGTGGTTTCAAGGAAATAGAAAGCAATATAAATTAATGCAAAATCAAAGAGTGGTAAGGCAAAACTCTTGAATATTCGGGTAAAGAAGCCAAAGAACGCCTTAATCCAAATGGCTAATTTTATGATAAAACTATATAGTTTATTTTGTTTGGCATCTAAGTGCTTTCTTGCAAAAATTGCCATTGCATTATAGAAAGTATAGACATAGTTAAGGCTTGATTTCTTGGTGGATTCGCCTTTATAGTGAATTATTTGCGCTTCGGGGAAATAGTAATTTTTATATCCTCCAAGAGTAATTCTATATGATAAGTCAATATCTTCGCCATACATAAAATAATCCTCGTCAAGCAAGCCTACCTTATCAAGGCATTCTTTTCTCATCATCATATATGCACCTGCAAGTATATCTACTTGATTAGTTTCTTCGTATGAGAGATGCCCCATATAATATTGCGCATATTTTTTTGAAGTAGGAAAAAGTGAAGTTAAGCCACTCATCTTGCAAAAACTTGCCCATGGAGTTGGAAATCCTCGTTTACTTTCTTTTAGAATTTCGCCTTGCCCGTCTATCATCTTGATTCCCAATCCTCCACAATCTTGATGAGAATCCATAAAAGCAATACATTTTTCAAAAGTATCTTCTTCTACAACCGTATCAGGATTTAACAAAAGTATATATTCTCCTTTTGCAATGCGCATTGCTTGATTATTTGCCTTTGCAAAGCCTACGTTTTCCTTATTCTCAATCAAATAAAATTCAGCAAACTTTTCTTTTAGCATATTTACAGAGCCATCAACCGAATTATTATCTACGATTAATACCTCTGCATCTATATTTTTTATAGCATTACGCACAGAATACAAACAGTGTTCAAGGAAGTATTCTACATTATAATTGACTATTACTATAGATAGTTTCATTGATTAATTTCTTTTTCTAAATTTAGTGAGACAAAACAACTGCTAATGCAAATGCAATTATTACGACTATAAACCTTACAAAATTATATTTATGACTTTCTTTTGAATCAAAAAGTGTGCTGATTGAAACATGAAGTAAAATACCTACCACAAAACCTATCACATATCCCATATAATCATGAAGAAATTCAAAACTCATACTTGATATTGAGCCAATAACTCCCATGATTGCGAAAATAGATAGCAACAAAAAGGATTTAATTTTTGAGCAATTTGCAAGCATAAAGGCATTTACCAAAAGCATTGCAATAGGAATATTATGCAAAACAACACCTATCAAAAGTGAGTAATTAACCTCTTGATTGACAACAAGTGCAAAACCTTCTAAAAAGGCGTGAATTGATACTCCAAGCAAAATCATCATCGCCTTTACAAAAGAGTCGTTATGAGGTTTTTCATCGTGCATATGCCCATGCTCTGCTCCATTTGATAGCAGTTCCAAAACTAATTGCAAGATAAATCCAATCAACACAAAGACTCCAACACTCAAAATAGAATGAGAATGAGAGTGATGCGAGGAACAAACGTGAGTTTCTCCTTGTAAAGTTAAGGCTTCAGGAAGTAAATGCACAAAACAAACTGCCAATAAGAAAGCTCCTCCAAAAACTCCTATATATGATAATAGTTTTTGGTGCTTATTGAGAACGAAAACTAAGCTTCCACTCAATAAACATGCAATAAAAAGTATTAAATACGCTATTATTATTTCACTCATATCAAGAAAAAATATTATTTTAAGTTTGCAAAGATAAAAATTTTTAAGTTTAATTCGTATCTTTGCACCAATTATATAATATAACGCAAAAAGTGATATGGGTATTATAAAATGGATTGCTAGTATAATAGGTTTATTTGGTGGTGGTTTTTGGGGAAGCATCATCGGTTATGCCGCAGGTTCTTTTATTGAAAAGCTTATAAAGAAAGAATACGCACAAGGGGAAGAAAAAGGCGATTTCATAATGGCTTTATTAGTTCTTTCAGCTGCTGTGATGAAAGCCGATGGAAAGGTGATGAAATCGGAACTTTCTTTTGTAAAAGACTTTTTAGTTAAAAACTTTGGAGAAGATAGCGCAAGAAATAAACTTGATATTCTAAGACAACTTTTAGATAAGGATATAGATTTATATCAATCTTGCGAAAAAGTAAGACTTAACCTACCCTATTCAACAAAACTTCAATTACTTCATTATCTTTTTGGAATAGCTTGTGCAGATGGTTTGTGTTCTGCTATTGAGAAAGATTTGATAGCACGCATTGCAAATCTTATTGGGCTATCTCAACAAGATTATAAGACTATTGAGGCAATGTATTTTGAACAAACAGACTCTGCATACGTTATTTTACAAATCACAAAAGAAGCCTCTGACGAGGAAGTTAAAAAGGCTTATAAACGTATGTGCATAAAATATCACCCTGATAAAGTTGCACATCTTGGAGCAGAAGCACAACAAGCAGCAAAAGAAAAATTCCAAGAAATAGCCAACGCTTACGAGAAAATCAAAAAAGAAAGAGGAATAGCATAAGGATATGTTCACAGAATATTCTCTTTGGTGGTTAATTCCAATCATTATTTTTTCATCGGCAATCGCTTGGTTCGTATATTTTTTCGCCAAAAATTCATTTTCAAAAAAGCAAACAATAGTTTTATTTACTCTAAGACTATTAGGGATTTTCTTATTATTATTTCTACTTCTCAACCCTATCATTAGAAAGAAAACAAACATAACAGAAAAGCCTATAATAGTAATTGCACAAGATAATTCCTCATCTATAACAAAAACAAAAGATTCATCTTTCTATAGAAATGATTATATAAAATCACTATTTGATTTATCTGAATCTTTAAACAAAGACTTTAACACAAAGATTTATTCTTTTGGAAGTCAAACAAATGAAACATCTAAATTTGATTTCAAAGACTATCAAACAGACATTGCACAAGTTTTAAACGATATACAAAACGAATATTTCAATCAAAACCTTGCCGCAATAGTATTAGCCTCTGACGGAATAAACAATTACGGAAACAATCCTTTGAATGCACTTGATAAAATCCCTTGCCCTATTTACACTATTGCAATGGGCGATACAAATAAAAGAAAAGATTTAAGTATTACTTCATTAAGATATAACGAAATATCTTATACTGAGGACATTTGCCCATTAGAAATCACAATAAATGCGAAGAAAGCAAAGGGAGAAAAAGCAAGAGTAAACCTTTCTCACAAGGGTAAATCACTATTCAGCAAAGACATCACAATAAACGAAGAAGATTTTTCATTAGAAATTCCTACTACTTTTTCAGCTCTTGAAGCTGGTTTACAATCATATACAGTAAGCATCACCAATCTAAAAGATGAAATAAACACAGAAAACAATACAAGAACTTTCTTCGTAAACATATTAGACTCTCGCAAGAATATTATTTTCCTTTCTGCAGGTGCACACCCTGATATTGCAGCAATCAAGCAAAGCGTAAACAAGAATAAAAACTATAACCTAACTAATATTTCAAACCTTAAAGAAATACAACAACAAAACGAACTTAATTTGGTGATTGCCCATCAATTACCATACGACAACACATCTTATGAAACCCTAAAAAAACTACAAGAAAACCATATACCAATTTTATATATTATAGGCAAAAGAACTAATTTCAATCTATTCAATCAATTGAATAATGGATTAAAAATAAACGTTTACAACAAGACTTCGCAAACTCCTTCTTTAGCAAGATTTAATAATAACTTTTCTTTATTTAGTCTTAGTGAGAAAACTACAGAGATATTTAATAACTTACCGCCTTTAACTACCCCTCTTGCACGTTATGAAGCCTCTCAAGGATTACAAACCCTAATTTATCAAACTCACAATTCATTAAAGACAGAATACCCTTTAATTGCCTTTAATAACAACGCAGACAATAAATCTGCAATTATATGCGGAGAAGATATTTGGAAATGGCGATTAAGAAATTATTTACTTAACAACACCAATGAGCAAATTGATGAACTCATACAAAAGACTATTCAATATTTAGTTAGCGATAAAGACAAAAGTATTTTCAAAATTAAGCACGAAAATATATATAATCAAAGTCAAAAAATAAAATTAGAAGCAGAACTCTACAATCAAGCATATCAACTTGTTAATACATCAGATATAAAGATAAACTTAAAGAACGAAAACGGAGATATATACGATTATACCTTCTCAAAAACACACAATGCCTACGCATTAGAAATCGCTGAATTAGAAGCAGGAAAATACACCTTTACTGCAACTACAAACTTCGGAGGAATAAACTATACAGACAAAGGAAGCTTTATAGTATCTGCCAACGAATTAGAAGCGATAGACCTTATAGCAAAACATGACTTGCTTTACACACTCTCTGTCAAAACAAACGGACAACTACTCTACCCTTCACAAATGCAAGACTTAGTAAAAATAATAGAAAATCAAGAAGACGCAAAACCAATCATACACGAAATAGAAACAAACCATAGACTCCTAACTTCAATATGGTATTGGATTTTAATAATCCTTTGCTTTTCAAGTGAATGGTTTTTAAGAAAATTCTGGGGAAAGATATAACACAAAAATATTCCTAAGGAATAATTTCATAAAGCTAAGGAATAAAAAAATAAGTCTAAGAAAAAATTTAACTTTCCTTAGACTTATTTTAGTTTTATTTTACTTTATATTAGATAAAGTTGATTTCTTTTAATGCTTCTTGGATTAACTGGAATGTATGTTCCATATCATTATCCAAACCTACTGAGTAACGAACTAAACCTTCGCTCATACCCATTTTCTTTTGTACATCTTCTGGAACTTCTGATGAAGTTGATTTACCAGAGCATGAGAATAATGTACGGAAGTAACCTAATGATACAGCTAAGTAACCAACGCCTTTATTTTGCATTGCTTCCATGAATTGATTAGCTCTTTCTGCTGTTCCCAAGTCAATAGCTATCATACCACCAAAGCCATATCCTTCGTTCATTTGAGCTTTCATTAATTCATGGTCAATATGGTCATCATTACCTGGGTAATTTGCTTTGATGCCTATTTCATTGAATCTCTTAGATAAGTATGCAGCATTTTTAGAGTGTTGTTGCATACGGATATGTAATGTATATAGGTTTTTCAAGATAGAAGTTGAACGGAATGAATCCAATACTGGTCCTAATAACATTGCAGTTCCGTCATTTACATCTATCATTGCGTTGATTGTTGCAGCATCTGCACAGATTGCACCTGCTACACAGTCGTTCTTTCCATTAACAAATTTTGTCATCGAGTAGATTACTACGTCTGCTCCTAATTTGTATGGAGAAAATATCATTGGTGTAAATGTGTTATCTACTAATAATTTTGCTCCACCGTTTGATGCTATTTCTTTTAAGCCAGCTATATTAGCTATTCTTAACAAAGGATTTGACATCAACTCAGTATAAACTACTTTTGTATTTGGACGCATTGCTGCTTTTACTTCTTCAAGATTTGTTGTATCAACAAATGTTACTTCAACTCCATATCTAACTATATAGTTCTTTAAGAAAGCGAATGTTCCACCGTAAACTGTTTGAGAAGCTACGCAATGGTCACCAGCTTTTAAGAAGTGCATTAAAGAACATGTAATTGCAGCCATTCCTGAACCTGTTACCCATGCTGCTTCTGTGCCTTCCATTGCTGCAAGAGCTTGGCATAATGAGAAGTTTGATGGATTCCAGTGACGAGAGTAAAGGTAGTATCCTTCTGTTTCGCCGTGGAATGTATCTGTCATTGTTTGTCCTAAAGGAAAAGTAAATGTTGCTGAATCATTGATATTTGGATTCACACCTCTTTCTGGTGAAATACTTTGAACAGCGCTTATTGCTGTTGCTGGATCAAATTTTTGCATATCTCTATATATTTTTAATTTATTTTTCTTAACAATTCATTGCTCCACAAACGTGAATTACTTGTCCTGATACATAAGAACTCAAGTCAGATGCTAAGAATACGCATGCTTTTGCTACTTCTTCTGGTTTTCCACCTCTTCTTAAAGGAATTTTTTCTTCCCATCCTTTTCTTACCTCTTCTGATAATTGAGCTGTCATATCAGTGATGATGAAGCCTGGAGCTATTGCATTACAACGAATATTTCTTGAACCTAGTTCTTTTGCTATACTCTTTGTGAATCCAATGATACCTGCTTTTGAAGCAGAGTAGTTACTTTGTCCTGCGTTACCGCTTACTCCTACTACGCTACTCATATTAATGATTGAACCACTTCTTTGTTTCAACATTATCTTTTGGCAAGCGTGAGTTAGGTTGAATATACTTTTTAGGTTTACATTTATCACTAAATCCCAATCTTGTTCTGTCATTCTCATAAGCAAGTTGTCTCTTGTGATACCTGCATTGTTTACTAAAACGTCTATTCTTCCAAATTCTTTTACTATGTTTTCTACTAATAATGCGCTATCTTCGAATGATGCAGCGTTAGAAGCATATCCTTTTGCTTTAACTCCTAATGCTATTAATTCAGCTTCACAAGCTTTCATATTTTCATCTTCTCTTACATCAGTGAAAGCTATATTACAGCCTTGTTTTGCGAATTCTAATGCTATTGCTTTTCCTATTCCACGAGAAGCTCCTGTGATAAGAGCTACTTTTTCTTCTAATAATTTCATTTTAATTTCTATTTTTGTTTAGTTTTTTGCAAATGTACGAACATTTTTTTAAAAACATAGGTTTTTTTCTTTGAAAAAAGGATTGTATATTTGCATTTTAAATTGAATTTATGAGAGTTTTTAATATCAATTTTAACAATGACACTTCTTCTTCCAAAAAAAGCTTTTGGATTAGAAGCTTAATTGTTTTTATTTCCACGCTAATTTGTTTGTTATTGTTTAACAAAAGTGTAAAAATTGATTCTATTCCCATCGCTATTATTTTTGCTCTAACTATTGCTTTATGTAATAGTTGTTGTAAATTTATTTTAAAGATTTCAAGTCTTTTAGCTACTATATTAATTACTTTTATCATAGCTATTTTTGCAGACAATGTAAAAGAGGTAGAACTCCGTAGTTTTATATCGACATGGAGCTTTACTATTGGGGTTTATATCATAAGTTTTTTAATTAATACTGCAATAAAAGTTAAACAAGTTAAGAATACATTTTCTCAACCATCGAAAGAGGAAAGTGACTTTGAAGAAATAGAAGAAGGTTTTACTTCTTATGAAGAGGTGATTGAGGAAGTTGATGAAGAGGATTTAAATAATAAAAATATATAATCATTATGCAAGTTTGTTATAAGATAGACGAATTATTGTCTTGTGTAGAGAAACTAAAAGAAGAAAAGAAAACTATCGGGCTTTTGCCTACTATGGGTGCTTTACATCAAGGACACTTATCTTTAGCCAAAAGAGGAAAAAGAGAAAACGATGTTTTGATTTGCAGTGTCTTTGTAAACCCAATACAATTTAACAACAAAGAAGATTTAGAGAAGTACCCAAGAGACTTAAATGGTGATTTAGCTTTATTAGAAGAAGTTGAATGTGATATAGTCTTTGCTCCAAGTGCAGAAGAAGTGTATGCAGAAGAACCAGAATTTACTTATAGTTTTGGAAGTTTAGAAAGTGTTTTAGAAGGACCACAGCGCCCAGGGCATTTCAATGGTGTAGCAACTATTGTTCATAAATTATTCAACTGGTCTAAAGCAGACAGAGCTTATTTTGGCGAAAAAGACTTTCAACAAGTTGCAATCGTAAAAGATTTAGTTAGACAATTCTCTATTCCTATTGAAATAGTAGAATGTCCTATATTTAGAGATGAAGACGGTTTAGCAACAAGTTCTCGCAACAGAAGACTTTCTCCTGAAGCAAGAGCTATTGCTCCAAAAATCCACGAAATTCTTGTAAAATCTGCTTCATTAATGAAATCGTTATCTATTTCTCAAGTTAAGGGTTATGTAGAAAGCGAATTTAAAATGAGAAAAGAATTTACTTTAGAGTATTTTGAAATCGTTGATGCTACAACTTTACAACCTGTAAAGATAAAAGGCGACAACAAAACCGTAGGTTGTGTTGCTGTTTGGCTAGACGGCGTGAGATTGATTGATATACAAAAATATTAAGATAAGAATTTATCTTTGATATATTTTGAAGTGGGAGTATCTTCTTTTAGAATGGATTTAGCTTGTCCTTCAAAGATGATATTCCCTCCTTTTTTCCCTCCTTCTGGTCCTAATTCTATTAACCAATCTGCTGTTTTTATAATATCTAAGTTATGTTCTATGATAACAACCGTATGTCCTAATTCAACAAGTTTATCAAAACATTTATTAAGTTTTAGAATATCATAAAAATGCAAACCTGTTGAAGGTTCATCAAAAATAAAGACGGTTTTCTTTTCATTAACTCCTTTTGACAAGAAGTAGGCTAATTTAATTCTTTGTGCTTCTCCACCAGATAAAGTTGTAGAACTTTGTCCTAACTTTAGGTATCCTAATCCTACTTCCAATAAAGAATTGATTTTTTGCGTAATTCGTTTGCAGAGATTATTAGAGTCTTGAGAGAAAAACTCATAAGCCTCCTCTATACTCATATCCAATATTTGTGCGATATTCTTATCTCTATATGTTACCTCTAATGCTTCTTCCTTATAGCGTTTTCCCTTACAGTGTTCACACTCTAAAACAATATCTGCCATAAATTGCATTGAGATAGTAACAGTTCCTTCGCCCTTACACTCTTCACAACGTCCTCCTTCTGTATTGAAAGAAAAGAATCCTGCTTTTACACCTCTCTTTTTAGCAAGAGGTTGTTCTGCATACAAAGCTCTAATGTCATCAAATGCTCCAAGATATGTTGCAGGATTTGAACGAGAAGAACGTCCTATAGGATTCTGGTCTATCATTTCTACTGCTTCTAACAAAGATAACGAACCTTCTATTTGAGAACTTTTAGGCACACAATCCATTGCTAATCCAAGATATCCTTGTATGTTAGGTAATAAAGCTTTCTTTACAAGAGTAGTTTTACCCGAACCAGACACTCCACAAATAACTGTTTTCACTTTCAAAGGGAGTTTAAGACTAACATTCTTTAAATTATTTTCAGTTATATTGTCTATTTTAATATACTCTTTCCATTTTCTTTTAGCCTCTGGTAAAGGAATACTGCGTTCTCCTTTTATAAATTGAGATGTAAGTGTATTAGCATTCTTTATCATTTCATCATAGGCTCCACTAAACACAACTTCTCCCCCCTTTACTCCCGCATAAGGACCTATATCCACAATATAATCAGCTGCTTTTATTACCTCTTCATCATGTTCTACCACTATTACAGTATTACCAACATCTCTTAATTTTAAAAGAACATTAACTAATCTCTGAGTATCGCAAGAATGAAGTCCTATCGTTGGTTCATCTAATATATACATACTACCAACTAATGGGCTTCCTAAAGATGTAGCAAGAGAAATTCTTTGGCTTTCTCCACCCGAAAGAGTAGAACTTTGACGATTTAGGGTTAAATATCCTAAACCTACTTCTATAAGATAATTTAATCGAGTCTTTATTTCTATTAAAAGTCGTTGAGAAACTTTTGCTTCATATTCGTTTAATTCTAATGTATTAAAGAATTCCAATAATTCATCTATAGGTAAAAGCATTAAATCTACTATGGATTTTCCTGCTATTTTAACATACGAAGCATCTTTTCTTAATCTTGTCCCTTTACACTCAGGGCAAGTTGTGCGGCCTGTGTATCTTGACAACAAGACTCTATATTGTATTTTATAACTTTCTGATTTAACAAACTCAAAAAACTGATTTATTCCCGTAACTTTTCCTTTAGCGTTCCAAAGAAAATCTTTTTGTTGTTCAGTTAATTGATTATAAGGTTTGTGTATAGGGAACTTTTCAAAGGCTTTATTGATGAAATCCTTTTGAAATTTCTTCATTATTTCGCCTTTCCAGCAATTAACCACACCTTCATAAACCGATAAATCAGGACGTGTAATTACTAAATCTTCAGATATTCCTTCTACTTGTCCAGAGCCTGAACATCTTTGACAAGCTCCATAAGGATTATTAAAAGAAAAAAAGTTAGCAGATGGTTTCACAAATGTTATTCCGTCAGCCTCAAAACGATTTGAATAATGATAAACATCTTCACCAAATATTATATCACAATAACCATCTGATTCATTGAATGCAGTATGTACAGAATCAGATAATCGCAAATAAACTTCATCATTATCCCTTTCTATTGTCAATCTATCTATCAATAGATTAAGCTCTTGTAGTTTCAGTTTTCCTTCTTCTAAAACATCTTCTATTCTTTTGATTTCTCCATTTATTATCATTCTCACATAACCCAACTGTATCAAAAGTTCTAATTTTTCTTTGATATTTTCTTTTGGATTAAGCTTTAATGGAGATACAATAAGGATTTTGCTTTTTTCTTCAAAGTTTTGAAGAACGTCATCTACTACATTTTGTACGCTATGGCGTTTTACTTCTTGATTTGAGATAGGAGAATATGTACGTCCTATCCTTGCAAAAAGAAGTTTTATATATTCATATATTTCTGTTGTTGTTCCAACCGTAGAACGAGGATTTCTATTCATTACCCTTTGTTCCACAGCTATAGCAGGCGACAAGCCCGAAATTTTATCAACTTCGGGCTTATTCATTCTCCCTAAGAAACCTCTTGCGTAAGAGGAAAGACTTTCAACATACCTTCTTTGTCCTTCTGCAAACAGAGTATCAAAAGCAAGCGATGTTTTACCACTACCCGATACACCCGTTATGACAACTAACTTATTAGTTGGTATGCTTACATCTACGTTCTTAAGGTTATTTACCTTTATTCCTTTTGCAACAATCATTTAGATTCTTTTGGCTCTACAACAGAGGCAGGTTTTGCAATGCTTTCGCGCATTTCTGTATCAGCTTTTATGTTTTGCATTCTATAGTAATCCATAATTCCTAAATTACCTTTTTTGAATGCTTCAGATAATGCCAAAGGCACTTCTGCTTCTGCTTCTATAACCTTTGCTCTCATTTCTTGAGCCTTAGCTTTCATTTCTTGTTCTACTGCAATAGCCATTGCACGTCTTTCTTCTGCTCTTGCTTGTGCAATATTTTTATCAGCGTATGCTTGGTCCATTTGAAGTTGAGCACCGATATTCTTACCAACATCTATATCTGCTATATCAATTGATAAGATTTCAAATGCTGTTCCTGTATCCAAACCTTTAGAAAGAACAAGTTTTGAAATTGAATCAGGATTTTCTAAAACTTCTGCATGGCTTTTTGCTGAACCTATTGCAGTTACAATACCTTCTCCTACTCTTGCAAGAACAGTTTCTTCTCCTGCTCCTCCTACTAATTGACGTATATTTGCTCTAACAGTAACTCTCGCTTTTACTATTAATTGAATACCATTGCTTGCTACTGCAGTAACAGCTGGAGTATCCAACACTTTTGGATTTACCGACATTTGAACTGCTTCCAACACATCTCTACCTGCAAGGTCAATAGCTGTTGCAGTTTTAAAGTCCAATGACATATTTGCTTTATCGGCAGAAATCAAAGCATTAACAACACTCTTCACATGTCCTCCTGCTAAGTAGTGAGCTTCTAATAAATCTGCACTTAAATCCAAACCTGCTTTCTTTGAGTTAATCATCGCGTTTACAATAATTGCAGGTGGAACTTTTCTCCAACGCATAAATACCAATTGAACTATAGATATTTTTACTCCATTCAAAACACATTGAAACCATTGATTGATTGGAACTAAATAAAGGAACACAATAAGAAATACTACTACAAGTATTGTTCCAAAAAAGATTGAATTCATAACACTAAATTTTTAAAAATTATTACTTTTTTACATTAACTCTAACTCTGTTTCCTTCAACTGCCTCTACAATTAAAGGAGTATTTGCATCTATATACGAAGTTGAAGTATAGACTTCTAGTCTTTCTCCGTTTATTTCCGCCATTCCAACTGGTGCTAAACGTGTTATAGAAACTCCTTCTGCTCCTACTTTTATTTTTTCATCAACTACATTCACTTTTGAGTCGATTGAGGCGTTCAAAGAAAAACGTTTCCAAGTTTTTGAACGCAATGAATAAATCAATAAGCCAATACAAATTACGGAACAAATAAAAATAGAAGTATAACCCCACATATCTCCGAAATTAGTAAAGACTTCATAGTTTCCATATATAAGAAGTCCGCATCCACACAAACCAACAATAGTTGTTCCTGGCACAGCTAAAAGTTCAAGCACAACAAGTGCTAAACCTCCTAATAAAATTAATAAAATCACTAAAATATTCATATCGTCTAATTATTAATTAATGCTTATCTAAGTTCGCAACTAAGTCCTTTTCTTTCCAATTCAATGCACATTTGCTTTAATACATCATAAGAACCATGCTTAACAACACACAAACCCTTGTAATGAATAATATTCGTACAAGTAACAGCCTGCTCTTTGCTTAATTTACAAATAGTTTGCAAGCAGTCAATAACATACGCAAAGGTATGAATATCATCATTAAAGACAATTAACTCACTTCCTCCCTCTTTGTCATCAACAAAGGCTTTCTTTTCTTCGGTTTGTATTAAGACTCCTTCCATTATATTAAGATTACATTCTTTCTGGAACTTGTATTCCTAACAGATGCATTGCTGTTTTTATTGTATTTGCAGTGAAACGAGTTAAACAAATACGCATTTTTTTCAAATTTTCATCTGTTTCTTTCAATATAGGTGTATCTTGATAGAATGCATTAAAGTTTTTAGCCAAATCGTATGCGTAATTAGCAATCAATGCTGGAGAATATGTTTTTCCTGCTTGTTGAACTACACCTCCAAAAGAGTGTAATGTCTTAATTACCTCTAATTCTTTTGCATTGAATGTTGCATCAAAGTTTAAATCTATATTATCTAAAGCAACCTCTTCTGCACTACGTCTTAATATAGAACAAGCTCTTGCATGTGTATATTGAATAAACGGACCTGTATTTCCATTAAAGTCTATAGATTCTTCAGGGTTAAACAACATATTTTTCTTAGGGTCAACCTTCAAAATAAAGTATTTCAAAGCTCCTAAAGCTAATTGTGAGTAAAGTTCTTTTGCTTGTTCTTCTGTAAAGCCTTCAGTTTTTCCGTGTTCTTCTGTTTGTTTTTTTGCTGTTTCTATCATTTGTTCCATCAAGTCATCAGCATCAACAACTGTTCCTTCTCTTGATTTCATCTTTCCATTAGGAAGTTCTACCATTCCGTAAGAAAGATGGAATAAGTTGTCAGACCATTGCATTCCAAGCTTTTGTAGAACAAGTTTCAATACAGCAAAGTGATAGTTTTGCTCATTACCAACAACATAAACTAATCTATCTGAATCAAAATCTTTATGACGTAAACAAGCCGTACCTAAGTCTTGTGTCATATACACAGATGTACCATCTTTTCTTAATAATAATTTTTCATCTAAGCCATCTGCTGTTAAGTCAATCCAAACAGAGCCATCTTCTCTCTTATAAAACACTCCTTTTTCTAAACCTTCTTGAACTAAGTCTTTTCCTAAAAGGAATGTTTCTGACTCATAATATACTTTATCAAAATCAACACCTAATTGATTATAAGTTGCATCAAATCCTTCATAAACCCAACCATTCATTGTCTTCCAAAGATTCAATACTTCTTCGTCTTTTTCTTCCCATTTCTTTAACATTGCTTGCGCTTCTAAAAGAATTGGTGCTGTTTTTTCGGCTTCTTCTTTATCAATTCCCTTTTCAACTAATTGATTTATCTCTGCCTTATATGCTTTATCAAATTCCACATAGTATTTTCCTACTAAATGGTCACCTTTCATACCACTACTTTGTGGAGTTTCGCCATTAGAGAATTTTTGCCAAGCAAGCATTGATTTACATATATGAATACCTCTGTCATTTACTAAATTAACTTTCTTAACAGAGTATCCATTCGCTTTTAATATCTCTGCAACAGACCAACCTAATAGGTTATTTCTTATATGTCCTAAGTGCAAAGGTTTATTTGTATTTGGAGAAGAATATTCTACAACAATAGTTTTATCATCTTTTGCTGCTTGATATCCATATTCCTTATTATTGTTTTCGTTCAAGAATTTCAACCAATAATTTGATGATATTTCAAAGTTCAAAAAGCCTTTTATAACATTAAATCCTTCTATTTCTTCCGACTTACCAACAACATATTCCCCTATCCTTTCAGCTAAAGCAACTGGATTGCGTTCCCCTGTTTTTTGAGTAAAAGGAAATACCACCAAAGTGAAGTCTCCTTTAAACTCTTTTTTAGTTGCTGTTAAAGAAATAGCATTTGCTTCAATTTCTACTTTATATAACTCATTAAAAGCCTCTGATATAAGCGCTTGTAATTTACGTTCCATCCTCTATCACTTAATTTTATTATTACTTCTGCAAAGATAAATAAAATAAAGCAAAGAAATAAAAAAATAAATCAAAGAATTAAAAAATTAATTCTTTGATTTATTTTTTTAATACTAAGACTTATTGCAAGAAACTATTTAACTAATAATTTCTTTGTTGCAACAGCGTCGTTAGAATAGATTGTTACGAAATAATTTCCTGATTCTAAGTTTTCAATGTTAATGTTTGCTCCATTAGCACCTATTTCTTTTGTCATAACAACTTGTCCTAAAACATTTGTTATTTGAACTCTGTCAATTATTGATAAAGAAGAAACATTGATAAAGTTGCTTGCTGGGTTTGGATAGATGTTTACATCTACGTTTGTCATAACATCGTTCAATCCTACAACACCTTCTCCCATTACTAACTCAACTAAGTTTACTGTTCCTAATTCATTATTTCCGTTGTAAGCAAATGTGTAAACTTTCATCAAGCTTCCGTTTGCACAATCAGAGATTGTACCACCTAAGTTTTCGTAGCTTTTTTCTCCATTTTGAGCAAAATACTCTAAAATAGCTTCTTGAGTTGTTAAACCATATTGTTCTAAGATTGATTCTTCAGCTATTAAATAGTAATAGTAAGCTGTTTCTTCGTTCATTTCGAAAGCAACATCAAAAGTTGTAGTAGTAACATTTTCTACTATGATTTCAACTTCTGCAACACCTGTTCCACCTAAAGTAAGTGTAGATATTGTAGCTGTTGCAACAGTTCCTAATTCATTGTTAGAGTTGAAAGGAATAGCATAACAAATGTATTCTGTTCCCATATCTAAGTCACCAACTGTTCCTTCTAATTCTCCGAAGTTCTTTTCTTGATTAGCTTGAGCCCAAGCAACAACATCATCAGTTGAAGACAAGTTCAATTCATTATAGAATGATTGGTCAGCGATTATATAATAGTAGTAGTTTGTTTGATTGTTAGGAACAAATGATATATCAAAAGAAGAAGCTGTTGGATTAGAAACTGTCATTGCAACTTCTGCAAGTCCTTCTCCGCCGTATGAAAGAGTTGTGAAAGGTATTTGATAAAGTTCACTTGCTGCTCCATCAACATTGAATGCCATTGCAAAAACTAAATATGTAGTTGAAGGGTCTAAACCTGGCATTTCTTCATCAAGAGCAAAATAATACTTTTGATATTCATTTCCGTTGAAGTATGCTATTATTGAATCATTGTTAAATCCTATTTCATCTAATTCTTCTTGAGTTGTAAGAACTAATCCATAGTATGCAGATTGGTCATTTGGAGTTATGCTGATAAAAGCAGAAGTTTCTGCTATATCATATACATTTATTGTTAAAGCTGCAGCTCCTGAACCTCCAATAGAAGCAGTTGTAAAGTCAGATGTAACAACTTCGTAAGTTCCATCATTCAATAAAGCTGCAACATAAATTGAAGAAGCTGTATTTGGAGTAAATCCTTCAACATCTGCTGTCATTTCAACAGAAGAAGAATCTTGTGCAACGTAAGTTACATATTCTGCAACTGTCATTTCCATACCGAACATTGCATAAAATTCTACCAAATCTTCAATCATTCCTGTTTCTGTTCCACAAAAATAATATTTAACTACGTTTTCAGAAGGAGTAAATGTTGCATTAACAGTTGCTGCTTTAATATCATTTACTGTAATTGCAACAGAAGGATTTGTTTTTGGTGCTTGGTGATGTACGCCACTTTTTGTTTT
Organism: Candidatus Onthomorpha sp.; assembly: GCA_045635365.1. GTDB lineage: Bacteria > Bacteroidota > Bacteroidia > Bacteroidales > P3 > Onthomorpha. Next base: position 85,898 of record JAZRCB010000021.1, read on the forward strand.
TTGTGCGTATTCGATTGCTTTTTGCTCAAAAGTCTTTTCTCCTTTAACTAAAGAGAAATTTTGAGCCATTGCTCCGAAAGTCATTACTAACGAAAGCATTAAGACTGATAATTTTTTCATATTCTATTTATTTCTTTATTTATATTTCACAAAACAAGAAGCAAACCCGTTTTTACGGATTTGCTTCTTTGGAAATTTATTGATTAATCAAAAATTATTCAACTACTAATTTTTTAGTTGCCATTCCTGATTCAGTGAACATTTTAACTAAGTAGTTACCTGCTCCGAAATCTACTGTGTTAACTTTAACTGAGTTACCGTTTACGTCAGCTGAGTAAACAACTTGACCTAACATATTAACGATTTCAACTCTTTCCATTGTTAAAGAAGAAGCTACTAAAACTTCGTCTTTTGCTGGGTTAGGGTAAACATAAGATAAAGAGTTAACTTCAGCTTCTGTTAAACCTACGTTTCCAGAAACTTTAGGGAAGATCATTATATCTAAATCAACAGAACCACCCCATGCTTCAAGGATTGATACCCATTCGTAATCACCTGTTCCTGCTAAGTCACTATAAGAATAAGACATTTCACCAGATGCACAATCTATTTCAGTAGAAGCTATAACTGCTATATTTCCACCTATTGAACTTCCGTCGATAATTGTTAAAGCAGGAACTTCAATTACTGCCATAAAATCACTTGCAGAAACTGGGCTAGCGAAATCAAATTCTACTAAATCAAATGCGAAAGATTCAGTTGATTGAGGTAAATCAGCAGTTGTAAAGTTTACTCTTGCTAATTCGCTTCCGTTCATATCAACTACAGTAGCAGCCATTTCTTCTTCAACATCTTCAATTGGAATGTTTGTCATAACTGCAGCAATACCTGTAACTTGGTAGTTTCCTACATATCTTTGACCATAAGCTAAATCCATGTAAGAGTTTGTTGCAGTTATTCCTAACCATAAAGATTCACCATCTTGAGTATAGAACTGAGGATTGTCTATGCTTCCACAATCTTGGAAAGATTCTGGATAAACTATGTTACCAGATTTTGCTGCTTGTACTAATTTACCTTGGATAGGTTCTGCTCCGTTGTAAACTTTTTGAGCCATTAAACCCATTGAAAGTCCTAATGCAAGGACAGAAAGAATAATTTTTTTCATGTCGTTAAATTTTTGTTAATAATTAATTCTCTTTTTTAAACATTGTTTTGCAAATATAACAACAATCTTGTAATCAACAAACATTTTCATTGTTTTTTTTAGTTAAAACAACTATTTAAAACTTGTTAATAAAAATCTTAATTATTGATAATCAAAATACAAGATAAATAAACATCTGTTCATAACTTTATCAAAAACACAGCAAAGACTTATATTTCCTTGTTTTTTCATACTTTTGCTAATAATTTTTCAAAAACAAATAATATGTATCAAGAACTTATAGAACAAGCGTGGGAAAATCGCGAATTATTAAAAGAAGACAAAGTAAAGAATACTATATTAGGAATCATTGACCAATTAGACAAAGGAAAAATAAGGGTAGCCGAAAAAATAAATGGAGAATGGCAAGTTAATCAATGGGTGAAAAAGGCTATTATAATGTATTTTCCTCTTTGCGAGTCAAAAGATATGCAAGCCGAAGACTTAAAGTTTTGGGATAAAATACCAACAAAACAAAACTATAACGAACTTCAAGTAAGGTGTGTACCTCCTGCTGTTGCTCGTTACGGCAGTTTCTTAGCAAAAGGTTGCATAATGATGCCTTCATACGTTAATATAGGAGCATACGTTGATGAAGGAAGCATGGTAGATACTTGGGCAACGGTTGGAAGTTGCGCACAAATTGGCAAAAACGTACACTTAGCTGGTGGAGTCGGTATTGGAGGAGTGCTAGAACCTGTTGGAGCAAACCCTGTTATAATAGAAGATAATTGTTTCATAGGTTCACGTTGCATAGTAGTTGAAGGAGCAATTATAAAACAAGGAGCAGTACTTGGAGCCAACACAGTAATCACACAATCCACTAAAATAATAGACGTATCACAAGAAACACCAATAGAATACAAAGGAATAGTCCCAGAAAACTCAGTAGTAATTCCAGGAAGCTACACAAAAAAATTCCCAGCAGGCGAATACAACGTAAATTGTGCCTTAATAATAGGCAAAAGAAAAGAATCAACAGATAAAAAAACGTCTCTCAACGATGCGTTAAGAGACTTTAATGTTGCTATTTAAGACTTTCTAAATACCATTCATAGAGTTGTCGCACCCCTTGTGGCAACTCTATTTTATGTTTCCACCCAAGAGAATGCAATTTTGAACAATCGGTAAGCTTTCTCATTGTTCCATCGGGTTTATTGCTAATATAATCACAACAAAACAAAGAATAAAAAAATTAAAACGAAGAATTAGAAAATTAATTCTTCGTTTTATTCTATTTATTCAAAGAAATATTTATTCTTTTTCAGATTCTGTGTTTTCTTGCGTAGGTATCGCTATTTTTTTTCTTGGCTTGCGTGGGTTGAATACAAATTTAAAGAAAACATTCATTTTAGGTTGTTTTTCAATTAAAAGAATCATTATTGAACAAATCAAGATTGAGAACAATACTACCGAGAATGTAATGTATTTTATTTCTGCTCCTGATGGCATTCCTAATTGTTCTGGAACAGATGCCAAAACTGCAGCCGCCAATCCTTTAGGAATCATAAGGGCGATGGTGCTTTTATCAAATATATTCGCATCTTTTGGAGAGAAAAACTTAGCTATGATAATTCTACTTATTAATAAGAATAGGGTAATTAATATTCCTATCAACAAAGATTTAGAATCAGAGAATGGAATACTTATTCCAATATATACAAAGAAGAATGTCTTTAACACAAAGCTGATTTCACTTATAAAAGACCTTTCATTTTCGTTTAGCTTTAAGTTTTTATTGCGTTGATACTTTTCCAAGAATTTAAAATTAAAGTATTCCATATTCGCAATAGTAATTCCAAAAGCAAGAGATGCAATAGCTCCACTATAGCCTAATACTTCTGCTAAGCCATAAACTATAAAAAGATAGGCTGGTGTAAGGAACATAGAGTTTCTTAATTGTCTTACTTTTTGCAATAAGCTTGCCCAAGCAATAGCACTTGCAAATCCTAAAAATGTTGCTAAAAGGAATGAGGCGATAACGCTTCCTGCTATCTTACCTACATTTAAGTGAGCACCTATATTTGCAGCGTCTATAAAAGCTAAAGCAAAGACTATACATAAGACATCTGTTATAGCAGATTCAAGAATTAAAGAAGTCTTGGTTGTATTAGACAATTTAAGATGTTGAGCAAGAGGAATAACTACTGCAGAAGAGGTTCCTCCTAATATTGCTCCAAGGGTTATACTATCTAATAAAGCCATACCAAATCCTACACAGACAAGTGTTACTACAAGTGCTGCAACAAAGAATCCTGTAAAGGTAAGCATAGCTGTTGGTTTCCAAGAATCCTTTAAGTCACCTATACTAATACCTGTTCCGCCTTCAAAAAGAATAACAATTAAGGTTATGCTTGTAAACACACCTCCTACTGCTCCAAAGTCAGATGGTGAAACGAATTTAAAAACCGGTCCTATTAAAACACCTATTACTAACAACAATAATACATCTGGGATTTTTTTCTTACTGAATATCATCGCGAAAAGGTGTGCTGAAAACACTAAAATCCCTAAAAATATTAATGCTGTACCCATTGTGTTATTTTTTATTTTTTAATAATTAATTTCTCCTCCTAAAACCTTAAGTAAGTCTGCTAAATGAGGATTGTTTTCTTTCATAAAAGCATACACCTCTCTTGGTTCGTAAAGTTTTGGCTGATGTGAATACTCTTTTACCTTTATATTAAGATTGATTTCTTTACAAGCAGTCCTTTCTTTAATGAACGATAAAAGGTTTATTTTGTTGCTTAACATTAATTTTTCCTCATGTTGATTCAACAAAATAATATCTACCCATTCATCATTCTTAACTTGAATTTCAGAGGTAGTTAATACAAATGCTAAATTGTGAGCTTCTTGATTTGTAAGAGGATCTAATTTCTTTAATTCTTCTGCATACAACTTGATTGCATCAACAAAGGAAGAAACCTTCTCTTGTTTTTCTTTCTTTTCTTGTTCAGTATTTTGTTGCTTGTATTTTTCTATAAGAGAGAGATTTCCCTTAATTGAATATGGGCTAAAGATGTTTGTGTTGGTTTGAGGCTGTGGTTTAGCTTCAACTAATACGTCATTTTTTTTTTAGTATCTTCAACTTGAACTTGCGTTTGTTGAAGATTGTTAATTGGTTGTTGGACTGCCGTATTGGCCACATTGACTTTGTTTGTTATATAGGAAAGTTTCATCAAACAAAGTTCAACACATAGTCTTTTATTATAAGATTCTTTATATTCTAAAGCACAAGTGTTAGCATAATCCAATGCTTTTAGTATAAAGTTTTGAGGAGATGCTGCTGCTTGTGATAAATATTTTGCTTGTAAATTTGGACTTGCTTCTAATAATTGTACCGATTCAGGAGTTTTACAAACTAATAAGTTACGGAAGTGAGAAGCTAATCCATTAATAAAGCTACTACCTTCAAACCCTTGCTTTAAGACTTTATCAAAAAGTAATAAGCTATCGGTAAGCCTACCATTTAAAAAGTTATCCACAAGTGTAAAATAGTAGTCGTAATCTAATATATTAAGATTTTCTATAATATTTTTGTAAGAAAGCTGTGCCGAAGTAAAAGATACTAATTGATCAAACATACTTAAAGCATCTCTTAATCCTCCGTCTGCTTTTTGTGCAATCAAGTGTAATGCTTCTATGTCGTAAGAAATATTTTCTTGTTGTGCAATATACTCCAAGTGATTTGCTATATCGTCTTTATTGATTCTTCTAAAATCAAATATTTGACAACGAGAAATTATTGTAGCAGGTATCTTATGCTTTTCTGTAGTCGCCAAAATAAACTTAGCATATGCAGGAGGCTCTTCAAGTGTTTTAAGAAACGCATTAAACGCAGAGGTACTTAACATATGCACCTCATCAATTATATATACTTTATATTTACCATTTTGAGGAGGAATCTTTACTTGCTCTGTAAGATTCCTTATATCATCTACAGAGTTATTTGATGCAGCATCTAATTCTACTACATTAAATGATGCCGATTCATTGAATGATTTACAGCTTTCGCAATTATTGCAAGCTTCATATTGTTCTGTCTTATTAGTACAATTAATTGTTTTCGCCAATATTCTTGCACAAGTAGTCTTCCCTACACCTCTTGGTCCACAAAAAAGAAAAGCTTGTGCTAATTGATTGTTCTTTATAGCATTTTGAAGTGTTGTTGTTATATGACTCTGTCCTACAACTGAATGAAAGTCACTTGGTCTATATTTTCTGGCAGATACAATAAAATTATTCATATTTTTATTTTCGTAAATCGGTTTTCAAAAATACTATTTTTTTTTCAAAACAAAGAAAAATCAAGAAAAATAGTAAAAAAGCAGTATTTTTGCCAAAACTTTAAGTATGAATACGGAAACAATAGCACTTATAATTTTTATAATTACCTATATAGGTATAATCTTTACTCGTTTACCAAAAGTAAATATCGATAGACCGTCTGCCGCTTTCATTGGAGCAGTAGCAATGCTTGCTTTTTCAGTCGTAAGCTTTGAAGAAGCTGTTAGTTTTATTGACTTCAATACAATCTTCCTTCTTTTAGGTATGATGATTGTAGTTGCAGCATTGAAGTTTGATAGCTTTTTTAACCTAATTACAGAAAAGACTCTGCAATATGCTAACTCAAGATTTAAACTATTAGTTGGAGTTGTATTCGTATCAGGCATCGCTTCAGCTTTTCTTGTTAATGATGCTGTAGTATTGATTTTCACTCCTATTATTATTAGTATTTGTTCAAGGGTTAAGATAAATCCTTTGCCTTATCTTATTGCAGAAATTCTTTCTTCCAATATAGGAAGTGTAATGACTATAACGGGTAACCCTCAAAATATGCTAATAGGATTAAATAGCGGAATTAGTTATGTAGATTTCTTATTAAAGCTATTCCCTATTTCATTTATAGGAATGATTCTTTGCGTTGTAGTTGTTAGATGGATTTACAAAAAAGAGTTTAAAGATAAATCTTTATTAAGCTATACCCCTGAGCAGAATTATTCTTTCAAAGAAATGAGTTCTTCTATAATAGTATTTGCTTTGGTGGTTTTAGCCTTCTTTTTCGGAAAATTACTTGGCATGTCTATTGCAGTAATTGCTTTAGCGGGTGCAAGTTTAATTATTCTTTTTGGAAAGCATAAACCAGAAAAACTTATTAAAGATGTAGATTGGGTTTTGCTTTTATTCTTTGCTTCCTTATTTATTGTAGTTGGAGCGGTACAAAAAGTAGGAATTTTAGATAGTATTCTACAAATTGATTTACAAGAAAACCTATCTGGATTGATTTCTATTCACTCTATAAGTTTAGTAATGAGCCAAATATTAAGCAATGTTCCTTATACGGTTTTAATGTTACCTCTTATGAATGTTGTTGATTCCGAAACTCTATGGTTGGCTCTTGCTTCAGCTTCTACTTTAGCAGGAAATGCAACAATAATTGGTGCAATGGCTAATATTATTGTTATTGAATCTGCTGCGAATTTTGGAGTTAAAATAGGCTTTTGGGAATTTTTCAAAAGCGGTATAATAATAACGATACTGACTTTCTTAGTGTCAGTATCGTTACTCTTGATTTTGTAAAATTAATTCTTTGATTTATTTTACTGATTCTTTGTTTTAATTTTTTAATTCTTTGTTTTATTTCATCTTGCTTGCAGCCTTAACAAATGAAATAAACAAAGGACTTGGCTCTTCTACTGTAGAACGATATTCAGGGTGATATTGAACTCCTATGAAATAAGGATGTGATGGTATTTCTACAACTTCTACTAAATTTGAAGTTGGATTTACTCCTGTAGCTTGCATACCTGCTGCTTCAAATTGAGAAAGGTATTCGCTATTAAATTCATATCTATGTCTATGTCTTTCGCTTATCAATTCTTCTCCGTATGCTTCGTAAACCTTACTTGCTTTCTTCAATGTACATTGATAAGCACCTAAACGCATTGTTCCACCCATATTAGTAAGATTCTTTTGATTTTCCATCATATCAATAACAGGGTGAGTTGTTGAACCCATCATTTCAACAGAATGAGCATCTGCAAATCCTAATACATTTCTTGCAAACTCTATTACTGCACACTGCATACCAAGACAAATACCTAAGAAAGGAATATTGTTTTCTCTTGCATATTTTACAGCTAATATCTTACCTTCTATTCCTCTTGAGCCAAAGCCTGGTGCAACTAATATACCTTGTAAGCCTTGTAATATTTCATTTACTTGTTCTGGATGTTCTTCTATTTGTTCTGAATGAATCCATTTAAGTTTTACATTACATTGAGTTGTACCACCTGCATGAATAAAGGCTTCTGAAATAGATTTATAAGCATCTTTTAATTCAACATACTTACCTACTAATCCTATTGTAACTTCTGTTATAGGATTTTTAAGTTTGTATAGGAAAGATTTCCATTTTTCTAAATTAGGTTCTCCTTTTGCAGTAAGACCTAATTTTTTCAATACTTGAATATCTAATCCTTCTTTAAGCATATTAAAAGGTACTTCATAAATTGTTGAAGCATCTCTTGACTCTATTACACTTGCTCTTTCTACGTTACAGAATAATGAAATTTTATCTCTTACGCTTTCTGTTAATTCATGTTCTGTTCTACAAACAATAATATCTGGTTGAATACCTTGTTGTAACATTTCTTTTACAGAGTGTTGAGTTGGCTTTGTTTTTAATTCACCAGCAGCAGCAAGGTAAGGAATGTAAGTTAGATGAACAACTATTGCATTACCCTCTAATTCCCATTTAAGTTGTCTTATGCTTTCTAAAAATGGCAGAGATTCTATATCGCCAACAGTTCCTCCTATCTCGGTGATAACAAAATCATATTCGCCGTTTTCACCTAATAGTTTAACTCTTCTTTTTATTTCATCTGTGATATGAGGGATTACTTGAACTGTTCCGCCAAGATAATCTCCTTTTCTTTCTTTTTCTATAACAGCTTGATAAATACGACCAGTAGTTACGTTATTTGCTTGAGAGGTTCTTACATTAGTAAATCTCTCATAGTGTCCTAAGTCAAGGTCTGTTTCAGCACCGTCTTCTGTTACATAACATTCTCCATGTTCATAAGGATTCAATGTACCTGGATCAATATTGATATATGGATCAAGTTTTTGTATTGTTACTCTATAACCTCTTGATTTTAACAATACCGCTAATGAAGACGATATTATCCCTTTTCCCAATGAGGAAGTAACACCTCCTGTAACGAAAACGTATTTTGTATTGTGCATAATAGTCAATTGTTTTTTTAAAATTAAATAACGAACTGCAAAGTTACTTAAAAAAAGTGTTGTTATGAAATTATTTTGATTATTTCTTCTGCTTTCAAGCTCAAAGCATCAAAACAAAAATCTGCCTGATTATAAAATTCCTCTCTTTCTTTAAGAGTTTTTGTTACAAATTCAAGCAACTCTTCATCGCTTTTTCCTTGCAATAAAGGACGTGGACGTTTTGACATTTTATGTCTTGAAATTACTGCAGCAGCTTCAAGTTTTAAATAAACTGAAACACCATTTGATTTCACCCATTGCATATTATCATTAAAGCAAACAAGTCCCCCTCCTGTTGAAACTACAATATTATCTTGATTTTCTAAGCTTAAAAGATATTTTCTTTCCAACAACCTAAAGGTTTCTTCGCCATACTTTTTGAATATGTCGCTTACACTGAGTTTATATTGATTTTCTATTTCCTTATCTGTGTCTATAAAAGTATAATTCAAAAGCTTTGCCAATCGTTTCCCAATTGTACTTTTACCGCTTAACATATAACCAATAATAAACACTTTCATAAGAGAACTATCTTGCGTAAGCAGTTAAACCAAGATGAGCAAAATCTTTTTCCAAGTATTTAAACAAACCAACAACTGCAACCATTGCAGCATTGTCTGTTGTGTAAGAAAACTTAGGAATAAAAACCTCACATTTGTGTTTAGCTCCTAATTCTTGCAATCTCCTTCTCAATTCAGAATTTGCAGAAACACCTCCCGCGACTGCAATAGTTTTAATTTTTGTATCCTTTATTGCTTTTTCAAACTTATTAAGCAAAGAATCCACTACTGCCTTTTGCACAGAAGCCGCTATATCTGCAAGATTTTCTTCCATGTATTTAGGATTTTCTTTAAGCTTATCTCTTAATGTATATAAGATACTTGTTTTCAATCCTGAGAAACTATAATCGTAATTCTTTATATTGCTTTGAGAAAATGTAAGAACAGGTTTTCCCTCTTGAGCTAATCTATCAATATGAGGTCCACCTGGATAAGGTAATGAAAGTATTTTTGCAGCCTTATCAATAGTTTCTCCTGCTGCATCATCAATAGTTTGTCCTATCACCTGCATTTTTCTTGCACTTTCTACCAAAACAATTTGTGTATTCCCACCTGAAACAAGCAAACACAAGAAAGGAAATTCAGGAACTTTTTGCTCTGGAGTATCTTTTATGAAATGAGCTAAAACATGCGCTTCTAAATGATTTACATCTATCATTGGAATATCTAGAGCTCTTGCAAAACTTTTAGCAAAACTAACACCTACTAAAAGCGAACCCATTAAGCCAGGACCACGAGTAAAAGCTACTGCAGAAAGTTGTTCTTTAGTAATTTTTGCATCTTTCAAAGCCTTATCAACAACAGGAATAATATTTTGTTGATGAGCTCTTGAAGCAAGCTCTGGCACAACCCCTCCATATTCTTTGTGAACTTGTTGGGATGCAATAACGTTTGACAATACACAAAAGCTACTATCAATCACAGCACACGAAGTATCATCACAAGAAGACTCTATTGCTAAAATATAAAACATAATATTAAATTTATTCTTGCAAAGATAGTAAAAAAAAGATGTATATTTGCAAAGATTTAAGTAAATGAAAAAACAGAGCACATCAACAATCCTTATTCGCATATCAAAAGTGTTAGGAAAAACACTTTTGGGCCTGTTTATATTCCTTTATCTTTTCATTGCAATTCTTAATAGCACAATAGTCCAATCCTTTTTAGCAGCAAAGGCATCTGACTATTTTTCAAAGGAATGGAAAGCTAAAGTTTCTATTGGTGGTTTAGAAATAAGGCCTCTCTTGACAGTAGCTTTAAAAGATGTTTATTTAGAAGACCCAAATAAAGATACAGTTGCCACTGTAGGCTATTTAGAAGCAAGTTTTAAGAAGTTTGAATTTGTAAAAGGTTTAGAATTTTCCAAAGTAAGATTAGATGATGTTGTCTTTAACTTGGATATAGGTGATGGAAAGCTCAATTTGAATTTCATAATAGACTATTTCAAAAGCGATAAACCAAAAGAAAAGAAAGACAAAGCACCCTATGTAATAAAGGTCGATAGATGTAAACTCAACAATGTAAACTTTGCTTTAAACCTTAACGATAGCCCAACTCCTATTCCCGAGTTTGGTGTGGCTATAAATCACATGCAATACAAACAAATCAACGGAGTATTGGATGATGTTGTAGTAATAAACGACTCGATCAACGTAAACATAAAGCGTTTTTCTGCAAAAGAACGTTCCGGATTTGTATTAGAAAACCTAAAAGGTAAATTCACTGTAAGTCCAAAGGGAATAATCTGTCGTAGTATGCAAGTAAAAACTGCAGAATCCGACCTAAAAATGTATGCAAGTATTAAAACTGATACTTGGAAAACCTATTCTTATTTCATTGATTCTGCTGATTGCTTTTTGTTTCTTCAAAAAGGAAGTAAAGCAGGTTTGAAAGACGCTACTTATTGGGCACCTATGCTAAAAGGATTTGACCAAAAGTGCGAAGTTGCCGCAATTATCAAAGGAACAGTTGCAAATGCTAAATGCTCCTTTATTGAAATGAGAACAGGCGAAACCTATTTAAGAGGTAAAGGAAGCATAAAAGGACTACCAAATATGGAAGAAACTGTATTTGATGTTCAATTAGATGAATGCGTAAGTTCTTCAATAGATTTCAATAATATACAATTTGGAGAAATGCTTTCAAACGTTAAACTTCCCGAATTCTTACATAGTTTAGGCGAAGTCTCAATAAAAGCCGACTTTAAAGGACTTCTACATAATTTTGAAGCGAATGCAGAAATTGAAAGTGAATTAGGAAATGTTCAAGTCTTAGGTTCTTCAAGCAGAGAAAACATAAATGACAACATAACCTACCAAGCAAAAATAAATTCAGAGCAATTTAATGTAGGCAAGTTTTTAAATGCAGATATATTAGGTGATGGAAAATTAAACATAGACGCAAAAGCAAAAGTTGGAAACTTAAAAGAATTAGACTGCGACTTAATTGCAAACTTAAGCGATTTTGATATCAATGGCAATAGATACAATTCCATAGAGGTAGAAGGCGTAATGAAAGAAGGAGTTATTGAAGCCCAATGCGATATATTTGACCAAGCAGCAGTAATTAATCTAAACTGCGAAATGGACCTTTTAAATAATATGAGTTTAGTTGTAAGAGGAGATTTGAATGAAATCAATCTTCACAAAATGAATTTCTTTGATTTTCCAGATACAACAACCATAATTACAACAGACCTTATCGCAAGATTGAATTGTTTAGACTTAGACTCTTTACGAGGATTTATAGATTTTAGAAATGCAAGTATAAGCACACAATCAAAAGAATACGACATAGATTACCTAAATATCAGAACAAGAAACGATAGCACTGCCAACACATTTGCTTTAAACTCCAACCTTCTTTCAGTCGTTGCAGAAGGACAATACAAACTTTCTACACTTGCAGGCAATATAACAAACATTATTGATAAATACATACCTGATTTTAGTCTACTTTCTTCAAAACCAAGAAACGAAAAAACAAGTTCAAAGACTAATTATATAGATTCAAAAAACGATAACTTGAATTTAAGATTAGAGATAAAGGATTTTGCAACCATAAGCGAATTGTTTGCACTCAATATGAACATTGCACCACAAACAACACTAAATGCAAATATCAATCCAGAACAAGAACTTAAAATAAATTTAAAATCAGATTATTTCACCTACGATTCTTACATTTTTAAAAGCATAAGCCTATTATCACAAACCGACAACAACATATTTAAAAACAATTTAAAGGTAAACTCTATCAAGATAAGCGACAGCTTAAACATAAGCAATAATGACCTAAACCTTGACTTTACAAAAAATGATATAGACTTAGCCTTAAATGCGGGAATGGGCGAAAAAGACGAACTTTCAGCACAATTAAACTTTAGAGGATTCCTTACAACCGACGGTTTACAAGGCTACTTTAAAAATTCCTTTATAAACATTGCAAAGTCCAAAGTAGAACTAAACGACAACCATACTTTAATATATTTTGACGAGAGTCTATCTCTTTTAAACTTTAGTTTGAAACAAAACAAAGGTAGCATAACACTTAATGGCGAAGTTTCAGACAAACCAAACAATAAATTAGATATATTATTCAAAAAATTAGATGTTTCGGCCTTTAATCCAATACTTCAAAAATTCGGTTTAAATCTTCAAGGCGAAATAAACGAAAAAGTAGTATTGAGAAACATCTTAACCAACTTTAATCTTACATCTAATTTAGTAATAAACGATTTAATGATTAATGACATTGCACTTGGAAAAGCAACATTCAATGTAAACAACTCTATAACAAAAGACATATTTGCAACAAACATAAAAATGCAATACAAAAACCCTGATAATAAAACAGTACTTCCACTCTCAATATCAGGATTTATCGACACAAAAAGCAAAGACAACAATTTGGATTTAGAACTCTCAATGGACAATCTTGACCTTAAACTAATTAAAAACTACATATCTTCTTTAAGTTCCGACATTGGAGGAACCCTTTACGCAAAAGAATTAAAAATAAAAGGACCTTTCTCACAACCAAACATAAAAGGAGTATTAGAAACAAAGAATGCACACCTTAAAATAGACATTCTGAATATTACTTATGAGTTTTCAGACAAGATATATCTAGACAACAATGTATTCTCTTTTAAAAACTTTACACTAACCGACAAACAAAAAAACAAAATTGTACTTAACGGAAATTTAATCCATACAAACTTTACAGATTTTGATATAAACATAAAAGCCGTTGCCGACAAACTAAAAATATTAGACACAGACGAATACTCTGAACAAATGTACTACGGAACAGCTTTCGCATCTGCAACAGCAGACATAGTAGGAGATTTGAACTTCTTGAATATTAACGTTGCAGCACGCACAGAAAGAGGAACAGTACTTACCGTTCCAATTTCCTCAAAAACCTCTGCGTCACAGAATTCCTTCATAAAGTTTGTAACAATCAAAGACACAACATCAGCAATCCCTATTCCTATTATACCAAAAGAAGAATCAAATAGCTTAGGTTACAACATATCAGTAGATTTAAGCGTAAACCCTAACGCACAACTAATCCTACCGATGGATTTCAATCAATTAAAAGGAGATTTATCAGCAAAAGGAAACGGAGACTTAAGAATAGACATTGACAGCGAAGGAAAACTATCACTAATGGGAACATTAGAAATAGACAACGGACAATTCAAAATGTCTGTTATGGACATGATGGCAAAAACCTTTGATATAGAACAAGGAGGAACACTAACTTGGACAGGAGAACCAGCAGGTGGTACAATGGATTTGCAAGCCGTTTACAAAACAAAAGCATCCCTAATGCCAATACTTGGAACAGAATATTCCAAAGCAGTAGATGTACACTCTATAATCAAGCTTACAGGAAATATGTTAAACCCTCAACCTAAATTTGACATAAGATTACCAAACACAGACGACAATACAGTAGAAAGACTCTTTATGAACATAGACCGCAACAACGAAAAAGCTATGTTAGAACAAACAGTCTCTCTCCTATTCTTACATCAATTCTATTCCTCTGAAGGAAACTACGAAACCTCTATGGTAGAAACCGGAATATCCTCTGCATTCGAAGCAGCCTTTGGACAAATCAGCGGAATGCTTACAGATGTCATTAAAGTAGTTGATGTAAACATGAACTACTCAAGAGGAAACGAAACAACCTCTGACCAATTTGACGTAAACCTTTCAAGAGATTACGGAAAATGGGTAGTAAATGTAAACTCTTCTTTCGGAACAGGCGACAACGTTTCCACAACTAACCAAGAAACAAACGCCATTATTGGAGACGCATACGTTGAATATAAAATGACAGACGCCTTTCGTATAAGAGTATTCAATCGTTCAAACGCCAACGACTTCACAAAATACAACATATCCCCTTTCACACAAGGAGTAGGTCTTTTCTACAAAAAGCAGTTTAATAATATCCCAGAGATATTCCAAAGAAAGGAAAAAGAGGATAAAGAATAAAACGTCTATTTTTAGTAGTAATAAATATTTTTTCTTAATAAAAATCGGCTTATTTTCATTGAAAAACTGAACGAAAATCAAGCTATTTTTGTGTAAAATCAAGTGTTATTTTCAAAAAACAAAGCTTTGTGTGAAAAAAACAAAGTTTTTTGAAATTAATTCTTTGTTTTTTTCGGATAAAACAAAGAATTATTTTGCTGAAATCAAGGAAAAAATCGGCTGTTTTTAGGCTTTTTTAGTCGTTTTTTAAGGCCTAAATTACTTAAATCATTGATTTGCAAGTTTTTACTTAAAGCCAAATGCTTAAAGAATTTGCAGACAGGAAATCAAAGTTTGATTTTTTTGAAGTATTTGAGGCTTAAGCTTTTAGGAAAAAGAATATTAAATAAGCAAAAAGCCCGAAATAGTTTATTTATTTCGGGCTTTAATGTGACTTTAATCAATGTTTAAAGACTTAAACTACTATGTTTACAATTTTCTTTGGTACGAATATCACTTTCTTAACAGGTTTTCCGTCTATGAATTTTTGTACTTCTGCGTTTTGTAGCACGATTGCTTCTACATCTTCTTTGCTTAAATCAAGTGCTAACTCGATATTTGCACGCATTTTTCCGTTTATTGAAACTGGATATTTGAAGGTGTTTTCTACAAGTACGCTTTCCTCATATTGAGGGAAAGAGGCAAATGATATACTTCCTTCATGTCCCATAAGATTCCATAGTTCTTCTGTGATATGTGGTGCAAATGGTGATAATAAAACGCATAATGGTTCTAAGATTTCTCGCTTGTTGCATTTTAAGTCGCCAAGTTCGTTTACGCATATCATGAATGTTGAGATTGAAGTATTGAAAGAGAATCTTTCTATGTCTTCTTGTACTTTTTTTATGGTCTTATGAAGTGATTTTAGTTCGTCTTTTGTTGCTTTTTCTTCGCTTACGCAGTAGTTATTGTCTTTATCGTGATATAATCTCCAGAATTTGCGTATGAATCGGCTGACTCCTTCTATTCCTTTGGTATCCCATGGTTTTGATTGTTCTAATGGTCCAAGGAACATTTCGTAAAGTCTTAGTGTGTCTGCACCATAACGTTCTACTAAGTCGTCTGGGTTTTGTACATTGTAAAGACTCTTACTCATCTTTTCAATTTCGTGTCCGCAGATGTATTTTCCGTCTTCTAAAACAAATTCTGCGTCTTTAAATTCTTCTCTCCACGCTTTGAATTTCTCTATATCCAATACGTCATTGTCCACAATGTTTATATCAACGTGTAATGGGTCGGTTTCAAATTCTCCTTTTAGGTTATAGGATAC
>JAZRCB010000022.1:0-30840 GCA_045635365.1 Candidatus Onthomorpha sp.
TGAGGTGTTTTTTATTAAGAAAAAGTGTTTATTTATATTTAATAATAGAGAGAAAATTGCATCAAAATCAACTAAAAAAGAAGCCTAAAAATTTTGCTACTATTTAAAACATTCATAAATTTGCTTGCGAAATGATAAACCTTTAAAATTGGAGGAATAAAAGGAGAAAAAGAATAATTATATTTAGACTTAAAAAATTTTAAAGACGGATAAAAAGCGTTTTTGCTTATACTTGGTTTATTGAAATCTGGAAAATTTCAAAAGAAGCACCAAAAAGATAAGTGGAAAACGCTCACGAGCATATCGTGGGCTTTTCTTATTTGGTGCAAAGGTATTTCCAGAACCTCAATAAACGATAAGACAAAGTTCACGACTTTTTTAATGTCTTGAAGTCAAAGAAAGTATAATATTAAATTTACTATATGAAATTAATATCATCAAATGTATTTTAGTCATTGTACTAATCTCCTATTTTGAAATTAAATAAAAAAAATGCAATTAAATTAAAATTTTATAAAACACTTTAAATCAGAATAATATAACAAATAAAGAACTTTTTGAGTCTTGGTTTTTAACGTTTTTAGGCCTTGAAAAAATTTCTCATTCGTATTATATATATACTAGCATTTAATTTGTGTGTCTCGAAAAGAGGAAAAACTAACATAAAATTTTATATAGTATGAATGAATTTAGAAAAGAACTTACGAAATCTTTGGAATGGTATTCTAAAGGTGTAAAATCCGTATCGTGGAGTCCCGATGGAGAGCGTATTATTGGTACCTCGTGGGATAAAAGCATTAGAATGTGGGACGCAAAGAGCGGGGAGTGTCTTCAAATCTTGGAAGGAGATTCCGAAAGGGTTAATTCTGCATCGTGGAATCCCGATGGAAACAAAGTTATCAGCGGTTCTGCAGACAAAACCATTAAGATATGGGACGTAAACAGCGGAATATGTATTCAAACTTTGGAAGGGCATTCCGATTACATCTATTCAGTAGCGTGGAGTCCCGATGGGAAACGCATAGTCAGCGGTTCGGGAGATAAAAGCATTAAGCTGTGGGACGCAGACAGCGGAATGTGTATTCAAACTTTGGAAGGGCATTCCGAAGAAGTTGTATTCGTAGCGTGGAGTCCCGACGGAAGATACGTTCTCAGCGGTGCGTGGGACAAAACCCTCAAGATATGGGACGCAAACACCTATCAAGAGGTTCATTCCTTGAAAGGACATCCTTATTGGGTTGATTCAATGGCGTGGAGTCCCGATGGGCAATATGTAGTTTGCGGTTTAGATGATAAAAGCATAGGTATATGGAATGCAAACAGTGGTAAGTGTATTCAAATCTTGGAAGGGCATTCTTATTGGCTTATGTCGGTAGCGTGGAGTCCCGATGGGAAGTATATTGCCAGCGGTTCGTATGATGGAGATATTAAGATATGGGACGCAAACAGTGGAAAGTGTCTTCTAAGTCTGAAAGCACATCAACTTCGCGTTATTTCGCTATCGTGGAGTCCCGATGGAAAACACATTGTCAGCAATGCGTTTCATGGAAGTATAAAGATTTGGGAGGTGAAGTAAGAAAAGAATTTCTTAAATCTTGAAAAGAGTTTATTAAAACGCCATTTTATTTTATGAAACCAAAACTTGTTGTTTTATTAAAAGAAATGTATTTTGAATATTTATCGTAGTAATATATACCGTTAACTTAAAGTAGAATAAATGTTAAAAATAGGAATAGTAGGTACAAGAACTCCTAAAATAACCTTTGAAGAGTTTTCTCAAATCATTGATGATTGCAATCCAACCCACATCGTTTCAGGTGGTGCTAAAGGAATTGACACCTTTGCTGAGAATTATGCTAAGTTAAACAATATGCCTTTTACAATATTCCCTCCTGAGTATAACAAATATGGTAGAATAGCAACCTTTGTTAGAAATCAACAAATTGTAGATGCTTCAGATATGATTATAGCATTTCCTACAAAAGACTCTAAAGGTACTATGGATACAATCAGAAGAACAAAACGTAGTAATAAACCATTAAAAGTACACCTAATTTAAAAGATATGGACAAGATTAAAACAAACAGTGAATTTAATTGTGAGATTGTAGAATCAATCCTAAGTAATCTTAAAGAATTAATTGAAACAGATATTAGTTTTAAGCATTCATTAATATCTGCTTACAATCACGGATTCGGTGCTGACAAAAAGGCTCAGTCACTAATAAAATTTGAATTTCCTCCCACTTATTGGAAAAAGTTAACTCCAAATCAGGAAAAACATATTTTCTCTGAGGTTAAATCTATCATTAAAAAGTATATCAAACCTGGTTATAAATTTAGTTATATTGGAACAATTAACAACAAAATTGTTTTTGAGATGCGAACTCCTGCATTAGACTATCATGACTTTTATGAACTTTGTTCTATCGAATATTTAGGTTATATTAGCAGATTTAGATATGAATTTGAAAAAATTAAAAGACGATTTATTCGTAAATCCATTGAATAACAAAAATTAAACTTTAATTAATTTAAAATTTTAGAAATATGAAAATTTCAAACAAAAACAATCGGTTAATTACAGATCTTGAATCTTGGAAAACTGCTTTCATAGAAGTTGATAAAAAGAAAAATTGGGAAGAAGGTAGAAGTGCATGTACTTTAGCGAAGTATTTCACAACGCCAAACATTGAAGAATCTGATGGAATCAAAAAGATTAAAGAATATCTTAAGGCATTAGGATATTCTAATCTAAAGTTCACTTCAGCAGAAATAGAACACGAAAGTCGTTTTGATTCTTTTAGAGGTCAAGGACGTATGCAAGATTTAGTTATATGGGGAGAAAGTGAAAAGGGAAGTATATTAACATGTATTGAAGCAAAGGTTGATGAAAGCTTTGATAAATCTTTATTCAAAAAACTAGAAGAAATAGAAAAATATCTTGATACTCACAAAAATAGTAAACGACGAGATAGAATTCAAAATTTATGTAAAGAATACTTGAAGGTAAATGTTGGTGACATTAAGTCTGAAGATAAAAATGATATACGTTATCAACTACTTCATTATTTGGCAGGTTCTATTTGTGAAGCAAAGTGTTGTGCAGATGTAGTCTTTATGCCGATTATGGTCTTCAAAACAAATAAGTATAATGAAACGAAAGGAAATAGTAATCGCGAGGATTACAAACGATTTATCGAGGCTTTAAAGTTTGATGAAATCTGCGACGAGGAAAAACAAATCCGCAAAAGAAATTTCGAAGGTATTGATGTTTATATTAGTTATATTGAAATAGATCTTGCTAATTAAGGAAGTAGTAAATTTTTCGAGATATAAAAATTAGGCTTCTTTGTAAAATAAACATCAAAAGAAATGAAAAAAAGAGTAATCTTACACAGACGCTAACTACTGAAACGCAAGTCCCAAAGATAGAATGTGCTTCTCCGAAAGACTTTAAATTGTTGCGAACCTTGGAAGGAGATTACTTTCCCGTCGGATCCGTTAGTTGGAGTCCCGACGGGAAATATTTGGCAAGCGGTTCAAATGACAATACTATTAGAATCTGGGGCGTAGAGTAAGTCCTTTGTATATAACTCAAAGAAAAACGCTCGTGAGTCTTTGAAAAATTTTGACTTGCGAGCGTTTTTGTTTTTCTTTAATAAAGTTTGAAAACTATAATTGCACTATTAGGCTTATGTAATTTGGCGACCCGTAACGGTGATATTCGTTTCGGGAGTAGGAGAGACGGAATCGTGAATAGTTAATTCCTATTCCGTATGATAGTCCTGCTACAGAGAATGCGTCGTTTATTTGCATTTCTCTATTGCGTTTCCAAGAGTAACCTGCTGCTATGTAGAAATACTCTGATGGAGTAAACTCTAAACCTATTTGAAAGTGTCTAAATAGATTATCTGCTACTCCTACAAATTTGTTTTCTTTGGTGATTTCTCCGTTTAAGTCTATTTCGTCTCTTGGGTTAAGTGGGTCGTCTTCTCTTAAATTCCATTGGTGTAAGTCTGTAATTGCAGCATATATTGTCATTGGTGCGTGTGCTAATTTCTTGCTTGCTGCTAATTGTAAGTCAAATGGTAATGAGAAGTCTTCGTTTGCTAATTTCTTTATTTGTCCGCCCATATTTCTTGCCATAAGTGATACGGCCCATGTGCGGTCTGTTGATTGATAACTTGCTGCTAAATCTATTGCTAAGGCAAATCCAGAATAAGATTCGTATTGAGAGATAAGTGGCTTAAGGTTCGCTCCTATGTAAACATTTGGGTCTAACATTTTACCCCAAGCAAGGGTGAAAGAATAATCAACTGCTCCAAACTTTCCTACTACATCTCCGTTTTCTTCTGTCATATCAAAACTGCCATAGTTTAAATATTGCAAGCCAATACCCAAGCTTCCAATTTTTCCTATAGTATGACTATATGCTAAAGAAGTTTGATTGATGTCATTAAAAAATGATGTGAATGAGAATCCTATATCGTTGTGGTTTATTATGCTTAAGGTAGAAGGATTGGCGATGCTTGCACTAATATCATCTGTTATGCAAGGAAGGAAATCCATTCCTAAAGCGGCAGTCTTTGCAGATGATTGTAGTAATAAAGTTGAGTAAACAGCACTTCCTCCAATTTGAGATTTTAGTCCCAAAGTGGATAGTATCAATAGGCTTATTATTAAAATATTTTTTCTCATCACATTAATATAACTTGAAATTGTAATTCTTATTGTTGAAAACAAAAAAATAGGACGAAGTTTTATTTAACTCCGTCCTATTTTTATCTATTTGTTATCTTATTGAACTATCAATTTAACAGCTTCTGATGTTTGGTTTGTAATGATTTGTATCATGTACACACCTTTATCTAAAGAGTTTAATGATATTTCTTGTGAATGAACTCCTGCTCTTTGGCTTCCTTTGTTCAAAGAAGAAACTAATCTTCCGTTCATATCAAATATGTTAAGAACAACATTTGATGATGATTGTAAGCTGTAGCTTAATGTAGTTCTGTTTTGAGCTGGGTTAGGGTATAAGTTAATGTTAGTTGTTGCTAATTGTTCAACTGAATTTAAGCTTACAGGTTCTGGACGATTTTCTGTAATGTTGTCATAGTTCATGAATAATCCTTTTCCGTAAGTTGCTGCATAAATAGCTCCTGGATATTTTGTTTCTCCGTAAACATTGCTTGTAGCGTTTGTTGCAATGTAAGTAGAGAATTGGATTGAAGGTAAGTTTGCAGTTTGTTGGAATAAGTCATAAACTGGTATTGAAGGTAAGTTTTCTTCTTTTGTCCAAGTAACTGTTGATGCTGTGTAGTCAGAAGTTTTGTAAACTCCGTCATCAGTACCAACGTATGCTGTTAAACCATCAGTGTTTACTGTTTCTACTAAAGCTGTGTAAACAGGTTTTGACATATTATCACCTAATGCAATAGGAGTAAGTGTGATTTCTTCAACGTTTGCTGCGTTTACATTTTCTAAACGATAGATGTTAGAATTTAAAGAGTTTAATCCATCTAATGTTATGATTGCTATATTTGAATCAGCTGCATAAGTTATAGAAGAAATGCTTCTGTCAAATGTTGCTATTTTTTCTGTTGTGAATTTGTTAGCGTCAGTGAAAGTTGCAGAGAATACAGATAAGTCTCCTAAATCATAGTTGTGCATTCCTGTAAGTCTATATAATTCTGTAGATGCAGGTGTGTTGCTATTTCCATCTATATCAACAGAGAACAATAAAGAGTTTCCATTTTGAGAAGGAGCTAAAGCAGCTACACGACGTTTTCCTTCTTGTGCTGTAGAGAAGTGGAATAATTTTAACCAAGGTAATGCATCAGGATTGTTTTTAGAGAATGTTTTTGTGAAGTTCATTACTTCATTACATAAATACAATCCGTTAGTTCCTGCGATAAATAATCTTGTTTGAATTGGGTTTGCAACAAGTATTGCAGTGTCTTGAGTTGTTTCTATGTTTAATACTTCTTCTCCTGTGTATTCTGAAACGTGAGTACCATATTCTTCAGCTGTGAATAAGTAGAAGAAAGGATATCCTAATTTATCACTTTGTACGATTACAGAGTCACCATCTTTTAATTCAAAACCGTGGCTGTACATGTAGTTTGTACCATTTCTTCTTACTGTAAGTTTGTCATCTAATTTTAAGTAAACAGAATCTCTTGTTTCAACTGGTGCATTGAATGATTCCCAGTAAGCCATTGGTGTAATGAAAGATGATTTTTCTGCACTTGATGTAACTTGTTCAGTCATGAAAGAAAGGTTTGAACCTGAACCATAGTTCCATGTTTGGTCGTTGATTGATATGAAATCGTTGTTGTCACTATATGTTCTTGTTACTGCAACGTAAGGTCTTGCTAAAACAACAGGTTTCTTTACTGAAGGAGCTGCTTGTTGTATTGCAGATGCAATAACATTTCCTCCTGTTTGTGAATTTATTGTATAAGAAAATTGTGTTATCTCATTAGCTATTTCATCATATCCTAAGCTATTTGGTGACCAAATTGTTTCTGCTGATTTTAATTCTGTGCTTGGTGTTGGTATGTAACTGATAGCGTTACTTTGAGCAGCACCAAATACAGCACCATCGTTAGTAGATGTTACGTTATAGTATTGAGCACTTAATAATCCTTTGTTTGATGCGTGCCACATTTCAAAATGTGTTATAGGGTCTTTTTTGTAGATAAACATACCTGCATCTGTTGCAAGATATATTTTTAATGAATCTTCTGCTGTTTCAGGATTTGGATCAAATGCTATGGCGTGAATTCCTGGTGCAACAAAGCTTCCTGAATTTCTATCTCCTATGTAAGAAGACATGTTGTTGTAGTAGTAAATAGGGTCGTTGTTTGCGTTGAAACCAGATGTTAATAGCATACCTCCTGCATAAATAAGTTCATTTTCTTCTCTATCGTCAATTGCTATAGACATTCCTTCGCTAACTCCTATAGAGAATGATGCTGGTGTAGCTTTTTCCCAACTATTTTCAACTTTTCTGAAAATTGCTTCATTAACGATAAAGTAACCATCATTGTTTTCTGCAAAATAAACTAAAGCGTATAGTTTATCTGGGTCATTTATTCCAAATGCAACTTCTATTCTTATGATTAAGTCTTCATCGCTTAAACCTGTAATTTCTTTTGTTAAAGAGTTTACAAATTCAGCATCTGCATTTTCTGCTATCGCAACTACAGCATCATCATTGAATGTGTAAGCAACTGCTATTTTTCCATTGCTAGATACTTTGATGTCTGTAATGTTTATGCTGGCGTTTCCGTGAATAGTTTTTGTTGACCATGCGCTTCCGTCATAAACTTTTAAACCATATTTTGTTGCAACGAACAATTTACCTCCTACAAAAGCCATATCGTTGATGTAAGCCCATTCGTTCATTAAGTCGTATTTTGCTGGAGCTGTTCCTTCCATTTGAGTGAAAGAGATGTTTTCTGCAACAAATTGATATTTTGCTTGGTCTGATTCAATGTTAGTTGCCCAATTTTTGTCAAAAGTGCTTGATTTGTAAACACCATTACCTAACATTCCTGTTTTTTGTGATTTTTTACCAGCATAACTATCAGAATAAAAACCTTCTCCTGTACCTACATAAATAACTCCGTTTTCATCTTGAGCTATTGATGTAGCAACATAAGAACGATTTTCTCCTTCTCCAAGAGCTATTTCTTGCCAATTGTTTCCGTCATTTACGCTGATAAACAATCCTCCTGTTGGAGAACAAGCATAGATAACTCCATCATTGAATTTGTCGAACATTATAGTTCTTACGCGTCCTGCTATGTTGTCAGGACCTATTTGATGCCAACCTACTATTGGATCTGTAATTTCTTCACCCTCTGTCATAGAAACAGGAGTTGCCTTGGCTGAAGCGAATGCTCCAACAAGAAAGAACACTGCTAAACTTAAGAGTAACTTTCTGCTTTTCATAACTTCTTTTCTTTATTTCTTTATTATTTAATTTTCACCTTTTAAGTCGGCAAAAGTACAAAAAAAATATGATGCACCAAAATACTTTTTAAAAAAATACATATTTGCGCCAAAAAAATGATTTAAAGAATCAATTTTTTCTTTTAAAGAATCAATTTACTGAATTCAAGAATTATTTTTTTAATATCAAGAGTTATTTTAATAATTAGTATATTTGCAAGCTTGATTGCATAATAAAAAGTATTAATTAGCGTTTTTTATCTTAAATTACAGAAGTTATATATTATTAAATATGGATATAATAGAGTTAAATAAGAGAATTGAACAAGAAAGTGCTTTTGTTGATACTATTACTTTTGAAATGTCAAAGCTTATAGTAGGACAAAAGAATATGGTTGAAAGATTGATTATTGCTTTGTTAGCAGATGGACATATATTATTAGAAGGTGTTCCTGGGCTTGCAAAAACTCAAGCAATAACTGCTTTAGCTAAAACTATAAATGCTAAATTTAGCAGAATACAATTTACACCAGACTTATTGCCTGCTGATGTAACAGGGACTATGATATACTCTCCAAAGAATGAAATCTTCTCTGTTAAAAAGGGTCCTGTGTTTTCAAACTTTGTATTAGCAGATGAAATTAACAGAGCGCCAGCTAAAGTTCAGTCTGCTTTGTTGGAAGCTATGCAAGAAAGACAAGTGACAATAGGAGAAGAGACTTACAAATTACCAGAGCCATTCTTGGTACTTGCAACTCAAAACCCAATTGAACAAGAAGGTACTTATCCATTGCCAGAGGCTCAAATGGATAGATTTATGATGAAAGTAGTTATAAATTATCCAAATAGAGAAGAAGAAAAAGAAATACTTAGAAGTCAAATTGCCGCTAAAAAAACTACTATATCACCTGTTGTTTCTGTGGAAGATATAATCAAAGCTCGTGAAATAGTAAAAGAGGTATATTTAGACGCAAAAATAGAAAATTATATCACAGATATAGTTTTTGCAACACGTTATCCTGAAGAATATGGCTTGAGTAAATTGAAATCATTAATCAATTATGGAGCTTCACCAAGAGCAACAATTAACCTTGCCTTAGCTTCAAGAGCCTTAGCTTTTGTACGCAGAAGGGGATATGTTATTCCAGAAGACGTAAGAAGTATTTGCTTAGATGTAATGCGTCACAGAATAGGTTTGACATACGAGGCAGAAGCTGAAAATATTAAATCAGAAGATATAATAACAGAAATCATTAACCGAATAGACGTTCCTTAATAGAATATGTCCACTGAAGAAATCTTAAAAAAAGTACACCGCATAGAGATAAGGGCGAGAAGACTTTCGCAAGAGGTGTTTGCAGGGCAGTATCACAGTGCTTTTAAGGGGAAAGGTATGACTTTTAGTGAAGTCAGAGAGTACGCTTATGGAGATGAAATAAGAAATATAGATTGGAATGTTACTGCAAGAAGCAACAAAGCCTTTGTGAAGGTGTTTGAAGAAGAAAGAGAGATGACAGTAATGCTCTTGATAGATGTCAGTGGCTCAACATTTTTTGGAACTCAACAATCATTAAAATCAGAAATAATAACAGAAATAGCTGCAGTTTTGTCATTTTCGGCTATTCATAATAATGATAAAGTAGGAGTAATATTGTTTTCAGATAAAGTAGAGAAATATATCCCACCTAAAAAAGGGCTTTCTCATATACTGACAATAATAAGAGAACTACTACTTTTTAAGAAAGGCGAAGGTGGCACTAACTTTTCGTTGCCATTAGTCTTTTTAGGTAATGTAATAAAGAAACGTTCAAGTTGTTTTTTGATAACAGACTGCTTTGGAAAATTTGATGATAGTTTACAAATAGCGGCAAAAAGACATGATTTAACTGCGATATTTGTTAATGATAGAAGAGAATTTGAATTAATAGATATGGGATTAGTTCAATTTGAAGATGCTGAAACAGGCGAATTAAGGTGGATAGATACTTCTGATAGAGCGACAAGAGAGAACTTTACTCAACAAAGATATGACTTGCAAAATGAGAACTTAAGTAAATTTACTAAATATGGAATAGACAATGTGCAAATTCTCGCTTCAGAAGACTATATTAAATCATTGATTAAATTATTTTCAAAAAGAGGTAAAGCGTAAAATGAAAATAAATAAACTAATACTTCTTATATCTTTATTAATAGCAGGGACATTTTCAACTATTGCCCAAGAGATAAGAGCTTATACAGATAAAACTACCTATGATATAGGAGATAGAATAGAGTTTAGCTTTAAAGTTCCGTTTGAAAAGGGTAAACAGCAAATGCTTTTAATAGAAAAACCCAATACTGATAGTTTGGAACTTCAAACAACAAGAATTGATACCTTAATAGAGAATAACAAAACTTATTTAGTTTACAAGCAGTATTATACAAGTTTCTTAAGTGGTTACAGAAATATTGGAGAAGGAGTTGCTGTAAAAGTAAACAATTCTGCAGAAGGTATTTTAAAAGTTATTCCTATAGAAGTTGAAATTTTGGAATACCCAATAGATACCACTAAAATAGAAATCAAAGACATTAAAGCACCTCTTGAAGAGAAATTTTCATTTAAAGAAGTATTGCCAATAGTTTATTTATTATTAGGTATAATTGTTTTAGGCGTTGGAGTTTTCTTTTTGATGAAATACATATCTAATAGAAAACGAAATATAGAAACTCCTGAAATCATTAAAGAAGAACCTAAAATACCACCACATATAAAAGCTTTACAATCTTTAGAAGATTTGTCAAAAAAACGCTTAAGTGAACAACAACTACAAAAACAATATTATACAGAGATTACAGAAATTATTTGGGTGTATTTAGAAGAAAGATTTGGAATATTTGCATTAGAAATGACAAGTACTCAAATCCTTTCACAAGTAAGAACTACTAATCAAATATCTCAAAATAATCATACACTATTAGAAAGAATATTCAATATATCTGACTTAGTTAAATTCGCAAAATACGAGACAGATAGAATAACAGATACTAATATAATCTCTAACGCAAGGGAGTTTGTCATAAATACTAAAGAAGAAATAAGTGAACCTAATGAGTAATATAAGTTTTCAATATCCTTATTTGTTATTGCTTTTATTATTAATACCTTTGATGATAATATTTCAAAGGTATTACAATAAGAAAAAAGCAACTACAATAGTTTATTCAGATATTTCACAATTCTCAACAGCAAGAAAGACTTTTAAATTGAGAATAAGACAGCTGCCAGATTATTTACGAATGATTGCAGTTGCGCTTTTAGTTATAGCTATTGCACGTCCACAATTAAATATGTCTAAAGATGAAAAAAGCATAGAAGGAATAGATATAGTGCTTGCTTTAGACGTATCTACATCAATGCTTGCAGAAGACTTTAAACCAAATAGATTAGAATCAGCAAAAGCAGTTGCAAAAGAATTTATTGAAAACAGAAAAAGTGATAATATAGGGATAGTTGTTTTTGCAGGAGAAGCATACACAAAATGTCCTTCTACTATTGACCATAAAGTATTATTGGATTTGTTAGCTTCAACAGAGAGTGGACAAATAGATGATGGAACTGCAATAGGTGATGGTTTGGCAACCGCTATCAATAGAGTAAAAGACACTAAAACAAAAAGTAAAGTCATAATTTTGATAACAGATGGTGTAAATAATATGGGTGCGATAGACCCAGTTACTGCAGCCTCTATTGCAAAAGAATATAACATCAGAATATACACAATAGGAATAGGACGAAAAGGACATGCTCCTTATCCATATTACACTCCTTTTGGGAAACAATATCAAAACATAGAAGTCAAAATAGACGAAGAATTATTGAATGAAGTTGCACAAACAACAGGAGGAAAATATTTCCGTTCAACAAAGAACTCTTCTTTGGAAGAAATCTTTAAAGAAATAGACAAAATGGAAAAAACTAAAATAGATGTATCGCTTTACAAACACACAAAAGATGTAGGCGCAAGCTTTATTTTAATAGCTTTAATAATTTTAGTTTTAGAATTAATTTTAAGAAAGACTTATTTAAGAACAAATCCGTAAAGAAAAGATATGATACGTTTAGAGAATCCTCAATTTTTATATTTATGGATATTGATTCCAATATTTTATTTGCTTCATTATTTTTACATAAAGAATAAGAAGAAAAAACTTGCAAAGTTTGCAGAAAACAAAACACAGCAAATAATTATACCTGATTTATCAATAGGTAAACAATATTTGAAATTCACTTTGTGGAATTTGTCATTTTTCTTTTTAGTTCTTGCCTTATCTAATCCTCAAAAAGGAACTTCAATAGAGAAAAAAGAAAGAACAGGAACAGATTTAATGGTGTGTTTAGATATTTCTAATAGTATGCTTGCAGAAGATTTAAAACCAAATCGTATCAGTAGAGCAAAACAAGCCCTAACACAACTAATAAATCAATTAGAAGGAGATAGAATAGGAGTTGTTGTCTTTGCAGGAACTTCCTTTGTCCATTTACCTATTACCTCAGACTATACAGCAGCCAAAACCTTTATAGAAGTTATTGATACAAAATTGATAGAAAATCAAGGAACTGCAATAGCTGAAAGTTTAGAAAAAGCTTATTCTGCTTTTGAAAATCAAAATGAAACAAATCGTTCTCGCTCTATCATATTAATATCTGATGGGGAGGACAATGAGGATGGTGCAATAGATGTAACAAAAGAAATTGCCAAAGATGGAGTTGTCGTAAATACAATAGGCTTAGGACAAACCGAAGGAACTCCAATACCAATCTTTGATAGACATGGAAGAAGTGATTTTAAAAGAGATGGAAATGGCAATATTGTCTTAACAAAACTAAATGAAACATTATTAAAAGACATTGCAAAAGAAGGAAATGGAGTATATATTCGTGCAAACAATACTTCTATAGGATTAGATAATATACTTGCAAGAATAAATAAAATGGAAAAGAACGAATATGAGGCAGTTGCATATAAGAACTATGATAGTAAATTCTATGTTTTTGCAATAATTGCTTTGATTTTCCTTTTATTGGAATGGATAATCTTTGAAAAAAGAAATAAATACATTAACAGAAAACTATTTTTTGGAAATGAAAAATAACATAATACTACTCTTATTTGCACTAATCTTTTTGTCTTCCTGTGATAAGGAGAAAAATAGATTAAGAAAAGGTAATGATTTATACCAAGAAAAAGACTATGTAAAATCTGAAGAACAATACAGAAAATCCTTGGTTGCAGATAGTAATTACCTAAAAGCACAATATAATCTTGCAAATGCAAGCTACAAACAACTCTCGCAAGAGAAATTACAAACTGCAATGAAGTATTATGAAAGCTATTTAAAAGGCAATCCATATACAGATACTATTAATAACGCAAATGCAATATACAATAGAGGAAATGTGAATTTCCAACTCTTTAACACAGACACAGCGAATGCAAAAATTGAATATTTAGAAAAGGCGCTTGAAGACTATAAACAAACATTGAGGTTAAATCCTGGAGATAGTGCGGCGAAATACAATTTGGCATTGACTCAATACCTATTGGATAAGAATAAAAATCAAGAGCAAAACCAAGATAATCAACAACAGCAACAACAACAAAATCAATCACAAGATAACAAACAAGAAGAACAAAAAGACGAAAACACACCTCCTCAACCACAAAGAATGCAAGACAAAAAAGATATGGAGAGAATGTTGGAGGCTTTGAAAAACAACGAAAAAAACACACTAGAAAAAGTTAAAAAGAAAGAAGAACAACAAGTTCAAAAACGATATATAGAAAAAGATTGGTAAGATGAAAAGAAATATAATAATATTCTTATTTACTGTAATTTGCACGCTATCACTTGTTGCACAAGAGATAAGATTTAAAACAGAAGCGCCTAAAGTAGTTGGAAAAGGTGAACGCTTTAAGGTAAGTTTTGTGGTAAATTCCGACAGCCCTAAAAACTTTATTGCACCAACCTTTCAAGATGTAAATATCCTCTCGGGTCCAAACGTAATGCGCTCCTCTTCTGTTAGTATCATTAATGGGAAAAGAGAAAGTAATACTACAACAACCTATACATATTTCTTGCAAAGTTTAAACACGGGCACAATAACAATACCTGTTGCAAAAGTAAACGTAGATAATCGCACCTATTACACAAAAGCTGTAAACATAAAGGTTGAAAATAATCCATCTATGCAACAACGTGCAACTAATAATCCTAATCACAACCCTTATGCCAACCAACCAAAGGTAACTAAGGTAGATGAAAATGCAGTATTTGTAAGAGCTATACCAAACAAAACTAAAGTTGCATTAGGAGAAGAAATAATAATATCCTATAAAATATACACACTTGTACCAATCTCTGAATATCAAGTAGATAAATTTCCTTCTTCACAAGGCTTTTGGGTAGAAGAATTAGATAATCAAGACACTCCATCACTTGAAAAAGAAGTGATAAATGGAAAACAATATCAAGTTGCTACATTGAGAAGAGTATTAGTTTATCCTCAAAAAACAGGAAAACTAAAAATTGCACCAATGGGATTAGAAGTGCTTGCACACATACAAACAGGTACACAGAGAGCTCAAC
This sequence comes from Candidatus Onthomorpha sp., assembly GCA_045635365.1. Taxonomy (GTDB): domain Bacteria; phylum Bacteroidota; class Bacteroidia; order Bacteroidales; family P3; genus Onthomorpha. Next base: position 14,592 of record JAZRCB010000022.1, read on the forward strand.
GACAAAGTACGGGAGATGCCTTTTTTGATGCCTTTTTCAATGATCCATTTTTCTCAAGAGTAACACCTGTATTTGAGACAGTTAATAAAAAATTAAAAACAAACGCATTAGAGATAGAGGTTACTCCATTGCCCGCAACAAATGCTAATTTCTCAGGTGCAGTAGGACAATTCTCTATTGAATCAAAAATAGATACCACTCATTGCAAAACCAATGAAGCTATAACACTACAATACACCGTAAAAGGAAGTGGTAACTTGAGTTTAATCGACAACTTAAATCTTCAATTACCTAGTGAATTTGAAGTCTTTGAACCAAAAATATCAGATAAAATCACAAAAACTGCTACAGGACAAAAAGGAGAAAGAACATTTCAATATGTAATAATCCCAAGAGTAGAAGGAAATTTCAAAGTTCTTGCTTTGGAATTCACTTATTTCAATACTGAAAAACAAGATTTTGAAACACTAGAATGCCAAGAATATATCTTAAACATTGAAAAAGGAAATAATTCTAATGAATTTGCAAATCAATTATCAGAAAATGAAAGATATAGAAATATGGACGTGGTAGATAATCCTGCGCACCAATCAACAACAGTATTATCAAAACCATTCCATTCCTTTATATTCTACTCTATAATTGCTCTTATCATACTATTATTAATCATAATGATAAAGCTAACTAAAACACAAATAGAAAAAAACAAAGACGTAGTAGGTATTAAACTTAAAAAAGCGAATAAAGTTGCGATAAAACGATTGAAACAATCTCGCTTATACCTAAACAATCAAGAGTTTGATAAATTTGAAACCGAAATCGGACAAGCTCTTTGGAACTATCTATCTGATAAATTCAAAATCGCAAAATATGATTTGAATCTTGAAAACATACGCCTTCAACTTCAAAACAGTAAACTTGAAGAAGAACTATTAAACAAAACCATATCAGTGCTTGAAAAATGCGAATACGTTCGTTTCTCTCAAAACAAAGGTTCAGAGTTATATGAAGAACTATACTCACAAACCCAAGACGTTATAACTGAAATAGAAAACCAAATGGTAATTATAAAGAAACAATCTAAAAAAGCTTTGTTTTTGATATTATTTACGCTGATTCTGTCAACTATTTCAGCGAATCCAGCGCCAGAAACAGCGTTTCAATACAATAAAACAGGGAATGAATATTTTAAAAATAGCGATTATGTAAACGCAAGACTATATTATGAAAAGGCGTTAAAACTTTATCCAAACGATGAAATATATCAAACAAACAATAAAATAGTTCAAACCAAATTAATGGGAGAGGTATATAAAATACCTGACTTTTTCCTTGTATCTTGGGCTAAATCAATCTACAACCTATTTACCCCAATGACATGGGCTATACTTTGTGTATTCTTTCTTTTGACTACAGCTGTTTTATTCTTCATTTATTACTTTAGTTTTGACAAAAAAGTCTTGTTCTTTTACCTAACTATAGCTTTTTTTGTGCTAACCATTGCCTCATTTTCATTTGGTATTGCACGTCAAAACGCAATACACTCACAAGACAATGCAATAGTGACAGAACTACCTACAAATAAAGACAATAAAACCAAATTATTCCGTGGGCAAAAAGTTGAAATCAAAGAAAGAAAAGACGATAAAGTCCTAATCCTTACCGAAGACGGAAAAGAATATTGGGTAGAAAATAAAAACATTGCTATAATATAACACTATGAGAGAAGACTGTGTTGAACAAAAGGGAGTTGTTATCAAAAAAGAAACCGATAAACTCACTGTAAAAATAGAACAAAAATCTACATGTTCCTCATGTCACGCAAGAGGAGCTTGCACCTCGCTTGACAAAAAAGACAGAGAAATAGAAATAAAAACAAAAGACATTGCTGATTATCAAATAGGCGATGAGGTAATTGTCAGTATAACTACACGCCTTGGTTTTAAAGCGGTATTAATTGCCTTTATCTTACCTCTTATTTTACTATTGATTGCTATATTTGCAAGTGTAAACTTATTTTCTCTTTCACAATCTCTATCAGCACTTATCGCTCTTGTTATTATTGCAATTTATTATCTAATTCTATATAAACAAAATAATAAATTAACTAAAGAATTTAATTTTCAAATCAAAAAGAAATAGAATATGAAAAAACTTATTTTTAATGTTTTAATATTAATTTTATCCTTTAACGTACTAAACGCTCAAAACACACAAACATACATTCCTTACGGACTTCAATCCACAGACATAGACGTTAGTAATGCGACTCTTAAATGGAGAAACCACTCTAACGCATATATGTGGCAAATAGACTATCAAGCACCACTTGCAGAACAATCAACACAAATAGAAATCTCAGATACTATTGTATATCTTTCGGAACTATCACCCTCAACGCGCTATGCTTGGAAGGTGAGAATGATAGACGGTGACGGTGACACAAGTCAATGGAGTGCTTTAAACTATTTCTACACCTTGAGTGAAGATACCCTTTGTCCACAAATTGCTGATTATTATTTCGGAGCCATATATAATAATTCAGTAAACATACAATGGTTACCATCAGAGGGAACAAATAAATGGCAAGTTGTATGTGGTACACCTGGAACAAATCCCGATAATTACGATGTAATCAATACAACACAAAACTATGAATATACCTTTAATCAAGAGTTTATTCATGGAAATAACTATCAATTTGCAATAAGAACAGACTGCCAAGGCACATATAGTGGCTGGAAATATCTTTATGCTAAATATGTAAACGAAAATTCAGTATATCAACTCCCAATTCAAATAGACTTTGAAAACACAACAGAAAACCAAAACCTTGGAACAATATCTTCAATAGACAACCCTTGGACAATATCTTCTGCAATCAACGCAACAACACTTGGAAACAAAGCCTTACACATCAGTAACGGAAACTCTTATTCTTGTAATCCTAACGTATCTTCTATCAGCTACGCATACATAGACTTTCAAATCCCAGAAAACGCAACAAGTTTCTACATAGACTTTTCTTATCACACATATTCAACACTTCAAAACGCAGGTTTAAAAGTTTATCTTCTATCAAATGGAACATCAATCAGTGTAAACAATCTTCCTGATGCTGAATTTCAAGTTGGAGAAGAAATCTACAGAGGAGGCTCTAATCAATGGATAAGAGAACACATAGAACTACCACCACAATACATAGGAAGTACAAGACGACTATTATTCGTTTGGTATAATACCCCTGCTGCGCAATCTACACACTCTATCGCAATAGATGATATTTATTTAACCGCACGTTATTGCGCTACACCTGACAGTTTGAGAGCTTACAACATAAGCGATAATTCTGCTATGCTGACTTGGAACTTCCGCGAAAATCAACTTTCATTTAACTTAAAATACAAGGCTGAAAACGATACAACATGGACAACACTTAATGACATAACTCCAAATCACCTATTAGAAAACCTTTCTTCTTCAACAGAATACGCCTTTATGGTACAGGCAGACTGTGGAACAGAGCAAAGTTTTTGGAGTGACACAATGACATTCACCACACAAACCCTTGTAATACCACCACAAGACTTGCGAATAACAGACTATGATTATAATTCTGCTAATATAACTTGGACAGATAACCTTGATGCTGAATCATTTGAGGTGGAAGTAACTGCCACATCAACAAACGCAACACAATATTACCAAACAAACCTTAACCATATTGAACTAACACAACTAATACCAAACTCTATTTATCAAATACGAGTAAGAGCTATCACAACAGAGGAAGATACTAGTATATACTCTCAAATCTATCTTCATACCCTTTGTGTACCTGAAACAGAATACCCATATTTCTTGGAAGATACAATACAATTCTCTACCCTAACTTCATTCTGTAATGCCTCAGACTGTTGGAGAGTGGAGGGGGATACACTCTTTAGTCCAATATTTGATATGACTTCACTTTCAAATCCATACTTGGAATTTGATTACTACTCATTAAACGGAGTTGCTTCACAGATTTTTGTATCAGTAAACGACTCTCCATTACAAGAGTTTGACTTAACAATGACAAACGGACATAATGAAAAATCATTACTAGGATTTACAGGTGATAATACAGTGAGATTCTCTCTATACTCTGCTACATCTACAGACACAGAAAGAACCTACACAATAAATAACTTCACAATAAAAGACACATGTCTTGCTCCTGAAACACTAAGTGTTAATCAAATAACCCATAATACAGCTAGAGTGGAATGGGAAGGAGTATCAAATATCACAAACTATGACTTATTAGTTATCAATCTTGAAAACCACGACACACTTACCATAAACAACGCACAATCTCCTTATATGCTAGAAGAACTAACTTCAATGAATGAATATAAAGTTATATTATATTCACACTGTGGACTTCAACAAGCCTCCAATTTCTTAGAGGGATATTTTACAACCCTATCATCATCAGAAACTTGCCTAACACCAGAAAACTTTGTTTGTGAACACTATCAAGTTAAAGGAGATGAAACCATAGTTTGCACATGGGACGCAGTTGAAGATAACCCTTACATGCAATGGGAAATCAATTACAAAGAACGCCTTGCGATAAACTGGACATCAGTTATGGTGTCAATTAATCCACGTTTCAATCTTAGAAACCTTGAATGGGGTTCTGAATGGGATTTCAGAGTAAGAGCTATTTGTAGTGTAGGAGACACATCATCATGGACAGAAGTCGTTCAAGTAAGTGTTGGCGCACAAGGACTAACCGAAGAACAATACAGTGGAAAAACACTAAAAATATATCCAAATCCAAGTGATAGTGTAATCTACATAGAAACAGACGCAATAGAACTTAAAAACGCACAAATGATTGACTCATACGGAAGAGTAATAAGAGCATGGGACGTATTACCAAGAGAAATAAACGTCTCACAAATGGAGGGGGGAAGCTATGTACTCAAGTTCACAATGGACAACCAACCAGTAAGTAGGAAGATAACTATACAATAGTTAGATATATAACTGGGAGTTCAAACGAACTTCCAGTTTTTTTATTTTTCTATTATTGTTATTATAGTTATTATAGTGTATCTTTTATGTACATGAAAACACCATTTTTGAACATCAAAAATAAAGCTTTTGAATCTTAAAAACAGCGTTTTTAATTCCTTTTATTTTTGTCTTATTTGTTCTTTATAGGTTTTAATAATAGAGTTTAACATTTTCTCGGTTTTCGCCGCACCTTCGCCTAGGATATAACCTATTTGTTGTACTTGGGTAAGGTTTTCTTTTATTACCTCATTTACTCTATGGATTATTTCCTCAGGGCGTTCTTCCTCATTATATAGGTTTCTGAATATTATACAAGCAGAAGAGTTTTCTACCAATGAAAAGATAGAGACATTGATAAATCTTCCGTTGTATTCAAAGTCTTTGTTCATTATGTCTTGTGAGGTTTTCAAGACGTATTCTAATTGTGTGAATATTTCTTGTGGTAAAAGACTTTTTGCGTGTGCGCCTATTAGTCGTGGAATGATTTCGTCAATTTCTTTTGCGTCATCTCCAAGGATTTCAATGAAGGCAGAGTTACTTTCAAGTATCTTCATATCAGAACCTACTACTGCGATGGCAGGATATAGGTTTTGAATAAGTGAAGAGAAACTTTGGTTTAGTTGGTGGTTTTCGAGTATTTGTGTGTTGAGGTTTTCTTCTAGTAGGGTGTATTGTTTTTTTAGTTCGTTGAATACTCGTGAGCCTTTTTGAGCAAAGGAGAAACACATTTCGGCAGAGGCTATTCCTTGTGCGATTGCGATTGCTAGTTCTTCGCAACTGTCATATCCACAGGCTCCACAGTCGGTATTGCGTTGTGAGTGTTGTTTTCCTAGTGTTTTAAAGGCGTTTTCTATTTGTTGTTTTTCGGGTGTAGCGAGGGTTTTGTCGTTATTTTTATAGAAAGTGACTAAATCGGAAGTGTTTTCAAATTTTGCGATGTTTTCTTCCCATTTTTGTTTGTCGAGTGTATCGTATTTTTTTGCGGCGTATTTCAAAACGAGGTTGTGGCGTAGGAATTTTTCGCCTTTACTGCAACCTTGTGCCATTAGACAGCCTTTACAGAAATATATGTTAAAGTGTGTGGAAAATTCATTTCCGTGTTTTGAGAATTGTTTTAGGGCATTGGTTGCGTCTTTTTTACCTTCTGTGGATAGTATTTTGTTATTGCTCAATCCACAGCATTCAACAAATCCGTCTGAAATTGGGTATAGGGCTCCTTTGTATCCGTGTGGTTCATCAAAGTCGGAGTATTCAACGGCTTCTTCTTTTATGTTGTGTTTTTCAAAGAGTTGTCTTAGTTCTAGGAAGGATAGAAAGGCGTCTATTTTACTGGTTTTTTCATAGCGATTGTTGTCTTTTTTTAATCCAAGACATGGTGTTATGTTTATTACTTTTATGTCTTCGCCATAGAGTTTTCTTACTACTGCACATGTTGCGATTGCTGGTGGAACGATAGGGGAGATGTTGTTTACTAGTTTTGGTTGGTATTTTTCTATGTACATATTAGATACAGGGCAGTGGCTACTGATATAGCTTTTGCCTTGGAAACCTTGACAAAGGTTTGCGAATTTTTTACTGACTAAATCTACTCCAAAGCTTACCTCGCATACATAGTCAAAGCCAAGTTTTCTTATCATAGATACAAATTTGCGATAGTCTCTTACGTCTGCGAACTCTCCTGCGATTGCGGCATCACAGATTGCGGCTACTTTGTTGTCGGAATGTAGTATATTTTCAACCTCTTCTATATTGCTGACTACTTCTATTGCAGAATAGGCGCAGGCATCAATACAACTTCCACAGCCTATACAATTGTCTTCTACTATATGCGGTTTGTGATTTTTTTCTTCAACTTGTATAGCCTTTACAGGACATGCTCTAACACAAGCATAACATGCAATACATTTATTATTATTTAGGTTTAATATTGTGTTCATAAATAAAAAACGTTTTCAAAGCGACAAATATACAAATAAATTTTATAAATTTGCAAACGTAAATAGTGCGAAGGAATGAAAAATAGAAGGTGTTCACGTATTCTACTTTTTTTGTTGTTGTTTGTGATTTGTTTGTTTGAATCGCAAACGATAGGTAATCCTTTTGCATTATCGCAAACTCCTTCGGGTATTGTTAGATTGAAGATTGCCAAATCATTAAAGAGTGGTTTTAAAACCTATACCTTAAATGATTTACATAAGACTCAAAAATCTCAAATAGCTTTAGCTATTACTGAAAACCGACAGATTAATGCCTCTTCTTCTAATAATGATAATGCTTATTTTTCTCAAAATAGAACTAATAAGTATGAACAAATAGTTGATTTGTATCGCAAAGAAAATAATACACAGAATTTAAGATATTTAACAATTAGTTCCAAGCAGGTGTTAAGGATATAGATTATTTGTTATGATAATTCTTTTTAACACTTTTAACAATATAAAAACTTGGGACAATAAGCAAGGTGAGGACTAATAGTCTTCATCTTGCTGTTTTTTAAAATGTATAAATTATGAAACAAACTCACATTGGGCATATAGCAATATTTGCTGTTAATCTTATTTTTGGAATTAACACTCCCATCACAAAAAGTATTCTCAATTCCTCTCTTGGTATTGACGCATTAGCATTGACTTATCTTCGTTTTATTGGCGCGAGTCTTATTTTTTGGTTGGTTAGTATCATTTTTAAAATACCAAAGGCAAATAAGAAAGATATTCTTCTTTTACTTTTAGCATCAGTTTTTGGAGTTGTGTTGAATCAAACCTCATTTGTTTATGGACTTTCTATGACTTCTCCTGTTGATGCGAGTATTGTGGTGAGTCTTACTCCAATTGTAACAATGATTTTCTCTGCGATATTTGTGAAAGAACCTATTACATTGAAAAAAGTTGTTGGAGTATTGATTGGTTGTAGTGGAGCATTGATTTTAATACTTTCAAATACAAGTGCGACAGGCAATTCATCTTGGATAGGCAATGCAATTTGTTTTATCTCTTGTTTATCATACGGTTTGTATTTAACAGCATTCAAACCTCTTATTCAAAGAAACCATCCAATAACTCTAATGAAATGGATGTTTCTTTTTGGTACAATAATATCCACACCATTCACTTTCTCACATTTAACAAGTATAGAATTTAATCAAATAAACCTTGATATAACTCTAAGAATAAGTTATGTGATTCTTGGAGCGACATTCCTAACTTATCTTTTGATTCCTGTTGGACAAACACGCATTCGTCCAACAACACTTTCTATGTATAATTATCTTCAACCAATAGTTACAACAATACTTGCAGTGATAATGGGGTTAGGGACTTTTGGATTGAAACAAGGACTTGCAACAATATTAGTTTTCTTAGGAGTTTACATAGTAACCCAAAGCAAGACGCGAGCTCAGCTCCTGCAAGAAAAGTCGGATAATCAATTAAATAAATAGAAGAAAATATTTTGTAGAACAATAAAATAGTCGTAATTTTGCAAATTCAAATAGTGTAAAATAATAAACGAAACAATATGAAATTAATTAAAAAAGCATTATTGATTTTAACATTATTATTGGCTGGTACAAGTGTTTATTCGCAACCACAACCACCTTCAAATCCTACTCAAGGGGATTTTTCATCTGTGAGATTACATAGAACCACTCCAGAAGCACCAGTTGCACCTGCAACTCTTTTGCTTTTAGGATTAGGAGCAAGTGCAGTGGGAGTAAAGGTGTATAGAAATAAAAAACAATAAAAAATTGCGATTATGAAAAAGATAATATTAAGCTTTGTTGCTATAATTTTAAGTGCAACATTCGTTAATGCACAAATCCAAATAAATTCAGCAGAAGATTTTCTGAAAATAGGTGTTGATGCAGATTATCCATTGAATGGTAATTATATTCAAACAACAGATATAAATCTTGGTGCGCTAACTAATTCTCAAATAGGTACGTTTTCAGGAACATACAATGGTGGTGATTTTACAATAATGTATAATGCAACATATGGAGATAATGCTAGTGCAATTTATGGGTTGTTTTATATAAATAATGGAGTAATCCAAAACCTTAAAATATCTGCAAATGTTTTAATGGGAGGTGTTGCTTCTCATGTGGGATTGATTTGTGGAAGAAATAATGGAACAATATCTAATTGTGAAGTTAACGGTATGATTTCTGCAAATGTAGGAGCAAGATATGCGGGACTTGTGGCAGGACGTTCAATGGGAGATATTGCTGTAGTTAATAGATGTAAAGTGTCAGGACAAGTGACTGGCACACAATATGTAGGAGGTGTAATAGGAAGTTCAACGGGTTTGATAAAAGCATGTGAATTTAATGGAACTGTTAACTCTAAGGGGTATTCAGTATACAATGAAGACGATGAACAATTAGAAATAACTGCCTATGCTGGAGGTATAACAGCTAAAGGAGATGTTTATTCTTCATACGCAAATCCAATTATTAATCTTCCAACAATAACAACTACTTCAGCTCCTCTTTATTATGGAATAACGCCTAATACAGCAAATGGTTGTGTCTTAGGTGCAACTGCTATGAAAAATGGTGTTAGTATGGGAGAATCAGATATAGCAACGACTACTATAACTTGTTTTGTGGCTCCATTCCCTTCAGCAGCAGTGTATGCGCTTAATAATGCTGCTTCTTCTAATAATGCAGTTGGAATTAATTGGAGTGATTATGCGGAGGAAGAAGTGAGTAGTGAATATACTGTTGCAAATAGTGGTAATTTTAATTCTTTCTCAACATGGGGAGTTGCTCCTCCTATAAATTTACATAATACTGCTTTACCTGAAGGTGGGGTTACTATTACTATTCCTGCAGGAAAAACATTGAGATTGAATACAACATTAGTTTTAAGTGAAAATGTTCGCTTGACAAACTATGGAACCTTGGTTATTTGTAGTGGAGGAGATTTGGTTAATACAACATCAAATAATGTAACAGGAAATATAATAGTTGAAAAAGCTGGTTTAAGTAATGGTAATTGGTATCTAACAGCAGCACCTTTTACAAATTATACAATGGATGTTGTTCAAGTGAGTACATCTGATACATATAACGATGTTGCGGCTGTGGCATACGATTATACTACAGGTAATTGGGCTAATTCTTATATGACACTGCAAGATAATGTGTCTGCAGGAGAAAGTTTCTTCCTTTGGCCTTTCTTTAATTCAGGTGTAGTAAACTTTGTGCCTAATGCTTGTACATTGAATAATGGAAATGTTTCTGTGACAAAGAATGTTAGTCAATACACATCTAATGGTTATTGGATGGCGTTAGCAAATCCATATCCAGGTGAATTAAATGTGGCGAAATTTCTTGCGACATGTGGAGTTCCTTCACAAGGACGTGTGGTTTATCTCTATTCTAATGGTTCGTTTGATGCAAAATTAAATGGTGTACTTCCTGTGACAGAAGGTTTCTTTGTTAATGTTGTAACTCCAGGAACTGCAACTATAAATTTCTCTAAAAATCAATTAGAGAATTATCAAAGTTCTGCAAAATCAACAACTCTAACGCAAGAATTTATAGATTTTGCTGTTGAATATGATTATAAAAGTATAGTAGTTCATTTTGCTCAAAATGATGAGGCGGAACAAACTTACGATATCTTTGATGCGAATAAACTTTTTGCAACTACAGGAGTTATTGAACCTTATTTCGTTACAGATGGAATTCCTCTTATAAAAGAAGAAGTAAAAGAACTTCCTTATTATGCAACTCTTAATGTTAGAAGTTTAGGAGAAGATACTATTAGATTGGTTGCGAAGAATATTCCAGAGAATTACGCAATCACATTGATAGATGGGGAACAAACTATTGATATGGTTGAGGGTGATATGTATGAAACTGTGGTTTATGAAGGAGAAAATGAAGATAGATTTAAACTTTTGGTTAAAAAATCATTATCTCTTTCAGATGTAGAAGAATATGAATTGGCAATAATTAATGATAATCGTCAAGTAAATATACTTTCACAAGATAAAATGAATGTAGAGGTTTACAATGTCTTAGGACAAAAAGTATATCAAACAAATAATTCAAGCTTTGTATTGAATAATGTGCCAGCAGGTGCGTATATTATCAAAGCAAAAACAGATAAAGGTATTGCATCTCAAAAGATAGTAATAAATTAGTTTGCTGAAATTTTTGGTTAAAATAAATGGCGTTTGAATATAATAAATTTAAACGCCATTTATGTTTTGTAAAAACGCTGTTTTTGACTTATAAAAACAAAGAAATTGTTCTTGAAAACGCTGTTTTTATTTTGTAAAATGCTAAAAAATTAGTAATTTTGCAGTTTCTTATGTATTTGAAAATTAATTTAGTTATGAAAAAAATATTTGTATTTTCTTTATTAGTGTTATCAATGGTATTTGCTTCTGCGCAAGGCGTTACTATTGATATAGATGGTTTGCGATATACAACAAAAGCTGGAGGAAAGGCTAAAGTTAAGCAAATAAAAAATAAATCAGGAGTAGCAATGATTTTAGGTAGTATTACTTATAATGGTACTACTTATGTTGTTGATGAAATTGAAGCTCAAGGTTTTAAAAATTCCAACTTAACTAGAGTTGTTGTTCCAAATACAATAACAAAGATATCAGCTTCTGCTTTTTATAACGCTAAAATAGTAAGTATTGAAATACCTAGTTCAACTACTTCAATAGGAGCAAGCGCTTTTGCAAATTGTACAAAATTAACAAGCGTTAAAGTAAATAGAACAACTCCTACAACTCTTGGATTGGGTGCGTTTACTAATACACCTGTTGCAAAACAATTAACAGTTCCTTGTGGTTCTTTAGACGATTATAAAGCAAATCGTTCTTGGGTAGCATCTTTTACAAATAGTGGAGTTGTAAATATTAAGAGTGATTGTGCAACTTATACTTCTATAAATAGTGGTGCGTTTAATAATCCTGCAACTTGGGGATTGAGTTCTATGCCTGAAATTGCTGCAAATTTTGTTATCAATGAAGGACATAGAGTTATTTTAAATTCAGCATTGAGATTAACTTCAGAAAATACTTTGAAAAATGATGGTATATTAGAAATAGATGCAAATGGACAGTTAATCAATACAACTACAACTGAAGTTGGAGGAATTATAGAAATAAACTCTACTGCAAAACAAGAAAATAAATGGAATTTCATGGGAGCTCCATTTGCAGCATATTCTTTGAAAGCAATTGTTCCTACAGAAAAAGACGTTTCTGTTTCAATGTTTGATTACACTACAGGAGATTGGAGTGAAGATTGGGCAGAGGTAAATACTTCAGTAATTAAAGGAGAAGGATATTTCTTATGGACATTCGGTGGTGGAAAGGTGATTTACACTACATATGGCGATGGAATGTATAGTGATAGAGCAAGTGCAGAATATGTAGCATATACATACGATTATGATGAAACACCAGCTTATAAATTAAATAATGGAGATGTCGTAGTGTCAAAACCTGTAAAAGCACACCTAGGAGGTGGTAATTGGATGGCATTATCTAATCCATACCCTGCAAAATTAAATGTTCAAAAATTCTTAGCAGAACAAACAGCAGATATACAAGGTAATTGTGTCTATCAATTTAATGGAGCAAGCTGGGATATTAAAGAAAATGTAGGAGAAGTTGAAATGACAGGAGGATTCTTCTTGAATTTTGAAACAGAAGGAAGTAAAACTGTAAACTTCAAAAAAGAACATTTGACAAATTATGCTTCTTTACAAACATTAGAATTAAAATCAGACAAGTCTAATGATAATATAGAAATAGCATTGATTGATGGTGAGCACAGAGTTAAGATGTATTTTGCTCACAATGAATTAGCAAAAGTAAATTACGATAGATTTGATGCTGATAAGATGTTCGCTACAGTAAATATTGCAGAGCCTTATTTTGTAGTTGAAGGAAAGAAACTTGTAAAAGAAGAAGTAAATACATTACCTTACACAGCAGACTTCAATGTTAGAGCAGAAGAGAGTAAAGAATTGAGTTTTGTAGTAGATAATTTGCCTGAAGGATATGTAGCATTCCTTATAGATGGAGAAGAAAACATTAGATTAAGCGAAGGATTTGTTTACACAACTCAAGTTTCAGCAGGAGAAAATCAAGATAGATTTAAACTATTAGTAAGAAAAAATAGAGCAATAGAACAAGCTGAAGAATTAGAAGCAAAAGTATTAAACGATAACAGAAATATAGAAGTTGTATCTGCAGAACAAATCTTATCGGTAGAAGTGATGAATAACTTAGGACAAAAAGTCTATGAAACAACTCAAACAGAATTTGTTTTATCAGAAGTACCTGCAGGAGTTTATTTTGTTAAGGTTTCAGGAAGAAAAAATCAAGCAGCTTCTACATCAAGAGTGATTTCAACAACTGCAAAGATTGTTATAAACTAAAAGCAATGACAAATTTCAGCCTTTGTTTTTGACACTAACTAATCATTTGTCAGTAAACAATATTTAAAAGATGACAATTTGTCATCTTTTTTTATTTTTGAACAATTTGGCACAAAAATTGATATATATAAGGCAGAAAACAATAAATAAGAAATATAAACAATTAAATAATTCAATAATATGGGAAAAATAATAGGTATAGACTTAGGAACAACAAACAGTTGTGTGTCTGTAATGGAAGGAAATGAAGCAGTTGTTATTTCTAACAGTGAAGGAAGAAGAACAACTCCATCAGTAGTAGGTTTTGTTTCATCAGGAGAAAGAAAAGTTGGGGATCCAGCAAAACGTCAAGCAATCACAAACCCTCATAATACAATTTACTCTATCAAGAGATTTATGGGAGAAACTTACGATAAAATAGCAAGTGAAGTTTCAAGTGTTCCTTATAAAGTAGTAAAAGGAGATAACAATACTCCAAGAGTAGATATAGACGGAAGATTATACTCTCCACAAGAAATCTCTGCAATCATTCTTCAAAAAATGAAAAAAACAGCAGAAGATTACCTTGGACAAGAAGTAACAGAAGCAGTTATCACAGTACCTGCATACTTCAATGACGCACAACGTCAATCAACAAAAGAAGCAGGAGAAATCGCAGGATTGAAAGTAAGAAGAATTATCAACGAACCAACAGCGGCAGCCTTAGCTTACGGTTTAGATAAAAAAGATTCAGATTCAAACATAGCAGTATTTGACTTAGGTGGTGGTACATTTGATATCTCAATATTGGAACTTGGAGACGGAGTATTTGAAGTAAAATCAACAAATGGAGATACACACCTTGGAGGAGACGACTTCGATAAAAGAATTATCGATTGGTTAGCACAAGAATTTATGAACGATTTCAACGTTGATTTAAGAAAGGACCCAATGGCTTTACAACGTTTGAAAGAAGCAGCAGAAAAAGCAAAAATAGAACTATCTTCTTCAACTACAACAGAAATTAACTTACCTTACATCATGCCAATAGATGGTGTTCCACAACACTTAGTAAGAACATTATCAAGAGCAAAATTTGAACAACTTTGTGACGACTTAATCAAAGCAACAATCGAACCTTGTAAAAAAGCATTAGCAGACGCAGGATTAGATAAAAGCCAAATCAACGAAGTAATCCTTGTAGGAGGAAGTACAAGAATACCAGCTATCCAACAAATAGTAGAAGATTTCTTTGGAAAAACACCTTCAAAAGGAGTAAACCCTGACGAAGTAGTAGCAGTAGGAGCAGCAATCCAAGGAGGAGTATTAACAGGAGAAGTAAAAGACGTATTATTACTTGACGTAACTCCACTTTCTTTAGGAATTGAAACATTAGGTGGTGTGATGACAAAATTGATTGAAGCAAACACTACAATCCCTACAAAGAAATCACAAGTGTTCTCAACAGCTCAAGACAACCAACCATCAGTAGAAATCCACGTTTTACAAGGAGAAAGAACAAGAGCTACAGATAACAAAACAATAGGTAGATTTATCTTAGACGGAATACCACCAGCACAAAGAGGAGTTCCACAAATCGAAGTAACATTCGACATAGACGCAAACGGTATCTTAAACGTATCTGCAAAAGACAAAGCAACAAACAAAGAACAATCAATCAGAATAGAAGCATCAAGCGGATTGAGCGAAGAAGAAATCAAGAGAATGAAAGCAGAAGCAGAAGCAAATGCAGAAGCAGACAAGAAATTGAAAGAAGAAGCGGACAAAATCAACGGAGCAGATGCAATGATATTCCAAGTTGAAAAAGCGCTAAAAGAAAACGGAGACAAACTACCAGCAGATAAAAAAGCAGAAATAGAAGGTGCATTAAAAGAATTGAAAGACGCACACGCAGCAAGAAATATCGCAGCAATAGACGCAGCAAGCGAAAAACTAAACGCAGTATTCCAAGCAGCATCAGCAGATATGTATGCTCAACAAGGCGGAGCTCAACAAGGACAAGCACCAAACCAATCAAACACAAACGACAACCAAGACGGTGAAGTAACAGACGCTGACTTTGAAGAGGTGAAGTAATATTAAGTTTTAGATTAAATAATAATGTTTGTAAAAAGGGTGTAACTTAGTGTTGCACCCTTTGGTTTTTTTATTTAAAGAAAATATTTATAACTTTGCATGAAATAAAAAGGCTTTAAGTAATAATTACTCAAATGAAATCGGATAAAATTAGAATAGAATCTATATTGGCTAATGGTGAACATATCAATTTAGAATGCAAAAAAGCGACAAATACTATTCCTAATTCTATATGGGAAACCTATTCTTCTTTTGCAAACACTTATGGAGGTGCTATTCTGCTCGGTATTGTTGAAAATTTAAAGGAAAAAGATATAAAAAAGCGTTTTCAAGTAGTTGGCGTTGAAGATTCACAGAAAATTATCACTGATTTTTGGAATACAATCAATAGCAATAAAGTTAACGAAAACATTCTTTCAGATAGCGATGTCAATGTTATTGATATAGATGGTAAAAAAGTCGTTTGTATTAATGTTCCACAAGCTGATTGGCGTATAAAACCGATATATTTGAACGATAATATTTACAAAGGAACTTATAAACGTAATCAAGAAGGAGATTATCGTTGCACAGAAAGACAAGTACGTGCCATGATTCGTGATTCATTTGAAGAAGGAAATGACGGAATCTTGATTGAACACTATAATATGGACGATATTGATCTTGATTCATTGCATCGTTATCGTAATCTA
>JAZRCB010000023.1:0-46680 GCA_045635365.1 Candidatus Onthomorpha sp.
AGGAAAGAGAATCCGTAAGAAAGACCTTGGTATGATAGCAACAACATACGGATACGTTTATGTTGCACAAGTATCAATCGGAGCAGACCCTGCACAATACTTAAAAGTATTAAAAGAAGCAGAAGCTTACAATGGACCATCTCTAATCATAGCATACGCACCTTGTATCAACCACGGTATCAAGATAGGTATGGGAAAAACACAAGAAGAAGGAAAACGCGCAGTTGAATGCGGATACTGGCACTTGTGGAGATACAATCCAGAACTTGCAGCAGAAGGAAAGAATCCATTTACATTAGATTCAAAAGAACCAGATTGGAGTAAATTCCAAGCATTCATCGATGGTGAAGTACGTTACAACTCATTGAAGAAAGCATTCCCAGAAGAAGCAGCACAATTATTTGCAGCATCAGAAGAAAATGCTAAATGGCGTTACGAATCATACAAGAGAATGGCAACAATGGATTGGAATAAGTAATCCAATTAAAGATTCATAAAAACAAATAGGGAAATCCTCAAAGGGTTTCCCTATTTTTATTTCCACAAAACTTCTTCTCTGATTTCATCAAACTTTATTTCGTAACCATAACTATTGAAAAGGTTAGAAATAAACTCTTGATCCTTTGGCGTAATTGGCAATTCGCCTCTTCGTTTCTTGTAGTAATAATTGTTGCCAAAGTGCTCAACTAATGCTTTTCTAATAATGGCAATGTCTTTTGCCTTTACATCTTCAAAAGATGTCTTCATTCCGTATGCAACACTTACTTTTTTGTTTTCAAGATAGTGTTCGCAGTTTGTTTCATTAAATTTTGTGTGATTAACAATATGCAATATATTGTTAGAATCAAGACTTTCTTGTGCAGAGAGCTGTCTTAGACATTTGTCTGCTAATGAACAATCCTTGTTAAAGCAGATGATGAAATTATAAGGTTTCTTTTCCATAATTATCATTGGTGTTTTCTTCTTAAGACAAGCAAAGAATACAAAGGTTTAAAACTTTTACCAAAAAATTACTTCTTTAAGGTAATATCTCTACCTCTTGAAGGTAATAGTTCTACCTCTTTAAAGTAATAATAAAAAACAAAGAAAAACTATCCACTTGTTTTGGAATATGAAAAATCATTTTCTGAAACAACAAATCTTACTTAAAAAAATACTTATCAACAATCAAAATACTTTAAAATCTTTTGAAAATAAGGGCTTGAGAAGAATTTAAAAATCATTGTTAATAATTATAAAATAGTTTTGTTTTTTACTATAAATCTTATTTGTAAATTTGCTTTCTAAAAATTTAGAATTATGGAATGGCTTTTGTTTCAAAAAGAAGAAGAAAATGAAAAAACTCTCAATGCAGAAGTGCTTTTGAGTGAAGTGATTATGGAACAAAGGCCTAAAGAAAACGATAACAAACAATTTGATAATAAAGAGAATATGTCCAAAGAAGTTTTAGAAAGAGAAGCAATCGTAAAGTCATCGGTTGATTACTTTAAAGAAGACGCATTAGCGGCAGACGTGTGGATAAACAAATACGCATTGAGAGATGGAGATAATATATATGAGTTAAATCCAGACCAAATGCACAGACGTTTAGCAAAAGAATTTGCACGTATTGAAAATAAATATACAAATCCACTAAGCGAGAATGAAATCTATGAGTTGTTAAAAGACTTCAAATATATCATTCCTCAAGGTAGCCCTATGTCAGGAATAGGAAATGATTTCCAAGTTGTTTCTTTGTCAAATTGTTTTGTGATTGGAAATTCATCTAATTCTGACTCATATGGTGGAATATTAAAGATAGACCAAGAGCAAGTTCAGTTAATGAAGAGAAGAGGAGGGGTAGGACATGACCTTTCTCATATAAGACCGAAATTCTCTCCTGTTAAAAACTCAGCTCTTACCTCTACAGGTATAGTTCCTTTCATGGAAAGATATTCTAACACAACTAAAGAAGTAGCTCAAGGAGGAAGAAGAGGAGCTTTGATGCTTTCTATTTCTATTAAACATCCTGATGCAGAAGATTTCATTGATGCAAAGATGGAGCAAGGCAAAATAACAGGCGCGAATGTTTCTGTTAGAATTGATGATGAATTTATGCGTTGTGTTGTAAGTGGAAAGCCATACAAACAACAATATCCAATAGATTCTAAAAACCCTTCTGTTGTAAAAGAAATAGATGCAAGAGCTCTTTGGAAAAAAATTATCAAAAACGCATGGCAAAGTGCAGAGCCAGGAGTATTATTCTGGGATACAATAATTAGAGAATCAGTAGCAGATTCTTATGCTTCTTTTGGATTTAAAACTATTTCTACAAATCCATGTGGTGAAATTCCATTGTGTGCATACGATAGTTGTCGTTTATTAGCAATCAATCTATATTCATACGTTAAGAATCCATTTACCGATAAGGCAGAATTTGATTTTGAATTATTCTCTCAACACGTTCAAAAGGGGCAAAAACTTATGGACGACCTTATTGATTTGGAAATAGAAAAGATAGAAAAAATCTTAGCTAAGATAGAATCAGACCCTGAGGACGATGAAATCAAGAGAGTTGAGAAAAACCTTTGGTTAAACATTAAATTAAAATGTTTAGAAGGAAGAAGAACAGGATTTGGTATAACAGCCGAAGGAGATATGTTAGCTGCAATGGGCTTAACATATGGAAGTGATGAGGCAATTGATTTTTCTGTTCAAGTACATAAAGCATTAGCTTGTTCAGCTTATCGTTCTTCTGCTTTAATGGCAAGAGATAGAGGTTCATTCCCTATCTATGATTCAAAATTAGAAGAAAAAAATCCATTCATACAACGTCTTAAAGAAGCAGACGCAGAATTATATAAAATGATGTTGGAATATGGTAGAAGAAATATAGCTCTTTTAACAATAGCACCAACAGGAAGTGTTAGTATTTGTACTCAAACATCTTCTGGAATAGAACCTGCATTCTTAGTTTCTTACAAACGTAGAAGAAAAGTAAATCCAAACGATAGCAATGCAACAATTTCTTTCTATGAC
Organism: Candidatus Onthomorpha sp.; assembly: GCA_045635365.1. GTDB lineage: Bacteria > Bacteroidota > Bacteroidia > Bacteroidales > P3 > Onthomorpha. The sequence continues at coordinate 3,019 of JAZRCB010000023.1, forward strand.
AAGGAAGGACAAGCATGGGAAGAATACAATGTATTACACCATAAATTTGCGTTGTGGGCAGAAATTAATGGATATGATGTTAAGTCTTTAGAAAAATTACCTGAGGCAGAACTTCAAGAAATTATTTCTAAGTCTCCATATAACAATGCTACTGCAAACAACATTAACTGGGTTAATAAAGTTAAGATGCAAGGAGCAATACAAAAATGGGTTGACCACTCTATTTCTGTAACAGTTAATATTCCAAAAGAAACATCAGAAGAAATAGTTGCTCAAATCTATCAAACAGCATGGGAATCTGGTTGTAAGGGAATGACAATTTATAGAGATGGTTCAAGAGATGGCGTTTTAGTTTCTCATAACACAAAAGAAACATCATCATTTACCGAAACAAAAGCACCTAAACGTCCTAAAAAATTGGATGCAGAGATAATTCGTTTCCAAAATGACAAGGAAAAATGGATTGCAGTTGTAGGATTATATGAAGGAAGACCGTATGAAATCTTCTCAGGTAAAGCAGAAAACTTCCTTTTACCACCAACAGTAGATAAAGGCTGGGTAATAAGAGTGAAAGAAGGCAGTATGCCAGCACGATATGACTTCCAATTCTTGGATAGCGACGGATACAAACATACAATAGAAGGATTGTCTCGTATGTTCAAACAAGAATATTGGAATTATGCTAAATTGATTTCAGGTATTTTAAGACATGGTATGCCAATCCAAAATGTAATAGAATTAGTTTCTAAATTAACACTTGACACAGATACAATCAACACTTGGAAGAATGGTATTGCACGTGCATTGAAACGCTATGTAAAAGACGGCACAGTAGTAGAAGGAGAAAAGTGTCCGCAATGTGGAGACGCTGTTATCTACACAGGAGGCTGTAAACAATGTGCATCATGCGGTTGGAGCAAATGTAGTTAAACAATATATATTATCTAAAAAGGCGTAAGATGAAATGTAGAATAATCGTTTTCTTGTTTTGTCTTACGCTTTTTTTTATTCCTTCTGCGCAAACTATAGATGATTTTCTGCAAACAAGAATAAATCAAATAGAAGAGCTTGAAATCACCTCTGAAGCTAAAGAAGAATTGATTGAACAGCTTTATAACTTGCAGACAAATCCTATTAATCTAAACTCTGCAAAAGAATCCGAACTTCAACTCTTGGGTTTTGACGATTATCAAATCTTTTCTTTACAACATTATATAAGAGAAACAGGAGAGTTAAAGAGTATTTATGAATTGTCGGTTATTAATGGCTTTAACTCACTTCAAATAGAAGAAATACAAAATTATATTTGTGTTAGACCTATTAATTGGAAACCTTCTCTTAAATTAGATTCTATTTTTGCAAAATCTCAACACGAAATAAGAACTCAATATAAGCAAGTATTAGAAAAGTCAAAGGGCTTTTTAAGAGAAGACAATAAAGGTTATCAAGGTATGTCTTTTGCAAGTCAAATTAGATATAACTTTAATTATTTTGATAGATTGGAGTTTTCTTTTGTAGGAGATAAAGACGCAGGAGAACCTTCTTTGATAGACTATTATTCTGCTCAATTTACAATAAGAGAAATAGGAATTTTAGAACAATTAACCATAGGAGATTATCGTCTTAATTTTGGAGAAGGTTTGGCTTTAGGGCAAGGTTTTTCTTTGTCTTATTTCAATAATGAGGCAAAATTAAAGAATAATAACTTTGGAATAAAACCACATCGTTCAAGTACAGAGTATGGATATAATAGAGGACTTGCAACAAAACTGAAATTATGGAATACAGATTTGTTTTTGTTTGCAAGCATGGATAGAATAGATTATTCGGGAAGTATTCTTACTACGGGTTTGCATAGAACAGAATCAGAGCTCTCAAAAAAGGATTCTAATATTGCAAGAATGATAGGGGCGCATCTTAATTATGAATATAAAGGATTGCGATTAGGTACTACTACCTTTTGTTATGATTATAGAGATTCTATAAAGCATTCTTCTTCGGCTTATCAGCAATATTATTTTTCGGGAACGCAAAATAGCGTAATCTCAACTAATGCTTCTTATACTTATAGACGTTTAAGTCTTTTTTCAGAAGCAGCTATGAGTAAAAACAAATCAACTGCATTTATATTTGGAGTGCAAGTAAATTTAGGCTATAAAACAACTTTGTCTGCTTCTTTTAGAAACTATGATAAGGATTATCAGAATTTTTATGCTAATGCATTGGGAGTGCAATCGAGAATTGCAAATGAACAAGGCTTTAACTTAAACTTTGCTCATAGAGTAAATAAGAAGTTTAATTACTACATGGCTGCAGATGTTTTTAGATTTCCGTTTAAAACATACATAAGTCAAGAAGGTGCAATGGGTTTAAAAATAAGGGGAGAGTTGAATTATTACCCTAAAGAGAATACACATTTGAGATTAACCTACAAATTTAACAATAGGGAAGAGGATATAGATTTGGAAAATGGAGATGTTGTGTTGCATTATGATATATTGCAACAAGTACAACTCTATTTACAAACTCAAATTACTAATTCATTGCATTTACACTCGCGATTAGGTTATTCTCATACTCATAACTATGAATCAAATAAAGATAATGGTTATTATTTTCTTGTAGAAGGAATATATAAGCCTAATATAATTCCATTACAATTTAATTTAAGATATGCATACTTTGATACCAAAAACTATGATAACCATTTCTCTGTTTATGAATATAATTTGCCATTAAATTACTCAACAAGCCTTTTTTATGATAAAGGGCATAGAGCATACTTCTATTTAAAGGCAAATCTTTTCAAAAATATAGATTTATCATTTCGCTATGCAGTAACGCTATTTTCAAATAAAGAAACTATATCTTCGGGAAATGATGAAATACCTCATTCACATAAACAAGATATTGGTTTGCAATTACATATTAAGTTTTAGAATTAATAAAATTGATTCTTTGTTTTAATAAAATGATTTAAAGAATTAAAAAATTGAATCAAAGAAAAAAAGGAGACAATCCTTAGAATGATTATCTCCTTTTCAAGTACATCTGGCCGGAATCGAACCGGCACGGGTGTTACCCCACTAGATTTTGAGTCTAGCGCGTCTACCAGTTCCGCCACAGATGCGTTTGCGACTCATTTGCGGTTGCAAAAGTACTACTTTTTTTGAAAACGACAAATATTTTACAATTTTTTTTTAAGTTTAAGAAAATGTGCGTAACTTTGCACGCTGAAAGAAATGTTTTCAATAGATAAAGCGCTATGTCAGAAAAAGACCAAAAAGACACAACAGCTCTTTTTACAGGTAGAGCAACGGCTTATTTAGCCAAAAAAATCTCAGAGGTATATCAAAAACCTCTAGGAAATTCTATAGTATTGCAATATGCAGATGGAGAATTCCAACCTTCTTTTGAGCAAAATATTAGAGGATGTGATGTATTTATCATTCAATCAACATTCGCTCCTTGTGATAACATAATGGAACTGTTAATGCTTGTTGATGCTGCTAAGAGAGCTTCAGCTAAAAGAATAATTGCAGTTATCCCTTATTTTGGATTTGCTCGTCAAGACAGAAAGGATAAACCAAGAGTTCCTATCGCAGCAAAACTTATGGCAGATTTGTTACAAACAGCTGGTGTAAATAGAGTGATAACAATAGATTTACATGCTGATCAAATACAAGGATTCTTTGATATTCCTGTTGATCACTTGTTAGCTTCTTCTATCTTTATCCCTTATTTAAGAGGTCAAGATGTTGCAACTGAAGATTTATTGTTTGCTTCTCCTGATGTTGGAGGTACAAAACGTGCAAGTCAATATGCTAAAACATTGGGAACAGGATTTGTTATGTGCTACAAGCAAAGAAACAAACCTAATGAAATTGGAACAATGCAACTAATAGGAGATGTTAAAGGTAAACACGTTATATTGGTTGATGACATAATAGATACAGGAAATACATTGTGTAAAGCAGCTGAACTTATCAATGAATGTGGTGCAGCAAGCGTAAGAGCAATGATTACACACCCTGTATTGAGTGGAGATGCAATAGAAAAAATAGAAAAATCTTGCATGACAGAGTTAATAGTAACAGATACTATTCCTTTGAAACGTCCAAGTGATAAGATAAAAGTGCTTTCAACAGCTTCAATATTTGCAGAAGCAATTAGAAGAGTTGAAAACTATGAGTCTATTGCAGACTTTTATGAAATAGCAGTAAAACAAAAAGGTGTTGTAGATAGATTCTAAACACTTAATTATTAATTATAAATAAAAAATAAAAAAATGAAAACAGTATCTATGAGTGGTTCTCTAAGAGAGAACGTAGGGAAAAAAGATGCTAAGTCTTTACGTAAACAAGGTTTAGTTCCTTGTGTGGTTTATGGTGGAGAAGGTGAACAAATAAGATTCACAGTTTCTCAAAAAGCTTTCAAACCATTGTTGTTTACTCCTGATACAAACTATGTAGAATTAGAAATATCGGGTAACAAGTACACAGCAATTTTACAAGAAATCCAATACCACCCAGTAACTGATGAGGTATTACATGCAGACTTCTTACAAATCTTTGATGATAAACCAATCTCAATTGCAATTCCAGTTAAGACTGTTGGTACAGCTCCTGGGGTTTTACAAGGGGGAAAACTTATGCTTAAGATTCGTAAGTTAAGAGTTAAAGGTTTGCCAAATGATATACCTCAATATGCAGAAGTATCTATCTCTAACTTAGAAATAGGACAAGGTGTTAAAGTTGAACAAATCAACATAGAAAAAGTTGAATTGTTAGACGTTAAATCAAGCATCGTTGTTTGGGTTAAACCTACTCGTGCTTCAGCAGGAAGATAATCTTGTAATTAAAGAAAAAAGAATAAAAATAAGGCTGTGCTCTTTTTGTACAGCCTTTAATTTTTTTGTATATGAAATATTTGATAGTAGGTTTAGGAAATCCAGGCTCGGAATACGAAGATACTCGTCATAATATAGGATTTATGGCTTTAGATAGAATGGTAAAAAATTTAAATATAGATGCTAAATCTAATGCTTATAAATTCTCTATAGAGCGTCATGCTTATGTTGCAGAGGTTAAGGTAAAGGGTAGAACTATTATTTTAGTTAAACCAACGACTTTTATGAATCTTAGTGGCAAAGCAGTAAAGTATTGGATGGATAAGGAAAAGATACCTGTTGAAAATGTTTTGGTCATAGTAGATGATTTAGCCTTAGATTTAGGAACAATTCGCCTTAGAATGGGTGGAGGAGATGGTGGTCATAATGGCTTGAAAGATATTATTGCTTGCTTAGGACATAATAAATTTAACAGACTTCGTTTTGGTATAGGAAGTAATTTTGCAAGAGGAAGACAGGTTGATTTCGTTCTTGGTAAGATAGAGGGTGATGATATGGCAACTGTAGATCCTAAATTGGATATGTGTTGCGATATAATCAAATCTTTCGCTACTATCGGTATGGATAGAACTATGAATATGTATAATGGGAAATAATAAAACAAAGAATTAGGAAATTTATTTCAAGATTTATTTTTTCAAAATCAAGAATAAATTTCCTAAAACAGCGTTTTAATTTGCTCTATTTTGTTACTTTATTGTTTTTATTGTATTCTCTAAGTTTTATATACTTAGCAAATGTAATATAAGCAGACATTTTGCAGACTTGATAACCAGCATATCCGTCTAAAAAGCCTCTTTTTAATATGTAATCTCTAAAAAATCTCCATTTAGGTCTAAACCATATATCCATAAAAGAAGCTTTCTTTCCTTTATTAAAGGCCTCTTTTGCTGTTAAAGAAGAGTATTTATTGATTCTTTCTATATGGTCTGTGCTTGATTTGTAGGAATAGTGTAATAAATCTCCTTTTAAATGGATTATTTCGGTATTTTGAGGAAGAAAAAGTGTTTCATGAACAAGTTCACCTTGCCATTTTACTAATCTTTTATCAAATATTCTAATTTTTTTATCGGGATACCATCCACAATGTTTTATCCAGCTACCGCAATAATTAGTTAATCTTGAAACTTCATACACTTTTGAAGGTTTTTCTTCTTGTTGTTTGATGTTTAAGATACTTGTTCTTAGTTCGCTAGAAATCAGTTCGTCTGCATCTATAGAAAGGATTGTATTAAATGAGGTTAAGGAATTTGCATAGTTTTTTTGTTCTACATACCCTAACCACTTTTGAGAATAGAATCTTACTTTATTATAGTTCTTTGCAATCTCTGCAGTCTTGTCTGCAGAAAAAGAATCAACGATTACGATTTCATCAACTATTTCTTCTAAAGATTCAATACAAGAAGCAATGTTGTCTTCTTCGTTAAAAGTTATTATGACTGCAGAAATTTGCATCTTACAAGATTTTATCTACATCTTTAAATACAAATTCCATTATTGCAGGTTGAAGACTTTTTACGTCTATGATGTTTATTTTTTTCTTAGGGAAGGCCTTGTCCATTGCCATATCAACCTTATGAGCAAATCCATCAGGTTTTTCTCCCTTGAAATTTGTATAAATAGTTATGTTTTTAGGTCTTTTTTCTTGAGCTGTAATGAAAGATTTGTGAGCCCAAGCTGCATCAATATCAAATTCTTCTAATGCAGAAAGAATATCGTTTATTAGTTTTTTCCTACTTCGTTTTGCCCACCAGCCTGGTTTGCGTTGTTTTTCTTTTAAGCCTTTTGCTAATTGTTTGTTAGCGTTTTTGTCTATCATAAAATTAGTTTTTTTAGATTTTAACTAAGCCTGCAAATCCCATAAATGCCATGGCTAAAATACCAGCTGTTATCAACGCGATAGGAATTCCTTTTACTCCTTTAGGTACTTCAACAAGTTCTAAATGCTCTCTTAATCCAGCAAAAATAACCATTGCTAAAGTAAATCCTAAAGATATTCCTATAGAATAAGTAATACCCTCTAACAAATTGTACCCCTTTTGGATAACTAAGATAGATATTCCAAGTACAGCACAGTTTGTTGTGATTAATGGAAGGAATACTCCTAAAGCTTGATAAAGTGCAGGGCTTATCTTCTTTAAGATTATTTCAACCATTTGAACTAATGCTGCAATAACTAAAATGAATACTATAGTTTGCAAGAATTCTATGTTTAAAGGCTCTAATATAAATTCTTGTAATAAGAAAGTAACTATTGTAGAAAGAGCCATTACAAACACTACTGCTGCACCCATTCCAGCAGCGGTACTAACTTTTGTTGATACTCCTAAGAAAGGACAAATTCCAAGGAATTGTGAAAGAATTACATTGTTTACGAAAACTGCGAAAATAATGATTGCTATGTATTCCATACGTCTCTATAAATTATAATTTTTGCAAAGCTACTGTTTTTTATTTAAACATAAAAATAAAATAGAAGTTTTTTTCGTTTTGTAAGCGAAAAATAATTTTTTATTTTACTAAATATGGAGTTTTTTTACAGAGAATTATTTGCTGAAAATAATCGAAATCAGACAATATTGATTGCTCATGGTTGGTTGGGAATGGGTGAACATTGGCTTAAAATAGGAGAATTTTTAGCAGATTGTGGATTTCATGTTTTAATTCCAGACTTACCTAATCATGGTAGAAGTTTCCATACTGAAGAATTTTCATACGAAGAAATTGCTTCCTTTTTACATGAATTTGTAGAAAAAAAGAAAATATCTAATAAATCAATTCTATTAGGTCATTCAATGGGTGGTAAGTTGATTATGAAAATGGCGGATTTGTTTCCAGATAGTTATGAGAAATTGATAGTTGTGGATATTTTGCCAATCAATTATCCTTTCCTTTTAAATAAAGGTGGTGTGGCCGAAGTGATATTAAATACTAACATAGAGAAGTTTTCATCGAGAGGAGGTTTGTTGTCGCATTTTAAAAAGCATATTTCTGATAAAGGATGGTTGGCTTTGATTATGCAAAATGTTCAGTGTGTGAAATCAGAATTGGGAGAAGGTGTTATTTTGTCTTGGAAATCTAATGCACCAATGTTATCAAAGCAAATGGATAGAGTTGCAGGCTTTGTTGAAGTGGATAAAATAGATGTTCCTTGCCTTTTAATAAGAGGAGATTCTTCGGATTTTACAAGAGAGGAAGATTTGTATGTGTTTGAACAAGCTTTTACAAATTCTAAAATAGTTACGATAAATTCTTGCGGACATTGGGTTATGGTGGATAAAACCACATTATTTTTGCACAAAGTGTTATCTTATATAGGAGTTAATTAAAGAAAAAAAATATTTTTTACTATCTTTGCACAATTAAAAAGCGTTGTTATGCAGATTCAGGTAGAAGTCATCTTGTTGACATTATCCTTTTTATTCTTTTTAAGCGTATTTGCCGGTAAAGCAAGTTCCAAATTTGGTGTTCCATCATTACTCTTATTCTTAGGGGTTGGAATGTTAGCTGGAAGCGATGGCTTAGGAATACAATTTAATGATATATATATAGCTCAAGCGATAGGAACAGTTGCTTTATGTATTATATTATTTTCTGGGGGTATGGATACAAAGTTAAATGAAATAAAACCTGTCATAGCACAAGGAGTAATTCTATCTACCATAGGAGTATTGATTATGGCCTTAATTATGGGGCTTTTTTCTTGGTGGGTGTTGGGAGCTACGCTTGAAAGTGCTGGAGTAGGATTTTTAACATCTCTTTTGTTGGCTTCTATTATGTCCTCTACGGATTCAGCTTCCGTTTTCTCTATATTACGTTCCAAGAATCTGAATCTTAAACAGAATTTAAGACCAATGCTTGAGTTGGAGAGTGGAAGTAATGACCCAATGGCTTATCTTTTAGTCTTGACACTCGTAGATATAATATCTTTAGGTTCATCTCCTAATATTTGGTTTATTATTGGTAAATTAATGATGCAACTTGCAGTAGGAGCTGGTTTAGGATATGCTTTAGGTAAGTTTGCGATTTTTGTTATAAATAGAATAAAGATAGGTAATGATTCTCTTTACCCAATATTAGTTTTGACATTCTGTATATTTGTTTTTTCTGCAACTTATTTCCTTCAAGGAAATGGTTATTTAGCCGTTTATATTGCAGGTTTAGTAATGGGAAATTCAAAATTTGTACACAAAAGATCATCTATAAAATTCTTTGATGGTTTAGCTTGGTTGTTTCAATTAATAATGTTCTTGATGTTAGGATTGCTTGTAAATCCTCATGAATTGTTGCCTATAGTACTTCCTGCCTTAATAATAAGTTTATTAATGATATTCATCGCAAGACCTTTGTCAGTGTTCTTGTGTTTGCTTCCTTTTAGAAAGATGACACTTAAAGCCAAAACCTATGTTTCATGGGTTGGATTAAGAGGAGCAGTTCCTATTATTTTTGCAATAATGCCTCTTGCAGCGAATCTTCCTCATGCACAATTAATATTTAATATAGTATTCTTTTGTACTTTAATATCATTACTAATACAAGGAACATCTTTACCTATAGTTGCACGTTGGTTGAAATTAGCAGAAAAATCTAACGATGTATCTAAGTTAAGAGATTTTGATATAGACGTTTCAAGTGATATAAAAACTGTATTAGCAGAAGTAGAACTAACAGTCAATACTTTTGAAAATGGAAATAGGCTAATGGATATAAAACTACCTGAAAATTCATTAGCAGTTATGGTTAAGAGAGAAGAAAAGTATTTTGTTCCTACAGGTAAAACAGAACTTCACTCTAAAGATAAACTACTAATAATGACAGATGACCATGCTTCATTACAAGAAGTATATAAGAAATTAAATATAGAAAAGTAAAAAATTAAAAATATAAAGATATGAAAATATTAGTATTAAACTGCGGAAGTAGCTCTATCAAATATCAATTGATAGATATGGATAACAATGCTACATTATTAGCAAAAGGATTATTAGAAAGAATAGGTTTGGAAATGGGAGAATTTACTCACAAACCTGTTGGAAAAGATAAATACTATGTACAACAACCAATACCAGATCACAAAGCTGGTATAAAAATGGTTTTAGATGCTTTAGTAGATGAAAAAATAGGAGTTATAGCATCATTAACTGAAATAAACGCTTGTGGACATAGAGTTGCTCACGGAGGAGAAATATTTAAAAAATCAGTTTTAGTAGGAGAAAAAGAAAAAGAACAAATCAGAGCTTTATTTGCTTTAGCTCCACTTCACAATCCTGCAAACCTTCAAGGAATTGAAGCAATGGAAGCAATATTACCAAATGTTCCTCAAGTAGCAGTATTTGACACATCATTCCACCAATCAATGCCAGCTGAAGCTTATCTTTATGCAATTCCTTACGAATATTATGAAACAGATAAGGTTCGTCGTTATGGTTTCCACGGAACATCTCATAGATTTGTTGCACCAAAAGCAGCTAAAATGGCAGGATTAGATATAAATAATTCAAAAATTATATCTTGCCACTTAGGTTCAGGAGCTTCAATTTGTGCTGTTAAGAACGGACAATCAGTAGATACATCTATGGGATTCACTCCAGTAGAAGGCTTAATCATGGGTTCAAGATGTGGAGATTTAGACTTAGGAGTTCTTCTTTACATAGCAGAAAAAGAAAACATGACAATTAAAGATATGAACAACTTTATAAATAAAAAATGTGGTTTAAATGGAATCACAGGAGGAGTTGTTGATATGCGTGATATCATGGCAGGAAAGAGAGAAGGAAAAGAAAGAGAAACTTACGCTTTCGACATGTTTGCTTACAGAGTTAAGAAATACATTGGAGCATACGCTGCTGCAATGGGCGGAGTTGATGCAATCTTATTTACAGGAGGTATTGGAGAAAATGCTTGGTGGCAAAGACAAGAAATTTGTCGTGGATTAGAATTCTTGGGCGCAGAAATAGATGAAAAACAAAACGAAGCTATGGCTGGACAAGATGGAATAATCTCAAAAGAAGGCAGCAGAGTAAAAATACTTTCTGTAACAACTGATGAAGAATTGGTTATTGCACAAGACACTTATTCAATCGTAAAATAGATAAATGAAAAAGCTTGCAGATTTTCTGATGTGGCTTGGCGGCTGGGAACTAATCGGAAAGCCAGAACCAGAAATGAAAAATTGCGTCTTCATAGAAGCCCCACATACATCAATGTGGGACTTCGTTTGGGGACGTTGTGGTTTATGGAAATTGGGCGTTAATGCTCATTTTTTTATTAAAAAAGAGATGTTTTTCTTTCCTTTAGGTCCGATTTTAAAAGCCTTAGGAGGTGTTCCTGTTGACAGGAAAAAAGGAGCAGGCCTTGTAGATGAGGCAGTTAAAAGACTTAAAGAAAGCGATAACTTTTCTGTAATCATTACCCCAGAAGGTACTCGTAAATATACAGAACATTGGAAAAAAGGATTTTACCATATAGCAATGAAAGCTGAAAAACCTATCTATTTATCTTGGTTAGATTATGAAAAAAAGCAAGGTGGTAGTGGTAAAATATTCTATCCAACAGGAGATTACGAAGCTGATTTAAAGAAAATCCAAGCATTCTATAAGGATAAAGTAGCAAAATATCCTGAAAACTTTAATTTGAGTAAACAATATCAAAAAACAGCAGAATAAAAACAGTTGTTATGTTAAGAACCCATACTTGCGGAGAATTAAATATAAAAGACTGTGGTACTAAAGTAGTACTTGCAGGCTGGTTACAACGTTCTAGAGATTTAGGAGGTATGACTTTCATAGATTTAAGGGACCGTTACGGAATAACACAACTTGTTTTCAATATGGAAACTAATGCACAGTTGTGCGAAAAAGCAAGAACACTTGGAAGAGAATATGTATTACAAGTGGAAGGTGTTGTTTCTGAAAGAAGTAATAAGAATAAAAATATTCCAACAGGGGATATAGAAATATTGGTAGAGCAAATAACAGTATTAAACGAAGCCAAAACTCCACCTTTTACAATAGAAGACAATACAGATGGAGGAGAAGAGCTAAGAATGAAGTATCGTTATTTAGACCTTAGAAGAAATTGCGTAAGAAAAAATCTTGAATTAAGACACCAATTATCTATTCTTATCAGAAACTATATGAATGATAAGAAATTTATGGAAATAGAAACTCCGTTCTTAATTCGTTCAACGCCAGAAGGAGCAAGAGATTTCGTTGTACCTTCTCGTGTAAATCCAAATGAATTTTACGCTCTTCCACAATCTCCTCAAACTTTCAAACAATTATTGATGGTTGCAGGTTACGATCGCTATTTCCAAATCGTAAAATGTTTTAGAGACGAAGACCTAAGAGCAGATAGACAACCAGAATTTACACAAGTGGATTGTGAAATGAGCTTTGTAGAACAAGAAGATGTGCTACAAATGTTTGAAGGCTTAATGAAATATCTTTTCAAACAAGTAAAAGGCTTAGAATTAGAAGATTTCCCAAGAATGACATACGCAGATGCAATGAAATATTACGGAAGCGATAAGCCTGATACAAGATTTGAAATGAAATTTGTGGAATTGAACGATGTAGCTCAAGGAAATGGTTTCTCTGTTTTCGATTCTGCGGAATTAGTTGTGGGAATTTGTGCAGAAGGTTGCGCAAACTACACTCGTAAACAATTAGATGAATTAACCGATTTCGTAAAACGTCCACAAGTAGGCGCAACAGGATTGGTTTATATCAAATATAATGAAGACGGAACATTCAAATCATCTGTAGATAAGTTCTTTACGCCAGAGCAATTACAAAAAATAGCAGATAAATTCACAGCAAAACCAGGTGATTTAATGCTTGTGATGGCTGGCGCTAAGGAAAAAACTCAAACAGCATTGTGTGCACTTCGTCTTGAATTGGGTTCTCGTCTTGGATTAAGAGATCCTTTCAATTACAAGCCATTATGGGTTGTTGATTTCCCACTTTTAGAATGGGACGAAGAGACTCAACGTTTCTATGCAAAGCATCACCCTTTTACTTCCTTGAAATCAGAGGATTATCCAAAGCTGTTCACTTCTCCGGGAGAGGTTCGTGCAAACGCATACGATCTTGTGGTAAATGGAACAGAAATTGGTGGCGGTTCAATAAGAATTTACGACAGAAATATGCAAAACGATATGTTTAAAGCACTAGGTTTCAGTGATGAAGAAGCGCAAGCACAATTCGGATTCTTATTAAATGCTTTTGAATTTGGAGCTCCACCTCACGGAGGTATAGCTTTCGGATTTGATAGAATGTGTTCAATGTTTGCTGGCGTTGAGACAATTAGAGATTTCATCGCATTCCCTAAAAATAACAAAGCAAGAGATATAATGATTGAAAGTCCATCAGAAATTTCTCCTGCACAGCTTGAAGAATTGAATATATCGCTGATTCCAAAGCAATAAAGAAACTATTTATATAAAGCAAATAACGGATTTTTTAATAAAGTCCGTTATTTTTTTTATTACTAAACTTTTGAAAACCAAAGAATTACCCCCCCCTAAAACAAAATTGTTGTTTTATTTGTTAGTTATAATAGAATATTTGTAAATTTGCGACATAGAAATAATTATAAACTAAAATTTATATAGTATGAAAAGAAACGCAAAATTAGCATTGATTTGTTTTTCAATGTGTTCGCTTTTTGCCTTCACAGAAGCAAAAGCACAAGTAGAAAAAGTTGCAGTACAAGAAGTCATCACAGACACCTTTTATGTAGAAGACATCTTAGAAACTGTGGAAGAAGTAGCAGTTGAAGAAAAAAAATCATTTGATGATTTCTGGGAAATTTATTATTCTTATTCAACGATGGACTTTAATTATGATTTAATTGCAAATGATTTGGGAGCAACAACTCCTCAACATGGCATTGGTATAGGAATGAGAGCAATACTTCCATTAGGAACAGATTATTTTACAATGAATTATAACTTTGGATACACCTTTGGTATTAGACAATACTCTAATAATTATTCCGACTTCACAAGAAACAGAACTCTTTCTCACACAATGTTTGTTGATTTAGGTTTTGGAGGACAAGTTTTCTTTACTAAAAATCATAAAAACGGAATAGGACTTTCAGCAGGATTTGGTTATGACTATTCAGAATTGCATTTAAGTAAAGCTCCTGCTGGATATGCTATGGTTTTAGATTCAAAGGTTATGCAACATGCTTTCTATGTTCCTGTAGGACTAAGACTTTTCTTTGGTGATTTTTCACTTTCTGGAACTTTACGTTTTCCAGTCTTTGATATAGATATGACAATTGAAAGTAGAAATCCTCAAAATTTTAGTCCAATAAAAGATGGTCGTACTTTATACATGTTACCTTTAGAAATAGGAATAGGATTTAAGTTCTAAACGAAATTTTTTCTTAGCTTTCGAAAATTCTTTCTTAGAATTAAAAAAATAACTCTTAGTTTTAAAAAATTAAAACTAAGAGTTATTTTTTATTGTTATTCGATAATAAAACTTTAATTTTCGTAAAAATTTTAAAATCTCAAAAAATCCTTTAAACCACTGCAAACAAAATATTTATAGAGTAAAAGCTCAATTTTAAGGTCAAATGCTTAAAGAAAATTTAATCATTAGATAGATTGGCCATGTTTTTTAAGAATATAAGCATTTAAAGGATTATTAATAAAAGACAAAAAAATAGGGATTTGAATTAACAAATCCCTATTTTGCAGTTACTTAAACTAAAAATTTTGTTTTAGTCTTTAATATTTGGTTCTTCCAATCCAAGACCTTTTTTCTTATCCCAAGCTTTCAAAACGAAACCAAGAAGTAACGCAGCTATACCTAAGCAAGCCAACATTACCAAAGGCCATGTGTAATTGTATTCTAATGGATTTTCTACTCCCACATTTGTGTTAGCTAATACCTTACCTATTAACATAGGGAATAACCATAATCCGATATTTTGTATCCAGAAGATTAGAGAATAAGCAGAACCGATAACTTTTTGGTCAACTAATTTTGGAACACTTGGCCATAAAGCAGCAGGTACTAAAGAGAATGAAGCACCTAAAACCAAAATAGTTATGTAAGCAACGATTGTTCCTCCGATTGCACTTTCTTTAAACATAGGTAAAACAAATGCGAATGTTAAGTGGCAAACGATTAGTAATAATGAGCCAATCATTAACATTGAAGCTGCTTTTCCTTTGTGGTCTACGTAGTTTCCTAATATTGGAGTGATAGCTACTGCTAATAATGGGAACACTGCGAATACTGATTCTGCTGAACCTCTCATGTATCCCATGTAACAATAACTTATCAATGCAACAACGGCTAACGCCATTAAACCAAATTTTGCTGTTTTATTTTTAGAGAAATTGCTTGCAAACGAGCCAATTGCAACTACTAACATTATTAAATATTGTATAATAGTTACTTTTTCGCTTGCCCAGAATCCTGTTCCTTCTGTTAGAGTTAAATTACATTGAAGCATGTTTACCGCATATTTTTGGAATGGGAAAATTGCTGAATAGTAAAGAACGCAAAGTAAAGCTACTAACCAGAAACCACCACTCTTTAAAATGCTTCCTATATCGCTGACTTTGAATGGTTCATCTTTTTCTTCAGCTTCTCCTGTTTGAGAGTCTAATTTCTTATCCATAAAGAAATAAACTATAAACATTATTAAAGCAATACAAAGTAAAACAACACCGAAAGCAACTGAACGAGCAACATCTACATCGCCTCCTAATTTAGCAAAGAATGGAGAGAAAATCATACAAGTTGCAACTCCTAATCTAGCTAAAGCCATTTCAGAACCCATAGCTAAAGCCATCTCTCTGCCTTTGAACCATTTAACAATTCCACGAGATACTGTGATACCTGCCATTTCAACACCGCAACCGAAAATCATAAATCCTATTGCAGCTAATTTAGCAGATGCTGGCATACCTCTATAAAAAGGTGAAACGCCTAACTCATCAAATCCAGGAATGTAGTTCAAATTGTTTGTAAACCAAGTGTGTAACTCGCTTGTTGTAAAGGTGTCTGTTACTGCATACCACTTGATTAAGGCTCCAACAAGCATTACTGCTCCTGATAAAAGAGCTGTAAATCTAACTCCCATTTTGTCAAGTATGATACCCGCAAAGATAAGGAAGAATACAAATACGTTTAAGAATGTTTCAGAGCCTTGCATTGTTCCGAAAGCTGTTGGGTCCCAGCCTCTTTCAGATTGCATTAAGTCTTGAATAGGTGATAAAATGTCCATAAAGATATATGAACAAAACATAGCTAACGCTAACAACAATAGTGCAATCCACCTAAATAATGCACTATCTCTTAAAGTTTGAAGTTTTTCTGTCATATCTTTTTGTTTTTAAATTTATTTCTGATTGCAAAACTATCAAAATTTTTGCAAAAAAATGATTTTCCTACTTAAAATCTTAAATAAATATATGTTATTGACAAATATAAACAATTAATGTGTTAAAAAAATAGATATAACCTTAAAATTTATTTGCTTTGTTTTTTAGATACTTAAATGCTAATTTCAAATGTAATAATAGTATAAAACAATAATTTTTTTATCAAGAATTATGGAGTTATCAAATAAAATTTTAACTTTGCAAGTTCAAATAACTATATGTACTTAAAATATAAAGTGATATGCAAAACAAAGGTGCTATTAAAGTTATTGCGATAGTATTTGCGTTGATTTGTTTGTATCAGTTGTCATTTACCTACTTCTCAAAACAAGTAGAAAGTGATGCAAAAGCTTATGCTACAAGTCAATACGCTCAGTCTATTGCTAAAAACTTAGCAAAAGGAGATGCTTTACGCGAGCAAGAGATTTTTGATTCAATTGCTACAGAAAGAGAAAACTTTTATTTAGACTCAGTGTCTGAACAAACAGCTTACAACTTTTTGTGGATAAGAAAATTCTCTTATAAAGAATGTAAAGCGAGAGAAGTTAATTTAGGTCTTGACCTAAAAGGTGGTATGAACGTTATGATGGAAGTTTCCACAGTTGACGTTCTTAAAAATTTAGCAACAAATCCTGATGATCAGGTGCTTTCAGCTTTAATAGAAAAAGCAGAACAAGAGCAAAAAAACACAGGAAGTAGATTTATTGATTGCTTTGAAAAACAAGTTGAAGAAGCAAGCAAAACTTCTAAAGTGGATCTTTCTGCATTTTTTAGAGTTAAGTTGAAAGAAAAAGGAATAACTGCAAATTCCACAAACCAAGAAGTTATAAGTGCAATTAGAAAAGAATGCACAGAGTCTTACGATAGAACTTTCCAAGTTTTATCAAAACGTATAGATAAATTTGGTGTAGCGCAACCAACTATCCAAAAATTGGAAGCGACAGAAAGAATTGCGATTGAATTGCCAGGTGTTAAGGACCCACAAAGAGTTAGCAAATTATTGGAAGGTTCTGCTCAATTACAATTTTGGTTAGCAGGAAATGCAGGAAATGTTTTCCAATCGCTTGTAGCAGCAGATGAATGGTTGCAAAGTGTAGATACTACACAAGAAAATAAAGTTAAGAATCCTTTATTGTCAAAATTTGCACACCTTAATAATGGTGCAATGATGCAAAGATGTGTAGTAGGAACTGCAACTGCAAATAATAGAGGAGAAATAGATCGTTTACTTGCTCAAGCTTCAAAAGTTCTTCCTCAAGATGTGAAGTTTGCATGGGGTGCAAAACCAATAGATAAAACAAATGAATATGAATTATATGTTTTGCAACTAACAAACAAAGCAAAAACACCTCTTTTAGATGGAGACGTTATTTCAGATGCTAACAGCGACTTTGACCAACAAGGAAGACCTGTTGTTTCAATGGTAATGAAAGATGAAGCAGCACGTAAATGGGCTAAGATCACAGGAAGCAATATAGGAAATAGCATTGCTATAGTATTAGATGACGTAGTTTATTCTGCTCCTAATGTTAATTCAGAAATTACAGGTGGTCGTTCAGAAATCTCTGGACAATTTACTGTAGAAGAAGCAAAAGACTTAGCAAATATTCTTAAGTCTGGTAAATTGACTGCTCCAGCAAAAATGGTTCAAGAATCAGTTGTTGGTCCTTCTTTAGGAGAAGAGTCAATCAGAACAGGTTTGATATCATTTATAGTTGCCTTTAGTTTGGTGTTCATATATATGATATTCTTCTATAATATGGCTGGTATAGCAGCATGTATTGCTTTATTCGTTAATATATTCTTCTTGATGGGTACTTTAGCATCATTAGGAGCTGTATTGACATTACCTGGTATAGCAGGTATCGTATTAACAATGGCTATGGCAGTAGATGCTAACGTAATCATTTACGAACGTATTAAGGAAGAGTTATTAGCAGGAAAGAATTTGAATTCAGCTATATCTGATGGATACAAAGTTGCTTATTCAGCAATCATTGACGGTAACGTTACTACATTATTAACAGGTATAGTATTAGCATATTTTGGTAGTGGTCCTATTCAAGGATTTGCTATTACATTATGTATAGGTATCTTAACTTCATTGTTCTCAAGTATCTTTATTTCAAGATTGGTATTTGAAACAATGTTAAAAAGAAAAAATGCAGCTAAACGTATTACTTTCTACAACAAATTAACTAAGAATTTCTTAAGAGATCCAAAAGTTAATTTCGTAGGTAATCACAAGGCTCAAATGATTGTAGCTGTAGCATTAGTTTTACTTTCTATAGGTTCTTTAGCATTTAAAGGTTTAGATTATGGTATAGATTTCTCTGGTGGTAGAACATATGTTATTAGATTTGACCAAGATGTTAATCCAGTAGAGGTGCGTAGTGCTTTACAAGAAGAATTTGGTACTGCTCCTGAAGTAAAAACTTTTGGACCATCTTATCAAGTAAAAGTTACAACAGACTACAAAGTAAAAGATGATAGTGAAGCAGTAAAAGCAGAAGTGATAGCTAAACTTCATAAAGGTGTAGCGTCTTTCTACAAAGAAAAAGTAACTTTGGAACAATTTGAATCTACAATGAAGAGTCCTCTTGGAATTATTAGTTCTGAAATAGTTGGACCAACAATGGCAGATGACATAAAACGTTCTGCAGTTATATCTGTAATCATTTCTTTAGTACTAATCTTTATATATATAGGATTAAGATTTAGAAAATGGCAATATGGATTAGCTGGTTTAGTTTCTTTGACATTTGATGCTTTAATCACAATAGGAATATTCTCATTATTCAGTGGAATATTACCATTTAACTTAGAAGTTGATCAACAATTTATAGCAGCGATACTAACAGTTATTGGATATTCTATCAACGATACAGTAATTGTATTTGACCGTGTTAGAGAAAATGTGAAGTTATATCCTAAATCTTCTTATGGAAAAGTAATGAATGATGCTATGAATCAAACTCTTAGCCGTACATTCAATACATTAGGATCTACTTTATTAGTATTGTTGATTGTGTTTATATTTGGAGGAGAAGTATTGAGAGGTTTTGCATTCGCCTTATTCATAGGTGTAGCAATTGGAGCTTTTGCATCACTTTGTGTTGCTTGTCCAGTAGCTTACTTCACAATCACTCGTTCTGAAAAGAAAAAACAATTAAAAGCTGGTAAATAAGAAAACTTAATAATTTATCGGAGAGATATTTAAACATCTCTTCGATAAATTATTGTAAGTAAAAATTTGTGAGATAATTTTTTTCTTGTAAATTTGCCGACTTAAAAAGTGAATTATGAGTGTTTTTTTTATAACATTGATATTATTTGTCGTATTTTTTGTTGTTAAGGTTAGGAAAGTGTTAGCTGAACCTTTTCAAGAAAGCGAACAAAGATCTAATTTAGAAGAAATTCTATATGAAGAAGATACTTTGCAAGAAGAAGTCTTTAGTAACAATGTAGTAACAGAACTTCATAGGGAAGAGGAGAAGGTAAATGAACAAGTTAGAAAAGAAGAAAAACAAATATTAGTAGAGCAGAATAAGAAATTTTCTTTAAAAGAAGCTGTAATTTATTCTGCAATATTAGAAAGACCATATAAGTAATTGAATTTATAAATTTAAGAAACACATAAAAGAAATGGGCATGTTGAGAAAATTATTCTTTACACTCGGGTTGTTATTAACAACCAGTCTGATGTTGTATGCACAAGGAACTCTTACGGGTACCATTACAGACTCACAGACAAAGGAACCATTACCGTTCGTAAATGTCATTGTTGAACAAAATGGTCAACAAATGGGCGGAGCTACAACGGATATAAATGGTAATTATCAAATTAAACCGCTTTCTCCTGGTTCATATGATATCAGGGCATCGTTCATGGGTTATAAGACTATCTTGAAAACTGGTGTACAAGTGAAAGCTTCTGGTTTTACTTTGGAAGGTAGCTTAGAAATGACTCCAACGGCAGAAGTTTTGGACGTTGTAGAAGTTGTTGAGTATGCTATACCTTTGATTGACCAAGGTTCATCAGAATCTGGAAAGCGTATTTCTGCAGAAGATTTGGACAAAATGACTGCTAACACAGTTGATGGTATCATCGCATCTGTTGGAGGTATTACTGACAACGAAGGTGGTGCTGGTAGTGCGCGTGGACAAGACCAAATGAAAACTTATGTAAACGGAGTTGCTAAAAAAGGTTCTGTGAACATTCCAAAACAATCAATCGCGGAAGTTCAAGTTATCTTAGGGGGTACTCCTGCCAGCATAGGTGAAGCTATCGGGGGTGCTACAAACATTACATTATTACCTCCTCAAAACCAATTCCAAGGTTTTGTTCAATATCAAACTTCTGAATTTTTAGATACAAGAGGTTACCACAGAGCAGACTTGTTCTTTACAGGTCCTTTATACAAAAAGAAAAATCAAGAAACTGGAGCAGAAAATAGTGTTATAGGTTATCGTTTAGCAGGTTTTGCTTCATATACAGCAGACGGATATCTTAGACCAAGAGATAGAAGACTATATATGGTAAAAGATGAAGTTTTAGAACAATTGAGACAATCTCCATTGTTATTTAACCCTGCAACAGGAGCTGTAAACTATTCAGCAGAATTCTTAACATTAAACGATTTCGAAAGAGTTGGTCGTAAACCAAACTTAGGAAATATTGGTGTTTACTTTGATGGTGGATTAGATTTCCGTTTCTCTAAAAATAGTAGTTTACAAATCAACGGAGAATACACTTATTCAAAAGGAAAGAATAGTGGAATATCTTCAATGTTGTTGAATAACTTTAACAATTCAGAGTCTTATAGCAATAGCTTCCAAGTTATGGCTGACTTTACACAAAAATTCCCTTCAGAAGAAGGTAGTTCTGCTTTGATAAAGAATGTTATATTCAACGTAGTAGGTTCTTACTCTAGAACATATGGTGAATCTTATAGCAAAGATCATGGAGACAATTTATTCCGTTACGGACATGTTGGATACTTCAACACACACAAAGTAAATTCTTACGAATTAGCAAGAATGGATATCGATGGTGATGGAAGTAAAGAATATGTTTACCAACACAATGGTTGGTTAGATGAAAGAGTAGATTATACTCCATCAGAATACAACCCAAGTATGTCTGCATATACATCTCAAATTTATTTCAGCGATGAATTCCAAACTTTGAGAGATGCTGGATATACAAGAAACTATGACTACTTAAGAAGTATAAGAGGTTTAGTAAATGGAGATTACCCACTTTCTATATATGGAATGTTTACAAACGTAGGGGTAGTAGAATCTTCTTATTCTAAATCAGAAAACCAATACATTTATGCAGCTGCTAGAGTTTCAGCAGACGTTGGAAACCACCAATTAGAATTAGGATTCCAATATGACCAATCTATATACAGAGGATATTCATTAAATGCTGCTGGATTATGGACTATAATGAAACAAGAAGCTAACCAACACTTATTATATAGAGATTTAGATAATCCTATTATAGATAATTCATCAACAATACCATATGTAACATACAACAGACGTTATGACGCAGGTAGCCAAACTTTCTTTGACAAACAAATTCGTCAAGCTTTAGGTTTAGCTATAGATGGAACAGAATTTATTGATATAGATAGCTATGACCCATCTACATTCTCATTAGACATGTTCTCTGCTGACGAATTATACAATGCAGGTAATGCATTAGTAAGTTACTATGGATATGACCACAGAGGAAATAGAATAACAGGAAAACAATCATTACAAGATTTCTTTACAGGAGCTAATGGAAATAGAAACATAGGAGCATGGGAACCAATCTATGCTGCAGGTTATATTCAAGATAAGTTCTTCTTTAGAGATTTGATTTTCAACGTAGGTCTTCGTGTAGATAGATATGATGGAAACCAAATGGGATTAAAAGACCCTTACTTATTATACTCTTCTTACACTGCAGGAGAATTAAGAGCAGCAGGACGTACAGATATTCCTAATGCAATTGGAGATGATTACATCGTTTATGTAGATAAATTATCTTCTTCTTCAACAGTAGATAACGTTGATATCAGAGGATTCCGTAATCAAAATGGAAACGCTTGGTACACAGCAAACGGAGAAGCAGTATCAAACCCTAATGATATAGCAGGAGCTTCTGGACAACCATTACCTTTCAGAAAAGGAACATTAACTGAAACAGGTTTACCAACACAAATATCAACAGATGCATTTGAAGATTACAAACCTCAATATGTAGCAATGCCTCGTATCGCATTCTCATTCCCTGTATCTGATAAATCAGAATTCAAAGCATCTTATGATGTTATCGCACGTCGTCCATCAACAGGAGTATGGCAAGCAAACTATGCAGGATACTTATATATGGAAAAAATGGCTGGTGCAGCATTCTCAAATCCTAACTTGAATCCAGAAAAAATTACAAACTATGAATTAGGATTCCAACAAGTGCTTTCTAAATCATCAGCAATGGGTATCACTGCATACTACAAACAAACAAGAGACCTTATCAATTTAGTACAATATGTTGGAGCTGACCCTACAACTATGTACTATTCTTATGACAACCAAGACTTCATGACAACAAAAGGTTTCACTTTATCATACGACTTAAGACGTTCAAAAAATGTTAGAATAAACGCTAACTATACATTACAATATGCAGAAGGAACAACAGGATTACCATCAACAACATTAGTATCGTTGATTAAAGCAGGTTATCCTAACATCAAGATGTTATTCC
This sequence comes from Candidatus Onthomorpha sp., assembly GCA_045635365.1. GTDB lineage: Bacteria > Bacteroidota > Bacteroidia > Bacteroidales > P3 > Onthomorpha. The sequence continues at coordinate 26,104 of JAZRCB010000023.1, forward strand.
CTATAGCAGATGACAGAAGACACGAATTTAAAGTGAACTTAGACTTCCGTTTCCAAGGTGGAGATAAATACAATGGACCAACGACAACAAGAGTAGTTGTTGATAAAGAAGGAAATGAAAGAGTTCAAAACATTAGATGGTTACAAAACTTTGGGGTAAATATCACAGGAGTTGCTCAATCAGGTGCACCATACACTAAATACTTCAGTAATTTACAAAATACAATAGTAGGTAGTTTCAGAGGAGCACGTTTACCATGGACATTCCGTGTAGATATGAACATAGACAAATCATATACTTTAAAAGTTGGAAAGAAAACTACAATGTTAAACTTATTTGCAAGAATAACAAACGTTTTCAATATCAAGAATATTAGAGGAGTATATGGTGTAACAGGAGACCCTGAAGATAACGGATACTTAACAGACCCTGAAACACAAACAATAATTCAAGGACAACTAAATGAACAATCATTTAGAGATTATTATATGATGTATTACAACAATGCAGTATATAATTACTCTACACCAAGAATGATTTATTTAGGAGTATCATATCAGTTCTAATAAATATAAGATAAAAAAATAAATAGTATGAAACATATTAGCAGTAAAATATCATTATTATTGATGTGCTTTATGCTTGTTGGAACTTCTGCATACGCCGAAGCGTATAAATACGCAGTAAAGAAACCAGCAAAAAAAGCAGAATTAGAAAGATGTCGTAGAGGACAAGGTTCTGCAGAATTAAGCATAAACAATGTTAGAGCCCGTATAAATACTTCTGGAAACATGTGGTATGATGGTTCTACAGCACGTTACTTTGTGCCAAAAGACGGAAACAGTACAGCGATGTTCTGTGCAGCATTATGGATTGGAGGACAAGACGCTAACCTTCAATTACGTGTTGCTGCTTTAAGATTCGGACAAGATGGAGATGACTTTTGGCCAGGACCATTAACAGTAGATGCAAATGCTTCAGTAGATAAAGCTGTTTGTGAACAATGGGATAAACACTTTAAAATAACAAAAGCAGAAGTTGAATATTTCGTTGATGGATTTGAATACCAAGGCGAAACATTCATGGGAGTAGATGCTTCAAGAGCAACAGAAGCTATCAAAACTTGGCCTGCTCACGGAGACGTTTCTAAAAATCAATCTAAATTTATGGCTCCATTCTTTGATAGAAACGGAGACGGTATTTATAGCTGGGAAGATGGAGACTATCCTTATTATGATTTAAGTGGTGAGTTATGTCCTACAAAAATGAAAGCTAACTTACCTCCAGGAGTACCTTACACTCCAACTCCAACAATGGAATCTGATACAACAAACCCTAACTACGGAACAGGTGGTGTTGTAAAAGCATACGGAGGATTATTAGTTGACCAAGTATTAAAAGGAGACGAAACTATCTGGTGGGTATTCAATGATAAAGGTAATGCTCACACAGAATCAAAATCAGAAAACCCAATTGGTTTAGAAATCAGAGCACAAGCATTTGCTTTTGCGATGAATGACGAAATCAATAACATGACATTCTATTCATACGAAATCATTAACCGTTCTACATTTACATTAACAAACACATATTTCTCACAATGGGTTGACCCAGACTTAGGATATGCAGGAGACGACTTCGTAGGTTGTGACGTTGAAAGAGGATTAGGATATTGCTACAATGGTAAAGCAACAGATGGTCCAGGAACAGGAGCATATTCAGGAAACCCTCCAGCAATTGGTATTGACTTCTTCCAAGGACCATATATGGATCCAGACGGAAGAGATAACCCAAAAGTTGACCCTTATGCAGTAGAAGATAAATATGGTCCTGCAGCATTAGAACCATATAAAGTTGATGGTGTAGTTAACAATATTCTATTGACAGAAGATGCTTACAAATTTAAAGATTGTTGGTATCCAAAATCAGGAGACTCTGTAGATGCTTGTGCTATCAATGGTGTAAACTTTGGTAACGGAATAGTTGACGACGAACGTTTCGGTATGCGTAGATTTGTTTACTATAACAATAGTACTGCTAACAACGGAGAGCCAGATAAAGCTATGGACTATTACAACTACTTAAAAGGTATTTGGAAAGATAATAGAAAAATGACTTATGGCGGAAACGGATACAATGAAGGTACTAATACAGACATCAATGCAGATTTCATGTTCCCAGGAAACTCAGATATTTGGGGATGGGGTACAAGAACTAACGGAAACGAAGCTTATGGAAAAGCTAATGTTTGGACAGAAGAAAGTGCAGGAAACTCAGCAGATGATAGACGTTTCATGCAATCAGCAGGTCCATTTACATTGGAACCAGGTGCTATAAACTACATTACAGTAGGTATTCCATTTGCTCAAGCTGCAAGTGGTGGTCCTATGGCTTCAGTAGAATTATTGAGACAAATAGACGATAAATGTCAAGCATTATTCGATAACTGTTTCAACGTATTGGAAGGACCTGATGCTCCAAATGTAGTAGTACAAGAACTTGATAGAGAAATCATTCTATATTTAACAAATGAAGCTGGTAACAACGTAAATGAAGCATTTGAAGCAGAAGACGTTACAATCCCACGTTCTTATGACGTAAAAGACTCAGCAGGAAATGTTGTTGAAACTATAGATTACGATAGAAAGTATAGATTTGAAGGTTATCAAATATTCCAATTAAAAGATGCATCAGTATCAGTAGCTGACATCTATGATCCAGCAAAATCACGTTTGATTGCACAATGTGACATTGAAAACTATGATTCATTACAAAACAACCAACCTATCGCAAAATTAGTAAACTATACAAAAACTAATGACTTATTAGGTGGACAAGTAATGGTTGATGGAGAAAACAAAGGAATAAGACACTCTTTCAAAATAACAGAAGATAAGTTTGCTGAAACAAATGACAAGAGAATAGCAAACAATAAGAAATACTATTACATTGCAATAGCATACGCATACAACAACTTTAAACAATACAACCCAGACGACGCTACAAAATTAGATGGACAAAAAACTACATACTTAGCATCAAGAAAATTAGGTGGTGGTGGTAGTATTACACCAGTTGTAGCAATACCTCACATGACAAATTCTGAACAAAACGGAACATTGTTACAATCTTCATATGGAATGTCTCCAGAAATTATAAGACTTGAAGGACAAGGTAATGGTGGATTAGTATTGAACTTTGACAAAGCAACTAAAGAACAATTAATGGGTAAAAAAGGTGAAGAAGCACTTGATGAAAATAACAATCCAGTTAACTTCGTACCAACTCCAGTTTATTCAATAAACTACGGACCATTGAATGTTAAAATAGTTGACCCATTAGCAGTTCGTACAGGAAGCTATATCTTGAAAATAGTTCCAGGAGAAGGCACAATGAATGAAGCTTATTGGGAATTAACAAACGCAAATGGAGGAGAAATCTATGAAGGTGTTGATATATTACGTTCTTCAAGACCAATTGGAGAAATCAATGAAGAAATAATCTTTGAATTAGGTTTATCAATCCAATTAACTAACCCTAAACCATTAGCAAATTCTAATGCAGCAACAATAACAGCTGGAGAAGCAAAAGGTGGTGATGTAATACCAGGAGCTTTACTTTCTTCTTCAATTACATTTGCAGATCCTTCAAAAACATGGTTATATGGAATGGCAGATAGTGATGCATCTCAAATAACAGACTGGATTAGAGCCGGTGGTGTTACAGGTTCAGATCAAGAAGACTTAAGTAACGCATGGTTAGACTACTTCCAAACAGGAGTAATGGGAACTGTTTCTGCAATAAAAACTCCAATGGATTCAAAATCTGAATTTGAAAATTGTGTAGGTGGTTCGTGGGCACCTTATAGATTAACATCAGTATCTTATGACTATGTTAACAATAGAAGAACAGAATATGTACACCCAGCATTTACTGACGCTTATTACTACAATGCAAATGATGAGTTTGATATCCCTAATGAAAACCAATTCAATCCTGGAAAATTGTTAAGTTTGATATCAAACGATATGAATAACTTAGCATCAGTAGATATCGTATTCACAAACGATGAATCAAAATGGACAAGATGCCCTGTTATAGAATTAGGTAATGATCCATTATTAACACAAGGTGGTGCAAGAGCATTCTCTTTAAGAAAAGCCGCTTCAGTTGGTAAAGACGGAAAAGAAGATGGTACAGGAGAAGGTATGGGTTGGTTCCCAGGATATGCTATCAACCTTGAAACAGGAGAACGTTTAAATATCATCTTCGGAGAAAACTCTGCATTAGGCCACCAAAATGGTAGAGATATGTTGTGGAACCCTACAGCAGCAGCATCAGATGCAGGAGGAATCGTATTTGGAGGAATGCACTATATCTATGTATTAGGAACTTCAGAAGTTAACGTTGGAGGAAATGTAGTAAAACCTACTCGTTACGATCAAGGAGCATGGGCATACAACATTCTAAAAGGATTGAGTGAAACAACAGGTGTTTCAAGTTCAACTTCAAATATTAACAAAATTAGAGCTGCTCACGAATTATTCGCAACAGTTATGTGGGTTGGTATTCCATTAGCAACTTGTTTCGAATCTGGAAGTGCAAATGTTGAATTAGAAAAGAAAGCACAAAGCTTGATTCCTACAGATGCAACAGTTTCTATTAGAGTTAGAAAACCATACGAAGCAAAATGGGCTAAAAACGAACAAGGAGTAAACAGCAATCCACAAAACGATAACAATCCAATGTATCAATTCTCTATATCTTCAGGTTTAGAAACAGTACTTGGCCATACAGAAACAGCACAATCAGCATTAGACAACATAACAGTTGTTCCTAACCCATACTTTGCTGCTTCATTATATGAACAAGACCAAATTCAAAACCTTGTTAAGATAACTAACCTTCCACCTGATTGTTACATAACAATCTATGCTTTAGATGGAACAGTTGTTAGAAAATTGAGAGGACCTTCAGCTTCATTAGTATCAGGAGGTGGTACAGCTTTAACATCAGTTGATTGGGACTTAAAGAATCACAAAGGTTTACCAATCTCAGGAGGAGTTTATCTAATCCATATTAAAGCAGACGGTGTAGGAGAAAAACTAATCAAATGGTTTGGAGCTTTAAGACCTGTTGACTTAAACTCATTCCAATAATCTAACAATATTTGCTTAAAATTTATAAAGAAAATAGGAATATGAAAAATATAAATAGAATATTGACAAGCGTTATACTTTGCATCTTAATGATGCCAAGTATAACAGCGAATGCAGGGAATGATGACAGACGAGGAACTGCAGGTGCTTCATATTTATTGATAAATCCTTGGGTAAAGAGTACTGGTTGGTCAGGAGTTAATACTGCTAACGGAAGTGGAGTAGATGCTCTTTTCAGTAACGTAGCAGGATTGGCACACGCGACAGGAACAGAAGTTTCATTTGGATACACATCTTGGTTACAAAATTCTGGGGTTAGCAATATAGCAGCAGGACTTGCACAAAATCTTGGAGAATATGGAGTATTAGGTTTATCTGTTAGCTCAATGAACTTTGGTTCAATAGAAAGAACAACAGTTAACTCTCCTGAAATAGGTCATAATGGTACTTTTAAACCAAGTATTATGAATGTTGCAGTTTCATACGCAAAAGCATTCTCAACTTCAATCTATGCAGGTGCTACATTAAAGCTTCTTACAGAACAAATAGATAACGTATCAGGAATGGGCTTTGCAATTGATGCGGGTGTTCAATACGTTACAGGAGAAAACTATGAATTGAAATTTGGTATTGCATTAAAGAACTGGGGACCATCAATGAGTTTTTCAGGAGACGGTTTGTCTATAAACTCTTTACCTGAATTCTTTAATCACTATCAAACTACAGAACAACGTTCAGCTTCATTTGAATTACCATCAAGTTTGAATATTGGTATGTCATACGACATCTTATTCGCAGAAAATGCACACAGAGTAACAGTTGCAGGAAACTTTGCTTCTATGGCATTCGGAAAAGACCAATATACATTAGGACTTGAATATGGTTTCATGAAATTCTTTATGTTGAGAGCTGGTTACACATACGAAGCAAATTTAACTGCTGACATTTATGATGAAAACGGTTCAACAACATTTATGAATGGTTTAGCATGTGGAGCTTCTGTTTTTGCCCCAATTTCAAAAGCAAAAGCAGGAAAGAATGCAATGAACTTAGCATTAGATTATAGTTTTAGATTAACAAAAATAATGGGAGGAATTCACTCAATAGGAGTTTCATTCGCATTGTAAGAATCAAATAAATAATAACGATAACAAAATCGAAGGCTGTCAAAAAACAGTCTTCGATTTGTTTTTAATTAAATCAAACACATAAAAATGGCTGAAATAAAATATTATTCAAAAGAAGGTCTTCAAAAATTAAAAGATGAACTTCATTACATGACTACCGTTGAACGTCAAGCAATTTCTGCAGCTATAGCAGAAGCAAGAGATAAAGGAGACTTATCTGAAAATGCAGAATACGATGCAGCAAAAGAAGCACAAGGGTTATTAGAAGCTAAGATATCAAAACTACAAGCCTTGATAGCAAACGCAAGATTATTAGACGAATCAAAAATAGACACATCAAAAGTTTTATTGCTATCAAAAGTAGAATTCATCAACTTAGCAATGAATAAAAAGATGACATACGAAATTGTTCCTGAAAGTGAAGCAGATTTAAGAACAGGAAAAATATCTATTACCTCACCAATAGCAAAAGGCCTTTTAGGTAAAAAAGTAGGAGATGTAGCAGAAATAGAAGTACCTGCAGGAAAGATGAAATTAGAAATAACAAACATAACAAGAGATTAAGCCTATGTCATCAATATTTACAAAAATAATAAATGGAGAAATCCCTTCATACAAAATAGCAGAAGACGATAAGTTCTATGCCTTTTTGGATATTGCTCCATTAGCAAAAGGACATACATTAGTTGTTCCAAAACAAGAAATAGATTACATCTTTGATATAGAAGATGAATTATTATCTCAAATGCACATATTTGCCAAGAAAGTAGCAAAAGCAATTCAAGCAGCAATACCATGTGAAAAAGTTGGTATGGCTGTAATTGGCTTAGATGTAAGACACGCCCACATTCACCTTGTTCCATTGCAAGAAGTGGGAGATTTGAACTTTGCAAAGGAAAAATTACAACTTGAAGCAGAAGAGATGAAACAAATATCAGAATTGATAGCTTCAAAATTTGAAAAATAATCCATAAAACCTTAAACATTAAATTTATGAAAAGAATTCTTTTATTAATTCTGATGGTCTTTACACTATCAGGATTAAAAGCACAAGACACTTTAACCATAGGAACAGGAACATCTAAGCATAGTAATATGATTATTCCTGGATATTTTGGTTTCCACACAGGAGCATATCTTTTCACTTCTGATGAAATGCTTAATCAAGCATGTGTAATCAATTCTTTAGCACTTGATATGGAAAGTGTCGCATCAGGTACAAATAGAAGCTTGAAAATATATTTAAAGGAAGTAGTAGAACAAACTCTGCCAACATCATTAATCTTTAATGATTTATTAGATGGTGCAACATTAGTTTACGACCAATCTTCTGTAAATGTAACAGCACACTCATGGAGCGAATTAATATTTGATAGTCCGTTTATATATTCAGGGACAAGTAGCCTTTTAGTAATATATGAAGGAGTTGGCTGTTCATCAGGAGGAGGTTGTTCAGCTTCTATTTATTATGACCCATCTATTATAAACAAAGCTTGGAATATAGGCTCTGACTATATCCAAATAAACTATACAATCCCTCAATCCCTCAATACAGATTATAGACCAAATGTAAAATTTATCTATACACCTCTTTCTGGAGATTACTGTATGCCAGTTTCTGAATTATTTGCATCTAACCTACAAATGAACTCAGCAGATGTTAGTTGGAGTGGAACTGAAACACAATATGCTTATGAATTAAAATTAGCAAGTGAGTCATGGACAAGTGATAATGTAGAAACAGGAGTAACAAGTTCAACTTCTATTACATTTACAGATCTTGAACCTGCGACAAACTATAATTGCAGAGTAAAAGCTATTTGTTCAGAAGGCAATGAAAGCTCATGGATGACAATAAGCTTTAGAACAATATGTCAAGATTTAATAACAGAATTACCATACATAGAATACTTCCAAAATGGATTAGATTGTTGGGAAATAATGCGTGAAAGTCAAAATAGCATTGGTGATCCTGTAGGACCTATGATAGAAGTAGTATCTGGACAAAATGTTGCAAAATTTGGTGAAAACATGAGTATGATGGCAATACCAGCACCATTTACAGAACATATCAATAATTTAAGAGTATATCTTGAAATGCGAAGCCTTGCATACTATGGAACAGACCATTTGACAGTAGGATTAGTAACAGACTTAGCAGATACCACATCTTTCATTCCTGTACAAACATTCTCAGCAAATGTAAATGGAGGATGGCTATCAAGAACCGTATCATTTGCTAATGTAGATATAAACGATGAATTTACATACTATATAGCCGTAAAAGTACAAGGCTCATCTACAACATACTTCTACATTAGAAGATTCCAAGTAGAACTAATTCCAAGTTGTCCAGCACCTAATAGAACAAGTGTAACCGCTGCACCAGCAGCAGAAACAGCAACAATTTCTTGGACAGACCCAGATGCTACACACCAAGCATGGAATGTTTACTATAGAGAAAAACCTCTTAATGAAGCCTCAGCAGAAGATTGGTTAATACAACCAGCAGAAAGCTCAATGGTTTTATTAGAAAACCTTACAGCACAAACAACATATCAAGCCTTTGTTGTTACAGATTGTGGAATAGAAGATGTAAGCGATAGAACTGACACAATAGAATTTACCACAACAGCCACAGCAGTAGAATTACCATATATACAAGACTTTGAAGATGCAACAAATTTAGATGGAATCACTCTAACACAAGTAACAGGTTCTAACTCATGGCATATAGGCTCAGCAACATCATGTTCAGCATCAGAAGAAATAAGTGGTTCGTCATTATATATTTCATATGACAATGGAGTGTCAAACACATACACCAACTCTCCATCAACTGCTATAGCATCTATCATAGTAGATTTCTCTGAACAAGCAGAATATATAATGGAATTTGACTTGAAGGTAAAAGGAGAAGCAGGCTATAATGTATATGATTACTTTAGAGTATATGCACTTGACGCTTCACAACCAGTTTCAAACTATGCAAACGGAACAGCACTTTGTTCTCAAAAAGCAAACATTCTAAACTGGGAACACCAAACTATTATCTTCCCTTCAGAATTTATAGGAACAGTTAAAAATGTTATTTTAGTATGGTATAATGATAGTTCAAACCAATACGACCCACCTGCAGCAGTAGATAACATACACATCAGAGCAACAAACTGCTATCCACCAAGCAATCTAATAGTAGTATCAACAGGACAAACAAACGCAACTCTATCTTGGACAGGCTCTGCAGAAAGTTACAATGTAGTATATTATGCAGCATCAAATCCAAGTGAAGTATTTACAGAACCTGTAACAGACACCATACTAGAACTTACAGACTTAGAAGGAACAACAGAATATGTAGTTAAAGTTTACTCTGTTTGTGGAGAAGAAATATCAACTCCAACAAGCGAGGTACACTTCTCAACAGACTGTGCACCTATAACAGATGACGTATGGTTTGAAAACTTTGATTCAGCACAAGGAAGTCAATCGGCCGCAAATCAAATTTTCAGATGTTTTGATGTTTTGTATTCAACACAGCAAAACAATGGAGCATTCCCAAGAATTTACCATGAAGGATATGTGCCATCTGCACACTCAGGAGCAGTAACAATAGAATTTAAAGGAAGAGGTCTATTAGCATTACCAGAATTTGAAAGACCATTGAATACTTTAAGATTTGAATTCTATGCAAACACAACAGCCTCTACAGAAGCCGCAGCAGGAACAATGGAAGTAGGAGTGCTTACAGACGTAAACGATTCAACATCATTCGTTCCTTTGCAAACAATAACACCTGTTGGTTTATCCCGTAATGGCTCACACCTTGTAGGTCCATTTGATTTTAATGAACTATCATACACAGAAGGAAGAATAGCATTACGTTACACACCAGCTACATCAAACTCTACTGAATCTTGGAATCTTGATGATTTTAGAGTTATTCCTATTCCAGCATGTCCATCACCAATAGAAAATAGTGTAGTCGTTTCAAATATTACAGACACTGAAGCAACAATCTCTTGGATAGATCCAAATGAAGATCATAGTGCTTGGATAGTATATTACAAATCATCAGCAGACGAAGAATATACAGCAATACCTGTAGAAGAACAAAACTTTACATTAACAGGACTTGATCCACTTACAACATATTCAGTTTATATTCAAACAGATTGTGGAACAGAAGACAACGTATCAAGAACAGATATAGTTTCTTTCACTACAATAGCAACACCTATTACAGATTTCCCTTACTATCAAACATTTGAAGAGTTGGAGGATAATCCATCTCCATTTGAATACAGAAATCAATACACAAACAAATGGTATATAGGCACAGCAACAGGCGTAGCTTCTGATGAAGAAGAGACAACTACAGCACTATACATATCCGATGACGAAGGAAACTATAATTACAATATATCTGCTGCATCATATGCAAGTGCAATATTACCTGTTACTTTTGGAGAAGCGAGCCAATATATATTATCATTTGATTACAAAGTAGTAGGAGAAGCAACTGCCTATTCACAGTATGATTACTTTATGTTATTCCTATGTAACAGCGATGTAAACATTCCAAGTAACGGACAACCTTCAAGCAATGGCTCAACTGTTTTAATGGATAAAACATGTAACGTTTCAAACTGGACACACACTTCAATCAATCTTCCAAACGTTAGCAACACAACAAAACAAATAGTATTCTATTGGAGAAATGATGGCACTAGTGGAACAAATCCTCCAATAGCTATTGACAATATTTCAATAATTGGAGTAGATTGTCAAAGTCCATCAAACCTTATAGTAGAAGAAACAACAGCAGATGAAGTTACATTAAGCTGGCAAGAAAACGCTTCAGCAACAGTTTGGACTATATTCTATAAAGCAGAAAATGAAACCGAATATTCTACACTTACAACAGGAATAAACCCTGCAATAATATCAGGATTAGAACCGTCAACAACATATACAGCATACGTAGTTTCAGATTGCAACGGAGAATTTTCAGGAGCAACAAACACAGTAACATTTACAACACAATGTTCAACAATAAGCGATTTCCCATACTATCAAGGATTTGAAACAAACCCAGCAGAATGTTGGAATGCACAACTAATCTCTGGCCAAGCAAACTGGGAAATAAGACCAACATTAAGTTATAATTCAGCTTATGAAGGAACTCATCTAATGGGAATAGACTATACTACAGGTAGCGCAAGACTTACTACACCAGTATTTGATTTAACTTCATTAAATAACCCAAGTGTTAAATTTGCTTATGTTAATGATGAATATGCTGGCATAGCAGATGAAATCAGATTACAATACAAATCTACTCCTGAAGCAGAATGGACAGACATAATGATAATGGATACACCACACTCTTCATGGGTATTAGATTCTGTATCATTACCAGAACCATCAGATAGCTATCAATTATCATTTCTTTTAGTAGGACACTTTGGAGATGGAGCTGCAATAGACGCATTCCAAGTATATGATTGCGAAGGCTGCACATCAGCTCCACAACCACAACCTTGCGATGCACCAACTGATGTAACAGCAATTAATGTAACAGCAACCACAGCCCAAATCACATGGAATGGTTCAGCAGATAGCTATGAAGTCAGACTAAACGCATTAGTAACCGAAACAGTAAGTGGAACTATACATCAATACACAGGATTAATACCAAATACACTTTACATTGTAGAAGTAAGATCGGTATGTGGAGCATCAACATCAGATTGGACAGAAATTTATTTCTCAACACTAGAAGAACAAGTATTACCATGCGACGCACCAACAAACCTTTCAGTAAGCAACATAACAGAAAACTCTGCTGATATAACATGGAACGGAAATGCAGACGCATACGAATTCAGATTAAACAACGCTCCAGTAGAAACCCTTACAGCAACAACAAAAGCATTGACAGGCTTAACACCATCAACAGCTTACACTGTAGAAGTAAGATCCGTTTGTGGCGAACAAACTTCTGAATGGACTTCAACAACATTCACAACACTTGCAAACTCAGTAGTAGAAGAAGGAGAAGTAATAACCCAATCAGCAACAGAAGTAGGAAATACATCTGCAACATTGAATGGAGCATTGGTAAGCACAGGAAACTCTGAAAACTTTATAGTAGGCTTCGCTTTATCAAGCAACAGTTCAGACTTTACATTAGAAGATGCAGGAGTACAAAACATCACTGCAGCACTAACAGAAGCTAACACATTCAGCCAATCAGTAAATAACTTACTAGAAGGACAAGTGTATTTCTTCCGTGCATACATCACAAACGAAGTATACACAACCTATGGAGAAGTAAAAGACTTCACACTATCAGGTTTGAATGATGCAATAGCAAATCAAATCAATGTAACAGTTTATCCTAACCCTGCAACTTCACAAGCAACACTACAAGTAAAAGGATTACAATCAGATGCTAAGATAGTAATTAGCGACTTACAAGGAAGAATCCTATGCGAAGGCAAAATAAAAGCAAACACAACAGCTTATACATTAGACCTAAGCAATATGTCAAGTGGAGTTTACTACATCAGAATAGTAACTGACAATGTAATCAGCACACAAAAATTGATAGTTGAATAAGACTATACAATTAAATAAACTAAAAAGGGGCAATTCTTTTAAAGAGTTGCCCCTTTCTTTTCAAAGTTTCCAATCATTATCTCTTTGTGATAATCGATTTTTTCAAAGAGATAATTCATTTTCTTCAAGAGAAAATAGATTTTCATCAAGAAAAACCATGTGAAAATCAAAAAATCATTTTGCGTATTCTTGATTTAATGATTATAAAAAGATATTATCGCGTTGTTTATGCTATATAAAAAGCAAGAACTTTTATTGTAATATAAAAAAAATATGCTACCTTTGTAAGCTGAAAAAATATTTATTAACAAAAAACTATAAGTTTATGAAAAGATTATTAACTTTTGCTATGGCGATTATCTTTGCGATGCAATTATTTGCACAACAAGATTCTGTGTCCATAGGAGCGGGAACCGCAACCATTCAAATTGGCCCTGTGCCTGGTTATTATGGTAATCACCGCTCAGTTCAGCTTTATACCTCTTCAGAATTAAATATGCCAATGGGGGGGTAATAGAAGCGTTATCCTTTGAGCTTGGAACAGTTTCAGAAACTGGATCAAACAGACAAGTGCGTATTTATATGAAAGAAGTAGCAGATACAACTTTGCCTACGTCTATGACTATAAATGAGCTTGCTAATGATGCTTTTTTGGTTTATACCTCTCCAGATTCAGGAGAACCTTGCGTATCTAACTCTTGGTATAGATTCGAATTACAAACTCCTTTCGTTTATTCAGGAGTAGGAAATTTGTATGTTTTCCTAGAAGGCGAAGGTTGCGCTTCAAATGGAGGTTGTGGTGTATATGTAAAATACACATCTGGTACAAATAAAGGTTGGACTAAGTGTTGGGATACATCAACGCCAGACCTTACTTCTCCAATAGCCTCAAGCAACACTCACAGAACAAACACAAGATTTTTCTATACTGGAATCCCAGAAAATTATTGTTATCCAATTGCAGACTTGTTATTAACTACAAGCACTGAATCAGTAGATTTAACTTGGACAAGCGATAATAACAATTTTGAAATACAATATAAATTACAATCTGAAACATGGGAATCAGAAAACGTTGTAACAAATTATTCAACTACAACTTCTGCTACAATAGATGAACTTTTACCTGCAACATTCTATGATGTAAGAGTAAAATCTATATGTGGAGAAGAAGAAAGTATATGGATGACAACTTCATTTAGAACAGATTGTGATGTTATAGATGAATTCCCTTGGATTGAAACTTTCGAAACAGCTTGGATTGAACCATATCTTCCGGGTACAATATCTGCTCCAAATTGTTGGATAAATATGAATGCAGATGGTAGCTCTACTTATTACACTAAGTCTGCTGCCGCTTATGAGGGACAAGGAGTATATATGTATGGTTATACTTCTTCAACTTCAACTTCTTCATCTTATATGAATAAAGATTGGTTTATCACTCCTGTGGTAGAACTTACAGGTGCAGAAATGCTTTCTTTCTATGCAAAGAAATCTTCTACTTCTTATACTCCTGAGTTAAGAATTTATGCTCTTGACTTAGCTGTTAATAATGATGTAACATCTCAAGCAGATACAGCAAACTTTGTTCTTGTTGATTCTCTTTTAGACCTTACTACTACATACGTTGAAAGAGAAGTATTACTTTCTGAATTAGATGGACAATACAGATTGGCGTTTGTTAGAAATAGAACAATAGGTCATGGTGCTATTTATTTCGATAATGTGAAAATTTCACTTGCACCTTCTTGCGATAGAGTAACCGATTTAGCATCAACAGAAGTTACAGAAAACACTATTTCTTTAACATGGGAAGGTTCAGAAGGTACTGATTCTTATAAGTTATATTATAAAGAATCAACAGCATCTGAATGGACTATAATAGAAGATATAACAGATAACTATTATACTTTAACAGATTTAACATCTGCAACATCTTATACTATAAATGTAACAGCAGTTTGTGATGATGGAATTGAAACAGGATTTGTTTTAGCAGGAAATCTTGTTGTTGCAACAGCTTGTCCAACATATCCAGTGCCATTCTTAGAAGATTTCACAGTATATCCAGCAGGTACTACAACTTCTTGTTGGAGAGAAGCTCAATGTACTTGGGATTCTGTTCAAGCAGGTGCTGCTTTATATGGTTATTCAAATGCGTGGGCAACAAACTCTTCTACTACAGTTTTACCTGACGTTCACGCAAAAATTAACAACTTTAGTAATACTAAGAGAGATTGGTTAATCACTCCAAATATTGATTTAGGAGATGGAAGTATTGCATACGATTTTGCATTTGATATAGCATACACAGATTATGGTAATGCAAACCCTGTTGAAAGCTATTGCTCACAAAGATTTGGTGTTATAGTTTCAACAGACGGTGGTTCTACTTGGGATTTTGAAAATGCTATACTTTGGACAACAACTCCTACAGAAGGAACTAACGAAAGAAATATAACAGACCTTACAAACCTTCCTCAAAGAATAAAATTCAATTTATCAGAAGTAGGATATACAGGCGTAGTTAGAATAGCTTTCTATGCAGAAAGTCTTGTTTCTGGTTGCGACAACGATATTCACATTGACAATGTTGCTGTTCAAGAACACGTTGATTGTGGTGATATGGTTGGAAATCCTCTTGTAAACCCTACTTCATCAACTTCTGTTGCAATGTCTTGGAATGCAGAAGAGCATGAAGCAGCAACAGGTTGGGTTGTTTCTTATACAGATGGAACAACAAATGATGATCCAGATAATGCTACAACTATTGAAGTTCCTTATGGAACAGAATTACCTTATATCATAGAAGGCTTAACAGAAGGCTTAACTTATACTTTCAGAGTTCAATATGATTGTGGTGGAGGTTGGTCTGGTGAAACTACTGTTACATTACCAGAAAGCATGGATATGTTTGCAACTGTTCCTTACACTAATGATTTTGAAGATGTAGAAGAAAATGCAAATTGGATTATAACAAACAATTCTTACGACAATAGATGGCATATTGGACACCCTGCAAACGTTGCATCAGAAGGAAATATGCTTTATGTTGGAGACTCAACAGGAGTAAACTCTACTTATGACAACTCTTCTGCTACATCTTATGTGTTTGCAAGCAGATTAATTCAATTTGAAGAAGCTTTAGCATACGAAATTTCTTTTGATTACTATGTTCAAGGTGAAAGTACTTATGACTTTATTAAAGTTGGTTTAAGACCTTGGGACGAATCATTTGTTGGAATTACAGGAGCTCCTACTTGGACTACTGCTGGTACTGTACAAGAAGGTTTTGAATATCCATCAGGCGTTGCTAAATTTAACCTTGACACAACAGGTGCACGAGGAAGTATTATAGTTGATGGTTTAGCTTATAATAACACATTACAACAATTAGTATTTGCTTGGAGAAACGATAGTGGTGGTGGAGTAATGTCTCCTGTATTAGTAGATAATATTTCTATAACACCTATTAACTGTATTGCTCCAGACGGATTCTCATTAGCAGAAGACGGAAGACAATTAACATCTCTTTCTTTTGATATTGATACTCGTTCAGGTGATTCTTGGGAAATTCAATATCAAGAATATTCTGATACAATATGGCAATCAGTGTTTGCAACAGACACAGTAGGAATAGAAGTTTCTGACCTTACTCCAGGTGCTATGTACAGAGTTAGAGTTCGTTCTATTTGTGATCAAGATACTTCATTCTTCACAGATGAATTATTATGGCAAACACTTTGTCCTATAATAACTGTTACAGATGAAGAACCATTTGAAGAAGATTTTGAATTAGCTTCTTGGTTCCGTTCAGGAAGTGTAACTTCATATAATGCTTATGCTCCTTTATGTTGGCATAATGTTGATGCAGGTTCTACTTCTTACAGATGGCAAAGTTCAACAACAGAACCTTATGAAGGAGAAAAATATGCTCAACTTTATTTAACAACAACTGCAGCTGTGGATTGGTTGATTACTCCTATATTCGATTTAGCAGGAACAGAAACTTTATCATTCTATGCAAAACATACATTAACTAATGCTGCACTTCAAAGTGGTGTTAAGATAATGTATTATAGCGTTGATGAAAATGGAGATATGAGTTCTGCTGCTGATACTGCTTTATTTGTTAATTTACAAGATGTAAACTTAACAAATGAATATGCTCCTTATGATGTATCTTTGGGAAGTTTAGATGCAGGACAATATCGTTTAGCATTCCTTGTTTCTCAAACAGCTACAACATCTCACTATATCAGATTAGATAATGTTAAAATAGCAAATATTTCTTGTCCTCGTCCAACAGGAGAAGTTGTTGTATCAAACGTTACTCCAACCTCTGCAACAGTTTCTTGGACAGATGAAGGCAATACTGCATGGAATGTTTACTATAAAGCAGAAGAAGATTCAACTTATCAAATGGTTGCATCTACAGAAACATCAGTTGATTTAGATTTAATACCACATACTTATTATGATGTTTATGTAGTTGCAAGTTGTGGTGAAGAAGAATCTGAACCAACATTAATTTCTACATTTATGACACCTTGTGATTATGTTACAGAACTTCCATATTTTGAAGGATTTGAAGAATTATTCGTTACAGAAGGAATGAGTAATGCAGCAGCACCAGCTTGTTGGATAAACTATAGTGGTGGATATGAATCTACATATTCTCCTTCTTATTTCTGGAAACGAACAACTACTGCTTCATGTATTCACGAAGGAAGTGGTGCGTTATATTCTGCAGGAGCTTCATCATCACCAGGAAATGATGATTGGATTTTAACTCCTGTTATATCTCACGAAGGTGGCGCAATAGTAAGATTCTTTGCTAAGACTTCATCAGCAACACAACCAGGAATAACACTTAAATATTTAGACGTAACAACTCATGGTGACGTTACAGAACTTGCAGATACTGCAAACTTTGTAACAATAGGTACAATCAATGCAACAACAACTTTCGCTGAATTTGAATATATACTTACTGACTTACCAGCAACTTATCGTTTAGCATTCGCAAGACAAGATGTAGGTTCTGTATCTATGTATATAGACAACTTCTCTATTGTTGAAATACCTACTTGTTTCAGACCAGATCCAGCATCAGTTACTGTAACTAACGTATTGCAAAATACAGCGACAGTTTCTTGGACAGATTCAGACGAAAACAACACTTCATGGACTGTTTACTACAAACCAATAGGTGAAGAAGAATATCTATCAGAAACAACTACTGAAACAACAATTGAATTGACTGATTTAGTTTCAGGAACTGCATACGAAGTTTATGTAGTAACAGTATGTAGCGATAACTCTGAATCAGATGCAACATACACTAAGTCATTCTACACATTACAAGAAGCAGCTGAATTACCATATACTTGCGATTTTGAAAGCGAAAACGAAAGTGAATGGTTGATAAAGAATGGAACAATCATTAACAAATGGTATATTGGAACTCCAACAGGAGCAACAAGTAATTCTCTATATGTTTCAGCAGATAATGGTGCAACAGCAACTTATGCTCACTCTGCATCAGTTGTAGTAGCGGAAAAATTATTCCAATTAGGATCAACAGATTCCGTAAGAATTAGCTTTGACCTAACAGTAGGAGGAGAAGGTTCTTCTGATTATTTGAAAGTATTTTGGGTGCCAGCAGACACAGTATTCCTTCCTGCAACATCTGCATATTTTGCAAATAGTTCTTATGGAAATGGTGCTTTAATGAATAACTACGTTCCATCATATTCTACATCTACTACTTATTATATTTTGAGATTAGTAGAAGGTACACAAAATATGAGTGTTACATTAGAAAACAATCCAAATGAATTAAGAAAACTTGTATTTGTTTGGAAGAACGATGGTAGTGGTGGAAACCAACAAGCAGCTATTATAGACAATATAATGGTTGAACCAGTTGGTGAAGAAATCACTTGTACAAAACCTGTTGCTACATCAGTTGTTGCATCAGCTGTTACAGAAGCATCTGCAACTATAACTTGGGCAGATAACGATGAAACACACACTGCTTGGAATGTATATTACAAAGCAGAAGGAGATGAAGACTATTCTGTATATCCAGCAACTGAAACAAGCATTGAACTTGCAGGTCTTCTAGATGCTACAAGTTATAGTGTATATGTAACAACAGATTGTGGTGGAGATGAATCAGCTCCTACTGATACAATTTATTTTACAACAGAATGTTATGCTTTAACAGACTTCCCTTATACAGAAGGCTTCAACTCACAAAACGTAGCATGTTGGAAAACTACTCCTGTTTCAGGAACATATAATTGGAATTTATCAGCAACATATCAAGGTGGATTAACTCCTGTAGAAGGTGAATACTTTGTAATTTACAAAACAACAACAAGAAATACATCTGCAAGATTAGTTTCTCCAATGTTTGACTTGACTTCATTATCAAATCCTCACATTAAATATTCTCATATAGCAAAAGTATGGAGTAGTGACCAAGATGAATTAAAAGTTCAATACAGAACAAGTCCAGACGAAGAATGGGTAGATTTAGTTAATTACACAACAGAATTTGCTACTTGGACATTAGATTCACTTGCATTACCTAATCCATCTGCAACTTATCAAATTGCATTCCTTGCAACATCTTATTATGGTTATGGAGTAGGACTTGACGCAATTCAAGTTTACGATGCAGAAGGTGAACAAGGAGGAACAGATCCTGAACCATGTGATGCACCAATTAACTTAACAGTAAGTAACATTACAGAAAACTCTGCTGATGTTTCATGGAACGGAACAGCAGACGCATACGAAATAAGACTTAATGGTAATGCAACAGAAACTGTTACAACAACAAGCAAACAATTAATAGGATTGCCAGATAACTTTACAATCACAGTAGAAGTAAGAGCTATTTGTGGCGAACAAACATCAGAATGGGTATCAACAACATTCACAACCCTTGCAGTAACAGATCCTGATCCAGAACCATGTGATGCACCAACAGCATTATCAGCAAG
The DNA here is from genome assembly GCA_045635365.1 of Candidatus Onthomorpha sp. Classification (GTDB taxonomy): domain Bacteria; phylum Bacteroidota; class Bacteroidia; order Bacteroidales; family P3; genus Onthomorpha. The sequence continues at coordinate 46,033 of JAZRCB010000023.1, forward strand.
CAACATTACAGAAACAACAGCTGACATTACATGGAACGGAACTGCAACAACATACGAATTCAGATTGAATAACTCTGCAGCAGAAACACTTACAGCTACAACAAAAGCATTAACAGGCTTAACTGCAAATACAACTTATACAGTAGAAGTAAGAGCAATTTGTGGTGAACAACAATCAGCATGGGTTTCAACAACATTTACTACACTTGAAGAAGAAGTTGAAATCATAGCACCAGTTGTTACAACACTTGCAGCAACAGCAGTAGATCACGAAAGTGCAGTATTGAACGGAACTATTACAGCAGGTAACGAAACAATCACAGCACAAGGATTCAAATATAAAGCTGCTACAGCAACAGAATGGACAGAAGTTCCAGCTATAGGAACTACATTGATAATATCTATCAATGGATTGACAGCTGAAACAACTTACACATTCAAAGCCTTTGCAACAACAGCAAGTGGAACAGTAGAAGGAGCAGAATTGACATTCACAACACTTGCAATACCTGTTGTAGTAGTAGAAGGAGAAGTTGCAACAACTCCAGCTACAGAAGTAGGAAACACATCTGCAACATTGAACGGAACATTAGTAAGTGCAGGTAACTCTGAAAACTTTACAGTAGGATTTGCATTATCAACAATGGC
>JAZRCB010000024.1:0-50100 GCA_045635365.1 Candidatus Onthomorpha sp.
TTTTCTTTTTATTTTTAATTTTTCTTTTTATCTATTTATTATATATTTATTATTGGGGTAGATTTTATACCATATGGAGGTAGATTTTATACCATTTTTATTGTTTTTTCAGTGTTTAAATATTTTGAATTAAGGAATAAATAATCTCTTTCTTTGATTAAAAATTTTCTTTCTTTAAAAGAATTTATTAATTCTAAATCAAGTATAATATTTCAAACAAATCTGTTATTTTTTTCGTTTTATTGTTGTATTTTTGCAAGAGTAAACAAAATTAAAAAATCAAATACAATGGAAAATCCAAAAGAATATGGGTTTAATTCCCAATTGATTCATTACAGTGGTCATCATGATCATTATGGTTCTGCAACTGTGCCAATTTATCAAACATCTACCTTTGCTTTTGAGTCAGCTCAAGATGGAGCAGACTGCTTTGCTGGTGTTAAACCAGGATATATGTACACCCGTATAGGTAATCCTACAGTTAAAGCACTTGAAAGACAAATCGCTTTATTGGAACATGCATGTGATTCTGTTGCAGTAGCATCAGGAATGGCAGCAGTTAGTACTGTTTATTTAGGACTTTTAAATGCAGGTGACCATGTAGTGTCTTCTTCAGCAGTTTATGGTGCATCAAGAGTATTGATGGAACAACATATGTCTCGCTTTGGAGTTGAATCAACTTATGTTAATACAGCAGATATTGAAGCTGTAAAAGCAGCAATGCGTCCAAATACAAAAATGCTTTATGTAGAAACTCCAGCAAATCCAACAATGGAGATAAGTGATATAGAAGCTTGTGCAGAAATAGCACACAAAGCAGGAGCATTACTTGTAGTTGATAACACTTTCTGTTCACCTTACCTTTCTAACCCTATAGATTTAGGAGCAGATGTGGTATTACACTCTATTACAAAGTTTATCAATGGTCATGCAGACATAGTTGGTGGAGTTGTTGCAGCAAAAGAACCAGAGGTTTATGCTAAGTTGAGAAATGCTATGGTGAATTTTGGAGGTAATATGGACCCTCATCAAGCTTATTTAGTAATTCGTGGATTAAAAACTTTAGGTATAAGAGTTGATAGAGCTCAAGAAAATGCTCAAAAGGTAGCTGCATTCCTTTCTACTTGTCCACAAGTTGAGTGGGTTAAGTATCCAGGATTGGAAACACACCCTCAATATGATTTAGCTAAAAAACAAATGAAAGGACCTGGTACTATGATTTCTTTCTCTTTGAAAGGTGGATTGGAAGCAGGACGTACATTGATGGATAACGTTAAAATGGCGATTTTAGCAGTTAGTTTAGGAGGAGTAGAAACTCTTATCCAACATCCAGCTTCAATGACTCACTCAAAAGTTCCAAAAGAAGCGAGAGAATCAGCAGGAATTACTGATGGCTTAGTTAGATTCTCTGTTGGTATAGAAAATGTTGAAGATATTATAAATGATTTAAAACAGGCTATGGACAAAATCAAATAATTTTGTTTGATGTTTAAAAGACTGTTAATTTTAATGATGTGTTTTCTTCTGCTCTGTAATTTTGTTTCAGGGCAGGAGGAAAGACGTCAAACCGTTGGAGTTGTTCTTGGTGGAGGTGGAGCTAGAGGATTAGCTCACCTTGGTGTATTGCGCGCATTAGAACAAGCCAATATACCTATTGATTATATTTGTGGGACATCAATGGGAGCTATAGTAGGAGGACTTTACGCTTCAGGCTATAGTTTAGAGGAAATTTCAAATCTTTTTTATTCTGAAGAATTTCAGTATTGGGTTAGTGGCAAGATAGAAGATGAATATACTTACTTTTACAAAAAAAGTAGGCCTTCTGCTAAAGTGGCAAGTTTTTCTTTTGATGTTGATGAAAATTTGAAATTTCAAATACCTACAAGCGTTGTTGATCCGGTGCAAATGGATTATGCGTTTATGGAAATCTTTTCTGGAGCAACTAAAGTTGCAGAAGGAAATTTTGATAGCTTAATGATACCCTATTTTTGTGTGACTGCAGATATAGAAGAATCAAAAGCTAGTATAAGAAGAAGTGGAGATTTGGGATTGGCGATAAGAGCCTCAATGAGTTTTCCTTTCATGTTTGAACCGATTAAGCTTGATGGGAAAATAATGTTTGATGGTGGAATGTATAATAACTTTCCTGCAAAACAGATGCAAGAAATCTTTAATCCAGATGTTATAATAGGAGTCAAGGTTGCAGGAAATTTTGCACCACCTGAAGAAGGGGATATTCGTTCCTATTTAGAAAATATGCTTACTCAGGATTCAGATTACCAAATAGATTGTCAAAATTCTGTTTTAATAGAACCTAATTTGACAGGAATAAGTATTATGGATTTTGATAAAATGAAGGAATGTGAAAGGCTTGGTTATGAGGCAGGAGAAGCGAAAATAAAAGAAATAAAAACATTCTTGAAAGATAGTATCAGTGCATTGGAACTATCTGAACGAAGAAAGGATTTTAACAATAGAAAACCTGATTTGAAAATTAAAACAATCAGTATACAAGGTGTTGATGGTGCTAAGAAGAAATATGTGTCCAATGCTATTTTGCAACAACTTGATAATTCTAATCTGACTACTAAAACTTTGAAACGAAACTACATTGCCTTGTATGATGATATCAATATAAAAGATATTCAACCAAGTTTATTTTATAATGATTTTTTTGATGCTTATATTTTGAATCTTAATGTCAAAACCAAGCGTTTTTTGAATATGGAGCTTGGAGGGCATCTTTCTACTTCACCTACTAGTTTTATTTACGCTGCGGCAAGTTATAACTTCCTTAATACAAATGCGTATTACTTAAAATTCAATACTTATCTTGGACGATATTATAACTCTATTTCTTTCCTAGCTAAAATGGACTGCTCAACTCAAATACCATTTTATGTAGAGGTGGAGTCTAATATAAATAATTGGAATTTTTATAGATTGAGAAAAGGATTTTTGTCTTACTCTCCAATCAATTATATGGAACAATCGGAATCAAATATTCAAGCCTCTATTGGAATGCCTATTTCAATTAAAGACGTAATATATTTGAAAGCTGGTTTAGGAAATGTGGAAGATAAATATTTTAATAGAGATTACATAACAACAACTGATACTAACGACAAAACTAAATTTCAAAATTTTGCAATATCTCTTACTCGTGAATACAATAGTTTAGATGCTTGGCAATATCCTACGAAGGGTTTTTATCAAAAAATCAGTATTCAATATGTTAATGGTAAAGAACGCTTCTATCCAGGAAATACTTCGGAACATGATAATAATAATTTTAAAACACATAATTGGGTACAAATAATTGCAAGGAATAGAATGCATGTTCAAATGAATTCTTATTATACTTTAGGATTAAGAGGAGATGTGTTTTATTCTTTTCAAGATTTGTTCTCAACTTATAAATCTAGTTTGTTAAATGCAGGAAGTTATACTCCAACAATTGAAACCTTTACAAACTATATGCCAGAATACAGAGCTAATCAGTATGCGGCACTAGGTATGGAAAACATATTTTTTATTGATAATATGTTTGGAATAAATCTTTCTGCAAGAGTAGGAACTTATTTGTTCCTTCCTTATAGACAAATAGAAAGAATTGGGAATGATAACCCTTTTTATGGAGAACCATTTGAAAAACTGTATTTTATAGCTAATACTTCCTTTGTTGCAAGAACTCCTTTTGGACCGTTTAATCTTACTTTCTCTTATCATCAAAGAGATAATGGACAAAATCCTTGGGGAGTCTCTTTAGGCTTTGGATTAGTTATATTTAATAATAGAAATATAGATAAATAGAAATGATAAAAATAAATCAATTAAATAAGTATTATGGTGCTTTACATGTTTTAAAAGATGTAGAACTTAATATTTCATCTCAAGAAATTGTTACCTTATTAGGTGCATCTGGTGCAGGTAAGACTACTCTTTTGAATATAATAGGTACATTAGATAGACCAGATAGTGGAATTGTAGAAATAAATAATAGAGATATTACTTCATTAAATGAAAAACAATTATCAGAATTTCGTAATAAAGAGATAGGTTTTGTTTATCAATTTCATTATCTTTTGAATGAGTTTACTGCATTAGAAAATATTATAATGCCAGCACTTATTGCAAAGGAGAAAAAATCCGATGCAATAGAAAAGGCAAAAGAACTTTTAGATATTTTAAAGATTTACGATAGGGCAGAACATAAACCTTCTGAACTTTCGGGAGGAGAACAACAAAGAGTTGCTATTGCAAGGGCTTTAATCAATCGTCCTTCTATTATTTTGGCTGATGAACCTTCGGGAAATCTTGACACAAACAATGCAAAACAATTACATGAGTTATTCTTTCAGTTAAGAGAAACTTACGAACAAACATTCTTGATAGTAACTCACAATCAAGAGTTGGCAACAATGTCAGATAGAAGATTAATAATGCAAGATGGTAAAATAATATAATATATGGAAAAGAATCAAATAATATATGGGCTACGTCCCGTAATGGAAGCGATAAAAGCTGGAAAACAAATAGACAAAATTTATTTTCAAAGTAATTTACAAGGAAAGTTGTTTTCAGAATTAAAAGCCTTAATCAAACAAAGTGGAAAACAAATCCAACAACAATATGTGCCACTTGAAAAATTAGATTACTTATCAAGAAAACAAAATCACCAAGGAGTAGTTGCTCAACTTTCTCAAATAGAATATTGGGAATTAGATGACTTGTTGGTTTATGCCGAAGGTAAAGAAACTAAACCTTTCCTTGTGTATTTAGATAATGTAACAGATGTGAGAAACCTTGGAGCTATTGCAAGAAGTGCAGAATGTGCAGGAGCTGACGCTTTAATATTGCCACAACAAGGCTCTGCACCAATAAATCAAGACGCAATCAAGACTTCTGCAGGTGCTTTGTTAAGATTGCCTGTTTGCAAAATCAATAATCCTAAGACTTTTATCAATACAATAAAAGCTCACGATATAAAGATATATTCTGCAAGTGAAAAGGCAAGTGCTTTATATACTCAAATCAATGCAGAAGAAGCTTTAATGCTTGTAATGGGCAGTGAAGAAAATGGAGTTAGTCCTACAATGATTAAAATGTCTGATGAATTAATAAAAATACCTATGAAAGGCGAAATAGAAAGTCTTAATGTATCTGCTGCAGCTTCTGTATTGCTTTTTGAGGTTGTAAGACAGCGTTTGAAAATTTAAGAAATCGTATAAACTCCCAATTTATACAAATTCAAGATTAAAAGATTTGGATTTTTGGTGGCAAGAAGGTTTAACATAATCTTTCTTGTCATCAAAAAAAATCTTGAATACAATTTCTCCAAACCAAGTTTCGATAATTTATTATAGGCTTTTACTAATTTTATTCTTTGAATTAAATTTTTGTTTCTTTGATTTATTTTCTTAAGGTTTACAACCGCAGATTCAGTTGATTTAATAAACTGCTCAAAAGTTTTTAATCCTAAATGCTCAACAGGATTGTCTATATTGCAAAAAGAAAATAAATGTGCATCTAAATCAAATTTAAACAAAGTGTCTTCGTGTCCATAGCCCTTTATGTCTTCTCTAAAACTCACTTTTGAAAAAACAGATTTGCGAATACAAAAGTTGTTTGTAGTAAACATATCTTTATTCTTCAATCCTTTATTAGTTTCAACCTTTGTTCCGTATTTCCAATGCAGCTCACAACCTTTTGGCATATTCTCTTTAGAACAATAAACAGTGCCACCTCTTACTATGTCGTATTTTTCTATTTCTATTAAATACTTTTCTAAAAAGTCATCTCTAACTACTTTGCTATCTCCATCTAAAAACAATAAAATATCACCCTTTGCACCCTTTGCTAAAAGGTTTCTAATTTTGGAACGTCCAAGATTTTCTTTAAGTTCTTTGTATTCTACCTTTGGAAACTGTGAAAGGACTTTATTCTCTTGAGGAATTTGAGGAGAACAATCGTCAAATACCAATATTTCATACTCACAACTTAAATTCTCTGCTTGTTTAATCAAATCATTGATTAATTTCACACAGTTTTCTTGATATATTGGTATAAGAATAGACAACATTAGGCTTATGATATTTTACTTATTTCATTAAATAACTTTAACTCTTCATTTTCCCAAGATAGTTCTTGTGCTGCTTTTCTGCAATTATCTGAAATCAAATCAAGATTTTCATTATCAGATAATATTTCATTTATCTGCTTGGCTAAGTCCTTAGCTTCGTATGATTTTATATAAATACCCGTTTGATAATTATCAACTATATGTTTTATCTCTTGAAGAGGGGAAACAAGTACAGGTATTGCACAAGAGATATATTCAAATATCTTGTTAGGAAGACTAATTGCATAATTGCCATTTGTTGCTTTATCAATAGAGATAGCCAATTTCGCAGTTTTGGTATTGCTAATCATTTTCTCAAAAGCCAACCTTCCAAGAAAACACACCTTGTTCTCAATCTTTAATTCCCTTACTTTGTTTTCCAAAAGAGATTTTATATCACCTTCTCCCATGATTATCAATTTCGCATCAATCTCTTGCATTGCCTCACAAAGTTCCTCTAAACCTCTTTCAACATTTACAGCCCCTTGCCACACCAAAATATTCTCCTTATCAGAAGATTTAATTACTTCATTATTGATATATATATTTGAAGGTATGTTTCTTATTATTTCGCTCTCAACACCGTATTCTTCTTTAAAATATTCTTGTATTGGTTTGCAGACAGTGAAAACACTATCACAGGCTTTTATGCAGTGCTTCTCAATATATTTCCATACTTTTTTTGCAAATGGATTATCTTTTAACTCAGGAACTTCTGTGAAATGTTCATGAGAGTCAAAAATAAGTTTTTTGCCTTTTATTTTTGCAACAAGGTAATTAGGCAACAAAGTGTCTAAATCATTTGCCCAAAGAAAATCTTGTTTGGAAAAGAGTAGATAGAAAAACAAACGAATATTCAGTTCAGCGTAATAAATAATATTTTTTCTGAAACAAATACTCAAACGTTTGCATTGGTAAGTGCGAGAGTCTAAACTTGGACTATACTTGAATTGTCTGCCAATTAACTTAACAGATAATCCATATTTCTCAAGGCTTTTGCAAGTTTTATCAACCCTGTTATCACAGAGTAAATCATTACTTACACTTACACAGATGCGTTTCATTTAAGACTTTATTGTGCCATCTTCACAAGCTAAGATTTTCGCACGGAATTTATCCAACACAATATAGTCGTGAGTTGCCATAAGGACAGTTGTGCCGTGCTTTTGATTGATTTCCATCAATAATTTCACAATCTCTTCACTTGTAATAGGGTCTAGGTTGCCTGTAGGTTCGTCTGCTAAAATCAATTCAGGTTGATTAACAATAGCTCTTGCAATAGAAACTCTTTGCATTTCCCCCTCGCTCAAGTCACATGCTTGTTCGTATGCCTTCATCAACAAACCAACATCATCTAAAGCTTGAAGGATTCTTTCTTTCATTTGTTTCTTGTCCTTCCAACCAGTTGCCTTAAGAACAAAAGCTAAATTATCATAAACAGTTCTATCTTTCAATAATTGAAAATCTTGAAAAACTATACCCAATTTTCTTCTTAATAAAGGTATTTTTGATTTCTTTAAACCATTAAGAGTAAACCCACAAACACAAGCTGAACCCGTTTCAACAGGAATATCTGCGTAAATACTTCTTAAAAGAGAACTCTTACCACTACCAGTTTTACCTATAAGGTAAACAAATTCCCCTTTCTTTAACTCAAGATTAATATTTGTTAATATTGTTTTCTCTAAAGATATATTAACTCCACTATATTTTATTACAGACTCTGTGTTTTCCATCTTATAAATCGTGTTTTATTTTTGAGATTTTTCTTTGCACTGTGTAGCGAAGTACAAAAACGTATGCCACCCACATGAATATTATATAAAGAATGTAGTACAAATCACTAATTAAAAAGGCAACTAATACAGATATTATTGCAATAATAATTTGAGTTGTAAAAGTAGTAAGAGTTGTTTTTTGATGAGAATAACCAGTACGAAGAAGGAAATGGTGAATATGAGTCTTGTCTGCAGAAAAAGGAGATTTGCCTCTTCTCATTCTCGCAACAAATACCCTTAAAGTGTCTGCCAATGGTAAAAAGAAACACATTGGGAATACCAATATATTAGACTTTATTTGCCATTCACCCACTACGATAGGATTTTCACCATTGTAATTCATAGACATTATAATACTGATTGCAATCAAAGTACCAATAAACAAACTACCAGTATCACCCATAAAGATTTTTGCAGGTTGCCAATTGAAAATCAAGAAACCACATATACTACCAATTATTGCAATGTAAACAGTAAGCCAAAAACTAGAACTTGCAAAGAAAGTATCATGCGATAAAAATTCCTTTGATGCTATTTGATATGCAATTAATATTGCAAGGAAAATAAAAGTAGCTAAACCCTGTGTACCTGCTTGTCCATCTATTCCATCAATCAAGTTATATGCGTTGCATACTACAATTATAAACGCAATAGTGAGAATAAATGAAATCCACATAGGAAGTTCCTCAATGCCAAAAAGTCCATAAAAACTATATAATCTGATGTCTAAACAACAGAAAAGAAAACCTATTGCAATCTCACAAAATAACTTTGTCCAAGGAGAAAGAGAGTTCATATCATCTCTCACACCCAAGACAACCACAATAGATAATAAAATAACAAAGGCTAATAACTGCCAAATGTTTATTTCGTTCATTAACTGCAAAACACAAGAAAACAAAGCTACTGCAAAAGCTACAAAAATAACAACACCCCCCATGTGTGCTGTGTAACCCTTATGAATTTTTCTTCCACCAGATGAATCTAAAATTTTATATTTTTCCATCAATCTGATGAATATTGGCATCAATAAATATACCAATATAAACGCAGCGACAAAACAAGTAATCCAAATCATAATTTATTATGTGTTTATGTATTTTTGCAAAGGTAATATATTTCTTTGAAAAAAAAATTTTTTTCTTTACTTTAATTTTTTTTCTCTAAGGATTATCATTTTTATTCTTTGATTTAGATTTTTTTTGTAATTTTGAAAAATTATTTAGTACGATGGATATTTTTTACAAACTAAAAACATAAAAGAAATGCAAACTATAATAATTTTGGACCATGGTTCTCAATACACTCAGCTTATTGCAAGAAAGGTGAGAGAATTAAATGTTTATTGTGAAATTCACCCTTTTAATAATCCTCCAAAGTTTGGAGAAGGTGTTAAAGGAGTTATTTTGAGTGGAAGCCCTTGTAGTGTTAGAGATGAGAATGCGCCTAATCCTGATTTGTGGTTTAAGGGCAAAATGCCTGTTTTGGGTGTTTGTTATGGCGCGCAATATATGGTGCAAGCTTTTGGTGGAAGTGTTGTGGCAAGTAAAATAAGAGAATATGGTAGAGCTAATCTTAACTATATAGATAAGGAATCTAAATTGATGAAGGGGGTAGGCGAAAATTCTCAAGTGTGGATGTCGCATGGTGATACTATAGAGCGTATGCCTGAGAATTATAAGGTTATTTGTTCGACAGAAAGTGTAGAAAATGCAGGTTACAAGATTGAGGGAGAAGAAACTTATGCAATTCAATTCCACCCAGAGGTTTATCACTCTACTGATGGTTTGACAATGTTAAAGAATTTCGTTGTTGATATATGTGGTTGTGAGCAAAATTGGACTGAGGATTCTTTTGTTGAAACTACAATAAAGGATTTGAAAGAAAAATTACAAGATGATAAGGTTGTTTTAGGTTTAAGTGGTGGCGTGGATTCTTCGGTTGCGGCATTGTTATTACATAGAGCTATTGGGGATAATCTTAATTGTATTTTTGTAGATAATGGACTTTTAAGAAAGAATGAGTTTGAAGATGTGTTGGCATCTTACAAAGGAATGGGTTTGAATGTGATTGGAGTTGATGCGAAGAAAGAGTTTTATTCAGCTCTTGAGGGATTGACTGACCCAGAAAAGAAAAGAAAAGCTATAGGTAAGACTTTTATTGATGTGTTTGATGCAGAGGCTGCAAAGATAAAAGATGTGAAATGGTTAGCTCAAGGTACTATTTATCCTGATGTTATTGAAAGTTGTAGCGTTAAGGGGCCTAGCGTAACTATTAAATCTCATCACAATGTTGGGGGACTTCCTGATTATATGAAGTTAAAGATAGTTGAGCCTTTGCGTTCATTGTTTAAAGATGAGGTTAGAAGAGTGGGTAGAGCTTTAGGGCTTAAAGATGAGTTGTTGAATCGTCACCCATTCCCAGGACCTGGCCTAGCTATCAGAATTTTGGGAGATATTACTGCAGAAAAAGTAGCAATACTTCAAGAGGTTGATGCAATCTTTATTGATAATTTAAAGAAAGACGGATTATATAATAAGGTATGGCAAGCAGGTGCAGTATTGTTACCAATTCAATCTGTTGGTGTGATGGGCGATGAAAGAACATACGAGAGAGTTGTTGCATTGAGAGCTGTTGAAAGCGTTGATGGAATGACTGCAGATTGGTGTTATTTGCCGTATGAGTTCTTGGCAAAGGTTTCTAATGAGATTATAAATAAGGTGAAAGGGGTGAATAGAGTTTGTTATGATATAAGCTCAAAACCACCTGCAACTATTGAATGGGAATAATCTTTTTTTAATTAAAACATAATTGATATGAAAAACTTTCTTCAAATAATTTGTTGTTTATTTTTTTCATTGTTTTCTTTGATTGCGTTTTCTCAAAATGCAACAGATGATGAAATGTTAGGACTTCACAAGGTTGCCAAAGGAGAGACTTTGTATAGGATTTCAAGGAATTATTTCTTGACAGAGCAGGATATTATGGAGGTTAATCCAGGATTAACTGCAGCTAATCTTAAGGCAGAGCAAGTGATAAAAATTCCTATAACAGTGAGGAATAAACATGTGTTTGAAGAAGAGAAAGAAGAGATTGTAAAGGTTTCTTCTAACAAGGCTTTGTATCCAAAATCTAATGCAAAAAAGAAATTGGATAAAACAAAGAAAATAAATATGGCAGTCTTTATGCCTTTGAACTATGATTATGTTGAGCAATTGACTTTCACGAAGTTTAATATAGATGAGAAAAAAAGACAAAGATATAAATGTTTTGATTACATCCATTTCTATGAAGGAATGAGAATTGCTCTTAATAATTTGGAAAAGGCAGGATATAAGGTTGATTGTTATGTTTATGATGTTGCAGACAATGATGTGGCAAAGGTGCAAGAAGCCTTGAATACTCCAATTATGAAGGAAATGGATATTATTATTCCTTTGGTGTTTAAACAGCCATTTTCATTGATTGCAAATTTTGCAAAGCAAGAAAAGATAGCTGTTGTTAATCCAATGAGTAATGATTTGTCTATATTGGATAATAATTATGTTTTCAAAATACAACCTTCTGCTGCAGCTGAAGTTGAAACTATTATTAGATATGTGAGAAAGAATTTTGCAGATGCAAATGTAATTGTTGTTCATGATGCAAGGGCTGAAATAAAGACAACTTTAGATTATTATGAACAGTTATTGTCTAAGGGTAATAACACCTGGTCAATAGTGGATTTCAATAAGCAAGCTAATAAACTATCTTCTAAGATAAAGGAAGGTAAGAAGAATATTGTAATCAATTTAGTTGATAAGGGCAATAGTAGAGACAATGAGAATTATTCAAAACGTTTGTTGTCTAACTTTAGCTTTAAAAAAGATGTTGATATAGTTCTTTTTGCAGATTATTCATGGATTGAGTTTCCTCATTTGGATTATACATTGTTAGAAAAGTATAATTATCACTTTACTTTAAATCATTTTAATGATTATACAAATTTGAATTTTGTAAACTTTGTAAAGGAATATAGAGAGAATTTCAAAACAGAGCCTGATAGAACTTATTCAACCCTAGGACACGATATAGTGATGTTCTTTGTTAGCAGTATGATGGCAAATGGAGATGATTTCATTCAAAATCCAAATTTAAGTAAGGTAGATAAAGTAATTAATAGTTTCTATTTTGAAAGAAAAGATGAAAACTCTGGTTATCAAAATAAGAAAACTACCATTTATGAAATGGAAAACTATCAAATAAGAGCAGTAACAGAATAAATATGAATACAAAAAAGAAAATAACATTATTCGCATTATTTGCATTTTTTGTAAGTGTCACATTATATTCTCAAAAAAGGTATGATGATGTAAGGCATATTCATTCGCTGCAAGACTCTTCTTTTATATTGACAAATTTTGATAAGAATAAACATTCCAAAGAATCTTCTTCAATATATTTTGAAACAGATAATAAGAAACTTAAATCAGGAAGAATAGTATTGAACTTGTCAACATTAAGTCAAGAAAATATTACTCTATCTTGGAAATCGTATAATTTAGTTGCTTCAAAAGCAAATTGGACTGCAACCCTACAATATAGACTTTCTGATAAAGATGCGTGGAAAGATGTTTTAGATGATAATAATAAAGCTTGTAGTTTTTATACAAGAAAACGTCCTTCTTCTAAAAATTTTTCAGGCGTTGTTCTTCCTCAAGAATGTGAAAACAAAGAGCATATTCAAGTTTCTTGGAAATTGATGAAGGTAAAAGGTAAAGGGGTAAATCCTGCAATTCAAATTAAAGATATTTTAATAGAGTCTGAGAATGACCCATATAATGGTATAGCTTCTCAATTGATTTTGGAAAGAACAGTTAAAGGAAAGACTAAACATGTAGATGATATATATTTTAATCATATATCTTTACCTTTTATATATCCAGAAACAATTAGGTTAAAACTTTCTGGAGAATATATTAGAAATAATGTAAGTCTTGAAATAAGAGGAGCTAATAAAGATTATTTTAAACTATCATCAACAAAGATAGATATAAAAGAGTCTGCAACATATTTTTCTGTTTCATATATTCCAAAGAAAGTAGGTGAGCATACTGCAGAATTAGTTTTGAATACTAAGAAACTGCAAGAACCATTAGTTATACCTTTGAAAGCCTCTTGTGCAACTACAACAGATTCTGAGTATATAGAAAATAAGATTAACAATATTGTTTATCCTATAAGTGATAGGGATATTGTATTTGAATTTCCTGTCTTTTCAAATAGAGATTACCAATTTAATTTAAAATTAACAGAAGAAGATTTAACATTAGAAGACACTAAAGAAAGACTATATACAGGCATTCATCTCACATACAAATGGTATAGAAAGAATGTACTATTGTTTGAAATGGACGATGAGGTTAATAGTTTGAATTATTGTGTTCCATTGGAATCTCCTTTAACATCTGACAGACTTGAGATAATTATTACAAATAGCGAAAACAAACAAATACAAGATTTGTATTTTGGTTATCCTAAGATAAAATATATAAAGGAATCAGGGGAATGGAGCAATCCTAATATATGGGAACCAAAGGGGGAACCAACAATGGAAGATTTTGTTTTCATAACAAATGGTTGCAAAGTCGTTGTTGATGAAGATGCAATGTGTTCAATGTTGTTTTTGGGTGATAGTGTAAATGTAGAAATAGAAGCAGGAAAGATGTTTTATGTTTCAGGAGATATTAGATATGGTAATATGTCTTACTTTACCGTACAGCAAAATCTTTTGGGAGAAACATGGAACTACATTACAAGTCCAATAAATAAAACTAAGGCAGCTTTGTTTTCTATGGAAAGAAACAATAATGATACTTGGTTGATGCAATATAACACAGGTGTTAAGAGTGAACTTGGAGATTATTGGAGTGAATATTTAACTGACCCTAATTTTGTTTTAGTACCAGGACAAGGATATGCAGTTTATACTCAATCCACAATGAATGTAAAATATGAAGGAATATTATGTAATAGTAATACTGTATTTTCTCTTGTTAAAAATAATTTAGATAAAAAGAATCTTGTGGGTAATCCTTTTACAGCACCATTAAGTTCTAAAAAACTTTTTGAAGATATTGATGGTAAGATACAAGGAAATGCAATCTTTTTATTAGATAAAGAAAACAAGGTTTACAATCCTATAATAGTGGACCCAAATGAAAATGTTTTAATTCCATCGTTAGAAGCTTTCTTTGTTGAAACAATAGAAGATAAAACTGAATTAACATTTAAAAGACAACATCAATATATTCCAAAGTCAGGAGAGCAATCATTTGTTAATAATAATTACTTAACTCTTTCTGCAGTTGTTAATGGAGAAAGTCAGTATGCATTAATAGGAATGATGGATGATTCTAAATATGGATTTGATAAACACGATGCACATAAGATATTTGGTACAAGCGAGACAATGGTTGAGGTGTATTTTATAGTAGATGACGAAGAATTATCTGTAAATACTTTCCCAACCTATCCAGCTTCATTTGATATAGGACTTTTTATCGGACAAGGAAATAATGTTGAATTACAACTAAACAATGTATCTGTTTTGCCAAAAGATGTTGTTATATTATTAGAAGACAAAGATGCGAATAGATTTTATAATTTGTGTGATTCAGCAATTGTAAAAGAAAGAATAGAGAGTGGTTTAACAAATAATAAATTTAGAATACATTTCATCAAAGCTAAAGCAATATATGATTTGCATCCAGAATATTCAGGTATCTATATTTGGGAAGATAACGAAAGAATACTTGTTTATGGCGATGGAGTCCATAAATTACAATATGTAAAAATATGGGATAATAATCATATAAATGTAGATGAACGTGAGTATGAATCAGATATTTTAATATTTGATAAAGATATTAAGCCAGGACGTTATACAATAGATTTGAAAATTGAAGAACAGTGGATAGAACACTATCCAATAGAAGTGAAATAAAACAATACTGCAATGAACTTGAAACGATGTTTATTACTAATAATTATAGTAATTTCTCCATCTATTATTTTTGCTCAAAAAAACTCTATAATCAAATTATTAAATAAAGGAGAATATCAGCAAGTATATGATAAAGTACAAGCATCTTATTTAGATACAAATAATGTTGATAGATTAGAAATATTATCCCTATACTATAAGGATACAAATAATTCTAACTATGATGCATGTTTAGCCTACTATTATGCCAATAAATTAAATCAAACACAAAGCAAGGAAATAATTTCATTAGAGGATATTTGTAAACAAGAGTTATCTATTGTTTATAAAACTAAAAGCATAGAAGATTTAGAAAGTTTTGTTCAATGTTTTAGTGAAGAAAAAAGATATGTGAAAGAAGCAGAACGTCTGTTGGAGCAAATATCTTTTGAAAGAACTAAAATGCTTAATACAATAGAAGATTACGAACAATACATAGAAAGACATCCTAATGCTATTCAAGCTAATTTAGCCAAGCAAGCTATAGATGAAATCATCTCATTGCAAGTATTAGAAAGTGAAGATTTAGAAAAATTAGAAGAGTTTGCAAAGAAAACAACTAATGAAAAATATAAACAACAAGCCAATCAAGAGATAGAACGACTTGTATTTCAATCTACTTTAGAAGAAAATACAGCAGAGAAGTATGATGCTTACATTAAAAGATTTCCAAATGGTGTTTATATTAAATTAGCAAAAGAAAAACTAAACGATGTTCTTTATAATGAGGTGGTAGCAAAAAATACTATCACAACAATGATAGCTTTCATTAAAAATAATCCAGAACATCCAAAACGTTCTCAAATAATAGAAAACTTAAAAGCAAGTTCTTTAGAACTTCTTTCTGTAGAAGGATTAAAGACTGTTTTAGAAATAGAAAATGATACACTTCTTGTACAAAAATTCATAAAAAGCTATCTTGCTGACCCAACGAAAGCTAATATTAGTTTTATAGAAGAAACCTTCCCAGAGTATAAAACATCAAAAATAGTTCAAACTGCAAAAGTCTTAAACGAAGATTATAATTTCTTAATTAGAAAAACAGCAATTAATAATAATGATTTAAAAAATCATAGAGGTTTATTCTTTAAGAAAGACAACTCTTTAACAATAAAATTATTAGAAAAATATCTTTCACAACAAAAGAGCGCTACTAAAAAAGACGCAAGAATAGAAAGCGAACTAACTCTTAATCTACGTCAAGCAGACAAAGTGGCTATACATTTTATAGATAAAGAATTTGATGAAAACGATATATTACCTCACCCAACAAATATCTTTTCTGCTCATACATCAAATGGATATTTACCTCAAGTTGCACAAAACGAAGATATATATATAATAACAACACATGAAAATGGTATTCAAGATACAACACTTTTACCATCTCCTGTCAATACTCGTTTCAATGAAACTTCACCTAAACTAACTCCAGATGGAAAAACCTTGTTTTTTAGTTCAAATGCTGGATTAAATTATGGAGGCTTAGATATATATATGTCGCATAGAGAAGATGTGAATTCTACAGATAATTGGAGCGAGCCTATATTATTAAGTAATAGAATCAATACAAATAAGAATGATTATATTTTGTCATTAAATAATTACAAGATAGTAGTAGCCAATCAAGACTCAACAAACAAACGTTCCTTCTTAATAGATGATGATTTAGAGTTTGAAAATGCCTATATTTTAGACCAAAGAGGGAACTTTCTAAAAGAGGAAATAGCTGTTTTAAACAAAACTACCCTTGATACTATCACTGTAGTAAAAAGTAATAAAAATGGATATTTAGCATTTTTAAAACCTTCACAACCATTTTACTTATATGCACAAAGACCTGGCTATATAAGTTTCTTTTCAGAAGATAACTCTCAAATTGTTCTGCAAAATGTGAATGATTTATTTGAGACTAAACAATTCTATTTATTGGAAAGTCCTTTTGATGAAAAGAAACCAACAGAAATTACTCGTAAGGGGAAAAGAGAAATAGAATATTTAGCACAAAGTTTAAAAGAAATAGAGTATGTAACAACAATTTCTGTTCATGTTCATTCGGTAAATAAATCAGAAAAAGCTCAAGAAATATCTGATAAACAAGCAGAGGTAATAACAGATATATTAATTAAGAATGGAGTTAATAAAGATAATATAATTGTAGCCTCATATTCAAATCAATCCCCACTCATAGGTTGGGAAGGTAAAAACAGAATAGAAATAGGATTTTTGTTAGAAAAATAAACATATACAGCGATGAATAATAGCGATAGTATAGTAATAATACCTACATACAACGAAAAGGAAAATATAGAAAACATAATAAGATATGTATTTTCTTTAGAGAAGGTATTTCATATTTTGATAGTTGAGGACAATTCTCCTGATGGCACTGCTGATATAGTTAAAAGACTTATGCAAGAGTTTCCTGAGAGATTGTTTATTGAAGAAAGAAAAGGAAAATTAGGCTTAGGAACAGCTTATTTACATGGATTCAAATGGGCTATTGAGAAAAAATATGACTATATCTATGAAATGGATGCAGATTTCTCTCATCCACCAAAAGATTTGCTTAATTTATACAAAGCATGTCTTGACGGAGCAGATATGGCAATAGGCTCTCGCTATGTAGATGGCAAAATTTCTGTTGTGAATTGGCCAATGGGAAGATTGATGATGTCGTATTATGCCTCAAAATATGTGCAATTGATTACAGGAATGAAAATTGGCGACACTACAGCAGGATTTGCTTGTTACAAACGCTCACTTTTAGAACGCATAGACTTTAATAAAGTAAAATTTGTAGGCTATGCTTTCCAAATAGAAATGAAATACACAGCCTATAAATTAGGATTTAAACTAAAAGAAGTGCCAATTATATTCACCGACAGAGTACTTGGAACTAGTAAAATGAATATGAAAATCTTTAAAGAAGCCTTCTTTGGAGTCTTTTCTTTGAGGTTTAGAAACTGGTCAAAGTATTAGAAAAATAAAACAAAGAATTAGTGAACTAAAACAAAGAATTAAAAAAATAAAACAAAGAACCAATAAAATAAAACAAAGAATAAAATGAGAAGAAGTTTGAAAATATTTGTTGCTCTTTTGATAGTGCTTTCAAGCATTGGAGCATTCGCACAAAAAGGTCTTATAGACATTAAAAAATTACAAGATAGAGAATACTATCCTTCAGGAATCTATGGATTACAATTTGTAGGCGAAAAAGGAAAGTATGCTTATACAAAAACAGGTCAAGAATTGATTATTGGAGATGCAAAAAGCGAAAAAACAGTTCTTACATCTGCTGATTTAAACGAAAGCCTAAAACGTTTCATCGGTTTAGAATTTATCTCAGAAACTGAATTTGCCTTTTTAAGTGCAGATAGCAAAACAATATATCACTACAATATAGAAACAAAACAAATGAAAGCTATCTGCAATATTAAAGAAGGAGCAGAGAATCTTGAATTAGATTTAAAGAATGGTAGTGCAGCTTACACAATAGATGGAAATGTTTGGTTTTCTACCCAAGGAAAAGAACCAAAACAATTAACTACTGACGGAGGTAAGGGAATTACATACGGCGTTGCAGTACATAGAAATGAATTTGGAATAGAAAAAGGATTTTTCCTTTCAAACGATGCAAGCAAACTTGCATTCTACAGAATGGACGAAAGCATGGTAGAGGAATATCCTTTAGTTAATACAGCAGCACGCGAAGCAGTTCCAACTCCAATACGTTATCCAATGGCTGGAATGAAATCTCACGAAGTTAAAGTATTGGTTTACGATTCTAAAACAGACAAAACAACTGAATTAAACACAAGAAAAAATAATTCACTTGAAGAAAGAGAAGCATATCTTACTAATTTGACTTGGAATCCTGAAGGCACAATGCTTTATATCCAAAAATTAAATCGTAAACAAAACAATGTAGAATTAATAGTATACGATGTAGTAAGTGGAAATCCTGCAAAAACATTATTCTCACAAAGCAATGAAAAATATGTTGAGCCAGAATCTCCAATCTTCTTTTTACCTAACAACAGCCAACAATTCATTTATTTAAGCGAAGCAGATGGATTCAATCACGCTTATTTATATAATATTGACGGAACATTGATTTCTCAACTTACATCAGGGGATTGGATGATTAACTCAATAGAAGGATTCAACAAAAAAGCAACAGAATTTTACTTCTATGCAACAAAAGACTCTCCACTTGAACATAACTTATACGCATACAACTTTAAAACAAAACAAATACGTCGTTGCTCTCCTGAAAAAGGAACTCACAGCGTTGCTTTCAATGCAAACGGAACACTTTTCTTAGATACATACACAAGTTCAGTAGAACCAAGAAGAGTAGCTTTGTATGACAACAAAGGAAAGCAAGTAAAAGAAATCTATAAATCAGAAAACCCATGGGCAAACTTAGACAAACCAGAAATAGACGTATTTACAATCAAAGCAAAAGACGGTACAGATTTATATGCTCGTATGATAAAACCATTGAACTTTGATGCAAATAAAAAATACCCTGTTATAGTTTATGTTTATGGTGGTCCACACGCACAACTTATTACAGAAAGTTGGCTTTCAGGAGCAAACAATTTCTTTTTATTCCTTGCACAACAAGGATATATAGTTTGGACAGTTGATAGTAGAGGTTCAGCAAACAGAGGCTTTGAATTTGAAAGCGCAATATGGAGAAATTGTGGAAGCATTGAGGTGAGCGACCAAATGGACGGGGTGAATTATTTGAAATCTCTTCCATACGTAGATTCAGAACGCATAGGCGTTGATGGTTGGTCTTACGGTGGATTTATGACTATTTCATTAAAACTTAAAAATCCGGGAGTATTCAAAACTGCAACAGCAGGTGGCCCTGTTATTGATTGGAAATGGTATGAGGTTATGTACGGAGAAAGATATATGTCTTCACCAGAGGATAACAAAGAAGGATATGAAAAATCTTCTTTGATAAATCATGCAGATAAATTAGAAGGAAAGCTTCTTATAATACACGGAGCTCAAGACCCAACTGTAGTAATGCAACACTCTCTTGAATTTATAAATAAGTGTATTAAATTAGGAAAACAAGTAGATTACTTTATCTATCCTGATCACGAACACAACGTAAGAGGAAAGGATAGAATACACTTATACGAAAAGATTTACCAATATCACAAAGAAAACTTATAAGATATGTTTACAGGAATAATAGAAAATATGGCTCAAGTAGTAAACATTGAGCAAGAAGGGACAAATTTTCATTTTACTTTGGAATGTGAAATAGCAGACCAATTAAAGATAGATCAAAGCTTTGCACATGATGGTTGTTGCTTAACAGTTGTAAAACTCGACAAAGAGAAAAAGCAATACACAGTTACTGCAATGAAAGAAACAATGGACAAAACAAATCTTGGACAATGGGAAGTAGGAACGAAGATAAATGTAGAACGTTCTATGCTTATGGACGGAAGATTTGACGGACATATTGTACAGGGTCATGTTGATCAAACAGCAGAATGCTTTAAAGTAGTTGATGAAAATGGTTCTTGGAGATATTTCTTTAAATATGATGTTAAGGGAGGTAATATAACTGTACCTAAAGGTTCAATTTCTGTAAACGGAGTAAGCCTTACTGTAGTTGATAGCAAAGAAGGAGAATTTTCTGTTTCTATTATACCATATACTTACTCACATACAAACTTCCACACTTTTAAAGTAGGAACTATTGTCAATATAGAATTTGATGTCTTTGGCAAATATGTTCAAAGATTGTTAGAACAATATATGCAAAAGTAGCATAGATGATAGATTACAAAGTAGATCCGGATAGATGTGTCGTAGTTGGTATTACTACGCCTGAGGTTAGTGTTGAGCAGACAGAGGAATATCTTGATGAACTTATATTTCTTATTGACACAGCGGGAGCTATTGTAGAAAAACGATTTACTCAAAAACTTCCTTACAAAGATCCTCGTACCTTTGTAGGGAGTGGTAAATTAGAAGAGATAAAAGAGTATATCAAAGCTGCCGAAATAAATTGGGTTGTTTTTGATGATGAACTCTCACCTTCGCAAGCAAGAAATATAGAAAAAGCATTAGATTGTCATGTATTAGATAGAACAGGCTTAATTCTAAATATCTTTGCACAAAGAGCAAGAACCTCTCACTCAAAAACACAAGTAGCACTTGCACAATACCAATATCTATTGCCTCGATTGACAAGAATGTGGACTCACCTTGACCGTCAAAGAGGTGGAGCAGGACTTACAATGCGTGGAGTAGGGGAAACGCAAATTGAAACCGATAGACGTATTATTCTTTCAAAGATTTCTCTTTTGAAAGAAAAGCTTAAAGATATTGATAAGCAAAAGACTGTACAAAGAAAGAATAGAGAAAGTTTAGTAAGAGTTGCCTTAGTTGGTTATACCAATGTTGGAAAAAGTACATTGATGAATTTACTTTCTAAAAGCGATGTTTTTGCTGAAAATAAACTTTTCGCAACCTTAGATACAACAGTTAGAAAAGTGGTGATTGAGAACTTACCATTTCTTTTGACAGATACAGTTGGTTTTATACGCAAATTACCTCACGGATTGGTTGAAAGTTTCAAATCAACCTTGGACGAGTTAAGAGAAGCAGACCTTTTAGTTCATGTTGTAGATATATCACACCCTAATTTTGAAGAGCAAATAAAAGTAGTAAATAATACACTTGCAGAAATCAAAGCAAATGATAAACCAACTCTATTGCTTTTCAATAAAATAGATGCTTATACCTATATTCCTCAAGATGAAGACGACCTTACTCCAAAGCAAAAAGAGAATTGGAGTTTAGAGGATTTGAAACAAACCTATCTTTCTAACGGAAATCAAGATACTGTCTTTATTTCAGCAAAGAATAAAGAAAATATAGAGGAATTAAGACAAATAATTTATGATAAGGTTAAAACGATACACGCAGTACGTTATCCTTATAATAACTTTTTATATTAATTAAAAACTTAAACTTATGTTATTATTAAACGCAGACGCTTTTACATGGGCAGATGTCATTACATTCTTGAAAGATGTAGTCTTTAAATTTGGACCAAAATTAATTATCGCTGGTTTAATCCTTTGGATAGGATTTAAACTTATTAGATTTCTTGTAAAAAAGATAGAGTTAGCTTTTGAGAAAAAAGACTTGGATTTGTCATTACGTCCATTCTTAACTACGCTTATATCAATATTGCTTAAAGTCTTATTAATATTGACCGTAATAGGTTATTTGGGAGTAGAAATGACTCAATTTACAGCTATTCTTGCTTCTTGTGGAGTTGCTATAGGTTTAGCTTTAAGCGGTACATTGCAAAACGTTGCAGGAGGAATTGTCTTATTGGTATTGAGACCTTTCAAAGTAGGAGATTATATCTCTTCAGGTGGATTTGACGGAACTGTAAAAGAAATTATGATATTTACTACTACTTTGATAACTCCTGATAACAAAGTCATAACAGTACCAAATGGAGCTTTGTCTGGAGCAAGTATTATCAATTATTCAAGAATGGAGGATAGAAGATTGGATATAAAATTCAATTTAGCTCATGGTGTAAATATCAATGAAATAAATCCAAAATTAATAGAAATAGCTAAACAAGACAAAAGAATACTAAATACACCTGCTCCAACAGTTCTTGTTACAATATCAGAATTGTCGATTAATATAGATTTAAGATTCTGGTGTAAAAACGCAGATTATTGGGACGTAAATGCAGATATGCAAGCAGCAGTTTATAATTTCTTGATATCTGAAAATATAGCATTGCCATATCCAAAGGTAGATTTGAAAAAATAAAATGTCAGAAAAAAATCCTTTAGCCTTATTTAGCTTTAAAAGAATTTTGTTACCCCTACTCATAGGAATAGGAGTAGCTTTTCTGCTTATACTAAAGGATATTGACCAAGAAGGAAACGTCTTAAGTAAACTACTAATAAATTGGACATGGACTTCCACCATCTTTCTCTTTCTTGCGCTATGCTTTGGTGTAATGAGAGATTTGATGTATATGTACAGAATACGTTTACTCTCTGACAAAAGACTAACATGGAAACAATCCTTTCAAGTCATAATGTTATGGGAGTTCGGTTCAGCAATTACGCCCTCTGTAGTAGGTGGCTCTGCTTTAGCATTTTTTATAGTAGCAAAAGAAGGAATCTCTGCAGGGAGGAGCACAGCTATAGTTATGATAACTGCATTATTAGATGAGTTATTTTACATAGTGATAACCCCAATAGTAATACTAATAGTAGGAGCGAGTCTTGCTTTTAATACGGATTTTCGTTTTTCTTTCTTTGGAAATACATTCGGAGAATTACAAATATTTTTCATAGGCTATGGATTTATGTGTCTATTGACCGTAGTAATACTTGTAGCCATATTCTTCTTTCCACAAGGTTTTAAGAAGTTGCTTTACATACTTGCAGACAAGAAACTTTTTAGAAGAATAAAAGAAAAAATGTATAAAATGGGAGATGATATAGTAACATCTTCACAAGAGTTTAAGGGAAAAGGACTAATCTTTTGGGCAAAAGCCTACCTTTGTACAGTCTTTTCGTGGACCTCACGCTTTTTAGTAGTAAATTGTATCTTGCTTGCATTTTCACCAGTAGGCGAACATGTATTAGTTTTCGCAAGACAATTAGTAATGTGGGTAATACTTTGTATATCGCCAACGCCAGGTAGTAGTGGTATTGCAGAATTTGCTTTTCCTCTCTTTATAGGAGAATTTATGCCACAAGGAACACATGCAACTATAGCTTTGATTTGGCGACTTTATACCTATTATCCATACCTTATTTTAGGTTCATTAGTACTACCTTATTGGACAAAAAGGGTATTTAAAAAGAAGAAATAGTTTTTTAGATTAAAGAAACAAAAAAATAATTCTTGAAATCAATTTACTCATTTCAAGAATTATTTTTTTGTTTCTAAGTTTTATTTATTTTAGCTTATTGTTCCGCCGGGTTTGATTGGTTTTTCTGGCGAGATGAAGCTTAAACTACCATCAAGGTTTTCTGCCATTAGTATCATTCCTTGACTTTCTATACCTTTTAAAGCTTTTGGTGCAAGATTTACTAATACAGAAACTTGTTTTCCTATGATTTCTTCTGGCTTGTAGTATTCAGCAATACCGCTTACTATTGTGCGTTGGTCAATACCTGTGTCTATTGTTAGTTTCAATAGTTTCTTTGTTTTCGCTACTTTTTCAGCTGCAAGTATTGTACCAACTCTTATGTCCATTTTTGCGAAATCATCGTATTCTATGTTGGCTTTTTGTGGCTCAACTGTTGCAGAAGCTAATTCGTTTGCTTTCTTTGTTTGTTGTAGTTTTTCTAATTGTGCTTCTATTTGTTTGTCGTCTATTTGTTCAAACAACAATTCTGCTGGGTTGATTTGTTTTCCTTCTTCTAATAGTTCCGAATTGCCTGCTTGATACCAATATGCTAGGTCTTGGTTTAACATATTGCGTAGTTTTTGTGCTGAGAACGGAAGGAATGGTTCTGAAAGTAAGGCAAGGTTTGCACAGATTTGTAATGAGATATTTAATACTGTTGCTGTGCGTGCTTCATCTGTCTTTATTGTTTTCCAAGGTTCGTTTTCAGTCAAATATTTGTTTCCAAGACGTGCAAGATTCATTAGTTCGTTTAATGCTTCACGGAAACGGTATTGTTCTATGCTACGTCCTATTTTTTCAGGGTATTGTTTTATTTGTTCTATTGTTTGAATGTCAAGTTCGTTTAGCTCTCCTCTTTGTGGAACTTTGCCTTCAAAATATTTGTGTGTTAGAACTATTGTACGATTAACGAAGTTTCCAAATATTGCTACAAGCTCTGAGTTGTTGCGTGTTTGGAAATCTTTCCATGTGAAGTCATTATCTTTTGTTTCAGGAGCGTTTGCACAAAGTACGTATTTCAATACGTCTTGTTTTCCTGGAAAATCTTTTAGGTATTCGTGTAACCACACTGCCCAATTACGAGATGTAGAGATTTTATCTCCTTCAAGGTTTAAGAACTCATTGGCAGGTACATTTTCTGGTAAGATATATGAGCCTTCTGCTTTAAGCATAGCTGGGAATATAATGCAATGGAACACTATATTGTCTTTTCCGATAAAGTGAACAAGCTTTGTGTCTTTTTCTTTCCACCATTTTTCCCAATTATCAGGGTGTAGTTCTTTTGTGTTAGAGATATATCCTATTGGAGCATCAAACCATACATATAATACTTTGCCTTCGGCTCCTTCTACA
Organism: Candidatus Onthomorpha sp.; assembly: GCA_045635365.1. Taxonomy (GTDB): domain Bacteria; phylum Bacteroidota; class Bacteroidia; order Bacteroidales; family P3; genus Onthomorpha. The sequence continues at coordinate 25,218 of JAZRCB010000024.1, forward strand.
GGGACTTTCACTCCCCAATCTAAATCGCGTGTTACGGCTCTTGCTTGTAAGCCTTGGTCTATCCAGCTTTTGCATTGTCCATATACGTTTGTTTTCCATTCAGGGTGCGATTCCAATATCCATTCTCTCATAAAGGCTTCGTATTCTTCAAGTGGAAGATACCAATGTTTTGTTTCTTTTAATTGTGGTTCGTTTCCTGAAAGTGTAGATTTTGGATTGATAAGGTCTGTTGCAGAAAGGCTTGTGCCACATGCTTCACATTGATCGCCGTATGCTTTTTCGTTTCCACAATGTGGGCAAGTACCTATTATATATCGGTCTGCGAGGAAAGTATTTGTTGCTTCGTCATAGTATTGTTGTGATACTTTTTCAACAAATTTTCCTTTTTCGTAAAGGTCTTTAAAGAATGCAGATGCTGTTTCTTTATGTGTTTGAGAAGATGTACGAGAGTATATATCAAATGATATTCCTAAATCTTGGAATGATTGTTTGATTATTCCGTGATAGCGATCTACTATATCTTGAGGAGTTACCCCTTCGTTTTTTGCTTTGATTGTGATTGGTACTCCGTGCTCATCGCTTCCTCCTATAAAGAGTACTTCTTCGTTCATCATTCTTAAATATCTTACATAAATGTCTGCAGGAACGTAAACTCCTGCTAAGTGTCCAATATGTACAGGACCATTAGCGTATGGTAAAGCTGTAGTTACGCAATATCTATTAAACTTATTGTCTGTTTCTATATATTTCATTATTGTATGTATTTATTCGTTTTCTATGTTATTTTCGTCTATTATATATAATGGTCTATTGCGAACATCATTATTGATTCTCGCAATGTATTCTCCTATTATTCCTATGGTGATTAGTTGTACTCCTCCTATGAAAAGTACACTTATTATTAAAGATGTCCAACCTGAAACGGCTGAATCAAATATGAAGTGTGAAAGTAGTGCATATACTATTGCTAAAAGTGATATTATAGCAGAGATTATACCAATTGCAGAAGCCATTTTAAGAGGCTTATCACTAAATGCTGTTATTCCGTCAATGGCTAATCTTAACATTTTCTTAAATGGGTAATTTGTTTTTCCATATATTCGTGAATCTCTATTATATTCTACAAAAGTTTGTTTATATCCTATCCATGAGATTTGTCCACGAATATATTTTGATTTTTCAGGCATATTGCGAAGGTGTTTTACTACCACTTTGTCAATAAGACGAAAATCGCCTACATCAACAGGTATATCTATGCTTGTCATTGCTGCTAATATTCTGTAGAATACTTTTGCTGTAATTTTCTTAAACCAAGTTTCACCTTCTCTAGAAAGGCGTTTTGCATAGACTACTTTGTATCCTTCTTGATATTTTTCATACATTTCAAGGATTAGTTCAGGAGGGTCTTGAAGGTCACAATCAATTATAACCACAGCATTCCCTTTGCAAAGGTCTAACCCTGCACTTACTGCTATTTGATGTCCAAAATTCCTTGAAAAGCTTATGTATTTTATATGTGAGTCTTGTTGAGCTATTGTTTTGATTGTTTCAAGTGTGTTATCCTTACTGCAATCATTTACAAATATTATTTCGTAATCATTAGTTATTTGACTTAAAGTTTGAGTTAGTCTTTCGTAAATTAATGGAATATTTTTTTCTTCGTTGTAAGCTGGTACTATTGTTGATATTTCCATAGCTAATTGTAAAAAAAACAATCTTCTCAATAGCAAATAATTTATACACTATTGAGAAGACTGTCTAACTGTTTTTATATTTGAGGTATTGTTTTATTCATTAACAATCAATTTGTTGATGAAAGTTTTTTCTCCGTTTATAGTTTTGATTAAATATAAACCAGAGTTCATTCCTTCTAAACCTATTATTTGATTTGTAGAAGTAACTTCTAGTGCTTTTAACACTCTACCTTGAATGTCTATAACTTCAACAAGGCTTCCAATTTCTGCGTTTTGTAATGACACAACGTTTGTTGCAGGATTTGGATATAATGTTATTTCATTTGATTGTGCTTGATTTAAACCAGCAACTAGTGTAGTGAAAGGAACTAATGTCATTTCTCCCCATTGTTCTGCTGCATTTTGACCAATTGCAAAAGCATAGTATTCCATACCAGGAGTAAGATCTAACCATTCCCAAACATCTGTTTCATATAACCAATAAGGTTGAGCAAGTAATATAGCCATCAAAGAGTCTTGTCCAATTTCATCAAACATTGCTTTTTCAACTATACCATCAAGGAATTTTGCTGTTTGATCGTTTGGAGTAGCTGTCATAATTACAGAAGATTCTGTTATGTTTTCCAATTCAACTGTAACAACACTTGCTCCTTCACCACCAGCAATTGTAGTTGTACAAGTAGTTGTTAAAACTTCTGATGTATCTGTTGCATTTACTGCTACAACATAAACAATATACTCTGTATTTGGAACCATTTCAGTCCAAGTATATGTTGTATCTGCTTCAAATCCTAATGACCAAGAGATAACTAAATCTCTTAATGGAGTTCCAAACATTGCAGACCATTGATCCATTTCTCCAGTTGCAGCAGCTAAGATATGATATTTTGTACAATTTTCATTCATTTCAAATGATGCTGTAATGGTTGTTGGTGTTAAATCGTCAATTGTTGTTGTCACACTTGGTGTTTGTGCAAATGCACTTGTACTAAATACTAGTGCTAAAGCTAATGCTAAAATTTTTCTCATACTGATTCTTCGTTTTAATTTTTTAATTCTTTGTTTTATTTTACTGATTCTTTGTTTTAATTTTTTAAATCAAAGATTTAATTTCCTCAATTATCTTACCAGCTAATTTATTCGCAGATTCTAAATCCTTGCTTTCTGAATAGATTCTTATAATTGGCTCTGTATTACTTTTTCTTAAGTGAACCCATTCTTTACCTATATTGATTTTAACTCCATCAATAGTTGAAACCTCATAGTCTTTATACTTTTCAGCCATTTTTTCTAAAATAGAATCAACATTCATCTCTTTTGTTAATTCCATTTTGTTTTTAGATATTTCATAGTTAGGATAAGTTGCTCTTAATTGAGAACATGTCATTTTGCTTTTTGCAAGTAAAGTTAAGAATAATGCAACACCTACCAAAGCATCACGACCATAGTGTAAAGCAGGATATATTATACCTCCATTACCTTCTCCACCTATAACAGCATTGTGCTTTTTCATCATTTCAACTACATTAACCTCTCCAACGGCAGAAGCAAAGTATTGTTGATTCTTAGCTTCTGTAACATCTCTTAAGGCTCTTGTTGAAGACATGTTTGAAACAGTTGTGCCAGGAGTGTGTTTTAAAACATAATCTGCAATAGATACCAATGTGTATTCTTCAACAAAAGGAGTTCCATCTTCACTTACTATTGCTAATCTATCAACATCAGGGTCCACAATAAAGCCTACATCACATTTTTTCTCTACAACTTCTTTGCAGATTTGAGTGATGTTTTCAGGAAGAGGCTCTGGATTATGAGGAAATACTCCTGTAGGTTCATCGTTTAAAGCTACAATTTCCTTAACACCTAATGCCTTTAATAATTTATTTAAAACAAATCCACCTGTTGAACAAACCGCATCAAAAGCAACTCTAAAATTAGCTTGTTTTATAGCTTCTACATCAACAAGGTCTAGAGCTAAAACTTTTTCTATGTGAGCATCTATTGTAGAATCATCACTTACGCATTTACCCAAGTGTCCTACTTGAGCGAAAAGATAATTGTCTTCATCAGCTATTTCTAGTACTCGTTTACCTTCACTTGCTGAAATGAATTCTCCTTTATTGTTTAAAAATTTAAGAGCATTCCATTGCATTGGATTATGACTTGCTGTAAGGATTATACCAGCGTCAGCTTTCTTTTCAGTAACTGCTACCTCAACAGTAGGAGTAGTTGAAAGGCCTGTGTCAATTACATCAACGCCCATACCCATTAAAGTTCCAATAACAAGATGTGAAACCATCTCTCCTGAAACTCTTGCGTCACGTCCTAAAACTATAGTTATTCTATCTTTGCCATAAAGTTCTTTAATGAAAGCTGCAAACGCGGCAGTGAACTTTACTGTATCTATAGGCGACAAACCTTCACCAACTTGTCCGCCAATTGTTCCTCTGAAACCAGATATTGATTTTATTAATGCCATAATTATTACACTTTTACGTTGCAAAGATAGTCTTTTTTCACGTATTAAATTAATTAATAAGCCTAAAGTTTACTTCGTTATTTGATAAAAACATCTCTATAGTAGTATTTTCTGTAAAATTCCCATTTATTAAAAGCATTGAAAGCTTGTTTGTTACATGCTTTTGAATAGTCCTTTTTACAGGTCTTGCACCTAGTTCAATATCATATCCTTTATCTGCTAAAAAGTCCAAAACTTCGCTTGTACTTTGAAGTTCTATGTTTTTGCGTTTAAGCATATCTTTCACATTTTGAAGTTGTAGTTTTACTATTTCTCTTATTTGTTCTTTCATAAGAGGTTTGAAAACTACTATCTCATCAATTCTGTTTAGAAATTCAGGACGCAAACTTTTTTTCATTACAGACATTATCTCAGTTTCGATATTTTCCCACTTCGAAATCAAACCTTCTTTATCGTTTTCCAAGTATTCTTGTAGAATGTTAGAACCAAGATTTGAAGTCATAATGATTATTGTGTTTTTGAAATCAACAACTCTACCTTTATTATCAGTTAATCGTCCGTCTTCTAAAACCTGAAGCAGTAGATTGAAAATGTCAGGATGAGCTTTCTCTATTTCGTCCAAAAGAATAATAGAGTAAGGTTTTCTTCTCACAGCCTCGGTCAATAAACCACTTTCTTCATAACCTACATATCCTGGAGGCGCTCCAATTAAACGAGAAACAGTATGTCTTTCTTGATATTCAGACATATCAATTCTTATCATTAAATCATCTTTATCAAATAACTGTTCAGCCAAAGCCTTTGCTAATTCAGTCTTTCCAATACCAGTACTACCAAGAAAAGCAAATGAACCAATAGGTCGCTTTTCGTCACTTAATCCAGAACGACTTCTTCTAATTGCATCTGCCACAGCGTTGATTGCTTTTTCTTGTCCAATTACCCTTTTATTTAAAGCCTTTTCCAAATTGAGAAGTTTGTCTTTTTCGCTTTCCATCATTTTTGATACAGGTATGCCTGTCCAACGAGAAACAACATCTGCGATATGGTTATATCCAATTTCTTCTGTTATTAAAGCACCTTCTACTTGCAATTCTTTTAAGCGCTTTTTGTAATTTTCTAAATTAGTTTCAGATTCCTTGATTTTGCCATATCGTAATTGAGCAACCTTACCATAATCACCTTCCATCTCGGCTTTGCTTGCTTCAAACTTGAATTGTTCAATGTTTTTAACCTCCTCTTGTATAGAATCCACAATCCTTTTTTGAGCTAACCATTTTTCTTTTAATACATCTCTTTGTTTTTTTAGCTCATCTATTTGCTCGCTTAGTTCTTTTGTCTTTTTCTCGTCTTTTTCTTTTTTGATTGCAACCCTTTCTATTTCCAATTGCATAAGCTTGCGTTCTAATTCATCTAAATCTTCAGGAGAAGAATCTATCTCCATACGCAATTTAGCAGAGGCTTCATCAATCAAATCTATAGCTTTGTCGGGTAGAAATCTGTTTGTAATATAACGATTCGACATTTCTGCAGCCGCAACTATTGCACTATCTTTTATCCTAACGTGATGATGCACTTCGTATCTCTCCTTCAAACCTCTCAAAATACTAATTGTATCTTCCACACTTGGTTCATCAATCATTACCATTTGGAATCTTCGCTCTAAAGCCTTGTCTTTCTCAAAGTACTTCTGATATTCGTTCAATGTTGTAGCACCTATTGCTCTTAATTCGCCACGAGCCAAAGCAGGTTTCAAGATATTTGCTGCGTCCATTGCACCTTCTCCGCCTCCAGCACCAACTAAGGTGTGTATTTCGTCAATAAAAAGAATTACTTCACCATTAGAAGCTATCAATTCATTAATAACACCCTTTAATCTTTCTTCAAATTCTCCCTTATACTTTGCACCAGCAATCAAAGCTCCCATATCAAGAGAGTAAATCAACTTGTCCTTTAAATTTTCAGGTACATCTTTTTTGAAAATTCTTTGAGCTAAACCTTCAGCTATTGCAGTTTTACCAACACCAGGTTCACCCACTAAAACAGGATTGTTCTTTGTTCTACGAGAAAGAATTTGCAAAACTCTTCGTATTTGTTCATCTCTTCCAATTACTGGATCTAATTTTCCATCTCTTGCTTCTGAAATAAGGTTATGAGCAAAACGATTAAGATTGTCTAATTTTAACTTTGTTGTTTCCATATTTTTGTATTTTATGATTCAATACAAATAACAGAAAAAAACGTTCCAAGTTCTAAAAAACGACAAAATGACATAATAAAGAAGGCTTATTTGTTCACTTTTTGCAGATTTTTTTGTCTTGATTTATGATATAAATGCTAATTTTGCGTTGAATATATAAAATGATTTAAAGAATAAACATATGAGATATTTGAAATTAATTATTTGTTTCTTGATGTTATTGATTTGTAACGAAGAACTATTAGCTCAATACGAAATAAAAATAGAAATAGAAGGAAGTAAAGACACAGCTTTAATACTTGGTCATTATTATCTTGACAAAACCTACGCACTTGATACAGCCAAAAACGTAAAGAATACCTACACATTTAAGTCTAAAGATAAGAAACTTGAAAGTGGTATTTACTTTTTGAGCGATTTAAAGGGACGATTTGTTGAGATTATGATACAAAACGAAACTAAAATCAAGTTAAAAACCAAAGATGAGAACTGGAATAAATACATGGAAGTGAAATCTGCTTCCAAGGAGATGAAAGCCTACTTTGACTACATGAAGCACTCTGAAGAAATCAATAGCAAATTCAAAGAACTTGAGAAAAAGAATTTAAGCAAAGAAGAATTTAATAAAGAACTCAAAGTATTAAGTGAGGAGAATGATAAAATGAAAAATCAGTTCATTAATCAATATCCACAACACTTGCTTTCAAAAGTATTCAATGCAACAAAGCCAATAATAATACCTGAATTTGAAATGCCAACAAAAGAAGATGGAACAGCAGATTCTTTAGAATGGAATGCAAAACGTTGGTATTATTACAAGAATCATTATTTTGATAATATAGACCTTAGTTGCGCAGGTTTGTTACGAACACCTAAAATGGTATTTTATGAAACCTATAATCGCTATTGGAATGATGTAATGAAATATGAAAGAGTTGATACAATAATTAACTATGCACATAACGTCATTGCCAAATCCAAAGATTCAAAAGGAATGAAACGTTTTCTTATTCATAACATATCAGAACGCTATCTTCAAAGCCCATATATGGGACACGATGCTATATATGTTAATATGATGAAAACATATTATGAAACAGGAATAGCAGATTGGGTTTCGCCAAGTGATATGGAGAAAAACATAGAAAGAGCACACAAATGGGAAAATCTACTTTTAGGAAAACAAGTTCCCGATTTAGCATGTATGGATAGTGCAGAAGTATGGCATACAACTAAGACTTGCCAACAAGACTTTAAAATCCTTTTATTTTGGTCTCCAGGTTGTGGACATTGTTCTGTTGAAGTTCCAAAGATAAGTAAATTATACAAAGAAAAGAAAGACGCATACTCTTTTGAGGTTTATGCAATCAATACAGAAAGTGACCTTGAAGCCTGGAAGAAATTTATAAACGAAAAAGAACTTCAATGGATAAATCTAAATGGATTAGTTGCTAATTACGATTGGAGAGAATATTTTGACGTAGAAAAAACACCAGTAATGTTCATATTGGATAAAGACAATAAGATAGTTGCAAAGAATGTTCCTGCAGACAATTTAGAGAATATTCTAAAACTATTAAAGGAAGGTCAATTCAAATACTAAAATCTAAGTTATGAAAAAACGATACATAGTAATCTTTGTTTTATTCTTTATTTTTTCAAATTTACTTACAGCACAAACAAATCATTACAAAGTAAAACTTTGGATACATCAGTTTGAAGATTCTACAATCTATGTTTACTCCTCATATGGAGAGAAAAAGGAGTTTTTACTTGACTCTTTACAAATCACAGACGAAGGAAGCTTTATCTTAGAAGGAGATTACCGAATGGGAATGGTTCTTGTAGCTTCTAAATATCAAAAATTGTTTTCTTTCATCTTGGATAAAAATACAAATTTCACCATAGATATTTATCCATACGGCTTTTATGAAGTAAAAGGTTGCGAAGAAAATCAGAAATACCTTGAATATCAAAAAATAAATAAAGAACATAGAGAGTTTGTTTCTCAATGTGAAACAGGTATTAAAAAGAATCCTGCATCAAGAGACTCTTTGAGCCTTTTGATAAAAGAAAGCAAAGCTCAATTTGCCAAGTTTCAAGAAGACTTTTTCAAGCAATATCCAAACAATTTAATGACTATTCTTTATCGTTCTATAAAAAATCCAACCTTAAATCCTAAATTTTTTAGACAAGGCAAGCTAATAAAAGAAAAAGGTTTAGAATATGCTTACGATATTAGGTCAAGATATTGGGAAAACTTTGTTTTCTCCGACCAAAGACTACTTTCAACTCCTTATTTCTATCAAAAGTTTAAGAAATACACAGAAGAAATCACAATGCAATCAGCAGACTCTGTCTATATTGCAATAAAAGATTTTATAGATACAGCAAATAGTAGAGGAGGAGAGGTGTATTCCAAATTTGTTATTGACCTTTATTTAGAAAAACTACCATTTATGCCATTCTCTTTCAATGAAAGTATCTATGTTCAATTAGTAGAAAATTTCCTTAATCAAGGCAAAACCCCATGGATAAGCCCAAGCGAAATAGATAAACATAACGAAAACATAGAGGCAATAAAACCATTCTTGCCTTCAAACAAGTTTCCAAACATAAATAATCTTGATACATTAGATTCAAAATACACAGTTGTCTTATTTCACTCTGCAACATGCGAAAGTTGTAATAAGAATTTTAATGACTTAATGGATTTCTATACAAAAGATTCTAAAAGATACAATGCAAAAATTGTTTCAATAGAGTTAGGAGATAAGTCAGATGAAGGCAATTATCCTTGGACAAATTGGAAGATAAGTCCACAAGAACTAAAACAACGTTACGGAATAGACATAATTCGTACCCCAGAAATCTATATCTTAGACAGGGAAAAGAAGATTCTAAACAAAACTGTTATATACTCTCACATTAAGACAGCAATAGAAGGTTGGGAAGCACTCTAATCAAAAATATTCATTTGTCTTGGCTTGAATAATTCTAATTGATTTTCAGCCTCAGTCTTTATTGGCTCAACGTTTTCTAACAAGAAATCGTGCAAAATCTTTTTAATTGCTCGCTTAGGTGTTAATTTGTTTGACACACAATACTTTGCAAGTAATTTTTCGTCCTTTTGCGATAAAACAATCTTTATATTTTTAGATTTTTGCTTTTTCATTTCTGAAAATTTTCTCAATTTTGTAGAATTAAAGTGCGAAAATACAAAAAAATAATGGAACTTTACAGCAAATTAAAAGACAAATCAAATAATTTTTTCCTTATGGCAGGGCCTTGCGTCATAGAAAACGAAGAAATGCCCTTTGAAATATGCGAACAATTAAAACAAATATGCGATAGATTAGGCATAAACCTAATATTCAAAGCCTCATATCGCAAAGCTAATCGTTCAAAAATAGACTCATTTAGTGGAATAGGAGATGAGAAAGCACTAAACATACTTGGACAAATAAGAAAGAAATATCAATTACCAGTAGTAACCGACATACATTCAGCACACGAAGCTGCAATTGCAGCAGAATATGTAGATATACTTCAAATCCCTGCCTTCCTATGCCGACAAACAGACCTATTGCTTGCAGCCGCACAAACCAATAAAATAGTAAATATCAAAAAAGGACAATTCCTTTCAGCACAATCAATGAAACACGTTGCTGATAAGGTGAAATCCGTTGGCAATAACAAGATTCTCCTAACCGATAGAGGAACAATGTTTGGCTATCAAGACTTAATAGTAGATTATCGTTCAATTCCAATAATGCAATCCTTTGATTGTCCCGTAGTAATGGACATTACACACTCTCTTCAACAACCAAACCAAAGCGAAGGCGTGAGTGGAGGATTGCCACAAATGATAGAAACAATAGCAAAAGCTGCAATCGCAGTAGGGGTTGATGGAATCTTTATGGAGACTCATCCAAATCCTGCACAAGCTCTAAGTGATGGAAAAAATATGCTTGCACTCGACAAAGTGGAAGCCTTATTAGAAAAATTGATAAGAATACGTCAAGCCTTATAAAGTAAATATTTTTTATTTTTTAACATTTTTTAATTAAAATCAAAGCCCGAAATACTGCGAAATTTTGAGCTTTGATTTTTTTCTTTGTAAATTCCTTAAGCATTTGGAATTAAGCAAAGCATTATTAATCAACGATTTAATAATTTTCAAGCCTTATTTAAGGCATTTTTAAGACCAAAAAACGCTATTTTTTACTTGATTTTTGCGAAAAAAAACGCTGTTTTTGTACTGGAAAAACAAAGTTTTTTGAAAATTTTTCTTTGTTTTTTCAAATTAATTCTTTGTTTTATTTTAATAACACGCCGTTTTATCAAAATAACTCTTCATTTCAGCAAATTTACTCTTGATTTTGGTCAATTTTTTCAGTGAGATGAGGTGTTTTTTATTAAGAAAAACTATTTATTAAAAAGCCTTTAATGGCGTTTTAAACTACCTTTAAAGACGTTTTAAAATATCTTTAAAAATATTTGGGGGGGTAAAAAAAAGTGTATCTTTGCGCGCAAATTAACAACATTAAAAAAGAAGGAGGTAAAAATGAAAAAATTAGCTTTAATTATCACATCTGTGATATTATTCGTAGCTTGCGGAACAAATTATTCTTGTGAATGTAAATACTCATATCGAGATTGGGAAGGTAATTTGTGCGATAATGGTTTGTATCGTTTTGAATCATCCGAAACACCTTGTGAAGATTTTGAAGGAAGTCAAGGAGGGGATGGAATTTTACCGTGGGAAAATATTTTGGAATCATATTATGAATGTTATGAAATTGATTAAAAAAATAGTTGGAGATAAATAACGATAAAGCAAAACGCTCGCAAGTCATTGACAAACGAGCGTTTTTTTATTTTCTATTTATTTGTTTTGATAAAGGTTATCTTATTTTTATGATTTCGCCACTTTCAAGTATTTTTACAATGCTTGATGCTTGTGTGTTTTGGGCTTGAAATTCTTGTGGGGAAATAAAGTCTGCGTTTTCTTTTATTGCAAGGGAGATTTCTGAAAAGTCGCTTGGGCTTTTTTCTCCGCTTATGTTTGCAGATGTGCTTACGATTGGACGATTTAGTTCTTTTAAAAGCCTTTGGCAATACTCGTGATGAGGTATTCTAATGCCTATGCTACCATCATAAGATAGCATTTCTATTGGAAGGTTTTTTGCTTTTGGATAAATTATTGTTAGAGGTGTTTTAGCGTTTTCTAATAATTCTAATGCCTCTTGAGGAATTGTCTCTACATATTGGCTTATCATTTCAATGTCTCTTGCAAGGAGAATGAAATGTTTTTCGCCTCCTCTTCCTTTTATATTGATTACTTTTTGGATTGCTTCTTTTTGTGTGGCATCACAGCCAAGTCCCCAAATAGTATCGGTGGGATAAAGAATTACCCCACCGTTTTTTAATATTTCTATTTCTTTCACTGCTTATTATTTCATCAAGAAATTGATGTCATCAGTCAATGAGTATTCTACTGGTTCTTGTCCATGTTTGAATACTTTCATTTTATTGTCTCTTCCTATTAAAGAAAGTTTTCCTTCTTTAAGTCTTAAAGCTGTTGCTTCTCTTACTCCTGCTACCCACATGTTTGGATTGATTGCAATGAACTCATTTAAACGGTCATCTCTTGTTTCTCCTCCGTGTTTTGGATCAAAGAAATCAGTGTAGTGAGGGTTGATTTGGAAAGGAACAAGTTTCATACAATCAAAGCTTTCTGGTTCAATGATAGGCATATCATTTGTTGTTTTAAGGCTTGGTCCTGCAACATTACTTCCTGCACTCCAACCCATATAAGCTGTTCCGTTGAATACTTTTTCAGACATTAATTGCATGATTCCGTTTTTGTATAATTCATATACAAGATGGAATGTATTTCCTCCTCCAACTGCTATACATTCTGCTTCTTCAACTGCTTTTTTTGCGTCTGCTTGTGTGTGTATGCTATAAAGTTCTAATCCTAATGTGTCGAATACTGCTTTTACTTTAGCTTCGTAGTTGTCATATCCCATTGATACTCCTGCATAAGGAATGAATAATACTCTTTTAACTCCACTTTCGTTGCAGAAATTTTGTATCATTTCTTTACACCAACCTAAGTATGCTTCTCCTCTGTTGGTAGAATTGCTTATTAATAATAGATTTCTTTTCATTTTTTATTATTGATTTTATGTTTTATTTCTTCAACAAAATTAAGTGTTTTATTCAAATCTACAAAACAATTTTGTAATTTTGCACAAAATCAAACTTGATATGTCGTTTCTATATCCAAATTTTTTATTTGGCTTGTTTGCTATTGTTATTCCTATAGCAGTGCATCTTTTTAACTTTCATAGGTATAAAAAGGTGTACTTTACTAATGTTTCGGTTTTAAGAGATATTGAGATAAGAACACGAAAACAAAATAACTTGTATAAATGGTTGTTATTGTTGTTTCGTTGTTTGATAGTGATTTTTGTTGTTTTGATGTTCGCTCAACCTTATCTTAAAGATGAGCAAAAGGCTCTTGTTCAAGAGGGAGAGAATGTTGTAGTTGTTTTTGTGGATAATAGTTTTTCAATGCAAAATGCCTCTGACAAGGGTATAATGTTGGATAAGGCAAAGTTAAAGGCAAAAGAAATTGTTGAAAGTTATTCTTCTGCTGATAAGTTTTGCTTGCTTACTATGGATTTGGCGGGGAAAGAAAGACATTTTATGAATAGAGAAATGTTTTTGCAGTCTTTGTCGGAAGTGGAAATTACTCCTACTTCAAAGATGTTTAGCGAAATTTACAACACTGCTCATAAATTACTTAATCAAACAAATAATAATAGTAAGAGATGCTTTTTTGTTTCTGATTTTCAAAAGATTTTCATTGATGAAAACAACTTGAAACAAGATAGTATTGAGAATATATTTGTTCCTTTAGAGGTTAAAAATCAAAGTAATGTATTTATAGATAGCCTATGGATTGAATCTAAATCTATAATGCCTCAATCGGATTTGGAGTTAAAGGTTAGTCTTAAAAATTCATCAGAAGATGATGTTGAGAAACTTCCTTTAAAACTAATTGTAGGTGGGGAGCAAGTAGCGATTAGTAGTGTGGATTTATTGGCAAATGAACGTAAGGTAGTGAACTTAAATTTCACTATAAGTCGTAGTGGAGTCTTACATTCTAAGGTTGCTATAGAGGATTCTCCTGTATTGTTTGATAATGATTTTTACTTTACTTTGAATGTTAGAGATAAGGTGAAAGTTTTGTCTTTAAATCAATCAACAGAAAATGCTTATTTAAAGAGATTGTTCGCTACAGATGAGCAAGTGAGCTTACATAATGAGAGTGTTGCAAATCCTAATTATAATTCTTTTGGTACTTATTCTATGATTATTCTTAATGGATTGAATGAAATAGGAGAGGGTTTAAGCGAGGAATTGAAAAGATTTGTTGAAAATTCCGGCTCATTGATGATAGTACCTTCTAAGGATATGAATTTGGAAAGCATAAATGCATTCTTGTCAAGCTTGTCTTTGCCTATTTATTCAAGCCTTCAAAATAAAGATATGAGGGTTAATGAGTTTGATGAGGAGAATTATTTGTTTAAAGATGTCTTTACAAATGTTTCTGACAAGATTTCATTACCTGCGGTTTCAAAATATTTCCCTATTGAATCTTCGTCTTCAACTGCAAAACAGAGTGTATTAAAATACTCTAATGGTAAAGATTTTCTTGTGATTTCGCCAAAAAGCACTTCTGATGTTTATATGTTTTCGGTAGGATTAGAGGAAGAGTTTGGAGATTTTGTAAATAATTCTTTGTTTGTTCCTTTGATGTGGAATATGTGTGTTTTGAGTCAAATTAAAACAGATTTCTATTATACAATAGGAGAAAGAGAATTGGTGAAATTACCTATTGATAAGGCTTTTGATGAAGAGGATTTATTCGTTGTGCAATCTGTTAAGGATTCAACGGATTTTATTCCAAATATAACGAAGAATCAATCAAATATTTCTTTGAATCCTTATAATCAAATAAAGAATGCGGGTAATTATAATCTTGTAAAGAAAGGAGAGGTCTTTGCGGGATTCTCTATGAATTATTCTTCTCGTGAAAGCCTTTTGGAATTCTATGATGGTAAAGAGCTTTCAAAGTTATTAGACAAATATTCTAATACAAGAGTTTTTGATACACGAAAATTAACAGAAAGTCAATTCAAATCTTCAGATGTAGGATTTTCATTTACCTTCCTATTGGTTTTATTGGCTTTGTTAAGCATAGTAAGTGAAGTAGTTTTATTGTATAAATTAAATAAATTAAAGTAAAGAAATGAAAAAGTATTTTGTACTAGTGTTAGCAATTTTATTGCAAGTTACTATTGTCGCTCAAGAAACACCAAAAGATAGTGTGAAGTATTGGACTTTGAAGAATAGTATTTTATTGAATTCGGAACAGGCAACGCTTTCAAATTGGTCAGCAGGTGGATTTTCATCTTTTGCATTTTCTTCTTTCTATAAAGGATTCTTTAATTACAAGAAAGGAAACAATCAATGGGATAATTCTATTGAGTTGGCCTATGGTATGATTTGGCAAGATAAAACAGGAAATGGTTTTAAGGATAAGGCAAACGAGTTTCAAAAGAGTGATGACAAGATAGAATTAAACTCTATTTATTCAAGAAAAATGTATAAGTCTTGGAACTATTCTGCTTTGGTAAACTTGAAATCTCAATTTGATGAAGGGTTTAAAGATGGAGCTTTGATTTCTGCTCCAATTTCTCCTATTACAATTACTTCTTCTGTTGGTTGGGAATATAAAAATAAAGGATTTTCAACACTACTTTCTTTCCTTACAGGTAAAACAACAGTAGTTACAGATAATAGGTTAAAAGGTAATCAAATTTTTGGTTTTACAGAACCTGGTCAAATGGCGTTATTCTCATTAGGTTCTTACGCTAAATTCTTTTTCCAAAAGGATATATTTAAGAATGTAAACCTTTTAGTGAAGTTAGATTTCTTTTATGATTATAATAAGCCTTTGCTTGATACAGATATTAATAGTGAAATCTTTGTCAATATAAAAGTGAGTAAACACTTAACTGCTTTTATAAATGTTCAAGCGATAATGGATAAAGATTTCAATACAACTCTTCAATACAAACAAAGATTTGGATTATCAGTGCCAATTAATTTCTAATTGGTACTGATAATATCTTGTTGTATTCTTCGCTTTTAAGGATTTCTATTGCCTTTTTAAACTCTTTATCTGTTTCTTTGGTACACATATAGAAGTATTTTGTGCCATAAAGGTTGCGTGCTATTAAGGCTTTTAGAGTTGCTGCGATGTATTGTTCTGATTCTCTATTAAGTCTTTCGGCGTTTTTGTCTTCTTTTTTAGCTTTTTCTATTATTTCAGCGACTAATTTGTCTTTGTTAGTTAGCATTTTTGCATAGTCTTCGTAGCTTTGGAAAGAAACAGCGTTAGTATCGTTTATTTCTTTCTTTAAATAATCCATAACTATTTGATTAACCCATTCTTTTTTGATTTCATTTTTAGTAACTCCTTCTTTTTCTGCATATGCTTCAAAGTGTTTTAATAGGTTTAGTTTGTCGTATTCTTTTTCAAATTCTTTGAAGTCTGGAGCTTTCTTTAAGAAATCTTCACGATTTTCTTCAACCCATTGTAGTGCATAGTTGTTAAATAAACTCTTTGAACGAAGGTTTATTAAATAGTCTGAGGCTCTTGATGTATCCATTGGAATAAATATGTCTGGCATTATTCCTCCTCCTCCATATACTATTCTCCCATTATTGGTTTTGTATTTTAAACTATCGGCAAAATGTATGGAGTCTGCGTTTGTCATTTCGCCTTGTTTATAGCGTTCTGCATAATCGTTTTGATATGCTTCTACACCATCTTCATAAGGTTTTTGAATACATCTTCCACTTGGTGTGTAGTATCTTGATGTTGTAAGTCTTATTTGTGATTTGTCTTCTAATGTGAATGGTCTTTGTACTAATCCTTTTCCAAAAGTTCTTCTCCCAAGAATAATTCCTCTGTCCCAATCTTGCACAGCTCCACTTACAATTTCGCTAGCAGAGGCAGAATATTCATCAACTAAAATAATAAGTCTTCCTTCTTCAAAGATTCCTTTTTTCATTGTGTTGTATGGTTGTTTTGGAGAGTGTATTCCTTCGGTATAGACAATCATTTTCTGTCCTGCTAAGAAATGATCAGCTATTTCCCACGCAATATTTAAGTATCCACCTCCATTACCACGTAAATCAAATATTAGGTCTTTCATTCCTTCTTTTTTAAGAGATTTTATTGCTTCTAAAAACTCTTCTGAAGAGGTTTGTGCAAATCGACTTAGTCTTATGTATCCAATTTGTTCATCTACCATAAACCATGTGTCTATGCTATGAATAGGGATTTTATCTCTTGTAATATTGAAAACTATCGGCTCTTTTCTATTGGCTCTTTTTACTGTGACTTTAACTTTAGTTCCTTTTTCGCCTCTTAAATGTTTGAAAACCCAATCATTTTTTATTGTATCGCCTGTTGCAACATCATTATCTACTTTTATTATTATGTCGCCTGCTAACATTCCTACTTTTTCTGCAGGTCCTCCACTTATGACTTCAACAACGTGTATGCTGTCGTTCATAAATTGAAAGCTTACACCAATACCATCAAAGTTGCCTTCTAATGGTTCATTCATCTTTTTGACTTCATCTTTACTTATAAATATTGAATGAGGGTCAAGTTCTTTTAGCATAGATTCAATACCTTTTTCAGATATTCTTTCTAAATTTGCAGTATCTACATAAAAGTAATTTATTAAAGCAAGAGTTTGTCCTGTCTTTGTAGTTGCTGAATGTAATGAATCTTTGTTTTGTGCGAGGGAAACAAAGTTTAAGATTATTAAACCGAAGAGTAATGTTATTTTTTTCATAAACTTTTAACAATAATTTTTTGTAATCTAACGTTAAATCTTGTTATTTATTATTTTAATCTAAAAACATTATGGATATTTACTTGATTCTCATATTTTTGGGATTTGCTTTAAGTCTTTTAGGTCTTTGGAAAATATTTGAAAAGGCGGGTTATAAACCATATTATGTACTTATTCCTTTTTGGAATATTTGGTGTTGGGTAAAGATTATTGATAAAAAGAAATGGTGGTTTCTTTATTGTATGATACCTTTCTTAAATGTCTTTATAATTATGTTGATGATTGTAGAGACTGTAAAGTGTTTTAAGAAGTATGGCTTTTGGTATCAATTAATATCTATTTTAATTCCATTTATTATATTACCTATATTAGGATTTTCTAAAAAAGAGATATATACTCATCCTAAGGATTTACCTGAATATAAAATATCAGCTGTGAGAGATTGGGTTGATTCTATTGTATTTGCTGTTGTTGCAGCAAGTATTATTCGCTCAATGTTCTTTGAGTCTTATATGATTCCATCCTCTTCAATGGAAAAATCACTTTTGGTAGGGGATTGTTTATTTGTAAGTAAACTTGCTTATGGTCCAAGAATTCCTAATACTCCTTTAGCATTACCTTTAATGCATCATACTATTCCCGGATTTAATACAAAGAGTTATCTTGATTGGATAGAGCTTGATTATCATCGTTTACCAGGATTGGGAAATGTGAAAAGAGGAGATGCTGTTGTATTTAATTATCCTGATGGTGATACTGTTTCAACTTACTATCAATCTAATGAAAGTTACTATTCTTTGGTTAGACGTTTTGGAAGAGATAGAGTATGGTCAAATAAAGATGAGTTTGGTGAAATAATATCAAGACCAATTGATAAAAAAGAGAATTTTATTAAAACTTGCGTTGGGTTGCCAGGAGAAACGCTTTCGGTTGAAAATGCGGTAATTCATATAAATGGTAAACCTATAGAAAGTCCTGAAGAATATCAATTAACTCATAAAATAAAAACTGTAGATAATACTACTATTAATGAAAAAGAGTTGTTGGAAATGGGTGTTTCTAAAGAGGATATGGCAATGATGTATTATTTTTATTACATTAATTTAACTTCTCAACAAATAGAAGTTTTGTCAACAAATCCTTTTGTTGAGGTAGAAGCACTTGAAGGAAATGTAACTATAGGAGGGGATAATCAACAACAAGCTAAGTTTTTATGCAAATTATTTATTCACCCTGATATTTACGATAAACAAGGATTCCTTTTACAAGCAGGGGTTGATAGTGTAGATGTAAATAAACTTGTAAATTATGCTACATTACCTTTGTCAAATGAGATAAAAACTCAAATAGAAAATCTACCTTATGTGGAAGAAGTTGTACCTGTAATAAGTAAAAAAGGATTTAGAGATATGAGTATGTTCCCTCATAGCGAGAAATTAACATGGAACAATGACTTTTATGGTCCTGTTTTGATTCCTGCGAAAGGAATGAAAGTAGAATTGACCGAAGAAAATGTTGAACTTTATCAAAGAGCCATTGTTGTATTTGAAAAGAATACTTTAGAAAAAATAAATGGCGAATACTACATCAATGGTCAGAAAGCAAAAGACTATACATTTAAGATGGATTATTATTTCATGATGGGTGATAATCGTCATAATTCTGCAGATAGTCGTTATTGGGGATTTGTGCCTGAGGACCACATCGTGGGTAAAGCTTCTTTGATTTGGATGTCTATTAATAAAGATCAATCGTTGTTGAAAAAGGTTAGATGGAATAGATTGTTCAAAAGCGTGAATTAAAACTCAAATAATAGAAAATAAGTATCTATGAAAACATTTAAAATATTGTTGGCAGATAATGATGCTCAATTTACTAATATGATGAGTGAATGTTTGTCTCAAGAGGGTTATGTCTGCGACATAGCTGAAAATGGAGTAGAGGCAGTACGACGTTTGAAAGAAAAGAATTATTCTTTATGTATTTTAGATGTTTCTATACCTAAGAAAGATGGTTTTGAAGTTGCTTCTTATATAGAAAGTGTTGAATTAAATATTCCTTTTATATTTTGTACAGCAAGAGAAGAACGAAAATATCGCTTACATGGTTTAAGATTAGGAGCTGAAGATTACTTGGTAAAACCCATAGATACTGAAGCATTATTACTAAAAATACGCAATATCAAGAAAAGACTATCTATACAGAATTTAACAAAGAAATTAATAACTTATTCTTTTGGTAATTTTTATTTTGACTTTAGTGGACGTTACTTAACATATATCAATCCCGAAAATCAAGAAGAAACTCAAACAATAAAACTTACGACAAAAGAGGGAGAATTGTTAAGAGTCTTTTGCGAACATAAAAACGCAATTGTAACAAGAGAGGAAATATTACGCACTGTTTGGAAAAATGATGACTATTTTAATGCAAGAAGTATGGATGTTTATATTACTAGATTGAGAAGATATTTGCAGTTAGATGGATCTGTGAGTCTTTTAAATCAGCATGGAATAGGATTCAAATTAGTAGTAGAAAAAGTCGTTAAATAGCTTTTGAATTTATTATAATAGATGGTCAAATTCTTTAGATGAATAAAGAGTTTGACCATTTTTCTTTTTTCTAAATAAATTTTGTATCTTTGCAAGTAGGATAAAATTTATGAGAATAAAAAATATTTTACCGGAATTTTCATTGGGATTGTCTCCAATGGAAGCAGTAACAACTCCATGTTTTAGACAAATTTGTAAGAAATATGGAGTAGATGTATTATTTAGTGAGTTTATTTCATCAGATGCTTTAGCGCGAGGTATAGAATCTTCTTGCAAGAAAATGGATTTTAAAGAAGAAGAACGTCCTTTGGCTATTCAGATTTTTGGAAATAATGAAACGAGTTTAAGAGAAGCAGCTGAGTTAGCAGCACAATCTTCTTGCGATTGGATTGATATTAATTGGGGTTGTCCGGTTAAGAAAGTCGCAGGAAAAGGTTGTGGAAGCGGAATTCTTAATGACATTGACAAAATGGAGTATCTTACAAAGAAGGTTGTAGAAAGTGTAAGTATTCCTGTGAGTGTTAAAACAAGATTAGGCTATAGTGATGATAATAAACCTATAGTTGAGGTTGCAGAAAGAATGCAAGATGTAGGGGTTCAATTAATAAGCATTCATGGAAGGACGAGAAGTCAAATGTATAAAGGTGAAGCTGATTGGACTCTTATAGGTGAGGTGAAGAACAATCCACGAATGAATATTCCTGTTTTTGGTAATGGAGATATAGATTCTGCAGAGAAAATGTTGGAATACAAAAACAGATATGGGGTAGATGGAATTTTGATTGGTCGTGCAGCTATGGGTAATCCTTTTATCTTTAGACAATGCAAGGATTTATTGGAAGGCAAACAAGCTTCTTTATTTGGGATTAAAGAAAGAATAGATGCTTGTAAAGAACATTTGAGAGGATTGAGAGAATGGAGAGGGGATAGGTATGCTATTTTGGAAATGAGAAAGTTTTATAGTGGATACTTTAGAGGATTAAATAATTTCAAACCTTATAGAATACGTTTAGTTACTACAGATAGCTATGATGAAGTTGAAGAAATATTGTCTTTAATAGAACAAACTTTTGATTATGAATTTTAAACTCCAATCTGATTTTGCACCAATGGGGGATCAACCTCAAGCTATTGCTCAACTTGTAAAGGGAATACAAGAAGGAACAAAAGCTCAGGTATTGCAAGGAGTTACTGGATCGGGTAAAACATTTACTATAGCAAATGTAATTCAACAATTAAATAAACCTACATTAGTAATGAGCCACAATAAAACATTGGCGGCACAATTATATAGTGAGTTTAAAAATTTCTTTCCTGATAATGCAGTTGAATACTTTGTTTCATACTATGATTACTATCAACCAGAGGCATATATCGCACAAACAAATACATATATAGAAAAAGATTTGTCTATTAATGACGAATTAGAAAAATTAAGACTTTCAGCAGCATCAGCTTTATTGTCTGGCCGAAAAGATGTTATTGTTGTAAGTTCAGTTTCTTGTATTTATGGTATAGGTAATCCTGAAGACTTTGCAAATGGAACAATCTATATTAGTCTTGGTCAGCGTCTTGAAAGAAATAAATTTCTATTAGAATTAGTTGATAGCCTGTACTCAAGAAACGAAATAGAGTTTTCAAGAGGTAAATTTAGGGTAAAAGGAGATGTAATAGACATCTATCCTCCTTATTTAGATTATGCTTATAGGCTTATCTTCTTTGACGATGAGGTTGAAGCAATAGAAAGTATTGATCCTGTAAGTGGACAAAGAATAGATAAAAGAAGCGATATCATTATCTATCCTGCAGGAAATTTCTTGACAAATAAAGATACACTTCCTCGCGTCTTAAAACAAATCCAATTAGATATGTTTGAAAGATGTGAAGAATTTAGAGAATTGGGGTTGAATTTAGAAGCAAAGCGTTTAGAAGAGAGAGTAAATAATGATTTGGAAATGCTACAAGAGTTAGGCTATTGTAGCGGAATAGAAAACTACTCAAGATATTTTGATGGAAGGAAACCAGGTTCTCGTCCTTTCTGTTTGATAGATTATTTCCCTGAAGATTTTCTTTTAGTAATTGATGAAAGCCACGTTACTGTTCCACAAATTAGAGCTATGTATGGGGGTGATAGATCAAGAAAAGAATCTTTGGTACAATATGGTTTTAGATTGCCTTCTGCATTTGACAATAGACCATTGAAATTTGATGAATTTCAAGAATTACATAAAGAAACTATTTATATATCTGCAACACCTGCAGAGTTTGAAATAGCAGAATCTGAGGGAGTAATAGTAGAACAAATAATACGTCCAACAGGATTATTAGATCCGTTGATAGAAATACACCCAGCTTCAACACAAATAGATGATTTGCTTGATGAAATAGAAAAAATCGTAGGCAGACAAGAAAGAGTGCTTGTAACAACTCTTACAAAGCGTATGGCAGAAGAATTAAGTCGTTATTTAACGAATTTAGGAATACGCAATAAATACATACACTCAGATGTAGAAACATTGGAAAGAGTAGAAATAATGCAAGAATTGAGAGTAGGAGTGTTTGATGTACTTATAGGTGTTAATTTATTGAGGGAAGGTTTAGACTTACCGGAAGTAAGTTTAGTAGCAATACTTGATGCAGATAAAGAAGGCTTTTTGAGAAATGATAAAGCTCTTATACAAACTATAGGACGTGCAGCGAGAAATGCAAATAGTAGAGCGATACTTTATGCAGACAAAATAACAAAAAGTATGCAAAGAGCAATAGATGAAAATACAAGAAATCGTCAAAAGCAACAAGCATATAATGAAGAACACAATATAATTCCACAACAAGTCAAGAGGACATTAAATGATAATATCTCAACCCTAAGACACTATCAAGACAATACAAATGATACACTAAAATTAAACGAAGAAACAAAAAAACGAAACGAAGAATTAAATTATCAAAACGAAGAATTAAATTCACGAAACTTAGAAAGAAAAATCAAACAATTAGAAGAACAAATGTATTTAGCTGTAGAGGAATTAGATTTCGTAAAAGCAGCAAAATGCAGAGATGAATTAGCAAAATTGAAAAAGCAATAAAAAAAACAAAACGCGATATGGAAAGAGCAAAATCAATCAGACAATTAGAAACAATATGTGCTCCTGCAACAGGAAACGTAGCATCAGCCATAGGAATAATAAGATTAACAGGAGAGAATGCTATAAACATATTTAAGCAAATCTATCGTCCTTTAAGAGGCAAGAAGATAGATGTTAAATTTTCAAAAAAGCCAAAAGTAAAACACGGAAACATAATAGACTTAAACAATAGAGTAATAGATGAAGTTGTTTGCACAATCTTTCATAACCCATACTCATACACAGGAGAAGACCTTGTAGAAATATCTCATCACGGTTCAATCTACATACAACAAGAAATCCTAAAAACTATTGTAGCCTTAGGAGCAAGAATGGCAAAAAATGGAGAATTCTCACAAAGAGCCTTTCTAAATGGAAAGATGAACTTGTCACAAGCAGAAGCCGTTGCAGACTTGATACACTCAAGAACAGCCATAGCACACGAACTTGCATTAAAACAACTTAAAGGAGGATATCAAAAAGCTCTAACAATATTACGCAAAGACTTAGTAGATTTGCAAACACAATTAGTATTAGAATTGGATTTTTCAGAAGAAGACGTAGAATTTGCACATCGTAGTCAATTGAAAGCCTCAATGACTAATATAGAAAACGCATTAAATAGACTAATGAATTCATTTGATATGGGAAATGCCTTTAAAAATGGAATCCCAATCGCCATTATAGGTAAACCAAATGCAGGAAAATCAACACTATTTAATGCAATCCTAAATGACGAAAGAGCAATAGTATCGCCAATATCAGGAACAACAAGAGATACAATAGAAGAGATGGTAAACTTACATGGCATAGAATATAGATTTATAGACACAGCAGGAGTAAGAGAATCTCAAGACGTAATAGAGCAAGAAGGAATCAGTCGCTCATATAAATCAATAGAGAAATCAAATATAATATTATATGTTTGCGATGTACAAGAAATGATACCAGAAGAAGCTCAATACGACTTAATTCAAATAGATAAAGAAGTAAGTTTAAAAGGTAAAAAGATTATAATTGTTGCAAATAAATACGATAATGAAGAGTCTTTATTACCAAGTGAAGACCGCGATTGGCAAACAATGGGAGCTGTAAAAGCATCAGCAAAAAATAAAGAAGGAATAGAAGAAATAATAAATAGAATTACAATAATTAGCCAAAGAAATTTACAAAGCTCAAATATCTTAATGACTAACGTTAGACACTATGAAGCAATGCAAAGAACTTGTCAAGCTTTAAAAACGGCAAAAGAAAACCTACAAACAGGAATGCCAACAGATATAGTAGCAATAGATATACAAGAAGCATTACACTATCTTGGAGAAATCACGGGAGAAGTTACCACAGAAGAATTATTAGGAAACGTATTCTCAAAATTCTGCATCGGAAAGTAAGAAATAGCAACATAGGAGCACTTGACTGCTTCTATGTTGCCTATATGGTTGTACATAGACAACCTTTTTCGCTACATATTATAAGAGAAAGATATTTGGAGAACATCCTTCATCTCTTCTTGTGGCCGCTTTATATATACCTTACCAGCAAAACGACCGATTGAGGTAATGCCCGATGTGGCATCATCTTCAAATTCACAAAGTTCTCTAGCGGCAGCCGTATGCGAAAGTCCGGTAAGCTCCATGTAATGCTTCACCCTCAGAGCTCCATATGATTCCAGATATTGCAAAGCCTTCTGCAGATGTTCTTCCTTGGTGAACGGTGAGCGACGAAGACGACTTACCCCTGCACGTTTCAATTCGCAACGTTTGTCAACATTCATAATCAGTTCCTTGTCTGCCTGAAAGTTCACACCATTCACCATCAGGCTTCGTGCATTTCGCTTGGGAGTACCCTCCTCGAATGTATCAGACTCCTTGTCATCCA
>JAZRCB010000025.1:0-119938 GCA_045635365.1 Candidatus Onthomorpha sp.
ACCTGTTGTAGTAGTAGAAGGAGAAGTTGCAACAACTCCAGCTACAGAAGTAGGAAACACATCTGCAACATTGAACGGAACATTAGTAAGTGCAGGTAACTCTGAAAACTTTACAGTAGGATTTGCATTATCAACAATGGCAGACTTTACATTAGAAGATGCAGGAGTACAAAACGTAGTTGCAACACTAAACGCTAACGCATTCAGCCAATCAGTAAATGATTTAGTAGAAGGACAAACATACTTCTTCCGTGCTTACATAACAAATGAAGCAGGAACAACATACGGAGCAGTAGAAACCTTCACTCTATCAGGATTGAACGATGCAATAGCAAACCAAATCAATGCAGTAGTTTATCCTAACCCAGCAAACACACAAACTACACTAGAAATCAACGGATTGAACCAAGACGCTAAGATAGTAATCAGCGATATTCAAGGAAGAATATTAAGTCAAGAAGCTATCAGTGCAGGCACAAGCCGTTACACAATCAACGTTAGTGACATGGCAAGTGGAGTTTACTACGTTAGAATAGTAACTGACAACGTAATCAGTACACAAAAATTGATAGTTGAATAATTTTTCAACAATCAAATACACACAAGAGGGCGATTCTTTCAAAGAGTCGCCCTCTTTTTTTCAAAGAATTCATGTGCTTTTTCAAAAAGACAATTCGTTTTTTTCAAGAGATAATTCATTTTCTTCAAGAGATAATTCATTTTCACAAAGAGAAAATAGATTTTCATAAAGAAAAACTCAAATGAAACAAAGAAAGAGAATGTTAATTCTTGAAAACATTAAATCAAGTCTTGATTTTTTGCTATCAATCAAAAAATATGATAATTTTGCAAGTTCATTTTGGTTTATTTAATACATTAAATATGAAAAGATTATTGGTATTTTTAACAATTCTTATCTTTACACTACAATTATCATCTCAAAACACAATAATTGTAGGAGATGTTTCATCTACTCAAACCTCTCAATATTATCCTGCTTGTCATTTTTATGAGGATTCTTATACTCAAATGCTTTACAAATCTGAGGATTTGCAGGCAGGAACTATTACAAGTATTAGTTTTTATTGCACACAAGGGGATTGGAGTGATGGAACGGTTAAGATTTATATGAAAGAAGTTTCGGATAATACTCTAACAACCTATTCTTCTCCTGAGGGCTTTGTAGAAGTATATACAGGATTGGACCAAAACGCTGTTGGTTGGGTTAATTTTACACTAACAAATCCTTTTAACTATTCAGGAGAAGATAATTTGTTGATATGTTTTATAAGAGATGGAACTTCATGGTATGGAGGTGCTTTATCCTATAAAATAAACACAGAACCAAACTCTGTTTTATCTACTTTTAATGACGCTCAATCATATACAATAAATAGCGTTCTTACTCCACAATCGGGTTATAGAGATGAGCGTCCTGTAATTAAAATAGAATATGGAGAATTAGGAGAGTTTTGTTATCCACCTTCTAATGTACAAATTGCTTCTGAAACAATAGGACATGAAGAAGCGACAGTTAGTTGGACTCCTGTTGATGAATCATCTGTTTTATTTGGTATTGCATATAAGAAAGATACAGAAGAGGTTTGGACAGAGGTGAATGAAAGTGTCAGTGCTAATACTTATACTATAACAGGCCTTGATTCATATACAAGATATCAAGTTAAGGTTTGGACTATATGCAGTAGTGGAATTAGTTCGGAAGTTGTTAAAGATTTTGAGACGCTTGCAACAGAGGATAATTTTATTTCAATACCATACGAGCAGAATTTTGATAATTTATCAATGGTTTCAAATTGGTATTTTGATAATCCTAATGTTAATAAATGGTATATAGGTTCTGCAGTTAATAATACTTTTAATGAAGACGGGGAATTAACAACAGGGAATGCTTTATATATAAGTAGTACTAATGGAACAACAAATTCATATAGCACATCAACGACTTCTGTTGCTGATGCTTATGTTTTAATGCATGCAGAACAAGGTAATTATTATGGACTTACTTTTGATTATAAATCAGTTGGTGAAAACACCTATGATTATTTAATGATATTATTATCTCCTTTTGATGAGTCTGGAATAAATCGTGTGATTTATCAAGATTTTTCAACTAATAATCAATGGAAAAGAGTAAGTATTCCATTCCCTAATGATTTGGAAGAGGGAAGTTATAAATTGGTTTTTTCTTGGCGAAATAATAATGTGGGTGGACAAAATCCTCCTGCTGCTATTGACAATATTAGTATATTTTCTACCCCATGTGCAAGAGTTAATAACTTTAATGTAACAATGCAAGATGAAGGAGAATCCGTTGCTATGAGAATTGATGTAGTGGATTCTTTGAATGATAATGTAGAATACTTGGTAGAGTATAGATATGTTGGAGATACTGTTTGGAATAATGTGCAAAGCACAAGTCCTATTGAGTTTGGTGATTTGTCATATGCTTCAAATGTAGAGTTTAGAGTAAAAGCTATTTGTGGTGAATCAGAGCAAGCATTTGTTTCTGATACTTATATAAGGTATACATTGTGTAATCCTATAAGTGAATTTCCGTATATAGAAAACTTCTATTCTTTTATTGACTCTCCTGATGTGTTTATGGGAAATAGACCTGCGCCTAATTGTTGGTTTAATGTTAAAAGCAATGGAGCTTATTATTGGTCTTCTGCTTCTAATGAAGGAGTCAATAATTCTCCTGCTTTAAGTTTTGTAGGGACAACTGCTTCTACATCTTCAGGTTTTTCAGAATGGATAATAAGTCCTGTTTTTGAATTAACAGGAAATGAACGTTTGAATTTCAAATATAGATTGCCTAATAGTTCTGTTAATCTTCCGAAAATTGATGTTTATATTCTTGATAGTTCATTTTCTTATTCATCAATGTCGGATACTGCAAACTTTGTTTTGCTTACAAGTTTTAATACTGCAAATGCAAGTATTGACGAATGGGAAACAGCAGAAGCTTTACTAAACTCTTATGTAGGAGATGTTCGTATAGCTTTAGTGATTAGAGAGGCTTCTCAATCGTTTTATGTAGATGACTTTTCTATAAGTTCAATACCTGCTTGTCCAGATGTTTATGGCTTCACTGTAAGACCTGCTTCACAATCGGCTTTAGTGTCTTATAACACTGGAAATATTTCTCAAGCGGGTGTAATACTTGCTTATGCACCAATAGGAGTGGATAGTGTATTTAATATAAATAATGCTACTACATTAACAATACCTGTTAATTATGAGCTTCCTTTTATAGTAGAAGGATTGACAACGGGAACAACTTACGCTTTTGCAGTAAAGCAAAACTGTGGAGGGGAATGGACAAGTCCTATTATAAAAACTATACCTTTTGCTTATTCATTACCTATTTCAATGGACTTTGATACTACCGAAACAACACCAATAATGACTTTTACAGGAACAACAAATCCTTGGGTTGTTGGAAATGCAGAAAACAATACATCTACATCTATTAATGGTAAAGCTTTGTATGTTTCTCAAGATAATGGAGCAACAGCTACATATAATAAAACTATAGTAGCAGAGTCCTTTGCTTCATTTCCTGTGTCTTTTGCTCCATCTGCAGAATTTGAGCTTTCTTTTGATTGGAAGTGTTTAGGGGAAGGGGAATATGATAATTTATCAGTTTATTTAATTCCTCAAGGAGATACACTTAACGAGGCTTATAATATAATATCATATAATGGAAATACATATTTGTCGGGTAGTGCTGAATGGAAAACTTATAGAAAGGCTTTATCAAATTCCTATTTAGGGGTTTATGATTTGGTATTTAGATGGAAAAATGACCACATCTTAGGAAATCAACCTGCAGGAATTGTAGATAATATAAAGATAATGTCTCATAATTGTTCTTCAGATGTAAACCTAAGTTTAAGTTTTGTAGATACAATTAGCCCTTCAATCATTGTAAATATTAATGATGAAATTAATGAAGGCCTTTATTATAGCATTAGATATAAGGCTAATCAATCATTAGATTACATAGAAATAGAAAATTTAACTGAAAGTAGTTTCCCTTATACTATAACAGAAGGAATAGAATATCAAACAATTTATGATTTTCAAATAGGAGTAATGTGTTCAAATACTGAAATTTCTTATTCAGAACTTCAAAATATAACAACTCCTTGTGTAATAGTTGAAGATACTTGGTATGAAACTTTTGAAACTAATGTATTGACTGCTCCTTCTTGTTGGGATATTTATTCAGGCATCTTGTCTCAAAGTGCTACAATAGCAACATCTCAACTTGCTTCTGTATCTAATACTTGGAAAATAGAAAATGAAAGCATAGGAAATCAAACTTCAAATGTACTTAAATTAGATTTGTCTTCAGCAACAAGAAGTAATTGGGCGTTCTCTCCAATAATTGATTTGGGTGATGGCTCAAGCATAAAGCAAATAGCCTTTGATTTAGGAGCAAGAAATGAGAATTTAAGTTCAAGTAATAAGTTTGTAGTATTGGTTTCTACTGATGCTGGTGAGACATGGAATATTAACAATAGCATAGTATTTGCAGATGGAGATTCTGATACAACTCATGATTTTTCTGATTTGAATAATCAAATGACACGATATGCATATAAGTTAGTTGATGCAAATAATCAAGCCTTAAGAGGTGAAGTAAGATTTGCCTTTTATGGAGAAACATCTGCTTACACTTTGAATAACATAATCTTTATTGATGATATATCTGTAGAGGAATGGAGTGAGTGTCAAATGCCTTATGGAATAGAAATTTCAAGAATTACATCAACTGCTGCAGAAGCATATTTCAAAACTTGGGCAAGTGCAACAACTTGGGAATATGTAGTAGTAGCAGGAACAGATGAAGAATTGCTTAATACGATAACTCCTATAGCTATTTCAACTACAGAGAATATAGATGTGAGTGGCTTATTGCCTACAACAGATTATATATTTGGAGTAAGAAGTGTATGTGGAAACTCTATTGTTTCTCCTTGGGCAGTAGCAAGATTTACAACAAAAGAAGCTGGAGCAACGATTCCTTATTCTACATCGTTTGATAATTCAGAAGATGCAATCACTTGGCACACTACAAACAACGAAACAAATAATGTTTGGACAATAGGAAATGCTACCTCTGTCAATACGCCTTCTGCAGCCTATATTTCTATAGATAATGGTTTGACTTATTCTGCAGAATCTTCATCAAACATAACTTATTCTTATATCTGGAAAGATTTCTCATTTGGGGAAACAGATGATTTGTTTGAATTGTCTTTTGATTGGAAGCTTAAAGGACGCTCAACAGGGGAAAATGTTAATACAGGACTTGCAGTTTATTTAACAACATACGATACTCCTCCTACAAATGGTTTTCCTACAGAAGATGAAAGAATAGCATTGCTTTATGCTTCTGACTCTTGGCAAAATGAAAAGATATTTTTGGATAATATAAGAGGGGATAAGCGTTTGGTATTTTTGACATGGGGATATACTTCTGAAGAAGATATTCAAATACCAGCAGCAATAGACAATGTGTCTTTATATACTACAACATGTACTCCTCCTACATCTATACCTGAAGTTGCAGAAATAATAGGCAATAGTGCAATTGTTTTATGGGAAGATGCAGATACAAATCATAATCAATGGAATGTGTATTACAAACCATTGGGTGCGAGTGTTTATTCTTCGGTATCTGTGACTGACTTATCAGTAGAGTTGAATAATTTATTGCCTTCAACAACTTATTGTTTGTATGTAACCTCTGATTGTGGGGAAAGTCAGTCTGCTCATTCAAGAAAAATAACATTTACCACTGAATGTGCTTTAATACAACTTCCTTACGAAGAAATGTTTGAAACAGATGTGGCAAGGGATATTTGTTGGAATACGGCAAAAGGTTTATTAACAGAGAATGTTACTTTCGTAGATAATGAGCAATATTGGTTTCAATCAAATGATGAGCTTGGAGATAATTCTACATCAAAGATGAAAATCAATATTTATGGAGAAAACGTTAGACAACATTGGCTAATAAGTCCTCAAATAGATTTAGGAAATAGTGGAAATCTTTATCAATTATCTTTAGATGTTGCTTTGAGAGCATTTTCTTCTTCAGAAGACGCTCCACAAGATGCACCTGATGATGTGTTTGCTATAGTTGTTTCAATAGATGGAGGATTGACTTGGTCAAAAGATTATGCTATGGTATTTACAGATTCAGATGATGATACAGAACATAATTTCTCTGATTTTAATGATTCTTCTTTTACAAGAATTACTTATTTGCTTCAAGATGATTTTGAAGTTCCTTTGTCGGGAGTAATAAAGATAGGATTCTATGGAGAAAGTACTGTTTATAATGGTGATAATAATTTGTATATAGACAACTTATATGTAGGTCCAATTATAGAAGAGGAAGAGCCTTGTGAGCCTCCTGTTGAATTAAGTGCTAATAATATTACATCAACAACTGCAGAAATTAGTTGGCAAGCCTCAGCAGACGCTTATGAATTAAAGCTAAATGGTGGAGAGGTAGAAGTAATTGCTGCTACAAGCAAAATTCTTACTGGATTAACCCCTTCAACACAATATATAGTAGAGGTAAGGTCTATATGTGAAGAAGAACAATCTGCTTGGGTAGCAACAAGCTTTACAACAACAGAAGGTGTTATGTTAGGGGAAGTAACAACACAGTCTGCAACACAGATAACTAATACATCTGCTACTTTAAATGGAATATTGGTAAATTCAGGAGATTCTGATAACTTTACGCTTGGCTTTGCTCTATCTACAATAGCAGATTTTCAATTGGAAGATGAAGGTGTTCAAAACATTGTTGTAGAAAATGTAAATCCTACATTCAATGCCATTGTTAATAATCTTGTAGAAGGAGAGACTTATTTCTTTAAAGCCTATATTGCAAATGAGGCAGGAATAGCTTATGGAGAAGTGAAATCTTTTACTCTTTTAGGATTGAATGAAACTATTGCAAATACAATAAAAGCATATATCTATCCAAACCCTGCTTACAAGCAAGCGAGTCTATATATTGAGGGCTTAAATAAGGATGCTAAAATTATCATTACTGATTTACAAGGAAGAATTGTAAGCAAGGCGACAATGAAAGCAAATGTGGGTAAATACACATTAGATTTAAGTACTATGTCAAGCGGAGTCTATTATCTTAGAATAGTAGTTGATGAAACAATTAGTACACAAAAATTGATAGTTGAATAAAGCTCTAAATTAAAACTAAGATTTAGTTATTTCTTTTCAAGAATCATTTTTTTGATTTAAAGATTCAGAAAAATGATTCTTGAATTCATTATAGTATAGTGCTTAAAATCTTATGTGACTTTATTGTTTGATGGTTTGTTATATGAATAGTGTAAAAAACAATTAAACCATCTAATAGAGTGTTTCTTTGAATCTTGTTGTTGCATATTCTACAAGAGGAGTTTTCTTTGTAGTTTTGCATAAGTCTATGCAACATTAATGATTGTTCTATATTGAATGATTGTATGTCTTTATTGTTTGTGAATTTTCCTGCAATAGGGCTGAAAAATGGACTCTCGTTTGAATAGTTGTTCATAGGAGCAAGTCCTAATAACTCTGCGAATTGAAGCATGAAATTTAAGTGAAATTCTGCTAAATCAATGTCGTCTGAATTCTTTAGCTTTATTATTTGAGCATAAAGAAAGTCAAAGAGTTCTTTATTAGGGTTGTGTTCTTTTAAAGAAAGATAAATAACTTCTGCAATAAAGAATGTGAGAGAGTTTTTTATGATGCTGAAATTAATAGATATGTTTTCGGAAATTAATGATGAGGATTTTATTCCTTCTAATTTAGATTGATTGTTGTTGTATGCTTCAAACTCAATTATATTCAAAGATTGAAAGTGTTGAGTAGGGGTTTTAGAGCCTTTCTTCTTTGCAGAACGAACAATATATGACTTCAAACCAAATTCTTCTGTGTAAAGTTTACAGATTAAACTTGATTCAGAATAAGGTATTGCTGAAAGAACTATGGCTTTTTGGCAGTAATGTGGCATTTTATCTTATGATAAGTACTTTACCGCTTGCAGTTTCTTTACCTTCTTTTGCTGATGAAAAGATAAGATAAACTCCTGATGCAACTTCTTCTCCTTTGAAGTTTCTTCCGTCCCAAACGGCTTGTCCACCTACAGACTTTAAGTGAGCAACACTATTTCCTGCCATATCGGTTATTCTAATGTCAGAATCGCTTACAAAACCTTTTATAGCTATTGTGCCACTGTGATGAGGTCTTAAAGGATTTGGATATGCTGTAAGTTTACCACTTTCTAAAGAACCTTGAATTGCGTCGGTTTTATATGAAATAAGACCTCTATCGGTTCCAATAAATACTTCTCCTGTTACACCATTTTGTGCCATGCTTATGATACGATTAGAAATTAAAGGACTGTTTTCCGCTGTGAAATGATGTATTTGTTCTCCTCCTGTTGCAGAAAGAACATAAATGCCATTTCGTTCTGTTCCTACCCATTTTCTATTTCCTCCGTCAATCATTATACATGTTATGTTTTCAAAGTTAAGTAAGTATTGTGCAATGCCGTTTTCTTGATATATAATGTTGTTACATTCTGTATTAGAATAGAAACCATCGCTTGTTTCAAAAACATTCTCTATTCCGTATGCAACTTTTATTCCTTTGTCTGTTCCAATCCACATTTCTCCGTCCATATCTTGCACTACACAATTTACCTTTGTGGATTCGTCTAATGCGCCTTTATTAGGGTCAAGTATTATTTTGTCGCCATAATTGTTCATCACTAAAATCTTATTGTTGCTTGTCCATAAGAATTTGTAGTGATAAAATCTGTCTAAACACATTCCTAATACTTCGTTTTCTCCAATGAAAGAATAGGTTTCAAACCCACCCCAATCATTATGATAGTTTAAATAGCAAAGACCATTTTCTACTAACGAGTTTGCAACTAATAAATTTCCTGAAGCGTCATATTGAACTGATGCAATTCTATAACAATATGGGTGTCGTTGAATTACGCTATCTGTATTTGAATGATTATAGACCTTAATTATCTTATTGTTATTTATTTCTACTACTCCATTCCACCAAGAAGAAGCCATAAGATGTGAAGGGTTGTTAGGGTCTATGCTAACATTAAGAAGGTCTTTGATAGTATCTTGTCCCTCTACTTCAGAAAGAGATTGCCACCACCAACCATCAAAAGTGTATATGTCAGCAGCAAGTCCGTGAGGAGCGTTTTGAATTGTTTTTCCTCCAGGTGCAATATATATTTTCCCGTCTGTTGATGCTGTTATTGAATAAATATGATTGCTTTTTGGCCCATCAGGGAAATGTTCGCTTTTTTGATGAGTTCCTTGTCTGTAATTTTGAATACGAATTAGTCCTTTAGTTTCATGAGCTAACCAAAGGTCATTTCCGTCTATTATTGCATCGTTTATATCTAAATTAATTCCGTGAACAGGATTCCATTCATCACTTAAGTGATAGATTTCTCCTCCGTTTGTTAAATTGTTTACATCATAAATATTCATGCTTCTATAAGCAATCTTTATTAGTTTGCCTTCAGAAAGTCTTAAAGATTTGATGTATTCGTTTTCAAAAACACTTTCCCATTGCTCTCCGTTGAAAGTATAGGTGTCACTCCAAGTAGAATTTGGAATAGGTAGGCTTATTAATAATTTTCCATTGCTAAGTGAAAGCAGATTTGCTATTTCAATATTGCAAACTCCTCTGTTGGCAATATTAGGTACTTGTTTCCATGTTTGGCTTGCTGCAAGTGCAGTGCTATTTTTAGGAGCGTAAAGTAATCCATTTACAGTTGCTGCAAATATAGAGGTGTCATTTATTGCTACATCATTGACTTCTATTTTTGAACTATTTTCTCCAACATAGTAAGTATCATAAATTTCATTCCTTACAAGGTCTAATACAACTATCCCAAATCCACAAGAAAGGTATGCTTTTGCATTATTAAAATATATGGAATTAATTTCCTTGCTACCTTCAATACTTCTTATTCTAATATCTGAAATATTGTACACTTTTCCGTTTTGTACAATATCTATGTTTGAATTTTCGTAAGTGATTACAGTAGTCTTTGTTTTTGAATCGTATGCTGTGAGTATAACTCCTGCATCGGATAATCCATTAACTTTTGAAAAACGTTCACATTCGTTAGTTATTGGATTGTAATAAAAAAGTGAGGATTCTGAACCTACTAATATCTTGTTATCGGTTTTATTTACGGAATTAGTTGAATAATATGATAGATGGTCTCTCCATTGCCCTAATACAGAATTTGTATATTGGGCTTTCATACTATTGAAACTGAAAAGAATCAGTAAAAATAAGAAGAATCTGTGTTTTTTCATATT
Source organism: Candidatus Onthomorpha sp. (assembly GCA_045635365.1). GTDB lineage: Bacteria > Bacteroidota > Bacteroidia > Bacteroidales > P3 > Onthomorpha. Next base: position 10,422 of record JAZRCB010000025.1, read on the forward strand.
TTTAATTGCTTTGTATTGGAAAACGACAGATTCTTCTTTGTTATTATGAATGTTAAGCATTTTATTAACTTACGGCTTCTTTTAAACGTTCTGCGTTTTCTGCAAGTTGTAATGCGTCTAATACATCTTGTATGTCTCCGTCCATAAATACTGGTAAGTTATACATTGTCCAGTTAATTCTATGGTCAGTTACTCTCGATTGAGGATAGTTATAAGTTCTAATTTTTGCAGAACGGTCACCTGTAGATACCATTGTCTTTCTCTTAGATGAGATTTCTTCAAGGTATTTGTTGTATTCTAATTCAAATAAACGTGAACGTAATACTACTAAAGCTTTATCAAAATTCTTGATTTGAGATTTTTGGTCTTGACATGAAACAACTATTCCTGTAGGTATGTGAGTTAAACGAATAGCTGAGTAAGTTGTATTTACAGATTGTCCTCCTGGACCTGAAGAACAGAAAGTGTCTTTTCTGATATCGCTCATTTTCAATTCTACATCAAATTCTTCTGCTTCAGGAAGCACAACTACAGATGCTGCAGAAGTGTGTACACGTCCTTGTGTTTCAGTTTGAGGAACTCTTTGTACGCGGTGAACTCCTGATTCATATTTCATTTGTCCGTAAACACCTTCTCCTGATACGTTAAGCACAACTTCTTTGTATCCTCCAACTGTTCCTTCTGTGAAATCCACAACTTCAACTTTCCAACCTTTCTTTTCAAAGAATTTAGTGTACATTCTATAAAGGTCTCCTGCAAATATACTTGCTTCATCTCCTCCTGTACCTGCTCTGATTTCAAAGATTGCATTTTTACCATCTTGTGGGTCAGATGGAATTAGCATTAAACGAATATCATCTTCCATAGTGTCTCTTTTTAGAGTCAATTCGTTTAATTCTTCTTTTGCTAAATCTCTAAATTCTTCGTCTTTTTCGTTATTTAATACGAACTTTGCGTTGTCTATATTCTCTAATACGTTTTTGTATTCCTTGTATGCTGCAATGATAGGTTGTAAATCTTTATAATCTTTGCTTAACTTGACGTAATGCTTCATGTCGTTCATTACCTCAGGGTCATTCATTTGATTTTCTATTTCAAGGAATTTTTCGTTTATGGCTTCTAATTTCTCTAACATAAAAATTGATTTTAAGGTGCAAAGTTACGAAAGAAATTCTTAATTTTGCCGTCAATTAAATAATAATTTGATAAATGAGTATGAAAAGTAAAGGTTTTTTAGCTATTATTTTGATGTTTTTGACATTTTCTGTCGTAATTACGTCTTGTTCTAAAGAAAAAACTCAAGCAGAAATTGACTCAAAAGGTTTACCTTCTTCTGGAGGAAAAACTTTAGAGGCTATTTTGGTTATACCTGATGAGGTTTATAAAGGTGAAATAAAAGATTCTATAGGTAAATATTTTATGCAGGCTTGTCCATGGTTGCCTCAACCTGAACCTTTATTTGATATTGTTCAAATGAATCCTGTAGGATTTTTCAATTCAGAGATGTTTACAAAGCACAGAAACATCATTATAATAGATATAAAGGCAGGAAATCCTAATAAACTAAAGAAACAAATTGACTATAAGTCGTATCCTCAAGCTTATTTTGAATTTTCGGTTGATAACAGAGATTCTTTGTTTTCTTTAATGGCAAGATTTTCTGATGTTATAAAAAATCAGTTTTACGAAAATGAACATAAGAGAGTGAATGCTGCTTTCAAAAAACTGGAAAATACAAAAATCACTCAAACGTTAAAACAAAAATTTGGCTTTCACCTAACATTGAGTGAAGAGTTTTATCTTGCAGTAAACGAAGAAAACTTTGCATGGATAAGAAAAGAACCAAAGGATTGTAGTTTTGGGATAATGGTTTACGCAATGGATTATAAAAATAAAGAACAGTTTAATGAAGAACAAATTATAGCTTTAAGAGATACATTAGCTAAGAAATATATTCCAGGACCAACAAGAGGTAGTTACATGGGGACAGAAGAGAGATTTGGATTTATGAGAGATACTGTTCAAATAGGAGAAAGTAAAATAACAGCGATAGAAACAAGAGGATTATGGCGATTATATAATGATTATATGGGAGGACCTTTTGTTAATTATTGCTTTAAAGATGAAAATGAACAAAGGTTTGTGATGATAGACTGTTTTGTTTATTCGCCTAAGTTGTCAAAAAGAGATCAACTGATGCAGTTAGAATCTGTGGTTTTTGGAATAAAATACAACTAAGATAAAGAATGAACGAGGGAAAATCAAAAATCCCTCGTTTTTTTCTTTGTAAAATACCCAGTATCACGCAGTGGTATTCAAATACCACAAAGAGAAATTTCAGTACCACAGCGTGGTATTACGTTTTTTAAAAGAATCACCTTATTTTTTCAAAGAGACAATTCATTCATTTTCTTCAAGAGAAAATAGATGAAAATTAAGAAAAGAACAATCAAATCTTAAAGCAATGTTAAATTAATGTTAAAAATTGAAAATTAAGGCTTAATTTTTATTTTTTTATTTTGTTCATATTTAAAAAGTGAGTACCTTTGCAAAATTATTTTTAATCAATTTTTAACAAATTAAATATTTAAGTTATTATGACACCAACACATATTGAACACATTGGGATAGCAGTAGAAAATTTAGAAGAAGCTATCAAGTATTGGGAAGGAGTAATGGGATTAAAATGCTACAACATTGAAGAAGTAGCAGACCAAAAAGTGAAAACTGCTTTCTTTAAAGTAGGAGAAGTTAAAATAGAATTGTTAGAAGCAACAAGCCCTGAAAGTACAATAGCTTCTTTCATAGAAAAGAAAGGACAAGGAGTACACCACATAGCTTTTGCTGTTGAAAACACAGATCAAGCATTAAAAGATGCAGAAGAAAATGGTGTTAAGTTAATTGACAAACAAGCAAGAAAAGGAGCAGAAAACCTTAACATAGGTTTCTTACACCCAAAATCAACAATGGGCGTTTTAACAGAACTTTGCTGCAAATAATTTTTAAATAATAATATTTTTAAGCATAAAGTAATGGCTTTTGAAGAAAAGATCAAGCAATTGCTTGACAACAGAGAAAAGGCAAAGTTGGGAGGTGGAATCAAGAGAATAGACTCTCAACATGCAAAAGGTAAATTAACCGCAAGAGAAAGAATAGAGCTATTGTTAGATAAGGATAGCTTTGAAGAATTTGACATGTTTGTAACTCACAGATGTTCTGAGTTCGGAATGGCAGATACCAAATTCCTTTCTGATGGTGTAGTTACAGGACAAGGAACAATCAACGGAAGATTAGTTTTCGTTTTTGCTCAAGATTTTACTGTATTTGGAGGAGCATTATCTGAAATGATGGCAGAAAAAATCTGCAAAGTAATGGATAAAGCTATGACAGTAGGAGCACCAGTTATTGGATTGAACGACTCAGGTGGAGCTCGTATTCAAGAAGGTGTTAATTCTTTAGCAGGATACGCTGAAATCTTTGAAAGAAACATTTTAGCATCAGGAGTTGTTCCACAAATCTCAGCTATTTTTGGACCTTGTGCAGGTGGAGCTGTGTATTCACCAGCTTTAACTGACTTTATCCTTATGTCTGATCAAACATCTTATATGTTTGTTACAGGACCAAAAGTTGTTAAAACAGTTACAGGAGAAGATATATCAACAGAAGATTTAGGAGGAGCAGAAATCCACTCAACAAAATCAGGAGTTTCTCACTTCTTAGCACCAACTGAAGAAGAAGGTATTGCTACTATTCGTGAGTTGTTATCATACTTACCAAGCAATAACTTAGAAGAAGCACCTACAACAGTATGTAATGACCCATTTGATAGATTGGAAGACAGATTGAATAGCATTATTCCTGACAATCCAAACCTTCCTTACGATATGATGGAAGTTATCACAGCAATCGTTGATGATGGTAAATTCCTTCAAGTTCACGAACGCTATGCAAGAAACATTATAGTAGGATTCTGCCGTATGGGTGGAGCATCTGTAGGGGTTATAGCTAACCAACCAAATGTTTCTGCAGGTGTATTAGATATTGAAGCTTCAAGAAAAGCAGCTCGTTTTGTGCGTTTCTGCGACTGTTTCAATATTCCAATCTTAACTCTTGTTGACGTTCCAGGTTTCTTACCAGGAAGAGTACAAGAATATGGTGGAATCATCACTCACGGAGCAAAATTAATGTTTGCATACGGAGAAGCAACAGTTCCAAAAGTTACAGTTACATTACGTAAATCATACGGTGGAGCACACGATGTTATGTCTTCAAAACAATTAAGAGGAGACTTTAACTACGCTTGGCCAACTGCTCAAATTGCAGTTATGGGAGCTAAAGGAGCTGTTGAAGTGCTTTATGGAAAAGAATTATCTGCTATTACAGACCCAGAAGCAAAAGCTAAATTTGTTGCAGATAAGGAAGAAGAATACAATAACGCATTTGCAAATCCATACAAAGCAGCATCTTATGGTTATATAGATGATGTAATCGAACCAAGAAATACTCGTTTCAGAGTAATTCGTGCATTCCAATCATTGCAAACTAAGCGTGTAACAAACCCAATGAAGAAACACTCTAATATTCCATTATAATTATGATGTTATTAAGTATAGATTGGGGGTTCGCAGGTGTTGTTTGCGGAGTCGGAATAGGAATGACATTCTTGATTTTAGTAGGAATGATATTTTTCATTAAGTTATTATCTTGGGCTATTGGCCAATTAGATAAAGATAATAAGAGTGAAAAAACTGTTAAAGCAGAACCTACTAAGGTTGTAGAAAAATCATCAGTTGAACATCCTACTCCTCATGAACAAGCTGCTATTGCAATGGCAATGCACCTATATTTTGATGCACATGATGAAGAACCACATGTCATCACAATAGAAGAAGTAGAGAAAAGATACTCTCCTTGGAGTTCGAAGATTTATAATATGAGAAACTTTACTAAGTAAGAAAAGTAATATGAACAAATTTAAAATAACCATAGATGAACAACCGTTTGACGTAACGGTTAATGTTACTGAACACAACAAAGCAAGTGTTGAAGTAAACGGAATAGCATACGATGTTGTTTATGAGAAAAAAGATGCTCCTAAGGCAGCACCTGTTGCAAGAAAAGCAGCAATTTCTCCAGCACCACACATGCAAACACCAAATCCAAAAGGAAATACACCTGTTGCTCCAACAGCACCAGCAAGCAAACAAGCTATTAAATCTCCATTGCCAGGAACAATCGTTTCTGTAAACTGCAAAGTTGGCGACCAAGTTAAAAAAGGCGATACTTTAATAGTTATGGAAGCAATGAAAATGGAGAACAATATTATGGCTGGCAAGGATGGTCAAGTTAAAGCTATCTATGTTTCAGTTGGACAAACTGTAGCTCAAGATGATGCTTTAGTTGATTTAGCATAACCCATAAAACAATTGAAAAAATGAAACAAACAAAATTGAATTTTAAAAAGCTTTTTGTTTTTATGCTTGTAGCATTGCTTTTACCTGTATTTTCTTTTGCAGGAGAGGTATCTATAAGTGATAAAATTTCTGACTTTTTCGGAAGCATGGGTTTTGCTTTAATAGGCGATAATTGGACTTGTCTTATAATGATATTGGTATCATTCGTATTATTATACCTTGCTATCGTTAGAAAGTTTGAACCATTATTGTTACTTCCTATTGCTTTCGGTATGCTTTTGACAAATCTTCCAGGAGCAGGACTTTACCATCCTGAATTATTCCAAGATGGACACGTTCATTGGAGAGATTTTGCAGACGCAAACAACGTAGGCTTGTTAGATTACCTTTACTTAGGAGTTAAACTTGGAATTTATCCTTGCTTAATCTTCTTAGGAGTAGGTTCTATGACAGATTTCGGACCACTTTTAGCAAATCCAAAGAGTTTCCTTTTGGGAGCAGCAGCACAAGTTGCAATCTTTGCAACATTCTTTGGTGCTTTAGCATTAGGATTTACTTACGAACAAGCTGGTTCAATCGGAATCATAGGTGGAGCAGATGGTCCTACGGCTATTTATCTTACATCTAAATTAGCACCTGAATTATTGGGACCTATCGCTGTTGCGGCTTACTCTTACATGGCGTTAGTACCAGTTATTCAACCTCCTATTATGAAAGCTTTGACTACAGAAAAAGAACGTCAAATTGTTATGAAACAATTGCGTAAGGTGTCAAAGACTGAAAAAATCATTTTCCCAATTCTTGTAACAGCAATCATAGCATTATTATTACCAGCAGCAGCTCCACTTGTAGGTTGCTTGATGTTAGGAAACTTATTGCGTGAATCAGGCGTTACAGAACGTTTAAGCAAAACAGTACAAAACGAATTGATGAATATTTGTACAATATTCTTAGGTATTTCTGTAGGAGCAACAGCAACAGCTTCATCATTCCTTAACCCACAAACGTTAGGAATACTTGTTCTTGGAGTTACAGCATTTGCTCTTGGTAGTGCATCAGGAGTGTTATTCGCTAAATTGATGAACGTATTTTCTAAAAACAAAATCAACCCACTTATTGGTTCAGCGGGAGTATCTGCAGTTCCAATGGCTGCTCGTGTATCACAAAACGTAGGACAAGAAGCTAATCCAAGTAACTTCTTATTGATGCACGCTATGGGACCAAACGTTGCCGGCGTTATCGGTTCAACAGTTGCAGCGGGAGTATTATTAGCATTCTTAGGATAATAAGAAAACATAAATAAAAATAAGGTGTATCGTAAAGGTACACCTTATTTTTTTGTAATTTTGCAAGCGAATATGAAAGTAAACGAAGAAAAAGCCCTAATCTTAGGCAGAGAAAAGATAAGCAAATTATTATTGCAATACGCAACACCTGCAATCATTGCACAAATTGCGTCAAGCTTATTTAATGTTGTAGATAGAATCTTTATAGGACAAGGAGTAGGAGCCTTAGCAATCTCAGGCTTAGCCTTGACTTTTCCTTTTATGAATTTGGCTGCTGCTTTTGGAGCCTTAGTAGGAGTAGGGGCTTCGGCACTAACCTCAATCAAGTTAGGAGAAAAAGATTACACCACAGCACGATTAGTTTTAGGTAATGTAATAATCCTAAACCTTATCTTTGGAATACTTTTTACAGTAGCTTGCATACCATTTCTTGAACCAATCCTCTATGCCTTTGGAGGAAGTGAACAAACCGTAGGTTACGCCAAAGAATATATGTTTATAATTCTTTTAGGTAATGTATTTACTCATTTATATCTCGGTTTAAATTCGGTATTACGCTCGGCGGGTTATCCAACTAAGGCAATGTATGTAACAATTTTTGCAGTATGCCTTAACGCAGTCTTAGATGCCTTATTTATATTAGTATTTGATTGGGGTATTTCGGGAGCTGCATGGGCTACGGTAATCACTCAAATCATTGCAACCCTTGTTTTGATATTTATATTCTTAAAACAAAATCAAATAGTACACTTTACAAAAGACTGTTTTAAGTTAAAGAAAAAAATAGTAGGCGATGCTTGCTCAATAGGTATGTCTCCGTTTATGACAAACGTAGTGGCGTGTTTGGTAGTCATAATTGTCAATATTCAATTAAAGAAATATGGTGGTGACTTAGCGATAGGAGCATACGGAATTATAAATAGTATAGCCTTTACTTTCGTTATGATAATTCTTGGTTTGACTCAGGGAATGCAACCTATAATTGGATATAACTATGGAGCGAAAACCTTTGATAGAGTTTTAGAAACCTTGAAAAAAGGTATGGTAATAGGATTTATAATTACCACAATAGGATTCTTATTAGCAGAATTTACACCACGATTGATTTCTTCTGCCTTCTCTTCTGATGCACAAATGATAGATTTGTCTGTAGAAGGATTTAGATTATTTATGTTTACTTTTCCAATTGTAGGAATGCAAATCGTAGCCTCAAACTTCTTCCAATCCATCGGCAATGCAAAAAAAGCAATCTTCCTTTCTCTAACACGACAATTAATATTTCTAATTCCATTACTTTTCATTTTGCCAATATTCTGGGGATTAAAAGGCGTATGGCTTTCATCAGCCTTTGCAGATGTGCTTTCAGCCTTTGTATCCTTTACAGTGCTTTACATGGAAGTTAAATACATGAAACGAATAATTAAAAAATAATGCCCTATGCGAGAAAAATTATGGAATAGCAATTATATAAAAGTATGGCTTGCCAATTTCATGATATTTTTCTCCTTTATGTTGGTAACACCCCTGCTACCAATTTATTTAAGTGAAACATTCTCTGCCGATAAACACGTAATAGGATTAGTCTTATCGGGATATACTCTAACAGCCCTTTTAGTACGTCCATTTAGTGGCTTTATTGTAGATTCCTATCCAAGAAAACAAGTATTGCTTCTTTGCTATTTTTTAATGTTTGTTTTCTTTGCAGGCTATTTACTTGCAGGCTCTTTATTATTGTTTGCAATCGTAAGAACACTTCACGGAGCGCCTTTCGGTGCAACTACAGTAGCAAATAGCACTGTTGCAATAGATGTGTTGCCTTCTTCAAAGAGAGCAGAGGGAATAGGATATTACGGATTGAGTAATAATATCGCTACTGCAATTAGTCCATCGGTTGCAATATATCTTTATCAGCTAACCCACAATTTTGATTTAATTTTTACAATCTCAATGATTGTTGCAGGCATTGGCTTAGTAATAAATTCCACAGTAAAGTTAGAGAAAAGGGAATTAATAAAAGACAAAAAGGTAGTATCGTTAGATAGATTTTTTCTAATGAAAGCATGGAGTCAATCCTTAACAATGGTTTGTTTTGCTTTCTCTTACGGAGTGTTATCAACCTATATTGCAATCTATGGCAAAGAACAATTAGGCATAACAAGCGGAACAGGATTGTTTTTCTTGCTTATGTCGCTCGGATTGATTTGTTCGCGATTGATAGGTAATAAAAGCCTTGGTAAAGGAAGAATTGTAGAAAACGCTTCCTTGGGAATTGTGGTTTCTCTTGTAGGTTATTTTATTTTTGCAGCCATAGACAACCCTTTTGGTTACTATTCTGCAGCTATTATCATAGGATTAGGAAACGGACACATGTTTCCTGCATTCCAAACTATGTTTATAAATCTTGCACCCCATTCACAAAGAGGCACAGCCAATTCTTCGCTATTGATTTCTTGGGACGTAGGAGTAGGATTGGGTATTTTGATAGGTGGAATCGTAGTAGAATACTTTGGATATAGTGCTACTTTTTGGGTTTCTGCTATAATAAACCTAATAGGTGTTGTAGGTTTCTTATTCTTTGCACGCAAACTTTACCTAAGAGATAAGTTGAGATAAATAATTCAAAGAAAGAAAAAAATAATTCAAAGAAACAATTTATTAATTCTTTGAATTAGAAAAATAAATCAAAGAGTTAATCCTTTCTTTATTCGTTTTATACATTGCAGTTTTGTAGGTGTGGATTGTATTTGTAGGCTTTGTGCAAAGTAGTTTAACTCTTCTTTTATCCAATCTTCTTCTTGGGAATAATAAAGCAGAATATCAACTAACCAAATGTTGAGAGAGATAGGTGTTTTCTTGTTTATGATATGATTAAAACAAGTTTCTATTATTTTTCCTTTGTTGCAGTTATCTATTATTTCTGATATCTCTTTTGGTAGCTTTGTTTTATTATTAAGAAGCATTGCAATAATTTTGCTAAATGAACGTAGAGCAGAGTGATTGCTTATTTTGTTGAAGTCATTTAATAAGTCAGATAAAAAATGCACGGAAAACCATGGGTCTTTCGTGCACAATTTTTCTAATAACCAAGCAGAATGAAATTCTACTTTTTTGTTTTCACTTTTACTTAATGAATATATAAGTTCAATGTCTCTTTCGCTTTCTATTTCTTTGATTAAATTGTTTAATATATTTAATCCTATTGGCTTGTTTAAAGTGTCAATTAAGTATTGCTTATCAATCATTTTCTTAGAAAGAGTATTTAGCTCCTGCCATTAAGACTATGCGTTGTGAAGGGTAGTTGTAGTAGTTGTAATATCTTTGATATGCAATGTTATTTAACTCTGCAAAGAATGTAAGTTTGTTTGAGTAATTGTAGTTTGCCCAAAGATTGATGTCAATCTTGCTTTTTAGTTCTTCAACCTCTCCATTAGGATTTAAACATTTTACTTTGCTTTGGAAACTTGGTACAAGGCTGATGTTAAATTTGTCGTTTGCGTTATATCTTACAAATAAGTTAGCTTTGAAAGCTGGTGTGTACCAAGCGTGTTGAAGATTTGTGGTTTTTACGTTTTGATATAATAAATTCAAACTTAAATCAAATGTTTTATCTATTTGATATGCTGCGTTTGCTTCTACATAGAATGTCTTTGTGTCGTCATAAACTAAGTTGAACATATTGTTAAGCGATGCTCCTTGTTGAAGTTCATAGAAGTAATTGTTCTTTCCTAATTTGTATCCTCCTTGTAGTGATAGTAAAACGTTGCTTTTTGTTATAAAGTAAAGTTTTGCAAATATGTTCATTTGGCTATTGCTTTCTATTTTTGCAAGAGGTGAAAGGTAAGGATTTTCTTCTCTTAAATAGTTTAGAGTAGGAGTGTTGAAGTTGCTAATTATTCCCGCATTGATTTTTATTATGTTTGCAAAGATTGGTGTTTCTATTATGGCTGTTGGAAGTATTTCAAATTGTTTAGAGTCTCCAAATGTTGGCACAAAGTTTAAAGCAACATTTAGCTTTATTTGTTGTATGTTTAGATTTGCGTATGGTTTTATGTTGATGTCACCAAGTTTGTTTTTAAAGGCATTTGCTTCTATTAATTCATTGTGGAATAATGCTAAATCTTTTGGCTCGTATGAACCAAGGCTTTGATTGTAGTTAAGATTTAAACCAATGTTTTGCTCATCGCTATTAAGGAATTCAAAGTTTTTATGTAAATCTAAGTTTGTTACTATTCTTGTTTCTTTTCTTCCCCATTTGTTGAATGTATGATTGACTGCAAGGTTTGCAGAGTTGTGTAGAGCTTCTTTTTTTCTATAAATGCTTTGGTAGTTTATAAATCCACCTATGTTGTGATAAGGTGCTATATATGTGTTTTTGTCAATGTTCATACTATCAATAAAACCATAGAAATATTGTCTTTGATGGTTGTAGGTTAATCCTGCATCTAAAAAGAATTTATTCCATATCTTTTTTGCATACAAATCTAAATCGTTGTTTGCAAAAGTAGAATTGCCGTAATCTTTGATTTGTCCTAATGAAGAGTTGTGTCTGTAATGTGCAGAGTAGATGAAATTCTTTGAACGGGTTTGTGTGTAAGATAAATCCAACAAGGAAGTGAAGTAAGTGCCTATTCCTGCTTTTATGTGAGAATTATAAAGTTTTGAAAGAGGCTCTCCCTTTACTTTTGCTGGTTTTATTTGTTCAAAAACCATTGTTGTAGGGAATTGTTTTGTTCCCTTTTCGTATTGAAATGGTGGTATTTCAAATTTTGTATTGAATGTTTGAGGCTTGTCATTTATTTTATAAGCTTCGTTTACAACTGGGTCAAATATAGTTTTTACTATTATATCTTCATTGTAAACACTTTCCTTATTTTCTTGTGAAAATACAGGAAGACTTACTCCTAATGCCAAAAATAATGTTATGATATACTTTTTCATACTGCTATTTATTTTCTATTGTTATTTCGTCAACTGCTTCTTTTTGTTCTTGTAACTTTTGTTCTTGTATTTTCTTTTCTTGAGTTTGTTTGTTGTTTAGTTCATCTAATTTGTCTTGTGCTGTTTTTATTATTGCAGCATCTCCTTCGTAGTTCTCAATTATACTTTGTAGAGTTTGTTTTGCTTGAATCTTATTGCCTCTTTCTTTGAATATGTCTGCCCAAAGAATGAATGTTTTTGCTAACCAATATTCACTAGATGGTTCGCTTGTGATTTCTAATATTATTTTTTCGGCTTCATCTAAGTTTCCAGCTTTATATTTTATTTCTGCTAAAGTATATTGTGCTTCAGATGCGTATTCTGTGTTTTTTGCAGTAGTTAATTTCTTGAACTCCTCTATTGCTTGTCCTGAATTGCCATTTTGTAATAGAGCTTTTGCTAATAGATATGACGCTTTTTCAGAACTATTTTCATCTATCTTGTCTAAAGAAAGTAGTTTGTTTGCCGCTATTATTGTTGAGTCAAATTTGTTTAATAAATAATAACATTCTATTGCTCCTAATAGTGCTTGCAATTTGTGGTTGCTAATTTCTGCAGTTTGTTCTAATAGACAATATTCTTGTAAAGCTTTTTCGTAGTTCTTGTTCTCAAAGTTTATTACAGCTGCTTTTATTATAGACTTTTCAGTAAATTGGTTTTTAGGTTTTTTAATTATGTTTTCGTAAGCTGTTAAAGCTCCTTGTTTGTCATCTTGTTTTTCAAGACAGTCTGCTAAATAATAGTTTGCTGAAATGTAAAATGCTCCATTTGGATAGTTGCTGATGTATTGTTTAAATCCTTCAATAGATTTGTCGCAATTACCACTCATGTATTGATTTTCTATTGCTTGATAGCTTATAGAGTCTTGTTCGCTTTGTGTTATTTCTGCTTCAGGAATTTTCTTTGTGTATGCAATAAAGTCATTTACTCTATTAGATTCTACATATATATTTTTTATGTTGTTGAGTGCAGATTTTGCTTCTTCTGTTCCAGGATAGTTTTCTACTACCTTTTTTAGATAGTTCAACGCTTCTTGTTCTTTACCCATGTTGTAGTAAATCATACCTATTTTTGCGTAGGCATCTTTTGCGTGTATTGATTGTGCATAATTTTTTGTTATGTCGTTGTATAATTCTAATGATTTAGGGTATAAATCAAGAGTTAAATAAGAGTTGGCTAACTCATATTTCATACTTGCAACATAATTGCTTTTTGGGAATTGTGAAATAGATGTTTCTAATATTGTTATCTTTCTGTCATAATTGCCTAATGCTCCATATGCCATTCCTTTTTGATAACTTGCGTAATCGGCATCTAATTTATTTTTGCTTATGACGTAGTCATATTCTTTGATTGCATTTTGGAAATCTTTTCCCATAAACAAACAGTCTGCATATCTACATTTAGAATCTATTTTTATAGTTTCATTACTAGTTGTACTTGCTTTTTTGAAATAATCTTTTGCTGCGCTATACTTCTTTTGTTTGAATAGGTTATATCCCATTGTGTAATTGGCAGAATTATAATAAGTGCTTTTTTGAGAGTCTGTTGTATTAAAAAATTTGTTTAGGTTGTTTATTGATAATCCAAATTCGTCGGATTGATAATAAATCTCTGCTTTAAGATAATATGCTGCTGCTGTAAATTCATCAGAGTGAGATTGAGAAAGTGATTTGTCAAGATAGATTATTGCTTCACTTGATTTGTTCTCATTGAAACATTCGATTGCTCTATTTAAACAAATTTTTTGATAGACTTGATTGATGAGTTTGTTACGTTCAGTCATTTGTTCAATCATTTCTATTGCATCTCTATAGTTTTGAGTGTTGCCATATAATTGTGCAAGATATTCTTTTGCTTGATTTGTATTTTTCGATTTAGGGAAAAGTTCTATGTATGATTGAAATGCTTTTATAGATTCATTGTATGCAGCATTTGTTTCGTATGATAATTTTGCATAGTTTAATAAGGCTTTTTCTTTAATTGATTTGTCATAATCATGTTTGTATGACTCTTTAAACATAGATTTTGCTGATACTTTATCATTTAATTGTAAGTAACAAACTCCTAAATGATATAATGCGTTTTGTGAAAGAGAGTCATTGTTGTTAGTTGCTTTTTCTAAATATATTTTTGCTTTGTCATATTGTTTTTCTTCCAAAAGGGTAAATCCTAAAAGATAGTAATCTTGTGGAGTTGCTACATTAGGTGATTGTAAAGATTTTTCAAGGTAAGGTATTGCTTCGCTATATCTTCCTAATTTGTAATAGGCATCTCCTAACATTTTATTTAATTCGGCACTTTTTTTAGATTCAGATTTGTTTGAAAGTTCCGATGCTATGCTTATCAATTCATCGTATTTAGCTTCGTGATAGTAAATTTGAGCTATGTAATATGGAACTATCTTTCCAAAGTTTTTTTCGTTCTTCAAAGAAAGAAATTCTCTTAATGCTTTGTTGTATTCTTTTTCTTCGTACAATATGTGTCCATAGAAATATGTTGCTGCAACTGCAAATTTACTTCTTGCGTCTTTTACGTTTTTGAAAGAGTTTTTTGCATTGTCATAATCTTTTAACATAAATTGACAGTGTCCACTTTTGTAGTAATATTCGTATTTTTGAGCTTGTGGCAGGGTGTTTATATCAATTTGAGAATAGATTTTTGCTGCTTTTTCAAATTCTTGGTTTCTCACGAAATGGTTAGCTAAAATGAACTTTGCGTCATTTGCTCTATGACTTTCTTTGTATGTTGCGATGAAATCAGATAATAGTTTATCTGTGTCATTATTCATCATTTCGTATGCACAAGACGCTCTGAAAAAATAAGCTTCTTCTAAAGACAAAGTGTTGTTTGCTTTATTCTTTTCAATATAATTTGTGAATTGCTCAAAACTTAAAGAGTAATTCTTGCCATAATAATTATCTATAGCTTGTTTCAATTCATCTGTTTTCTTTATTTCTGTCTTTTGTGCAGAAACAATAAGTGGGGTAATGAATAAACTCGAAACGATTAAAAAAAACTTTATACCTTTTACCATAACAATTAATGTATTTCTTTTGTGTTTTAAGCAACTAAATTACTACAAAAAATAAAATTAGAAGAAAAACCCTCTTCTTTTTTTCAACGTTCAAATGTTGAAAAAAAGTGTGTAAAACTATGTTAATCCTATAAAACTCTATGAAAACGCTGTTTTACTCGTGTAAAAATAAAGATTTTGTGACATAAAACGCAGCTTTCATACACTAAAATCAAGATTTTTTTGTTTAAAAACAACTTTTGTAAATTCTTTCCGTTATTAGATATATTCGTATATTTGCATAATATTTTTAAGTCATGGGAAAACAAAGAAAAGAAGCAGAAATTCTTTCGCAAATAGCTGTGAAAGGAATACAAGAGAAAAAAGGGAAAGACATCACAATAATAGATTTTGATGGAGTAGATGGTTCATTATTTGAATATTACGTTATTTGTACAGCTAATTCTCCTTCACATGTTGATGCAATAACAGATTCTATAGATAGAGAAATCAAACAAGCAACAGGACTTAATCCACGAAAAGTTGAAGGATTGCAAAATTGTCAATGGGTGTTGTTGGATTATTTTGATGTTGTGATACATATCTTCTTGGAAGAAACAAGAGAGTTCTACAATATTGAAGCTATGTGGAAAGACAGAAAACAAACACATATAGAAAACTTAGACTAAAACAAGGAAAAACAAGATATGGCGAAACAAAATAATAAAGGCACTAAAGCTCCAAAGATTAAATTTAAATTTACTTGGATTTATCTTGCCTTGTTAGTGGTTTTATTGGTAATGGCATTGGGTGGAGATGGAGCAACTTCTCGTGAAATTAAAGAAGAGAAGTTGAAAATAGTCTTGCTTAATAGAGATTTTGAGAAAATCAATGTCGTAAATCAAGAGTTTGCTGAAATTTACATCAAACCAGCGAAGATAAAAGACGATACAACATATTCTGATTTAAAACCACAAGGACAATTCGGTACGGATAAATCATATAGTGGTTTTTACACATTCAAATTTGTTAATTACGAAGACTTTCGTGCTGTATTAAAAACTGTAGAGGATCAGTGGATTGCTAAAGATACAGTAGGAGTTGCTACTCAATTAGAGAAACAAAAAATTATTGCAGACAGAAGAATCAGTGTTGAATCAGAAGAAAGAAAAAGTTTCTTTGGAGAAAACGGATTTTTCTTGATATCTCTACTTGTAATGGTTATTTTCTGGGTTTTGATGATAAGAATGATGAGAGGTGGAAGCAACTCAGGAGGAGGAATGGGAGGAGGAATCTTCAATGTTGGAAAAAGTAAAGCCCGTCTTTATGACAAAGATAAAGATATTAACATAACATTCTCAGATGTTGCAGGCTTAGAAGAGGCAAAAGTTGAGGTAAAAGAAATAGTTGATTTCTTAAAATCTCCATCAAAATATACAAACCTTGGAGGAAAGATACCAAAAGGTGCATTGCTTGTAGGTCCTCCGGGAACAGGTAAAACACTTCTTGCAAAGGCTGTTGCAGGAGAAGCTAAGGTTCCATTCTTCTCTTTATCAGGAAGTGATTTCGTTGAGATGTTTGTAGGAGTTGGAGCTTCAAGAGTAAGAGATTTGTTTGAAAACGCCAAAAAGAAAGCTCCATGTATAGTGTTTATTGATGAGATAGACGCAATTGGTAGAGCGAGAGGTAAAAACCTTTCTTCAGGCTCAAACGATGAAAGAGAAAATACCTTGAACCAATTACTTACAGAAATGGACGGTTTTGGTACAAATGCAGGAGTGATAATCCTTGCTGCAACAAACCGAGTTGATATCTTGGATAAGGCTTTGTTGAGAGCAGGACGCTTCGATAGACAAATCCATGTTGATTTACCTGATTTACCAGAACGTAAAGCTATCTTTAAAGTACATACAAGTAAACTTAAATTTGATGAAAAAGAAGTTGATTTAGACTTCTTGTCAAAACAAACGCCAGGATTCTCAGGTGCAGATATTGCGAATGTATGTAATGAAGCTGCCTTAATTGCTGCAAGAAAAGATAAAAAACAAATAGAAAAACAAGACTTCTTAGATGCAGTAGATAGAATAATTGGTGGATTGGAGAAAAAGAACAAAATAATCACACCAAAAGAAAAGAAAACAATAGCTTATCACGAGGCAGGACACGCATCTGTAAGTTGGATGTTGCAATATGCAAACCCACTTGTGAAAGTAACTATTGTCCCAAGAGGACAAGCGCTTGGTGCTGCATGGTATTTGCCTGAAGAAAGACAAATCACAACAAAGGCACAATTACTAGACCAAATGGTTTCTTTGCTTGGAGGTAGAGCGGCTGAAGAAATTGTCTTTGGAGAAGTTTCAACAGGAGCTTTAAATGACTTGGAAAGAGTTACAAAACAAGCTTATGCAATGGTTGTTTACTATGGATTAGATAAAGAAATAGGAAATCTTTCTTTCTATGATTCAAGTGGACAAAGTGAATATGGATTCCAAAAACCATTTAGTGAAAAAACAGCAGAAAAAATAGATGCACAAATTCGTCAAATGGTAGAAGAGGCTTATCAAAAAGCGAAATCTATACTAACAGAAAATAGAGAAAAGTTAGACGAATTGGCAAATATACTTGTGGAAAGAGAAGTTATATTCAGAGAAGACGTAGAAAAGATTTATGGAAAACGTCCTTGGGATATAGAACAAACAGATGAACAACAAGAATAAAAGAGAACTCTTATTAAAGATTCTTAGACAAAATATGAAAGAAGGAATGGGAGAGAAGGAAAACGAAAAGACTCCCGTTCCTTCTTACTGCGTTTTAGAAGGAGATAAAGTGATTAAATTTGCAGAACAATTTGTAAAAGACAAAGGACACTTTGTGTATTGTGAAAGCGAACAAGACTTTGTAAATAAATTTCAATCACTTATTCAATACAGAAAATGGGAAAACATATTGTCGTTTAGTGAAAATCTCCACTCATATCTAAAAAATGTAGGAATAGAAACAACGCTTAACAACTCAAATGCGATAGTTGGAGTAAGTCTTTGTAATGCGATGATAGCTAATGTGGGTAGTTTTATGATAAGCTCACAACAAGGCATAGGTTCCTCTGTCAATAAACTCCCATCAATCTTTATAATCATTGCTCATAGTTCACAAATATTTTCTAATTACAAAGAGGCATTACAACCATTATTAAACAATCTACCCTCACACATAACAACACTAAAACCAGGCGAGGGTTTAACCCAATCAGTAGTAGAATTTTATCTTTATTTAATAGACGAATAACAAAACAACAATGAACGATTTATTAAAAAGAACCCTTACAGGTGCAGTTTATGTGGCGAGTGTATTACTTGCAATATGTTTCAATCCAATAATATCATCTATTTATTTTGGAATAATAGGTTTGATTGCACTAAGTGAATTTTATAATATCACAAATAAACACTATCAAAAATTAAACACCATACCAGCCTACCTAACTGCAATATCGCTTTACACAACAGTTGCCTTGTATTCCTTTAATATAGATTGTAAAATACCATTATTGATAAGTGTAGCTTTGTTAATTGCTATTTTTATTACCTCTTTATATCAAAAAGTAGAAAATCCCTTTACTTCAGTTGCATATTTAATTTGTGGATTGTTTTACATAATACTTCCCATCTCAACAACAAATCTTATAATACAATTCAACTTGGAATTTCAACCACTATTGCTTCTAAGTGTCTTTATATTAGCTTGGTGTAACGATACATTTGCATATCTAACAGGTGTAAAATTTGGAAAACATCGCCTCTTTGAACGCCATTCACCAAAGAAAAGTTGGGAAGGTTTTGTAGGAGGAATCCTAGCAAGTGCAATCGCGGGTTTTGTTATCTCATATTTTTCTAATATCTTTGCCTTGCAACATTGGATTATAATAGCTGTAATTGTTTCCATTGTTGGAACACTTGGAGACTTAGTAGAATCTATGTTCAAGAGACAAATGGGAGTAAAAGACAGTGGTAAAATCCTTCCAGGACACGGAGGAATACTTGACAGATTTGATATACTATTCATAGTACTGCCAATTGTTTGGGTATATTTAGAGTTGATTGTTAAATAAAAAAATAAAAAAACTATGTACATACACAAAGAAGGTTACAAAATCAGTATTTCCATAATTATTATTACGATTTTAATTGTAGTTGCAATGTTCTGCTTTATCAAAGAGTGGAATATATTTTGGTGGCTCTTAGTTACAGGATTACTAATCTTTGACTTTGTAATCGTAAGATTTTTCCGCATACCATCAAGAGACTTAACAACCAATCCAAACAAAGTAATCGCTTCAGCCGATGGAACAATAGTAGTTGTGGAAAAAGTATATGAACCAGAGGTGTTAAAGACAGAATGTATTCAAATCTCAACATTTATGTCACCAAACAACGTACACGTAAATCGTTACCCAATATCAGGAAAAGTAGTTTACGTTAATTATCATTCAGGACGCTATTTGATAGCAAAACACCCAAAATCTTCAACCCTAAATGAAAGAACAACCGTTTGCGTTGAAACAGAAGAAGGAAAGAAAGTCGTAATCCGTCAAATTGCAGGAGCACTTGCTCGTAGAATTGTATGTTATGCACAAGAAGGAGACATCGTAAAACAAGGAGATGAACTTGGATTTATCAAATTTGGCTCAAGAGTAGATTTATTTATACCAATAGACTCTGATGTTCACGCAGAACTTGAAGACAAAGTAAAAGGAGGAATCTCAATACTTGCAAGTATATGAGTTTAGATGTTGAAAAACAAATACTCTTTGAGGACAACCACATAATAATACTTAACAAACAATCCTCACAAATCGTACACAGCGACAAAACAGGCGATGTCGCTTTGGAGGAAATGGTAAAACATTACCTTAAAACAAAATACAACAAACCCGGAAACGTATATTGTGGATTAGTTCATCGCTTGGATAGGCCCGTAAGTGGAGTTGTCATGTTTGCTAAAACAGAAAAAGCCCTTGTTCGTCTAAATAAAATGATGAAAGAACACCAAATTCATAAGACATATTGGGCAATAGTAAGAAATAAAAACATAAACCCAAAAGCAACCTTAGTAAACTTTCTTGTAAGAAACGAAAAACAAAATAAAACCTTTGTTACCAAAGACACAGCGAAAGGGAAATATGCCGAATTGGATTATGAAGTTTTATCAAAAGGCGATAACTATCAACTATTGCAAGTAAACCTAAAAACAGGACGCCATCATCAAATAAGAGTTCAGCTATCGCATATTGGCTGTCCAATAAAAGGAGATTTAAAATACGGATTTGAACGCAGTAATAAAGACGCCTCAATATCACTTCACGCAAGGCAGTTGGAATTTCTTCACCCCGTAAAAAAAGAACCAATAAAAATCATTGCCCCACTGCCAAAGGATTCTTTATGGCAATGGTTTGATGAAACATTAAATTCTATGGAGTAGGCTTAATAACGGATATTGTATTTATTCGTCAATTTTGATTAATTGCTTTTTCCCGTTTATGATTTTATAATGATAGATAGTTGGCTCACAAGATTCGTATTTCATATCCTTTGTATGCTCCCAATCATATTCTTCTATTTCTTTCAACTCTATTGAAGAATTAGAACTATTCAATCCATATATTTCATAACCACTTATTCTCATATCTATTCCCAAAGGAACTTTTATTGTTTTATTAACGGTATCAAACTCTGTATAATCATCAAGTTTATCAAATACACCACCTTTAATTGGCAACAAACTATGTTCTCCATCAGATAGATTGATTTTGTAAGCCTTGTAAGCGTGATGATTTTTGTAACCCATACCTTCCCACTGACAAATTACAAGTTCTTTTTGGTTATCAAAATCTATATCAAAAAAGAAAAATGGAGATTGATTAGCATTAAGAGTATTGTTTTGAGTCATTTCAAAAGCAATGTAATTTGTTTCTATAATCAATCCATATCTATCATGAACAAAATAATCAATCAAATTATAATCAGCGAAGCAATCAGCATTAATAACTAATTTTTGTTTGCTATTAGAGAAAGTTAAAATAGCTTTCCTTCCCATAATATCAGATTTGTACTCATCATGAATTGAATCTTTGGGGATTTTAACAAACACATCAAAGCTATTAACCTTTTGTTTGTATTTAATAGCAGTATAAGACAAATCACAAGAATCAACAATTTCGTATTTTTTAGCTTCGATATTGGAATCCAGATTTGAATCCTTAGTTGCATAAGACTCTTTAATATTTGTATTTTGCTTGCAAGCCACAAATACCAAACAACAAACTAATAATAAAAAGCATTTTTTCATTGTCTCACATTTTTTTGCAAAGTTAATATATAATTGCCTTGTGATATACATTATTTATAATAAAATATAATAGTATATAAATTTTTTAGTATTGGTAACTACAATAAGTCGATAAAATAAATATAGTAAATGAAATAAAAATCTAAAAAATCTTTCATTTAAATTGACACCCCTTTTTAAGAGAGAAAAAAAGCAAAGAAAAAACTCAAAAAAGCAAAGAAAAATTTTAAAAATCCTAAGAAAAATTCTAAAAAAGCAAAGAAAAAAAATAAAAAGATAAGGGAAGAATTAAATTCCTCCCTTATCTCTATTAAGTCTAAAAGCTAATTAGTCACCTAATGTAGCAACCATGATAGCTTTGATTGTGTGCATACGGTTTTCAGCTTCGTCAAATACGATAGAGTTTTCTGATTCAAATACATCTTCTGTAACTTCAACTCCGTCGATTCCGAATTGTTTGTAAACATCTCTACCAACTTGTGTTTCTAAGTTGTGGTATGCAGGTAAGCAGTGCATGAATTTGCATTTTGGATTACCTGTCATTTCCATCATTTCTTTGTTTACTTGGTAAGGTTTCAATAATGCGATTCTTTCTGCCCATACTTCTGCTGGCTCTCCCATTGATACCCAAACGTCAGTATATAAGAAGTCGCAACCTTTTACTCCTTCTGCAACGTTATCTGTTACGGTTAAAGTAGCGCCTGTTTCTTTTGCTATTTCTTGGCAAGTAGCTATCAATTCAGCATCTGGTTGTAATCCTTTTGGAGCAACGATTCTTACGTCCATTCCCATTTTTACTCCACCTACCATTAGAGAGTTACCCATGTTGTAACGAGCATCTCCAATGTAAGCATAAGATACTTTGTTTAATGGTTTGTCTGTGTGTTCCATCATTGTAAGGAAGTCAGCCAAGATTTGAGTTGGGTGGAATTCGTTTGTTAATCCATTCCATACAGGAACTCCTGCGTATTCAGCAAGTTCTTCAACGATTTTTTGTTCAAATCCACGGTATTCGATTCCGTCAAACATTCTTCCAAGAACTCTTGCAGTGTCTTTCATTGATTCTTTAACACCGATTTGAGAACCTGAAGGTCCAAGGTAAGTTACGTGTGCTCCTTGGTCGTGAGCTGCAACTTCAAATGCACATCTTGTTCTTGTAGATGTTTTTTCAAATATCAAGGCGATGTTTTTGCCTTTTAATCTTTGTTGTTCTGTACCTGCATATTTAGCTCTTTTTAAATCACGAGCTAAATCTAACATATATTGAATTTCTTTTGGAGTGAAATCCAATAATTTCAAAAAGTTTCTGTTTCTTAAATTAAATCCCATAATTCAAATGTTTTTAATTTGTTTATAAATAAACTATTATTTAACTATTCTTGTTCCGCAAGATGGATTAGAAAGTTGTCCGGCTTCTGTGATGATACATTCTTTTCCACCATTTTTAACAAAGTGTAAAGCAGCTCTTACCTTTGGCGCCATTGAGCCTTCACCAAATTGTCCTTGTGCAAGTAATTCTTCAGCTTCTGCAACAGTGATTACGTCTAAAGCTTTTTCATTTGGTTGACGGAAGTTGATATATACCTTTGGCACGTCTGTAAGAATATAAAATTCATCAGCTCCGATTTCAACAGCAGTTAAAGCAGAAGCTAAGTCTTTATCGATTACTGCTTCAACTCCTCTTACTCCGTTTTCTTCTACAACAGGTATTCCACCCCCTCCAACAGTTACAACAACGTTTCCTTCCAATGCAAGTTGTTTAACGATTTCAATGTTGTTTATTTTTAATGGTTTTGGACTTGCAACTACTTTACGATATTTGTCGCTTTTTGAGTCTTTTGCATATTTAGCTCCTGTTTCAGCAGCAAAAGCATCAGCTTCTTCTTTTGTGTAGTAAGGACCCACAGGTTTAACAGGGTTTTGGAATGCAGCATCGTTTTCATCTACTACAACTTGTGTAAGTAGAGTTAAAACTTTTCTGTCTATGTTTTCTTTTGCGAAAACGTTTCTAAATCCTTGTTCGATTAAATATCCGATTGAACCTTGTGTTTCAGCAACGCAAAAGTCCATTGGCATAGCTTCAATGTTGAATTGTTTTTTACCACCTTCGTGTTGAAGCATTACGTTTCCAACTTGTGGACCATTACCGTGTCCGATTACTAAGTTGTATCCTTGTTTTAAAAGGTTAGAAAGTGAACCGCAGGTTTCGGTTACATTCATTATTTGTTCTTTATAAGTGCCTTTTTGTCCGCTTCTTAATAGTGCGTTTCCTCCGAAGGCAACTACAGCTAATTTCTTCATAGTTTGTCTTTTCTTGAAAATAAATTGCAAAGATAAATATTATCTTTTGAAATAAACAATAATTTAAAGTGTTTTTAGTTTTTTAATTGATATGAAGAATTTATTAAAGAGTCAATATATAGATGTCTTTATAATCTGTTTTGCAATCATAGGAATGATTTTCTCTCATGCAGTGATGTCGTTCTCTATGGTTTTTATGGCGGTACGTTTTCTTTTTATGGATAAGTCTGCCTTGAAGAATTATAATAAGATATCTTTGTTTGCAGTTTTTTCTTTCTTTGTATTGATACTTCTTGGAATGATTTGGAGCGATGGGGGTAAGGAGGCTTGGAAACAACTGGAGAAATCTCTTCCATTTTTAATTGTACCTTTATATATATTGTCTTTACCTTGGCTATCTAAAAAGAATATTGCAATATGTGCAAACATATATATATTATCACTTATTGTTGCAATAGGAATAGGTTTATTTAATTTAATCACTTTGGATAATCCTGATATGAGAACTCTTATGCCGTTTTGTTCTCATATTCGTTTTGCACTTCATCTTACTTTGGCGTCATCGTTTATTGTTATCTATTGTTTTCAACGCAAGAGGTATTCATTGCTTTTTATAGCCTTGTGTTTTGAATTGTATATGTTAATTACATCTTCTCTTACGGGAGTTGTGATTAGTATGTTTATATTTCTTTTTGTTTTGCCTTTATATTTTTTATACAAAAAGAGAAATAAAAAATTTCTTTATGGTTTAATAGTTTTTGTATCTCTTGTTGTGATAGGTATGGTTTCTCTTATTTCATATTGTGCAAAAGATTATTTTGTTCCAAAACAAGGAAAGGAAATAGAAAATTTAGTAATAGAGAATGGTTATTATATCTATCATAAGGTAGATTATGGGCAAATGAAAGAGGGAGTTAAGAAATATTTAAAGTTAGAGGAAGATGCAATTTGTAAGAGTAAGGAAGGAGAGTTTGCGTATGTTGATATTGCGATAAGATATTTGAATTCCAAGGGTTATGAAAAGAATTTAAAGGGTTGGGAACTTCTTTCACAAAAAGATTTAGAGAATATTAAACAAGGAATACCTAATTATGTGTATGCAGAGAAGATTCCCTTAAAGGAGAGGTTGTACTCTACTTTTTTTGAGATAGAGGCGTATAAGAAAGAAGGCAAAGTAAAGGGTTCTTCTTTGATTCAGAAGTTAGAATTGTGGCGAAATAGCGTTTCTATTATTAAAGAAAATATTTTAATAGGGGTAGGTACAGGCGATGCGCATGTGGAATTGAAAAAGGAATTGGAGAAAAATAATTCTGAATTAAAAGATACCAATATGCGTACGCACAATCAATATCTTTCAATAGTGTTTAGCTATGGATTGTTAGGGTTTGCAATTTGGTTATTCTTTTTGTTTTACCCTGCAATTAAAGAAAACCTTATCGCAAACCCTTATTATATTGTCTTTTTATTGATTATGTTAATATCATTCCTAAGTGAAGATACCTTGGATAATCAAGCGGGAATAATGATGTTTTGTTGTTGGAATTATTTCTTTATCTCTAAACAACTTCAGCAACAGTAAATGTAGAGCCACCTACGAAAACTAAATCGTTTTCTTTTGCATCTTTTTGAGCCTGTTCCAAGGCTTGTTGTATTGTTTGGTAAGTTGAGAATGATAAATTGTTCTCTTTTGCCTTTTGAGCTAAGTCTTCAACAGGTAAAGCTCTTGGGATTTTGGCTTGTGAAAGATAGTATTCTGCATTTTTATCAAGCATTGACAAAACTTTATCAACGTCTTTGTCATTCACCATAGCCAAAACAAAACGTAGTTTTTCGTGTGGGGTGTTTTTTATTTGTTCTGTAACATATTTTAAACCGTCTTCATTGTGTCCTGTATCGCATATTGTCAAAGGCTTGTTGCAAAGAATTTGCCAACGTCCAAGGATTGGAAAGTTAGTTGGTAGGTTTTCTATTCCTTTAAGAATGTTTTCTTTATTTATTTCAAAATTATGGTATTTATTTAAGGTATCAATTAGAGCAATAACTCCAAGAATATTTTTTTCTTGATAATAACCTGCGAGAGGAGATTGAAGATTTTCTATTCTTGTTTCATTGTTTTTAAGAATATCCATTGATAATTTACCACATTCATATCTTACATTGTTTGTGGATAAGTAGTCATCTGCAAAAGTAATTGGTGCATTTTTTTCTTTTGCCTTATCTTCAAAAACTTTGCGAGTTTCTTTTTGCGATTGTGAAATGACAACAGGGGTATTTTCTTTAATGATTCCTGCTTTTTCTCCCGCAATTTCAGCTAATGAATTTCCTAAAAACTGCACATGGTCATAAGAGATATTAGTAATCAAACAAGCTAATGGATTGATAACGTTTGTAGAGTCTAATCTGCCTCCCATTCCAACTTCAATTATTGCAACATCTACTTTCTCTTGTGCGAAATAAGTGAAAGCCATTGCAACAGCTGTTTCAAAAAATGATGGTTTTATGCGTTCAATAAGTTCTTTGTTTTTCTCTACAAAATCAACAACAAAACTTTCATCACACATTTTGTTGTCAATTTTTATTCTTTCTCTGAAATCTTTCAAGTGAGGAGATGTGTGTAAACCTACTTTTAATCCCTTTTCTCTAAGTATAGATGCAATAAGATGTGAAGAAGAACCTTTCCCGTTAGTTCCTGCAATATGTATTGTTTTGAATTTCTTTTCAGGATTGCCTAATGCAGCCATTAACTCAACAGTATTATATATATCTGCCTTATAAGCAGCAGCACCTATTCTTTGAAACATAGGTAGAAAAGAAAATAAATAATCTATTGTTTGTTGATAGTTCATATTAAAGTTGTATTTTTGTTGCAAAATTACAACTTTTAAGAAAGTTTAACGTTAAAAATAGAAAAAATACTAATTAAATAAATTTGGATTATGTTAAGTAAAAAATTAGAAGAAGCTTTAAATGAGCAAATAAATGCAGAATTTTGGTCAGCTTATCTTTATCTTTCAATGTCAGCAGATATGTCTGATAAAGGATTTTCAGGAGTTGCAAATTGGTTTAATATTCAATTCAAAGAAGAACAAGATCACGCAATGAAGATTTTCAACTTCGTGCTTTCAAGAGGTGGAAAGGTAGAATTGAAACCTATAAAAGAGGTTCAAATAGAATGGAAAAGTATTTTAGATGCTTTTGAAGAAACTCTAAAACACGAAAGAGTGGTTACTTCTTTGATAAACGAACTTTATTATATCGCAACAGAAGAAAAAGATTATGCAACTCAATCAATGTTGAAATGGTTCATTGACGAACAAGTTGAAGAAGAAGAAAGCGCACGTGATATTATTGACAAATTAAAACTAATTGGCGACAATGGTTATGGTTTGTATCAATTAGATAAAGAACTTGCAGCAAGAGTTTATACTCCAATAGCAACATCAGCAGAATAAATCATAATGATAAATTCAAAAGCAGTTTCATTGAAAAAGTGAAACTGCTTTTTTTTATTTCTCAAACCAAATGACACAAACAAAGATTCAAAAACAATTATTTGAACTTCAAGATATTTCATATAAGGAGTTTCAATCAGCACTTGTCCCAAATATTTCAAAAGATATGGTAATAGGGGTGAGGATTCCTCATTTAAGAAAGTTGGCAAAAGAAATTTCAAAGCAAGCTTCTTATAATGAATTTATGCAATCACTTCCTCATACTTATCATGAAGAAAATCACTTGCATACGTTTTTGATTGAAGAGATAAAAGATTGTAAAGAGTGTTTGAATGTTTTGGATAATTTTTTGCCTTACATAGATAATTGGGCTGTATGTGATAGTTGTTCTCCAAAGGCATTGAAAAAGGATTTGAATTTATTGTTCGCATACATTGAAAAATGGATAAAATCTCCAAAAGAATATGTTTGTCGTTTTGGCATTTTGAGTCTTATGAGATATTTTCTTGAAGACAAAACTTTCAAAGAAGAATATTTAGAGATGGTTTCTCAAATTAAATCTGAATATTATTATGTGAAAATGATGCAGGCATGGTTTTTTGCAACTGCATTATCAAAACAATATGAGGCTTCAATTGAGGTTTTAGAGCAAAAAAAGCTGACAATTTGGGTGCATAATAAAAGTATTCAAAAAGCAATAGAAAGTAAACGTATAAGTTTTGAGCAGAAAAAAAAATTAAAACAACTGAGAATAAAAAGTGATAAATAATTTGTTAAATGGGATTTATTTCCTAATTTTGTGGCAGTTGTACAAAAAATATCTTTTTTATGAATCGTTTAAAAAATGTATTTGTAATAATTTTTCTTTTGTTTTCTTTTATAGGAAATGCACAGCAAATATATTTTGAGGTAGATGGAGTGCAGTATAGAACAATCTCTGATACGGATTGTGAAATAACTAAAAGGATAGATGGCGTTCCATATTCAACTCCTGTGTTTATTGTTCCATTTACTGCCAATTATGATGATGTTGATTATAATGTTGTCGCAGTAGGAGATTCTGCATTTAATAATGCAAGTTGTACTACAATAGAACTTACTCCAGCGATAACAAATATAGGAAGTTACGCTTTTCAAGGAACAACAAATTTAAATATTATTTCTCCTTCAAGTATTCCCCCTACAATCAATTCATACACTTTTTTAAATTCAACAAATCCAATAGTATATATACATTGCTCTTATTATAGAACATATAATAATTCTACCTATTGGGGAATGGGATTGTGTGAGTTTAGAGGAATAGAAGGCAATACAACAATACAACACGATACAATAGTTTGTGTTGGTTTAAATACTTTTCAGTTATATAATCCGTATTTAGATACAATTACTTCAATAGAAAGATTAGTATACCAAACAACAACTTACACTATAGAAAGTAGAATAATACCTATTCAAGGGTGTTTGATAACAGACTCATTGCTTGTGAGCGTATTTACAGATGGAAGTTATAATGAAAGAACTGTGTATTTATGCGGAGAAGATAATTATCAAACAACTTTAAATATTCCAGAACATAACTTTTCCATAACTTTAAATGAAAGTGATGTTGGTGAAAACACTTACACTTTTCCAAATGGAAACTGTTATGATGTGTACAATATAAATATTCAAAAAGTTACTTCAGAAAGAGGAAGTGAGGTAATACATAAATGTGATGGTGATGAGTATTTTTATGTTGATGAAAATGGAACAAATCGTTTAGCAACTTCAAATGTAGTTTACACCAAAAGAGCAAATAATTCATTTAGTGGTTGTGATAGTTTGGTAAATGTTAGTGTTGTTTTTCACGATACAGTTTTTAATGAAACAACAATTGCTCTTTGTGAAGGGAATAGTTATCGTTGGTATAGGAATGGTTATAATGAAGAAGGAGATTATGTAAATACCTCTTCACTTTACGATAGTACAGGTACATACATAGAGGAATACAGAACGGATTATGGTTGTAAGAAAACCTATAAATTGAATCTTACAGTAAATCCTGTTCATAATTTAACAATTTACGATACTGTTTGTTATGGAGAAAATTATAATAGAAATGGATTTAACGTTCCTAAATATCAAATGTCGAATAATCTCTATACAATAACAAGAACTAATTATAATGACAATATATATGGTTGTGATAGTACGACTATGTTAAAGTTATTAGTACAACCAACCAAATCAACTAACTTAGGAACAGTCAATCTTTGTAGGGATTCTGTTTATTATTTGAATGATAGAGCTATAACAACAAGTGGAGTACACCGAGATACGCTTTCAACATTTCTTGGTTGTGATAGCGTAGTTAGAGTTACTATTAACTTACAAGATAATGTGGTAACAAATCAAACGGCAAATATTTGTGAGGGTGCGTATTATATTTGGCAATATAGTGGATATGAAAGAAATTCTAATGGTAACTTAGTTGAAAGAACAATCATAGATACCATAACCCAAGCAGGTACATATTCCAAATCAGACTTACTTACAAGTTATGGTTGTGGAAATACATCTAATTTAGTTGTAGAGGTAAATCCTACATATTCAGAAACAATTTATGATACAACTTGTTATGGAACAAATTATAATAGAAATGGATTTTTTATACCATTATCTCAAATTCCAAATGAACACACCACTATAACACAAACAAGTAATTTTTCTTCCTCATGGGGTTGCGATAGTTTAGTAACACTTATTTTGACAATAAACCCTACATATACAACAGATATTTACGATACCATAATAGAGGGAGAAAGTTATGATTTCTTTGGACAAACATTAACCCAATCAGGACGTTATTCTCATACACTTTCTTCTCAGTATGGTTGTGATAGTACAATAAATCTTAACCTTTTTGTGCATTTGCATATTACCAATACGATAAACGCATCAATATGTCAAGGAGAAACATATATTGAAAACGGATTTAATTTAAGTGAAGCGGGTACCTATGCAAATATTTTAGCTTCTTGGACAGGAGCAGATAGTATTGTTGTTTTAAATCTTACAATCAATCCAATTTATAATGACACAATTACAGTAGAAATCTGCGAAGGAGAGAGCTTTACTCAATATGGATTTAATGAAAATCAAACAGGAGTTTATACACATAGCAGTTTAAGTATAAATGGTTGTGATAGCGTATTTACATTAAACCTAATAGTCAATCCAACTTATCAAACAAATCTTTCAGCAGAAATACTTGAAGGACAAACATACGATTTCAATGGGCATATTTTAAATCAAACAGGAATATATTACGACACTCTTTCAACAAATAAAGGTTGCGATAGTGTGTTTATTTTAGATTTACTTGTCCACCCTAACGTTCAAACTATAATACACGCATCAATTTGCGAGGGAGAAACTTATTCGGAAAATAATTTCACAGCAAGCGAAACAGGAACCTATCAACAAAACCTTCAAACTACACATGGAGCAGATAGTACAGTTGTTTTAAATCTTGTAGTTAATCCAATATATAACGATACTATTACGGTTGAAATTTGTGAGGGCGAAATCTATAACGAAAACGGTTTTTCTGAGAGTCAAAGCGGTGTTTTCACACATCAAAGTCTTAGCTTTCATGGTTGCGATAGTTTGTTTACGTTAAACTTAATAGTCAATCCAGTTTACGATACAGTGTTAAATGCAGAGATACTCGAAGGACAAACATACGATTTCAATGGACATATTTTAAATCAATCAGGAACTTATTACGATACCTTACAAACAGTGAAGGCTTGTGATAGTACATTTATTTTAAACTTAATTGTACACCCTAATGTTCAAACAGTTTTTGATGCAGAAATATGTAATGGAGAAACATATTCTGAAAATGGATTTACAGAAAGCACAGCAGGAACATATTATCAGTATTTGAATACAACGCATGGAGCAGATAGTACTGTAGTACTTAATTTAGTCGTTCACCCAACTTACAATGATACAATTGATGTAGAGATTTGTCAAGGAGAAACCTTTACTCAATATGGATTTAACGAAACACAAGCAGGAGTTTACACTCATCGCAGTTTAAGTATATATGGTTGTGATAGTTTATTTAGTATAAATTTAATAGTAAACCCTATTTATAATGACACAATTACAGCAGAAATTTGTCAAGGTGAAATTTATACAGAATATAACTTTAATGTAAATACACAAGGTGTACACACTCAAAGACTACAAAGCGTAAAAGGTTGTGATAGTCTATTCTCGGTAAACTTAATAGTTAATCCAATATATGATACCATAATAGTAGATTCTATTTGTAAAGGTTCAACTTATACTCTTAATGGATTTAATGTATCGGAAGCAGGTTTTTACACTCAAAACCTTCAATCATATAAGGGTTGTGATAGTATAGTGCATTTGAATCTTAAAACAATAGATTTCCTTGATACGATTTATGCCTATATCTGTGAAGGACAAGTATATAATCAAAATGGATTTAACGCAAATGCAACAGGGATATATGTAGATAGTTTGCAATCTTATTGGGGTTGTGATAGCGTGGTAGTTTTAAACTTAATTGTTCATCCAAATTACAATGATACTATTTACGCAGAAACATGTGATAATATACCTTATACACTTAATGGATTCAATGCAGATACAACAGGGTTATATACTCAATATCTTCAATCTTATTGGGGTTGTGATAGTATAGTTACATTAAATTTAACAGTTCATCCTACCTATATATTCCCATTAAATGAAGAAATTTGTGAAGGAGAAGTTTATATTGAACATGGATTTTGGCTAACCTATCCAGGAACTTTTGTTATGAATAGTTATTCTTCTTGTCATGGTTGCGATTCTCTTTATGTTCTTAATTTAACTGTTAATCAAACTTGGGATAAACTTGTAGAAGCAAATATATGTCAAGGAGATACATTTAGATTAGAGGGGTATGACAACCTTGTTGCATGGGAGAGTGGAACATATCGTGATGTTATTTCTACATATAAGGGTTGTGATAGCGCAAAAACCGTAATGCTTACAGTAAATCCAACATATTTAGATACCATTTATGGAAATATTTGTGAGGGAGAGGTTTATAATCAACACGGATTTAATGAAACTCAAGCAGGTGTTTATACTCAGGTATTATCCTCTGTAATGGGTTGTGATAGTGTGGTAGTTCTTTCTTTGAGTACAAGAGATAGTTATCATATCGTAAGAGAAGAAGAAATATGTCAGGGAGAAGAATTTTTCTTCCACGATGAAAATCTAAGGGAAGAAGGAGTATATATAAAAGAACTGACAACTATTTATGGTTGTGATAGTATAATAGAACTACATCTTAGAGTCAATCCGCATTATCATGATACGATTTATAGAAGATTTTGCGAGGGTAGTGTCTATGTAGATGAAAACTTTAATTTATCTCAAGCAGGTACATATACGGCTAGTTATACAAGTTCAAAAGGTTGTGATAGTACAATAACTCTTCATCTTTCTTCTGTTTATCATAGTAATACAATCACGTCTGTTATTTGTAATGGGGAAACTTATACAGAGAATGGATTTAATGAATCAAAAACGGGAGATTATGTAAGATATTTACAAACTTATGACGGTTGCGATAGTATAATTAATCTTCATCTATATGTAGCACCTGTATATAATGACACTATTACTGAAGTGATTGAGGCGGGAGAAACTTATAATAGATATGGCTTCTATGAAAGTGAACGTGGAATCTATGTGCAGAATTTAGTAAGTTCTTATGGCTGTGATAGTACTGTGGTTTTAAATCTTGATTTAACTGGAGATGTAATGGTATTTGTGCCTAATGCGTTTACACCTCAGGATAGAACAAATAATTTCTGGTGTGTATATCCTGAAAACGAAACAGTAATAATAGAAGAAATAAATGTATTTAATAGATATGGAACATTAGTGTTCACTTCTAAGGACCATAAGCAATGTTGGAATGGAAAATATAAAGGAAAATATGTTCAAATGGGTTCATATACTTATATATTGACATATCATAGCATTTATACACCTGATTTGCCTCAAAGAAAAATGGGAGTTGTCAATGTAATTTATTGATGTAAGGTTTGATTGAAATGAAATAAAGAATTAAAAAAATAAAGTCAAGAATTAAAAAATTGATTCTTGACTTTATTTTTCTCTTTTTTTGAGATAATATTAATGACCACATTCATGGTGTGCAGAACATGATAATCCTGAATCGCTTATTTGTCCATTTACATAAGCCATTACAACATCTTCTGTGTTTCCTGCACAACCTCTTATCACTTTAATGTTGTGATATTCCAATACGTTTTTTGCACCTTCACCCATATTGCCAGCTAACATTAATTCAACGCCTTCTGCTTGTAAGATTGCTGCGATTCCAGATTTACATCCACAACCCATAGGTGCAGGCATTGTAGTTTTGTTTACAATTTCTTTGTTTTCCACTGTGTAAATTGTGTAGTAAGCACAATGTCCAAAATGGTCATCTACAAAATTTTCTCTTGTTGGTACTGCTATTTTCATCTTTATTCAATTTATAGTTTGATTTGTTTGCAAAGATATTAAATTTGCATATATTTGCAAGTTAATATAAATGAATAAATAAAAAATAAATAATATGTGTGGTATAGTTGGATATATAGGAAAGCAAGAAGCTTATCCGATATTAATAAAAGGATTACATCGTTTAGAGTATAGAGGATACGATAGTGCAGGAGTGGCGCTGTTAAACAAAGCAGGTGAGTTAAATGTTTTTAAAACAAAAGGGAAAGTAGAGAATTTGGAAAAATATTGCGAAGGCAAAGATATTTCGGGCAATGTAGGTATAGCACACACTCGTTGGGCAACTCATGGTGAACCTTCTGATAAAAATGCACACCCACACTATTCTCAAAGTGAAACTTTAGCTTTGATTCATAATGGTATTATTGAAAACTATCAATCAATAAAAGAATTTTTGATAGGTAAGGGATATACTTTTAAAAGTGAAACTGATACAGAGGTATTAGTGCAGTTGATAGAATACGTTAAGAAAGAAAATAATCTTGATTTGTTTGAAGCAGTACAACAAGCTTTGTCGCAAGTTGTAGGAGCTTATGCAATAGGGGTTATTGAAAAAAATAATACAGATGTTTTAATAACAGCAAGAAAAGGCTCTCCTTTGGTTATAGGAATAGGCGAAGATGAATATTTTTTAGGTTCAGATGCTTCTCCAATCATAGAATACACAAAACAAGTTATTTATGTTGGAGATGAAGAAATAGCAAAAATTGAAAAAGGACAAGAGATTAAAATAGTTAATCTTTCAAAATGTGAGGTAAATCCAACTATTACACAACTTGAAATGGATTTGAGCGAAATAGAAAAAGGAGGTTATCCTTTCTTTATGCTTAAAGAAATTATGGAACAACCAAAAGCCTTGAAGTTATGTACTAATGGAAGATTGCAAGAAGAAATGTTAGATATCAAACTTAGTGGTATCATAGACAATATTGAGAGATTTAGAAAAGCTCGTAGAATATTAATTTCTGCTTGTGGAACTTCTTGGCATGCAGGTTTGATAGGAAAGTATTTATTTGAAAATTATTGTAAAATACCTGTAGAAATAGAAGTCGCTTCTGAGTTTAGATATAGAAATCCTGTTGTTTTCCCTGATGATGTCTTAATAGCAATTTCGCAATCGGGAGAAACAGCCGACACATTAGCAGCTATAGAATTAGCAAAATCAAAAGGTGCTTTTGTTTATGGAGTATGTAATGTTGTGGGTTCAAGTATTTCAAGAGCTACAGATTCGGGTACATATACTCATGCTGGTCCAGAAATAGGGGTTGCTTCAACAAAAGCCTTTACAACTCAAGTTATGGTTATAACAATGATGGCATTGACTATAGCAAAAGAGTTGAAGACAATAGACGATGCAGAATATAAACATCTTGTTGAAGAATTGTTGCAAATAGGTCCAAAAGTGGAAGAAATGTTACAAGATATTGACAAGATAGATGATATTTCTAAGATATTTACATATGCAAAGAATTTTATCTATTTAGGAAGAGGATATAACTATCCTGTGGCTTTAGAAGGTGCATTGAAACTTAAAGAAATTTCTTACATACATGCAGAAGGTTATCCTGCAGCAGAAATGAAGCATGGACCTATTGCGTTGATTGATGAAGAAATGCCAGTTGTTGTTATTGCTCCTAAATTTGCTCATTACGATAAAATTCTTAGCAATGTGCAAGAGGTAAAAGCAAGAAAAGGTAGAGTGATTTCTATTGTTACTAAGGGAGATGTTGCAATAAAAGAACTGTCAGATTATTGTATAGAAATACCTGCGGTAGAAGAAAGTTTATCTCCTTTATTAACAATTATACCATTACAATTGTTGGCATATTATGTTGCAGTTGCAAAAGGAAGAAATGTGGACCAACCAAGAAATTTAGCAAAATCAGTAACAGTTGAATAGTTATGGAGTTTTCTCAAAAGGATTTACAACAAATACAAAACCATTCTTTGAGTGTATCACAGCTTGAAAAGCAAGTGGAGAACTTTATTAAAGGATTTCCATTTATTAATCTTGAAAAACCTGCGATAATAGGTGATGGTATTTTGAGAATAGAAGAAGGTGAAACGTTAAATTACATAGAAACTTTTGAGAAATATGCTAAAAATTCTTCTATTGTAAAATTTGTTCCGGCATCTGGTGCTGCTACTCGAATGTTTAAGGATTTGTATGATTTTAAATCTACATATAATGCAGAGAGTTGCAATTTAGATGACTACCCAAGTGTAAAGCAAGTTTTGGAAAACATAAAGCAATTTGCTTTTTATGAAACTTTGCAGTCTTTTGGAGTAGATAAGTTGTTGGAAGAAGAGAAATATATAGATGTAATAAATCTTATACTTGATGAAAAAGGACTTGGGTATGGACAAAGTCCTAAGGCTGTAATTTTATTCCATAAATATGAAAATCAAGTTCGTACTTCATTTGAAGAACATTTGGTTGAAGCTGCTAAATATTGTGTAAATAAAGATAGAAAAGTTAGATTACATTTTACTATATCTGAAAATCATAAAGATAAATTTTCTACATTGTTAGAAAAGGTAAAGACTGAATATGAGAAAACCTATAATTGTAAATATGATATAGAGTTTTCTTTTCAAAAATCTTCAACAGATACAGTTGCTGTTAATAAAGATAATACTCTTGCAAGAGATGAAAATGGAAATCTTATTTTTAGACCTGCAGGACATGGTGCATTGATAGAAAATCTTAATGAAATAGATGCAGATATTGTATTTATAAAGAATATAGATAATGTAGTACATGATAAATACAAAGAAATAACTTATAAATACAAAGAATTATTAGCAGGAATCTTAGTTTTATTGAAAGAAAAGACTGATTCATTTTTGAATATTCTTTATAATAGAGATTGTGATGAGGTAGATTTTTCTACAATTAAGGACTTTTGTGAAAAGAATCTTGGAATTCAAACAAAAAATCTTGATGAGCTTGAGAGTGAATCAGAATACAAAAAATATTTAATTGATTTACTTAATAGACCTATAAGAGTTTGTGGAATGGTGAAAAATGAAAATCAACCGGGAGGAGGTCCTTTTTGGGTAAGAGGAAATAATAATGATATTTCTCTTCAAATAGTGGAATCAGCTCAAGTTGATATGAAGACAGATTTTCAAAAAGCTATTTTTTATCAAGCAACACATTTTAATCCTGTTGATATAGTTTGTTCTGTAAGGAATTTTAAAGGAGAAAAGTTTGATTTAACTAAATTTGTTGATTATCAAACAGGATTTATTACAGAAAAAACTCAACACTCTCAAAGTTTAAAAGTTCAGGAATTACCAGGTTTGTGGAATGGTTCTATGGCTAATTGGATTAGCGTTTTTGTTGAAATTCCATTAGATACATTTACTCCTGTTAAGGTTTTGAATAATCTTTTGGACAAAGGGCATAATCCTATTTAATCTTAATTTATTCAGTAATTTAATCTGTTTTTATTTGGGAGATAAGAAATTAATATGTACTTTTGCATCTTGAAATAGAAGTTTATGTTAAGAAATAGAGTATTTAAAATAGTATGTTTGTTGGTTTTACCTTTGATGGGTATGTCTCAAATTCATGAAAGAGGAATGATGAGAAATCGAACAAATGTAGCTATAGAAAGTTCGGAATATACTATAGGCATTATAAAGGATACTAGTAAGTTTAATAGTTCCTTTATTCAATTTGTCAATAATGGGATAATGGAAGATGATGCAGCAGCGGAAAGCGAAGATGATATCTTGTACGCTTCTTTTGATACACGTTCTATACATTATACCAATAGATTTGATTACTCTTCTATTACAGACCCTATACCAGTGGAATTGGTAAATGAGAAAGAAAAGAAGTTTTTTGCTTGTCCTATAGAAAAGAAAGTTACTTCACGTTTTGGTCCTCGCCGTCGTCGTTGGCATTATGGGATAGACTTAGGTTTAAGAACAGGTGATCCAATCAAAGTTATGTTTGATGGAAAGGTTAGAATTGCAAAACGTTCTGGAGCTTATGGAAATTTGGTGGTGATTCGTCATGATAATGGATTGGAAACTTATTATGCTCACTTATCAAGAATAGATGTTGAACTTAATCAAGATGTAAAAGCAGGAGAAATTTTAGGCTTAGGAGGTAATACTGGTCGTTCAACAGGTCCTCACTTACATTTGGAAATAAGATACCTTGGAGCTGCAATAAATCCTGAAAAAGTAATAGACTTTAAAACTTTTACATTGTTGAGCGATACTTTAATGCTAACAAAAGATTGTTTTAGAAAAACTACTACACCATCTTCTCAAAGAAGTAGTTTAGCTCAAAACTCAGGTGGTACTAAAACAACTAAAGGAGGTAAATATTATAAAGTTAGAAAAGGAGACACCTTGGGACAAATAGCAAGACGAAATGGGACAACCGTAAAACAGATTGCAAAATTGAATAATATAAAAGGTACCCAAATTAGAGCAGGTCAAACATTACGAATAAGATAATTGTTGTTTTTAATATAGCATAAACAAGTAGCAATTTTTTGTTACTTGTTTATGCGTTTTTATGTAGTATAATCAAATATTAAATACTGTGAAAAAATTTAAATTTTTATTTAGTTTATTAGTGCTTATAGCTGTAAGTTTTCAGTTGAATGCACAAATGATTATCCCTATTGGAGATAATTGCATAGGAGAAGGTGCTCTTCCTGTGAATTCGTATTATAACTATAGCTATTCTCAGTCGATATATACAACTGAGGAATTGGTTGCGGGTGAAATAACCTCGATTAGCTATAAGTACAATGCAAATGATCCAATAACTATTTCTTCTCAAATTTATTTAGGAGAAGTAAATAGAAGTGAATTTGCAAATAGTAGCGATTTTGTTCCTGCAGATAGCTTGACACAAGTATTTGTTGGAAGTGTGGTTTATAACAATGGTTGGGTAAATATTACTTTTACAACTTCTTTTGATTATAGTGGAGAAAATAATCTTGTTATTGCCTACATGAATAATTCTGGAACATGGGTAGATGGTGGACCAAGAATGTTTAACGTTTGTTCAGGTGTAGGTAATAAGACTATAACTTGTTTCAGAAGTAATGAAGAAATTTCTATAAACTCTCCTCAAACTGTGAATTCTGCTATGAGAATGGTTTTGAATAGCAGGCCAAGTTTAAAAGTAGGAATAAATCCTTTTGCTGCTTCTTGTAATCCTCCAATTGACGTGGAGTTACAACAGTTAAATAATCAAAGTGCATCATTTGCCTGGACTGCTGTTGAAGGAGTAGAACAGTATGCTGTTACTTATAAAAGATTAAATGATCAAGTATGGAGTGATACAGTTTATACTAATACAAATTCTGTTTTATTAAGTCAATTAGAAACTCTTACTAATTATACAATGAAAGTTTGGAGTGTTTGTTCTGAAGAACCAAGTGTTGCTGTTTCATATTCATTTACAACGCTCCCTCCTGCAGATCAAATTTCAACATTACCTTTTACTTGCAATTTTGATTCACCTGAAGATGCAAGCGTATGGACAATACTTAATGGCAATCAAACAAACAAATGGTATTATGGTAGTGCAGAAAACTCTTCTTTGTCATCAAATGATCATACGAGTGGTGCGATGTACATTAGTGACAACCAAGGTGTAAGTAATCATTATGATAATGCTTCTACTTCAAATGTTTATTTTACAAGATATATTCAATTTGGCGAAGGTGCAGAATTTAAATTAAGTTTTGATTGGAAAGGAATTGCTGAAGGTAATTCGGATTATTTAAGAGTTTTATTATTACCTACAACATTTGAATTGTCAAATAATACATTTCCTACAACAGGAGAGATAACTGAAAAATTAAGTGGTTCAAATAGCTGGAGTAGAGAAGAAGTTTCTTTATCTGGATATTATGCTAATAGTGTTTATAAGTTAGTATTCTTTTGGAGAAACGACTATGCTGTAGGAGAACAACCTCCGGCTGCAGTTGATAATATTTCAATAGAAACTATTAATTGTGGTAGAGTAGAAGATATTTTCGTTAATGTAGAGGAAAACAATGGTAGTGTAAGCGCAAATATTTCTTTCTTTGATAATAATATTTCTAATGACTTATCTTATTTAGTTGAATATAGATTAGTATCTTCTGAAGATTGGTTATCTGTTTCTTCAAATGAACAAAATGTTTCTTTGACAGATTTAGATTATTCAAGCAATTATGTTTTACGAATTAAAGTTTTGTGCTCTGAAAACGATAATTCAGAATATTCAGAACTTGTATATTTTTCAACACCTTGTGGTATAATCACAGAGTTTCCTTGGACAGAAAGTTTTGAACAAGAATTCGTACTTGATGAAGGACAAATAGGAAGTGAGTATGCACCAAAATGTTGGATAAATATTAATCAATATGCTTCTTATTACAAGTGGGAACAAACTAATTACTATTCAACAGATGGAGAAAATTCAATAAGATTTTATGGATATCCAACATCTGGATCTTATAGTGATTGGTTGATTACTCCTTTAATTGAATTTGATGGAAATCAAATATTAACTTTCAAAGCTAAAAAAGCTGCACTAACAGATACCCCTAAATTGAAAGTATATTATTATGATGCTATAGAAGCTGATATTACATCTATGGCAGATACTGCATCGTTTATTTTATTAGATGAAATAGAACTTACTCACAATACAAATGGGTTTAAGAAAATAGCAGTAGATTTATCAGACCTAGCAAATACAGCACGTCTTGCTTTCGTTGTTAATGAACCTACATCAGAATTTTATATAGATGAAGTGTCTGTTTCAGACAAACCTTTGTGTCCAGATGTATATGGATTAACACTTAATATAGCAACAACTTCAAGCATAAGAGTGAATTTTGATACATCAAACTCTATAGGTACAGGTTGGACAATAGCTTATGGACAAGCAGATAGTACAGGTGTCTTTAATCCAGAACTTGCTGTGGATACAATAGTTGTTAATCCTACAGATAATTTACCAATTACAATAAGTAATCTTAGTACAGGAGTTTATTATGTAGCAGTAAAAACAAATTGTGGAGGAGCTTATTCTGATGTAGAATCAATAGAAATTCCTGTTGCACAAGTATTACCATACACACAAAACTTTAACGATAGCATAATGTATGGTTGGAGTTTTGTAAATGATACAGTTAATCAATGGGCAGTTGGTTCTGCTCTTGATTGTGGAACTGATGAAGGAAAGTCTCTGTACATAAGCAATAATAACGGATTAGCAAATGCTTATTCTAATAACATATCGTCAATTTCTTATGCAACAACAAACGTATTATTTGGAGAATTCCCTGCATTTAATATTTCGTTTAGTTGGAAATCAGTTGGAGAAAATAATTACGATTTTGCTCAAGTTTATTTATTACCTTTATCTTATGAGTTAAATACAAACTCTTTACCAAGTGATAATTATAGCATAACATCTCGATTACAAGGACAAAGTAATTGGCAATCAGAAAGCATATCTTTAACATCAGAATATGCAAACGATATTTACAAATTAGTATTTGCATGGAGAAATGATGGTGGAGGAGGTAGTAATCCTCCAATTGCAATAGATAACATAAATATTGCAGCTTTAACATGTGGTCCAGCAGAAAATTTAACTCTATCTACTATTGAAGGAAGCTCAACAAGTATTGCAGTCTCTTTTACAGATGGAAATTCTTCTAACGTTAGTTATCAAATTGAATATAGAGCAGAGGATGAAACAGAATGGACAATAGAAACTACAAACTCTCAAACACATATTATAGATAGTTTAGTTTGCGAAACGGTATATCATGTTAGAGTGGCAGTATTATGCGATAACGGAACTATTACCGAATATGTAGAATCTACAATCACTACACCATGTGGCATAATCTCTTCTTTCCCTTGGATAGAATCGTTTAATGTTGCTCCAAATTATTGTTGGACTCAAATGTATGGAGAAATGTCGGAACTAATTACATATTCTTCTGATTTGAATACATCAGGATCTAATGGATGGAGATTTAGTGAATATGAAACTGTAAATGGTGTTTATGGCGAAAGAATGTATGCAGATTTATCTTACGAGTATGCAAAGTATTGGTTGGTATCTCCAAGCTTTGATTTAGGAAACGGAGATACTATTTACGAATTGTCTGCAGATATTTTCAGAAGAGCAATTAATAATGATAATTTAGCTCCTGCACCAAATGGAGATAAATTAGCAATATTTGTTTCTACTGATAATGGAGAATCATGGTCAACTGCAAATGCTTTAATATTTGGAAGTGGTGAAAACAATACTTATGACTATGATTTATCTATATTTGGCTTAGAAGCATCAAATGTTAAGTTTAAATTAGTTGATGAAAACAATCAACCATTTATAGGAACTATTAAATTTGCATTCTATGGAGAAGGTTCAACATCAAAAATCCTAATAGATAATTTACAAATATCAGAATGGCAACCTTGCCAAACTCCATCAATGGTTAATGTGGGAAATATAACAGCTAATTCAGCAGAATTAACTTTTATGGAATTTGGACAAGCCTCGCAATGGGAGTATGCACTCGTTGCAGGAAATACTATAGATTTTGCAACAGTTACTCCAGTTGTTATGAATAATACAGGTATTTATTTGAATAACCTTGTAGATGGAATAACATATACAGTTGCTGTTAGAGGTGTTTGCTCAGAATCTCAATATTCAGATTGGTCAGAACAAATTACATTCTCTACTCCAAGCCAACCAACATCTTTACCATTTGAAACAAACTTTAGCGATGATTTAGATAATCAAAAATGGGCTATGGTTGCAAATACAGTTAATGCTTGGGCAATAGGAAATGCAACAGTTTCAACATTATCAGAAGCTGTAGAAAATGATAAAGCTGCTTATTTATCAAATAATGGAGGAAACTCTTATGCTGTAACTCTTCAATCAGGCTGGAACTATTCTTATGCTTATTTATATAGAGAATTTGATTTTGAAGGCGGTGGAGTAGAACACACTCTAAGTTTCGATTATAAGGTTTCAGGACAAGTTTGGGGAAGTAACGTTACTGCAGGATTATATGTGCTTATCAAAAATGAAGAAGATGAAATTATAGCAACATATACCGAGCCAAATGAAGCAATTGCTACTTTCGGTGGAGTAAATCAATGGACAAGAGCGGATATAGAACTGCCAGAACTAGATGGAATAAAGAAAATAGTATTCTATACTTGGGGCTACGCTCAAAGTTACACACAAATGCAACAAGTACCACCAGCAATAGACAATGTGGTAATTACAAGCGTTATATGTGAACCTCCAACAAATCTTACAGTTTCAAATATAACAGCAAATAGTGCAGATATATCTTGGGAAGGAGTGTCAGAAAATTACAAAATTAGCTATGTGGTTGCAGGAAGTCAAGATACACTTTCTTATACAACATCAACAACTTCATATACTTTACCATTAAGTTCTTTTGAAAATTATTTAGTAAATGTTCAAAGTGTTTGCGAAGAAGACTTATTCTCTTTACCATCAGAAACACTTTCATTCTCTACATTACAAGATGCAGATACACTTCCATATACTTGCAATTTTGAAGCATCAGGCAATAATGGTTGGTTGTTAAGAAATGGAAATTGCGTTAATCAATGGATGATAGGAACACCTGCAGGAAGAACTTCTTCATCACTATTCATATCTAACGACTCTGTAAGTGCTAATTATTCTGCAAGTTCAAGCAGTGTTGTAATTGCTGAAAAATTATTCCAATTTGATAACTCGCAATATACAACTATTAGCTTTGACTTAACAATAGGAGGAGAGATAACATCTAACATTTACTATGATTACTTAAAGGTATTCTTGTTGCCAGCAACAGAAATATTTGAGCCATCAAATTCTATGAATATTAACGAGGATTGTGTATATGCAACAAGCGATTATGCACAAGATGTGATATTGCAACAAGCTGGACACAATAGTATTTGTCTGTTAGAAGGAACACAAACAATCACAATCAACATTCCAACTCCTGTGAATGAACAAAAGAAATTAGTATTCTTGTGGAGAAATAACTATATGTCAGGAACTCAACCTGGAGCTATTATAGACAATATAAGTATAAGCACAACAGGAAACATAAATGAAGAATGCTTAACACCTGAAAACTTGGTAGTGTCTGATATTACAGCAACAACAGCTAACATAACATGGACTCCACAAGGTGAAGAAACACAATGGCAAGTGAAAATAAATGAACAATCACCAATAGATGTTACAACTCCAACTTATGTAATAACAAACTTAACACCTTCTACTACGTACAATGTATCTGTAAGAGCAAACTGTGGAGCAGAAACATCAGAATGGGCAAATGTAACCTTTACAACATTAGACACAGTTATTCTTCCAATAGTAACAACTCTTCCAGCAACAGCAATCACTCAAACTTCAGCAGTTTTAAATGCCGAAATAACAGAAGGAACAATTGAGATAACAACAAAAGGATTCTACTATAAAGAAGTAGAGCAAGCAGACTGGGATTCTATAATGCTAGAGAACGAAGCTGGAAATTCAGTAATTGTTTCAAATCTATTACCACAAACAACCTATGCTTTCAAGGCGTTCATAACAACCGAAAATGCTTTGATTGAAGGAGAAGAATTAACATTCACAACAGAAGAATCTTCATTGGCAGAAATAAAAGATGTAATAGAGGTTAATCTGTATCCAAACCCTGCTAAAGAAAAAGTATATTTGGAAGTGAAAGGCTTTGAAAAAGGTGTAAAAGCAGTGTTGAGTGATTTACAAGGACGAATACTAAAAGAAATAGAAATAAA
This sequence comes from Candidatus Onthomorpha sp., assembly GCA_045635365.1. Taxonomy (GTDB): domain Bacteria; phylum Bacteroidota; class Bacteroidia; order Bacteroidales; family P3; genus Onthomorpha. The sequence continues at coordinate 54,661 of JAZRCB010000025.1, forward strand.
CACAGAGAGAATGGAAATCTATTTAAATTCTCTAACAGGAGGAGTTTACTATTTAAAAGTATTTGATGAACGTTCTACACAAACAATAAAAATAATTAAAGAATAAGAAAATTTTTTCTTTGTTTTATTTTTTTCTTTCTTTGAAATATTTTCATAAAACAAAGAAAAAAATAAGAGGCTGTTAAGAAATGATAGTTTTTTAACAGCCTCTTCCTTTTCGTTATAAATTTTTAAAAAAAGATATCAGTTATTTATTATTATATATAAGTATTCTTTTTTGGAATATTTTTGATTCTTTTTTGGAAGAATTAAGATTGCTTTTTAGAAGAAAATACACGCTTTTTTTGCATATGAAATCTTCTTTTTTGGAATATTATATGCGATATGTGATTGTGTTTTTGTTAGATAGGGAAAAAAGTTGTAACTTCGCAAGCTTAACTTTTAATAATTATAAAAATAAAAAATTATGGGTAAATTTAGAAAAAATTGGACAATTCTATTGTTCCTTTTGTTTGGCATTCGTTTGGTGAATGCTCAGACTGAGGTAACGGTCGGAAATGGTACACAAGTGAGTTATATGCCTATTGAGGGGTATCATACGACTAGTTATAGTCAGAGTTTGTACTTAAGTACAGAAATACCTTCAGGTTTAATCACATCAATTAGCTATCAATACGCTCTAACAGAGACTATGAATGCTACTTCTACAACAATATATATGGGAGAAGTAAGTAGAAATGCTTTTTATGGAGATAATGATAGAGTCGTTGCAGATAGCCTTACACAAGTGTTTACAGGAAATGTTGTTTTCTCGCAAGGCTGGGTAACAATCAACCTAACTGCACCTTTTAATTACACAGGAACAGGAAATTTGGTTGTTGCATATTTGAATAATTCAGGTGAAACTTTATCAGAAAATGAAGACGGCTATTTTTATGTAACATCAACAGCCAATGGAATGACAAATGTGCATTCAGAATGGGCACCTTCTATAGATATAACTAATATATCTGCAGGTTGGGGTAATTATAATGAAACTTTTAGCCTAAGACCAAATACAAAATTTACTATAGCTAGTTCAGAAGGTTTTTGTTTCCCACCATCTGCTGTTAATGTAGGTCAAATTACAGACAATTCAGCAGTAGTAAGTTGGACTGCACCGGAAGGACAAACAACTTTTGGTGTTGCATACAAAGAATCAAGTTCTGCAACATGGATCAATCTTCCAAATGTAACAGGAACAACTACCACTTTAACAGATTTAGAAGGCTTAACAAATTATTCTGTAAAAGTATGGACAATTTGTGAAGAGAACTCTTTAAGTGCAGAAGTTGTAAAAACATTCTCAACAACTGTTTCTTCATCGCAAATAGCTACTTTACCATTCAACGAAACTTTCGATACAGAAGAATCAATTTCAAGTTGGTCTATTGAAAATGGAAACAATACAAATAAATGGTATTGGGGAACAGTTGAGAATAATACAACAGATCCTTCAAATAGTGGAGCTTTATACATATCTTCTAATAATGGAGAATCTAATGTTTATGATACTGAAGTAGAATCGGAAGTTTTTGCTAAAAGATATATACAATTCCCAGAAGCATTAAACTTTAAACTTGCATTTGATGTAAAAGGTATTGGAGAAAATGGTTTTGACGAATTATATGTACATCTTGTTCCAAATGGACAAATAGCTAATGAAAGCAATCAAATAGGAGCATATTCTTCTATATCAAGCTGGGAAAGACAAGAAATATTATTGCCAGCTTCTTACTCTGGTCAAACAATGCAATTAGTTCTTCGTTGGTATAATGACTTTATGAGTGGAACTAATCCACCTGCAGCAGTTGATAATATATCTCTTGTTGCCTTAACTTGTGGAATGGTAAATAACTTGGAAGTAACTTTTGACGAAGACCAAGATGGTGTTATAGCAGAAGTATCTTTTGTAAATGCTAATCCTGCTGTAGATCATTATATCGTAGAATATTCACTAAATGGAACAGATAACTGGACTTCTATTACAACTGAAACAATTCCTGCTGAAATAACAGGATTAGCTTATGCTACATCATATTCTGTTAGAGTTAAAGTGTTATGTGAAGATGGTTCTATGAGTGAATATTCAGAAACTATAACGTTTACTACTCCTTGTGGTATGATTACTTCTTTCCCATGGACAGAAGGTTTTGAAAATGCTTTTGTTGCTCCTGAGGGATTAGGTAATGCTGATGCTCCTCTTTGTTGGGTGCAAGTAACTAATCATAACTCTTATTATTGGATGCGTAATATTTCATATCAATTAAGCGGAAGTGGTTGTTTGAGAGGTTATTCTTCTTCATATTCATCGGATCCTGTTAGTTCTTGGATGATATCTCCTTCAATGCAGTTTACGGGAGGAGAAATGCTTGTTTTCGGCATGAGAAAGAATAACGCAAGTTCAACTAATGACATAAGAGTTAAGGTATATGCTTTATCAGAAGAAGAAAGCGTTTTCTCTTCTGCAAGTGATACTTCACGTTTCCAATTAATTAGAACAATAGATTTAACAGCTCAAAATACAGACTATGCTACTTTTGAAGTAGGATTAACATCTCTTCAAGGACGAGGAAGATTTGCATTTGTATTTAACGAAATTACATCTACAATATTAATAGATGATGTAAGCGTTCAAGCAGCTCCTGATTGTCCAAATGTATATGGAGTAACAGCACAAAGAGTTGGTACAAATAGCGCTTCTATAAACTTTGATACTTCAAATGGAAACTCTGGTTGGGTAATTGCTTATGGTCAAGCAAACTCAGAAGCAGAATTTAATCCTAATGAAGTGCCAGCTTCTCAACAAATACCTGTAGCTACAGCAGATCAATTACCATACATAATAGAAGGTTTAAATACAGGTACTTATTATTTTGCAGTAAAACAAGATTGTGATGGAGAATACTCAGAAGTTGTTAATGTATTTATTCCTATCGTAAACACTATTCCTTATACTCAAAACTTTGATTCTAATACTGCTCCTGAATGGGATTTAGGAAATTATAGTGGAGTTAATAAATGGGTTATAGGAACTGCTACAAACAATTCAGAAGGTAATGGAAAAGCAATGTATATTAGCGAAAATAATGGTGATAGCAATACATATTCATTTACTTCTCAATCAAGATCATATGCAGTAACTTACATCTCATTTGGTCAAGCACCTAAATTCACTCTTACTTATGATTGGAAAGCAATGGGACAAACAATGAGTATATCTGCTTATGACTATGGTAAAGTTTACATTCTTCCGGATACTATGAGCATACCAACTAGTACATTAATCAATAATTCTTATGCTATTTCAAATGATCTTGTTAATCAAAATACATGGCAAACAGATACTATAGAATTAGATGCTACTTATGCTAATTCTGTTAGAAAATTAGTGTTTATGTGGTATAACAATACTTCTACAGGAGCTAATCCTGCTTTAGCGGTAGATAATATTTCATTAGTGTCAGAAAACTGTGGTGAGGTAGTTGATTTGAATGTTGAGTTTTCTCAAACTTTGGAAGGGTTAGATGCAAATATATCTTTTGTGGATTACTCTCAAAATGCTTCATACATTATAGAATATAAAACTTCTGAAGAAACAGATTGGACAGTGTCAACAATAACATCTCAAACACATGTGATAACAGGTTTAGAATTTAATACAGAATATACTTTCAGAGTTGCTGTAGTTTGTACAGAAGGAAACCAAACAGATTATACATCAGTTACAGTACAAACACCATGTGGAGCAATTACTCAACTTCCTTGGGGAGAATCATTCAATGTAACACCAAATGATTGTTGGATGTTTAGAAAAGGAGCTTTAACAGATACTGTATATACAAATAATTTACAAATACCATCTCAGTATGAAAGTCCATGGACATTTGACGCTACTAATGCAGTAGGTGGAATAAGCAATGGAAGAATGCAAGCATATGTATATGGAACTACTGCTAAATTCTGGTTAATTACTCCAACTATAAATATACCAACTGAAGGGGTTTATGAATTGAGCTTAGATGTTTTAGCTCGTAAAACAATGGATGATGTTGCTCCTGCTCCTGCTCCAGATGATAAATTTGTGGTTTTAGTATCTACTGACAACGGTAATACATGGACAACTTCAAATGCACTTATCTATACAGATTCTGATGCTGATACTACTCGTGATTTTGCTGATTTCAATCAAACTCCAACAAGAGTTAAATTTAAATTAGAAAACGCAGAAGGTGTTGCGTATTCAGGATTTGTGAAATTTGCATTCTACGTTGAAAGTACACAATCTAACGGAAGCAACTATATATTTGTAGATAACATCGCTGTTAATCAATGGTCAGATTGCGAAGCTCCAATCAACCTTTCTGTAAGTGATATTACTAATAATACAGTTCTATTAACATTCCCTCAAAACGAAACAATGGAAGGTTATGAATATATCGTAGTACCACAAGGCGGAAGCATTGATGCAGCAACACCAGTTGAAGTTGCAGAAAGCCCTGTTGTGATAGATAACCTTGAATCAGAAATGAATTACACTGTTCATTTAAGAGCAATTTGTAGCGAAACATCTGTTTCACCTTGGTCAGTAGGAGTGTCATTTACAACTACACCAGACCCAACTCCAGTACCATATACTTGTGATTTCGAATTTGAACAAGGACAAGCAACAGGTTGGTTGTTGAAAAACGGAGTTTGTGCTAATAGATGGGTTGTTGCAAATCCTTCTTCATTAGAATCAGGAGCATTATTCGTTTCAGGAGATAATGGAGCAACTACAAACTATGGAAGCGGTATTTCTGTAATAGTAGCAGAAAAAGTATTCTCATTCGGAGAATCAGACTCTATTGCAATAAGCTTTGACCTTACAGTAGGAGGAGAAGTTATTGGCTCAGAAGTTTACGATTATCTAAAAGTATTCTTCGTTCCAGAAAACACTGCTTTTGAACCTACATTAGAATATCCACTTCCATCATTTGCTAATGCAAGCTATGGACAAGGTATAATATTGACAAATGCAGAAGGAGGAAATTATGTAGCTAACCAAACAACAACAGTAAACATTGCATTGCCAACACCACAAGAGCCAAGAAAATTAGTATTTGTTTGGGTTAATGACGAATCAATGGGAGTTCAACCAGGAGCTATTATAGATAATTTCAGCATTACAGAAATAAATCCAGAAGTTCCTTGCTTTGCTCCTGTAAACCTTGTAGCAGAACAAGCATTTGATACAATCAATGTATCTTGGCAAGCAGCAGGAAGTGAAACACAATGGGAATTACAATTAGACGAAACAGAACCAATAATTGTTAATGCACCAGCACATCAACTTACAAACTTGGCAAATGGAGAACATACAGTTAAAGTTAGAGCAATATGTTCAGAAGGAAATTACTCTGAATGGGCATTATTAGATTTTGTAAAACAAGTAATATTACCACAAATTGCAACAACAGATGCAACAAATATTACAGACAATTCTGCAACATTAACAGCAACATTAACTGTTGGAAACGAAGAAATAAGTTCAGTAGGATTTAAATACAGAGTTACAAATCAAGAAGAATGGACTATTGCAAACTACACAGGAGAAAACTTTGCTGCAATCACAGTTGAAATATCAGGACTTGCAGCAGCGACAGAATATGAGTTTAAAGCATTTGTTACTTGTGGCGAAAATGAATACGAAGGAGAAGTAAGAACATTTACAACACTTGCTTCATTACAAGATGCCTTAAGCAACACAATGACAATAAACCTATATCCAAATCCAGCTAACTATGTTAGTACATTAAACATATCAGACTTAAATTCAGATGCGACAATTACAATAGCAAATCTTAAAGGTCAAATCTTAGTTAAAGAAGATATAAAAGCAAATACTACAACATACGAAATAGATTTATCAGGATTTGCAAGTGGAGTATATTATATAAATGTATTATCCGAAGGCAAAGTTATAACTAAAAAACTAATAGTAGAATAGTTTAATTCTCAAATACATAAGGCGGAGTAGGCATAAATTACCTACTCCGCTTTTCTTTTTCTCTAAGAATAAAGATTGCAATATTTACAAATAAATCATTAAGTTTTATTAATTTTGCAGACTATGAAGACAATAGTAAGCGGAATGCGTCCCACAGGCAACCTACATTTAGGTAATTATTTTGGGGCATTAAGAAATTTTATACAATTACAAGAAAAGGAAAATTGTTTCTTTTTTATAGCAGATTATCATTCTTTGACTACTCATCCTAACCCACAGGATTTACATCAAAAAGTAAAGACAATATTAGCACAATACATAGCATGTGGATTAGACCCAGAGAAAGCAACAATTTATATTCAAAGTAAAGTTCCTGAAACAGCAGAACTTTATATGTTTTTGAATATGAATGCTTATCTAGGAGAGCTAGAAAGAGTTACTTCTTTCAAAGACAAAGTCAGACAAAACCCTCAAAACGTTAATGCAGGACTTTTGACTTATCCAACCCTTATGGCAGCGGATATTATCTTACACAAAGCAACACATGTGCCAGTAGGAAAAGACCAAGAGCAACACTTGGAAATGACAAGAACCTTTGCAGGAAGATTTAACCGTATGTACGGAGTAGATTACTTTCCAGAACCAGTAGCATACAACTTTACAGGAGAGTTAATCAAAGTTCCAGGATTAGACGGTAGCGGAAAAATGGGAAAAAGCGAAGGAGAAGGCAATGCAATCTTTCTTACAGATGAGCCAAGTGTCTTAAAGAAAAAAATAATGAGAGCAAAAACCGACTCAGGCCCACAAACACCAAACTCAGAAAAGACAACAGAGGTAGAAAACCTATTTTCGCTATTAAAACTTGTGTCAAAAGATGAGGTAATCAAAGAATTTGACAGACAATATGCTGATTGCACCATAAGATATGGCGATTTGAAAAAACAATTAGCCGAAGATATGGAAAATTTCGTAGCACCATTAAGAGAAAGGATAAAGGAAGTAGAATCAGACACAGCCTATCTTTCAAAAATAGCGAAACTTGGAAACGAAAAAGCAAGAGAATCAGCAATCAAAACTCTTAAAGAAGTTAGAGAAATCATAGGATTTAGAAATATATAGTTAAACAAATAAAATAAAAACAATATGTCAGGACATAATAAGTGGTCAACCATTAAAAGAAAAAAAGGAGCATTAGATAGCAAACGCTCAAAAATATTTTCAAAAATCATAAAAGACATCACAGTTGCAGTAAAAGAAGGTGGTCCAGACCCAGATTCTAACGCAAGATTACGTTTAGCAGTTGCCAATGCAAAGGGAGCAAATATGCCAAAAGACACTTTGCAAAGAGCAATCAACAAAGCAGGCGACAAAAACACAGCATCATTACAAGAACTTACTTTTGAATGTTACGCACCTCACGGAATAGCTGTTTTCGTTGAATGTTTAACAGACAATAACAACCGTTCCGTAGCAGCAGTTCGTTCAGTATTCAATAAATTTGGAGGAACAATGGGAACAAACGGCTCATTAGGTTTCATTTTCCAAAGAAAAGGAGTATTCCAAATCGCAATAGGAGAAAGAGATGCTGACGAATTAGAAATGGCATTGATAGAAGCAGGAGCAGACGAAATAGAAAGAGAAGACGAATACTTTACAGTATATACAAAAATGGAAGATTTTGCTAATATGCAAAAAGGATTGGAAGAAGCAGGCATAGAAGCAGAAAGTGCAGAGCTTCAAAGAATACCAAATACTACAACAGAACTTCCATTAGCAGAAGGATTAAAAGTAATGAAACTAATAAATCTGTTAGAAGAAGATGATGATGTACAAGCAGTATATCATACATTAGAAATGACAGACGAATTAATGGAAAACGCAGAATAATTATACACAATAAGAGAGTTTTATTTCAAGGAGATAAAGCTCTCTTATTTTTTAATGAAAACAAATGCTGTATTTAGTACCCACACCAATAGGAAATTTAGAAGACATGACATTTAGGGCAATTAAAGTCCTAAAAGAAGTGCAATTAATATTAGCAGAAGACACTCGAACATCACGTCCTTTGCTGTCGCATTTTGAAATACAAACTCCTTTACAATCGCATCATTTGTTTAATGAGCATCAAAATGTAGCATATATAGTAGAACGTCTTTTGTCGGGAGAAGATATAGCATTGATAACAGACGCAGGAACACCAGGGATTTCAGACCCAGGATTTCTTTTAGTAAGAGAATGCGTAAAAAATAACATAGAAGTAATTTGCCTACCAGGAGCAACAGCCTTTGTTCCAGCACTTGTATGTTCGGGTTTACCTTGTGAGAAATTTACATTTGAAGGATTTCTTCCTCACAAAAAAGGACGACAAACAAGATTAGAATTCTTAAGAGAAGAAACCCGTACAATGATTTTTTATGAATCTCCTCATAGACTTTATAAAACCTTACAACAATTTTGTGAATATTTTGGCGAAGAAAGACTTGTTAGCGTTTCAAGAGAAATCAGTAAAAAGTTTGAAGAGACTAAGCGAGGTACATTAAAAGAAGTAACAGAGTATTTTGCTAATAAAACTATAAAAGGTGAAATAGTTATAGTTGTTTCAGCAGAAGAGAAAAATAATTCAAAGAAAGAAAAAATTTATTCAAAGGAATAATTTTTTAATTCAAAGAAAGAATTTCTTAATTCTAAGACTTATTTTATCCTATCAGGGTTTTGACTAACGAAACTCGCCCAAGAAGATTTTTTAGTTGTAGATTTCTTAGCAGGAGTCTTAACTCCGCTTAATTCTTCCTTTTGATAGCTATGACAAACAGCCACAGCCAAAGCGTCAGTTGCGTCAAGATGAGAAGGAATATTTTCAAAATTAAACATTCTTTGCAACATATTAGCCACTTGCTCCTTTGAAGCAGCACCATTGCCTGTAATAGATTGCTTAACCTTTCGAGGAGAATACTCAACAAAAGGAATGCTACGAGAAAACGCTGCAGCAATACAAATTCCCTGAGCTCTACCAAGTTTTAACATAGATTGCACGTTTTTTCCAAAGAAAGGAGCCTCAATAGCCAATATATCAGGTTTGAAAATGTCGATAATATCGGTGATTTTATCAAAAAGAATTTTCATTTTTGTGCTTAATTCATCTTTAGTTCCTAAAACTATCACGTCCATTTTAAGCAAACGATTAGTTTTTCCACACTGTTCAATAATGGAATAACCTAAAACATTTGTTCCAGGGTCAATCCCAAGAATAACACGTTCTTTTTTTGAAATAGCAGACATTTATTGTGTTTTTGTTCTTAAAAAATCACGACAAAGATACGCTTTTTATGCGTTAAAAACAGCAAAATGTTTTTGGAAATTCATCAAGTAGTTGTATATTTGCAAATTCAAATAAGAAGGAAAATAGTAAATTAATAACAAAAAAGAAAAAAGCGATGTTTAAAGGACACCCAAAAGGGCTTATTGCGGCAGCCCTAAGTAATATGGGAGAGCGATTTGGCTACTATATTATGAATGCCGTTTTAGTGTTGTTCTTGTGCTCTAAATTCGGATTACAAGATGAAACAGCAACAGCAATTTATTCTGCTTTCTATGCAGGAATTTATATTCTTAGCTTAGTTGGTGGATTGATAGCTGACAGAACACAAAACTACAAAAGAACAATTATGACAGGGCTTATGATTATGGCTACAGGTTACATAATCTTATGCTTCCCTATCATGGCTGAACCAGGCCAAGCAACAGGTTTATTAGTACTTACTTGTGCAGCTTTATTCCTAATTGCATTTGGTAATGGTTTATTCAAAGGAAACTTACAAGCTATCGTTGGTCAAATGTATGACAATTTTGAAGCAGAAGCTGCTAAACAAGGAGAAGAAGCTTTAAGAATAGCAAAAAGCAAACGTGATAGCGGATTCCAAATATTCTATATGTTTATCAACGTTGGAGGTTTGATCGCTCCTTTCGTTGCTCCATTGTTAAGAAGCTGGTGGTTAGGCGTAAACGGTTTAGAATACAATGCAGCTCTTCCTGCATTCTGCCACCAATACTTAGCAGAAGGAACAGCAATGGCTGCAGAAGCAATGACAAAAATGCAAGAATTGATAGCAGTTGTTACTACAAGTGCTGAAACTAAAGCTTTAGCAGCAGCTGATTTAACAGCATTCTCTACAAACTACCTTCAAGTATTTAACACAGGTATCCACTATTCATTTATAGCATCTGTAGCTGCTATGGTTATTTCTTTAACTATATTCTTAGCTACTAAAAAAGGATTCCCAACACCTGCAAAGAAAGCAGCAGTTGGTTCAGTATCTTACACTGCAGAAGAAAAAGCAGCAATGGCAAAAGAAATCAAACAAAGACTTTATGCGTTGTTTGCAGTATTAGCAATCGCAGTATTCTTCTGGTTCTCTTTCCACCAAAATGGTACTTCTCTTTCATTATTCGCAAGAGACTTCGTGGATTCTTCAGCTATAGCTCCAGAAATATGGCAAGCAGTTAATCCATTCTTCGTAATAGTTTTAACTCCTATTATCATGTGGTTCTTTGGTAACTTAAGCAGAAAAGGAAAAGATATTTCTACTCCAAGAAAAATCGCAATCGGTATGGGAATTGCTACAATAGCATTCGTATTTTTGATGATATTCTCTTTCTTAAAAGGTTACCCTTCAGCAACAGATTTCAAATTATTACCTGAAGCAACAGTAGCAGCTGAAAAAGCAGGATGGTGGGTATTAATCGTACTTTACTTCTTCTTAACAGTTGCAGAATTATTTATCTCTCCACTTGGATTATCATTCGTATCAAAAGTTGCGCCAAAGAGCATGCTTGGTCTTTGCCAAGGATTGTGGTTAGGTGCTACTGCAGTTGGAAACGGTTTATTGTGGATTGGACCTTTGATGTACAACAAATGGTCTATCGGATTCGCATGGATGGTATTTGCAATAGTATGTTTCGTTTCTATGGCAGTAATGTTTGGTATGGTTAAATGGCTTGAAAGAGTAGCTAAATAACATTTTAACATAACATTTTTAAAAAGGAGTTGAATTTTTTATAAGTTCAACTCCTTTTGTTTTTTTATATTATCGTATATTTGCAAACTCTAAAAAAATAATATTATGGATTTTGAGTTAAGAGAAGGTGAAGAATTTATTACTTTAATACAATTATTGAAGGCAGTTGGCGTTTCTTATAACGGAGCTGAGGCTCAACGCATGGTTGTTGAAGGATTGGTGAGCTTGAATGGGGAGTTAGAAAGCCGTAAACGTGCAAAGATAAGAAGGGGAGATGTTGTTAAAGTATTCAATACGGAAATAAATGTTAAATAAAATAAAACTAAAAAAGTATTAAAATGGACTTAAGTACAATTTTGTCAATCTCTGGAAAGCCAGGATTATTCAAATTAATTTCTCAAACTAAAACAGGAGCTTTGGTAGAGTCTTTAATAGATTCAAAACGCTACCCTGCATTCTTAAATGAAAAGATTTCATCATTGGCAGATATCAGTATATTTACAGTTAATGACGATATATCTTTACAAAAAGCCTTCCAAGCTATATACAAAAAAGAAAACGGAGGAGAATGTATTAATCATAAAGCACCAGAAAAAGAAATCATTGCTTATATGAGAGAAGTACTTCCTGATTTTGATGAAGACAGAGTATATGTTTCTGATATGAGAAAATTATTCTCATGGTACAATTTATTGAATTCAAAACAACTTATAGACTTAAACGAAGAAGAGTAATAATTTTTCTTTGTTTTATTAAAATAATTCTTGAAAAGAATAATTTGTTTTCAAGAATTATTTTTTTGTTTTAAAGAGTTATTTATACGATTACTTCCATTTGATAGAATTAATCATATAATCCAAGTCTGTTGTTATTCTTTCAATATAGGTAGATAAAGAATCGTTGTTTGGAATTGTCTTACAATGCAAGGCTAAACGAATAAAATGTTTAGTACTATCTGTTATGTAGAATTGATAAGGGGAAACTACATCACTACCTTTTATTTCAAAAATAGTACCATAAGTATTGTTTTTAGGATTTTCATATTGATGTTCTATGATTCCTGAAGAGAATTTTTTATGTCTATCTAAAAAGGTATAGCAATCGTTTATCATATATGCCAAAGAAGTATCTGATTTCAATGGAATATAGCTTACATTTGCTTCAAAGCCATATTTGTCAAATAGAATATTGAACCATTTGTCACTTTTTTTATCACTATTTATCATTACTAAGTTTCCATAATCTGGAACTTCAAAAGTAAATGGTAATTCTTTCTCATCTACCACTGAATAAATAGGTTGAGAGGTCTCTAATAAAAGATAGGTTTTAGGTTTAGGTATAGGAGGTTCTTCACTACACGAAATAAAAAATAACATTGAGAAAAACAAAATTAATAAATTTAGTGTCTTATTCATAAAATCTTTTTTTCTGCAAAGATAATAATTTTTAATATTAATTTTGGTAGATTGTGAAAATTGAATTAATTTAGCAGACTTAAATTTAGTGTAAAATATAAAAATTGTAATATGAAGAAAATATTGTTTTGTTTGGTAGTATTGTTTCCCTTTGTTGCGTTTTCGCAAATCACAGTAACTTCTGCAAATGGTCAAAACGTGAAAACACTTTTGGAAACACACTTCTTAGGGGGAGGTATTGAGATTAGCAATGTTAAATATAATGGGCAAGAAACTATAAACAGTAATTCTATAGGTTTCTTTACAAATCCTACAACAGCAGCACCTAATGTTGGTTTATCGTCAGGTATAGTTATGGTAACAGGTACTTGTGATGATGCAGCAGCTGGAAGCTCTAGTGGTACTCAAGGTTCAACAGCTTCTCCGGCTTACAATGGATATGATAGATCTATTCCTTTGAGAAATATTTTGATTGACCAAGGTAATGCAAATCAATCAATGAATGATGTTGCAGTACTTACTTTTGACTTCGTTTCATCAGGAGAATATGTGTCTTTTGATTATGTTTTTGCATCTGAAGAGTACCCTCAATATGTTCACTCTTCATATAACGACATTTTCGGATTCTTTATCTCAGGTCCATACGACGATCAAGGTAATCCTATAGATGAAGGAGTTCCTTATCAATTTAGAAATATAGCAATTATTCCAGGTTCTGGAGACCCAGTTACAATCAATACTGTACATGATCAAAGAGGTTGTCATGACGCTAACTCAGCTTATCATATTACAAATACAAACAATAACTGTAAAATGAACGCTTACACAGTTGTTCTTTCAACGGAGGAAGTTTATGTTATGCCTTGTTATAAATATAAATTAGAACTTGCAATTTGTGATGTGGGAGACGCTTCATTCAACTCTTGTGTGTTTTTAGGAGCAGGTTCATTTAGAGTAGATGAGTATTCAATTAATCAACCGCAAAATACTATTATTGGCATTCCTTATGTCAAGGGGTGTGATTCAGATACTATAACGATGACTATGAATAGGCCTGCAATGGAAAATGAACAACACGTTTTAGAATTTTTTGGCACAGCAGTAGAAGGAGAAGATTTTGAGTTGTTAGACTTTAATGGTAATCCAGCAGGAAGAACCCTTACTTTTGCAGAAGGAGCGACTGAAGCATCAGTAATTATTAGATTTAAAAATCACCCAACCGATATAGCAGGAGAAGCACTTGATTTAGGTATTGTAACGGAATATATAAATGAATGTGCACAAAGAGATACTATATATATGAATATAATTACTCCGGAAGACTTTACTTACACTATAAGCGATGATGTAATTTATTGCGAAAACGAATTACCTAAGAATGAAAACGTAGAAATTAATGTAACAGGAGGAATAGGAGAAGTAACATATAATTGGTCAGCAGGTGTAACGCCAAATCAAGCGACTAATACAGTGGGAATAACCCAACCTTCAGTAATTTATGTGACAGCAACAGACGGATGTGGAAGAGAGTTGCGCGACTCTGTATCATTTACGGTGCAAGGCGCTACAGTAACAGCCTCAGTTAATAAACAATTTATCTGCGAAGGAGAAGAAGTAACACTATCAGCAACTAATGCAGTTGAATATGCGTGGACTTCTACAATAGCAGATGAAGTGTTAGAAGCAAATAATAATGTAAGAACCCCAACTGCTCAACCAACAACAAGTTGTACATATAAAGTAACAATAGTAAATGAAAATGGATGTATAGCAAGCGATACAGTAAATGTAGTAGTAGTACCAGCTATAGATGCACAGCTTTATCTTACACCAACAAGAACAAGTGTGTTAAATACACAAATAAGATTTGAAGATAGAACTCACGGTTCCTTCTCAAGAGAATGGGATTTTGGTAATGGCGAAACATCAAATCAATCATCAGGAGTAGTGGTGTACTCTTCTACAGATACAGCAACATATCAAGTAAGACTGATAGCTTATAATCAAGCAAACTGTCCAGATACTGCATATGGTACGGTACAAGTAGTTCCAGAATTTTCAATATGGTTACCTACAGCCTTTACTCCAGGAACAGACGATGTGAATGCATACTTTACTCCAGTATTCTCTACAGACACAGAATATGAATTTACAATATATTCACGCAATGGAGATAAAATCTTTGTAACAGACGAAGAAGTTAGAACATGGGACGGAAAATTGAAAAATGGTAACTATGCACCAAATGGCTCATACGTTTACGACCTTTATTATAGAGATGGAGAAGGATTGATGCAAAGAAAAACAGGAACGGTAGCTTTAATAATGGCAGGAAACGGAGGAAATTAACAGAATGGAATTTTCAATAATTACCATTGATAGATTAGAATCTACACAAAGTTATTTAACAGAATTATCAAATAAAACAGAATTGCAAGAGGGCATTGTTATAAATGCCCTTTCGCAATTTAAGGGAGTAGGTCAGTTTGAAAACAAATGGGAGAGTGAAAGCGGAAAGAATCTTACTTTTTCATTGTTATTAAAACCTCGTTTTTTAAATCCAGCTAGCCAATTCCTTTTAACGCAAGTTTTATCTTTGGCAATTTCGGATTATCTTTTGACGCAAACCGATAAGCCTGTTTCTATAAAATGGCCAAACGATATATATATAGGTAAAAAAAAGATTTGTGGTATTCTTGTAAAGAATCAATTATTGGGTACTACGTTTGAAAACTCTTTTTGTGGAATAGGCTTGAATGTAAATCAAGAAATTTTCCCTCCACTTCCTAATCCTACTTCATTATTTTTAGAGACAGGTAAGTATTTTGACTTAAACGAGGTCTTAAAAGCAGTTTTAGAAAGTATAAATTTAAGATATAATCAACTAAAAGAAGGAAAAATTGAAACTTTGGAAAGAGATTATATGAAAAGACTGCTTTATAAAGATGTGTTTGCTGCCTATATATATAAAGGTGTTGATATTGAAGCAAGGATTTATGATGTCAATGAATATGGTCATCTTTTGCTAAAAGATAGAGAAGGAAACGATATTTGTTGTGAATTAAAAGAGATTTCCTTTACTCATAATGTGCTTTAATGTAAATAAAGCGAAAGAATATTTCTTAGAAATAATAAAAATAAAACAAATTTTAAATAGATCTTCTATTTGTTTTGCTTATTTTATGTAGCGCTTGTGTGTTTTATCACAAAAAATAGAGAAAATATTTTGTTTTTTTATTACTTGGAAATGAGTTATTTGTATTTTTTTATGTAAAAAAAGTTCAAGAAAGTTTGGTGCGAAATAGATTTTGTTATACCTTTGCACTCGCAAATAAGGGCAAGCAACTTTCCTTGAATGAAAAAATGGGAATAAAATTTGCAGATAAAGAAAAAAGTTGTATCTTTGCAAAGTTGTTTTAAAAGCCTTGATGCGGAGAGGTATTTGAAATTAGAAGATATATGCCGATGTAGCTCAGCTGGCCAGAGCAGCTGATTTGTAATCAGCGGGTCGGGGGTTCGAATCCCTCCATCGGCTCACTTTCTAAGTGGGGGAGAGTCGCATAGTGGCAATTGCAACAGACTGTAAATCTGTCCTCTTCGGAGTTCGGTGGTTCGAGTCCACCCTCTCCCACAATAAAAGATGGAATAGTTCTTATTATTAATAGAATGCGGAAGTAGCTCATTTGGTAGAGCGATAGCCTTCCAAGCTATAGGTGGCGGGTTCGAGCCCCGTCTTCCGCTCAAGATAAACGCAATGAGAGCGAGTCATGCTTTTTTGATTCGTTCTCATTGTTGTAGGGAAGAGTTTGTGCCGTTGTAGCTCAGTGGTAGAGCGCTTCCTTGGTAAGGAAGAGGTCGTGAGTTCAAGTCTCATCAATGGCTCTTGATTTACTGAAATTGAAAAATAATAAACAAAAATAGATAATTCTAACGATTAATAAGTCAATATTATGGCAAAAGAAAAATTTGAGCGTTCAAAACCGCACGTAAACATTGGAACAATTGGTCACGTTGACCACGGTAAAACAACTTTGACAGCAGCTATTACATCAGTTTTAGCGACAAAAGGTCTTTCAGAAGTAAAATCATTCGATACTATCGACTCTGCTCCTGAAGAAAAAGAAAGAGGTATTACTATTAATACTGCTCACGTAGAGTATCAAACAGAAAATCGTCACTATGCTCACGTTGACTGTCCAGGTCACGCCGACTATGTAAAGAACATGGTTACTGGTGCTGCTCAAATGGACGGTGCAATCATCGTTGTTGCAGCTACAGATGGTCCTATGCCTCAAACTCGTGAACATATATTGTTAGCTCGTCAAGTAGGTGTTCCTCGTTTGGTTGTTTTCATGAACAAAGTAGACTTAGTAGATGACCCTGAATTATTGGATTTGGTAGAAATGGAAATCCGTGATTTATTATCATTCTATGAATTTGACGGAGATAATACTCCAGTTATCAGAGGATCTGCTTTAGGTGGATTAAACAACGAACCAACTTGGGTTGAAAAAATCATGGAATTGATGAATGCAGTTGATGAGTGGATTCCTCTTCCAATGAGAGATAAAGATAAAGATTTCTTAATGCCTATAGAAGACGTGTTCTCTATCACAGGTCGTGGTACTGTTGCAACAGGTCGTATCGAAACTGGTATCATCCATGTTGGAGATGCAGTTGATATCATAGGTATGGGAGCTGAAAAATTGAAATCTACAGTTACAGGAGTTGAAATGTTCCGTAAATTGTTGGATGAAGGTGAAGCAGGAGATAACGTAGGTTTATTACTTCGTGGTATAGACAAAAACGAAATCCGTCGTGGTATGGTTATCGCTAAACCAGGTTCAGTTCAACCACACAAGAAATTCCAAGCTGAGGTTTATATCTTGAAAAAAGAAGAAGGTGGACGTCACACAGCATTCCACAACAAATATCGTCCTCAATTCTATTTCAGAACAACTGACGTAACAGGAGAAATTTCATTACCAGAAGGTCGTGATATGGTTATGCCAGGTGACAACTTAACTATCACAGTTGATTTGATATCTGAAATCGCATTGAACGAAAACTTACGTTTCGCTATCCGTGAAGGTGGTAGAACAGTAGGTGCTGGTCAAGTAACAAAACTTTTGGATTAATATAAAAAGAGGGAGAAAAAGCTCCCTCTTTTATACAGGGGCATAGTTTAAGGGCAGAATAGTGGTCTCCAAAACCATTGATGGGAGTTCGAATCTCTCTGCCCCTGCTAAAAAATAAAAACAAAGTATAGATGTCTAAGATTGTTAATTATGTAAAGAATAGCTATGATGAACTTATGCACAAGGTGTCATGGCCAACAATGTCTGAACTTACAAATAGTACTGTGGTTGTCTTTGTAGCTTCATTGATAATCGCTCTTATTATATTTGTTATGGATATGTTAATGGGCGTGCATCCAACATTGGAGTGGAAAGGTTTGTTAGGTTTTCTTTATGAACTTATAGGATAATATCTTAATAGCTGCGTCTAAGCTTCCCAAAGGTTCAAAACCAAGAGATGCAGTATTTGAGTTTATATTTTGTTATTTGATAATTACACATAAATCTTGATTATGACTGAGGAACTAAAGCCTAAAAAATGGTATGTAGTGAAAGCTATTGCCGGTAAGGAAAAGAAAGCTAAGGAATATATAGAAACTCAAGTTGTACATAGTGGAATTGAAAAGTATGTTTCTCAGGTTTTAATTCCTACTGAGAAGGTTATTTCTGTACGTAATGGAAAAAGAGTAAGCAAAGACAGAGTTCTTTTTCCTGGTTATGTATTGATAGAAGCTCTTCTAGAAGGGGAAGTTGCTCACACTATCAAAAACGTTCCAAATGTTATCGACTTTTTAACTCAAAAAGATGGTAAACCTGTGCCTTTACAAGAGCATGAGGTTAAACATATTTTGGGTCAAGTTGATGAAATGGTTGATGGTGATGAAGAATTAATGGAACCTTTTATTTTAGGTGAGACTGTTAAGATTATTGATGGTCCTTTCAATAGTTTCTCTGGAGTTATTGAAGAAATAAATTCTGAAAAGAAAAAATTGAGAGTGACAGTTAAAATCTTTGGCAGAAAGACTCCTGTTGAATTGTCATTTTTCCAAGTAATTAAGTAATTTCAAGTAAGTATTAAGTATTTAAATTAAAAACGCACGTTAGTAAAATGGCTAAAGAAGTTGCAGGATTAATTAAATTACAAATCCCAGGAGGAAAAGCAAATCCATCACCACCAGTAGGACCTGCGTTAGGTGCTAAAGGTGTTAACATCATGGAGTTTTGTAAACAGTTTAATGCTAGAACTCAAGACTTAGCAGGTAAATTGATTCCAGCTATTATCACTGTTTATGCTGATAAATCCTTTGATTTCGTAATTAAAACCCCACCTGTTGCTGTTCAATTAAAAGAAGCTGCTAATTTGAAGAGCGGTTCTGGTGAACCAAACAGAAATAAGGTAGCTACTCTTAAATTGGATCAAATTAAAGCAATTGCTGAAGCTAAAATGGTGGATTTAAATTGCTTTACTCTTGATGCTGCTATCAGCATTGTTAAAGGAACAGCAAGAAGTATGGGTATTGTTGTTGAAGAATAATTCTTTGACATAATTTAAACAAAAGTAAAAAATAAATTTAATGGCAAAACAATCGAAAAAACAAAGAGAAGCTTTAGCAAAATTTGATACGCTAAAAGAGTATTCTTTGGAAGAAGCTGTTGAGGTAGTAAAAAATATTACTTTCACTAAGTTTGATGCTTCTTTTGATTTAGATGTACGTTTAGGAGTTGATCCTCGTAAAGCAAATCAAATGGTAAGAGGTATTGTAACTTTGCCTCACGGAACAGGTAAAACTAAAAGAGTACTTGTATTGTGTACACCAGATAAAGAAGAGGAAGCTAAAGCTGCCGGAGCTGATTATTTTGGATTAGATGAATACATCGACAAAATAAAAGGCGGTTGGACGGATGTCGATGTTATCATTACTATGCCAAGTGTTATGCCTAAAGTGGGTGCTTTGGGAAAAGTTTTAGGACCAAGAGGTCTTATGCCAAACCCTAAAACAGGTACAGTAACAATGGAAATAGGTAAGGCCGTTCAAGAAGTTAAAGCCGGTAAAATAGATTTTAAAGTTGATAAGTTTGGTATCATACATACAAGTGTTGCTCGTATGTCTTTTGATTCTAAAAAGATTTACGAAAATGCTATGGAAGTATTACAAACTATCCTTAAATTAAAACCAGCTGCAGCAAAGGGTACATACGTAAAAAGCGTAACTGTATCTTCAACTATGAGCCCAGGTGTTAAAGTTGATCCAAAGTCAATAAGCAAATAATCTCAGAAAAAGTTTGAAAATATGAGAAAGGAAGAAAAAAGTCAACTAATAGAAAACATCGGAGCAGAAATTGCTAAATATCCTTATCTTTATTTTGTAAGTATAGATGGATTAAATTCTGTTGAAACTGCAAAATTAAGAAGAATGTGCTTCCGTAACGATGTAAAGTTATTGGTTGTTAAGAATACCTTGTTGATCAAGGCTTTGGAAAAAATGGATATTGATTATTCAGAATTATTTCCAACTTTCAAAGGTTCGACTTCCGTTATGCTTTCTAACGTAAATAATGCACCTGCAAAACTTATAAAATCATTCAGAGCAAATGGTGAAAAACCAATTTTGAAATCAGCATACGTTGAAGAATGTTTTTATGTTGGTGATGCAGCATTAGAAGAGTTGATAGCAATCAAGTCTAAAAACGAACTTGTTGCAGATATCGTTGCTGCTCTTCAAGCTCCTGTTAAAAACGTTATTGGAGCATTGCAGTCAGGTGCAAATACGTTATCAGGCGTAGTTAAAACATTATCGGAAAGAGCCGAATAAGAAAAATTTAAGAAAAAAGAATTGTAAAACACATTAAATCAAGAAATAAAATGGCAGATTTAAAAGCATTCGCAGAACAATTAGTTAATTTGTCTGTAAAAGAAGTAAAAGAATTAGCTGACATATTAAAAGAAGAATACGGAATTGAACCAGCAGCAGCAGCAGTAGCAGTAGCAGCAGGTCCAGCAGCAGCAGCAGCAGTTGAAGAAGAAAAGACTGCATTTGATGTAGTTTTAGCAGAAGCTGGTGCTTCTAAATTAAATGTTGTAAAATTAGTTAAAGATCTTTGTTCTTTAGGATTAAAAGAAGCTAAAGAATTAGTAGATGCTGCTCCTAAAACATTAAAAGAAGGTGTTTCTAAAGACGAAGCAGAATCATTGAAAAAAGCGTTAGAAGAAGCTGGTGCAAAGGTTGAAATTAAGTAAGACATTTCACCACAATGAATATTAAGGGAATAGGGTATTCTTAATTTTGAGAATACCTATTCCTTAATTGTGTTTTATCTAACTTATTTTTTAACCTTTAATTTTTTTAGCCTTGGCACGTAAAACCCCAAACTTAGTTAGTTTTGCATCAGTAAAACATTTTGAATATCCAGACTTTTTAGATATTCAGTTGAAATCTTTTAAGGATTTCTTCCAATTGGAAACAAATTCAGAAAATAGAGTAAATGAAGGCTTATACAAAGTTTTCTCTGAAAATTTTCCAATCACAGACGCAAGAAATAATTTCGTTTTAGAATTTCTTGATTATTTTATTGATCCACCTCGATATACTATTGAAGAGTGTATAGAACGAGGTTTGACTTTTAGTGTCCCATTAAAAGCAAAGTTAAAGTTATATTGTACAGATGTTGAGCATGAGGATTTTGATACTGTAATACAAGATGTGTATTTAGGTATGATTCCTTATATGACTCCTAAGGGAACTTTTGTTATTAATGGAGCTGAAAGAGTTGTTGTTTCTCAATTACACCGTTCTCCTGGTGTATTTTTTGGAACAAGTACTCACTCTAATGGAATGCAATTGTATTCTGCAAGAATTATTCCTTTCAAGGGCTCTTGGATGGAATTTACAACTGATATCAATAATGTGATGTATGCTTATATAGACAGAAAGAAAAAACTGCCTATCACAACTTTATTGAGAGCTGTTGGTTATGAAACTGATAAAGATATTTTAGAAATCTTTGATCTTGCACAAGAAATAAAAGTAACTAAAACCAACTTAAAAAAGGTTGTTGGTAAAAGATTAGCTGCTCGTGTTGTAAGAACATGGATAGAAGACTTTGTTGATGAAGATACTGGATCAGTTGTTTCAATTGAAAGAACTGAAGTTATTATAGATAGAGAAGTCGTTTTAGAGCAAGAACATATAGATCTTATACTAGATTCTGGTGTAAAAACCATATTATTGCGTAATGATGATTCGATTTCTACTGATTATTCAATAATATTTAATACGTTACAAAAAGATACAGCTAATAATGCCAAGGAAGCTGTAGACTATATATATAGGCAATTAAGAAGTGCTGAACCACCTGATGATGAAACTGCGAGAGGTATAATTGATAAGTTATTTTTCTCAGATAAGAGATATGATTTAGGTGATGTTGGACGTTATAGAATTAATACAAAACTTAATCTAAATGTTCCAGATGATATTCGTGTTTTAACAAAAGAAGATATAATTTCTATCATCAAGTATTTGATAGAATTGATTAATTCTAAGACAGAGGTTGATGATATTGACCACTTAAGCAATCGTAGAGTAAGAACTGTTGGAGAACAATTATCAGCTCAATTTGGAGTTGGTTTGTCAAGAATGTCTCGTACTATTCGTGAACGTATGAATGTAAGAGATAATGAAGTATTTACCCCAACTGATCTTATAAATGCAAAAACATTATCTTCTGTAATTAACACATTCTTTGGAACAAACCAGTTATCTCAATTTATGGATCAAACAAATCCATTATCAGAGATAACTCACAAACGAAGAATATCTGCTTTAGGACCTGGTGGTTTATCAAGAGAAAGAGCAGGTTTCGAGGTCAGAGACGTTCACTATACACATTACGGACGTTTATGTACTATAGAAACTCCAGAAGGTCCTAATATTGGATTGATTTCATCTTTAAGTGTATTTGCTAAAATAAATCATTTAGGATTTATAGAAACTCCTTACTATAAGGTTGAAAATGGCAAAGTGCTTATTGATGAAGGTGCAGTTTATTTAACAGCAGAGGAAGAAGAAGATAAAATAGTAGCACAAGCAGCAACAGATATTGATGATAATAATTGTTTTGTTGGAGATAAAATAAAAACTCGTCAAATGGCGGATTTCCCAATTGTGTCTCCTGATAAAGTAGATTTAATAGACGTTGCTTCTAACCAAATTGCATCAATAGCAGCATCTTTAATTCCTTTCTTGGAACATAATGATGCGAACAGAGCATTGATGGGATCTAACATGATGCGTCAAGCAGTTCCATTGTTAAATCCTGAAATACCTATCGTAGGAACAGGAATAGAACCTTCTGTTGCTTGCGATTCAAGAGTTCTTGTACATGCAGAAGGAGACGGAATTGTTGAATTTGTTGATGCAAGAGAAATTGTAATTCGTTACGATAGAGATGAAAATGAAAGAATAGTAAGTTTTGATGATGATATTAAAACTTATAAATTAACTAAATTCCAACGTACAAACCAAAGTACATCTATAAATCTTAGACCAATTGTAAACAAAGGAGATAAGGTTGTTAAAGGACAAGTGCTTTGTGAAGGTTATGCTACAAAAGATGGTGTTTTAGCTCTTGGAAGGAACTTACAAGTTGCATTCATGCCATGGAAAGGATATAACTATGAGGATGCTATAGTAATATCTGAAAAAGTAGTAAAAGAAGATATCTTTACATCTGTTCATGTTGAAGAATTTATCACTGAAGTTAGAGAAACAAAACGAGGATTGGAAGAATTAACTCGTGATATTCCAAATGTAAGTACAGAAGCTACTAAAGATTTGGATGAAAATGGAATGATAAGAATTGGAGCAGAAGTAAAAGAAGGAGATATCTTAGTTGGAAAAATCACACCTAAGGGAGAATCTGATCCTACTCCAGAAGAAAAATTGTTAAGAGCAATCTTTGGAGATAAAGCGGGAGATGTTAAAGATGCGTCTTTAAAAGTTCCACCTTCAATAAGCGGTGTTGTAATAGATAAGAAATTATTTACTCGTTTCATTAAAGATAAAAAATCTCGTCAAAGAGATAATGAAATAATACGCGAACTAAAAGAAAAATACGAATTAGAAGAAAAAGAACTTAAGAATAAGTTTATAGATAAATTGTTCGTATTACTTACAGGAAAAGTATCTGCGGGAGTTTATTCAACTTACGGAGAAGAATACGTTCCAAAGAAAACTAAATTTAATCAAAAATTATTGCTATCTATTGATTATAATAATTTAGCATCTAGCGATTGGACTACTGATCCAGAAACTAATGAGTTAGTAAAAGAGATGTTAAATAATTATAACATCAAGTGTAGAGAAATCCAAGGCGCATTAGCTCGTCAAATCTATGCATCAACAATCGGTGATGACTTACCTTCAGGAATTGTTCAAATGGCTAAGATTTATATAGCTAAGAAGAGAAAATTGAAAGTAGGGGATAAGATGGCAGGTCGTCACGGTAACAAAGGTATTGTTGCAAAGATTGTAAGAGAAGAAGATATGCCGTTCTTGGATAATGGAAAACCAGTAGATATAGTATTGAACCCACTGGGAGTACCTTCTCGTATGAACTTAGGACAAATATTTGAAACTGTTTTAGGTTGGGCTGGTCATGAATTGAATTTAAGATTCCAAACACCTATTTTTGACGGTGCTACATTGGAAGAAGTAAATGAATTTATGGATAAAGCAGGTCTTCCTCACAATGGTAAATGTTATTTGAGAGATGGAGAAACAGGAGAAGTATTTGACCAACCAGCAACTGTTGGGTATGTTTACATGTTGAAACTTCACCATATGATTGATGATAAGATGCACGCGAGAAGTATTGGGCCTTATTCATTGATTACTCAACAACCTCTTGGAGGTAAAGCTCAGTTCGGAGGACAAAGATTTGGGGAAATGGAAGTTTGGGCATTAGAAGCCTTTGGAGCATCTCACATTTTACAAGAAATATTAACTGTAAAATCAGATGACGTAGTAGGAAGAGCGAAAGCGTACGAAGCTATAGTAAAAGGAGATAATATGCCTGTACCTGGTATTCCTGAATCATTTAATGTTTTAATACATGAATTAAGAGGTTTGAATTTAGAGGTATCTTTTGATTAACCTCGCGATTATCCAACATTTTAACATTAAAGAATATGTCAATCAAAAAAGAAAATCAAATAAATAGCACATTCAATTCAATGACAATAAGTCTTGCCTCTCCTCAATCTATTGAAGAAAGATCGAGAGGTGAGGTTTTGAAACCAGAAACAATTAACTACAGAACATATAAACCAGAAAGAGATGGTTTATTTTGTGAAAAAATCTTCGGACCTGTAAAAGATTGGGAATGTCATTGCGGGAAATATAAAAGAATTCGTTACAAAGGAATTGTTTGTGATAGATGTAGTGTAGAGGTAACAGAAAAGAAAGTGAGAAGGGAAAGAATGGGACACATTAAATTGGTTGTTCCAGTTGCTCACATTTGGTTTTTCCGTTCTTTACCAAACAAAATCGGTTCTTTATTAGGAATTCAAAGTAAGAAGCTAGACCAAATTATATATTATGAAAAGTATATAGTAATCAATCCTGGTATAGCACAACAATTTGAAATTAACAAATTAGACTTCTTAACAGAGGAAGAATACTTTGATATAATGGAAAAATTGCCTATGGAAAATAGGCATTTACCAGATGACGATCCTAATAAGTTCGTTGCAAAAATGGGGGCAGAAGCTTTATATATACTTCTTAAAGAATTAGATTTAGATAAGTTATCTTATGAATTAAGACATAAAGCAAATAATGAATCCTCTCAACAAAGAAAACATGAAGCGCTTAAGAGATTAAATGTTGTTGAAGCGTTTAGAGAATCTCAAAAGAGAATAGAAAATAGACCAGAATGGATGATCGTACAAGTTGTGCCTGTAATCCCACCAGATTTAAGACCACTTGTTCCATTGGATGGAGGACGTTTTGCAACATCAGACTTAAATGATTTATATAGAAGAGTTATCATAAGAAATAACAGATTAAAGAGACTTATAGAAATAAAGGCTCCAGATGTAATCATGCGTAATGAAAAACGTATGTTACAAGAAGCTGTGGATTCTTTATTTGACAACTCAAGAAAAGTAAGTTCTGTTAAATCTGATTCAAATAGAGCTTTAAAATCATTATCAGATTTCTTAAAAGGTAAACAAGGACGTTTTCGTCAAAACTTATTAGGAAAGCGTGTTGACTATTCAGGTCGTTCTGTAATTGTGGTAGGTCCAGATTTAAAAATGCATGAATGTGGATTACCAAAAGATATGGCAGCAGAATTGTTTAAACCATTTATCATCAGAAAGATGTTAGAAAGAGGTTTAGTAAAAACAGTTAAATCTGCAAAAAGAATAGTTGACAGAAGAGAACCTGTTGTATTAGAAATCTTAGAAAATATATTAAAGGGTCACCCTGTATTATTAAACCGTGCTCCAACACTTCACCGTTTGGGTATTCAAGCTTTTCAACCTCGTTTAGTAGAAGGAAAAGCAATAAGACTTCACCCATTGGTTTGTGCGGCCTTCAACGCGGACTTCGACGGTGACCAAATGGCAGTTCACGTTCCACTAGGAAATGCTGCTATATTAGAAGCACAAATGTTGATGCTAGCATCACATAACATATTAAACCCTGCAAATGGATCACCTATTACGGTTCCATCTCAAGATATGGTGCTTGGTTTGTATTATATGACAAAAGGAAGAGTGTCAGATGATACAATGAAAATAAAAGGAGAAGGCAAGACATTCTATTCATTTGAAGAAGTACAAATAGCATACAATGAAAAAGCAGTAGATCTTCATGCTAACATTAAGTTAAGAAGAACTACAGAAAAAGATGGTGTTAAAACTTCAGAGATAATAGAAACAACTGTTGGTAGAGTACTTTTCAATAAAGTAGTACCAGAAGAATATGGCTTTATCAATGTAGTCTTGAAAAAGAGTATGTTGAGAGATATTATCGGAGATGTGTTAAAAGTTTGTGGAACAGCAAAAACAGCACAATTCTTAGATGATATAAAAGACTTAGGATACAAGATGGCGTTTACAGGAGGTTTATCATTTAATTTAGGGGATGTTTTAGTTCCAGAAGAAAAAATAGGATTGATAAGCGAAGCGAATGCATCAGTTGATGAAGTCATGATGAACTATCAAATGGGTCTTATCACAAACAACGAACGTTACAATCAAGTAATCGATATTTGGACAGACACAAATAGGAGATTAACAGACGTTGTTATGAAGCATATCTCTGAAGATAGACAAGGTTTCAACCCTGTATATATGATGTTGGATTCAGGAGCCCGTGGTAGTAAAGAGCAAATTCGTCAGCTTACAGGTATGAGAGGTCTGATGGCAAAACCTCAAAAGTCAGGTTCAACTGGGGCAGAAATTATTGAAAACCCAATTATCTCTAACTTTAAAGAAGGTTTGACAGTGTTAGAGTACTTTATCTCTACTCACGGTGCGAGAAAAGGTTTGGCCGATACAGCTTTGAAAACTGCCGATGCTGGTTACTTAACAAGAAGATTAGTCGATGTTGCGCATGATGTTATTATTACAGAAGAAGATTGTGGAACATTGAGAGGTATCCCTACAACAGCATTAAAGAAAAACGAAGATGTTGTTCAATCATTATATGATAGAATACTTGGTAGAGTTAGTGTTCATGATGTTATTCACCCACAAACAGGAGAAATAATTGCAAGAGCAGGAGAAGAACTTACAGAAGAAATTTGTAAGAAAATAGAAGACTCTCCAATAGAGGAAGTAGAAATCCGTTCAGTTCTTACTTGTGAAAGCAAGAGAGGTGTTTGTGCAAAATGTTATGGACGTAACTTAGCAACAGCTAAATTGGTTCAAAAAGGAGAAGCAGTTGGGGTTATCGCAGCTCAATCAATTGGAGAACCAGGAACTCAGCTTACACTTCGTACATTCCACGTCGGAGGGGTTGCAGGAGGAAATATTGGAACAAGTTCTAAACTTACTGCAAAATACGAAGGTTTGTTACAAATTGATGAGTTGAGAGCTGTTCCTTACGAAGAAGATGGAAATAAATTTAACGTTGTTATTGGACGTTCTGCAGAAATGAGAATAGTTGACCCTAAAACTAACGTTACTCTATCTTCAGGAAATATTCCATACGGAGCAAAATTGTTCTTTGATAACAATGTAGAAGTTAATAAGAATGATTTGATAGCAGAATGGGACCCATATAATGCAGTAATACTTTCAGAAGTTTCAGGTAAAGTACAATTTGATAACATTATAGAAGGTATCACATTTAGGGTAGAATCTGATGATCAAACAGGACTTCAAGATAAGGTTATAATTGAAGCAAGACAAAAAGCAAAAAATCCTTCTATCAGCATAGTAGCAACAAATGGAGAAATATTGAAAACTTACGATATTCCTGTTGGAGCTCACTTGACTGTAGAAGATGGAATGAAGATAAAACAAGGAATTTCTTTAGTTAAAATACCTCGTTCATTTGGTAAAGCAGGTGACATCACAGGAGGTTTACCAAGAGTAACTGAATTATTCGAAGCTAGAAACCCTTCAGATCCTGCAGTTGTAGCAGAAATAGATGGTGTTGTAACTTTGAATAAGAAGTTGAAGAGAGGAAATAGAGAAGTAATTATAACAAGTAAGACTGGAGAAACTCGTGCTTATCTAATTCCTACAACAAAACAAATCTTAGCACAAGAAAACGACTATGTAAAAGCAGGAACACCTTTGAGTGAAGGAGCTATTACACCAGCAGATATCCTTGCAATTAAAGGACCTATGAAGGTGCAAGAATACATAGTAAACGAAGTACAAGAAGTTTACCGTTTACAAGGTGTTAAGATTAACGATAAACACTTTGAAGTTATCGTAAGACAGATGATGAGAAAAGTGGAAATCGCAGATCCAGGTGATACAAACTTCTTAGAGGGAGAAATGGTTAACAAACTTGACTTCCAAGAAGAGAACGATAAGATGTTTGGAATGAAGGTTGTTGAAGATAAAGGCGACAGCGATAAATATGAAAATGGTCAACCTATCACAGCAAGAGAATTAAGAGATGAAAACTCTAGCTTGAAGAGAAGAGATAAAGTTCAAATTATCGCAAGAGATGCAAAACCTGCCACAGCACGTCAAGTGTTACAAGGTATTACAAGAGCATCTTTACAAACAAAGAGTTATTTGTCAGCAGCATCTTTCCAAGAAACAACAAAAGTTCTTACAGAGGCGGCTATCAATGCAAAAACAGATTATTTGTTAGGAATGAAAGAAAACGTCTTAGTAGGGCACCTAATTCCAGCAGGAACAGGATTGTTAGAATATAAAGACGGAGTTGTGGCAAATAAAGCACAAGTAGAAGAGCAAAATGAAGCTACAATACAACCAGTAAAAAGAGGTAGAAAACCAGCAAATAAATCTAACTCATAAGAATAATTTAAAATTATAAATAATAAGGACGTTGCGTAAAAAGAGTCTTTTTCGTAGCGTCCTTTTTTCATAAAATAATAAGAAATGTCAGCAGAAAATAATAAAAAACAAGGACAAATAGATATAGAACTTACACCTGATATGGCATCTGGCGTTTATAGTAATTTACAATTAGTACAACACTCTCAAACAGAGTTTGTATTGGATTTTATTCAAATAATGCCAGGAGTACCTAAGCCACAAGTAAAAAGCAGAGTAATATTGGCTCCTATGCATGCAAAAAAACTCCTTCAAGCTTTACAAGAAAATATAAGCAAATATGAAATGCTAAATGGTAAAATATCAGAACCAACTCTTAATACACCATACGAACAAATCAACCCTATGGGTAAGGCTTAATTGTTAAATGGAAAAAACACTCATCTTTTTTACTATATTACTACTTTCTATATTTACTCAGCTTAATGCACAAGAGGGTAGATTGAATGTTGATACATTGTATTATAAAACCGATACAATGCAATATTCTTTTGTAAGATATACTCCCGAAAATGCGCAGTATCATTTTCAAAGGCAAAAACCAGATAGCAATGACAATAAATTATTGATGAGTGTCGTAGCTGCATTTACCTCAAAACGCCCAGAACATATAGTAGGCACTTCTGTATCTAAAGGAAATAAACGAGTATATCCTACAGATGCAGAAACAGCCTATTGTTTGATAATAGGAGATGATGTAAGCATAGAGTCATTAGAAAATAATAAAACCTTTGCAATAGAAAGAGCCGTAAGACAAAAAGGGGATTACTTTCAGCAAATGCATCTCGTTGAAAATGGAGAAGCAAAACAATGCGAAATATTCAAAAATAGAGCAACCTTTCGTAGAGCCTTAGTTAAAAATGAAGCTGAAACATCAATCATAGAAACCCTTGAACGAATGACAATAGAAGAATTTATAAAGGGCTTGATAGAATTAGGTTATCAGCAAGCCATATATTTAGATATGGGCTCTTGGTCAGAGGGTTGGTATAAAGATGACAATAATAATGTAATTAGAATAGGCAGTAATTGGAAAAGTTCCCACCTTCAAACAAATTGGTTGGTTATTAGAAAAAAATAACTCTTTGTTTTACGAAATTAATTCTTTGTTTCGTAAAATTAATTCTTTGATTCAGTAAATTCTTTCTTTGTTTTATTTTGTTTATAGGCTCTATTGTTAAAATCATAAGAAAAAATTGTATCTTTGCAACTTGGAAAAGAAGAAAGTAAAGATGGAAAAGAAAGAATTTGATGTAGAATCAATCACGAGAGACCATATAAATTTAGAGAGAATGATAGGAAGCAAGAATCCTAAACTGCTTCGTTGTATTCCTAAATTTGTAATGAAATGGTTCAAAAAGCTTCTACATTTAGAAAAGATTAACGAAGAAATTTATAATCAACGTCATTTAGATGGACCACAGTTTGCAAAGTTTGTTGTAGAAGACTTCTTAAATGTAAAAACTGAAATTATAAATCCAGAGAATATACCATATTCATCACGCGCTTTATTAGTTGCAAACCATCCAATAGGAAGTATAGACGGTATGTCTTTGATAAAGATAGTAGGAGAAAAGAGAGATGATATTCTTTTCCCTGTAAACGATATGCTTTGTGCCTTACCAAGTTTCAGAGATGTGTTTGTACCTATCAATAAATACGGAAAAAATTCTTCTAATCACGATGTCTTGAACGAAGCTTTTCGTTCTGATAGTTGTGTTATGTTTTTTCCAGCTGGTACAGAGTCAAAATTTATAGACGGAAAGTTCCAAGACTTTCCTTGGAAAAAGACTTTCGTAAAAAAAGCAATAGAATTCCAACGAGATGTTGTGCCTGTGTACATAGAAGGTATGAATTCAAAAAGATTCTATCGTTTATCAGCAATAAGACGTTTCTTCGGAATAAAATTTGACTTGGAAATGATACTTTTACCAGATGAAATGTTTAGATATAAGGGAAAAACTATTAAAATGACATTTGGTAAGCCAATAAAATGGGAAACTTTTGATAAGAGCCGTTCACATAAAGAATGGGCAGCAGTTGTAAGACAACATGTTTATGATTTGAAAGATAATCCACAAAAAGAATTAATAATAAAAGAATAAGAGTTATGACAGCAATAGATACATCATACGTAATACCACCGGTAGATAAGGAAGTTTTGAAAGAAGAGCTAAAGATAGCTACTTTCATGAAAAAAACTAATTATGGTTCAAAAGAAATCTACACAACAAATTCTCATAGAACACCTAATATTATGAGAGAAATAGGTAGATTAAGAGAAATAAGTTTCGGTGCTGAAGGAGGTGGAAGCGGAACAGAATGTGATATTGATAAATATGACATTGCACCAGAGCCACACTGCTATGAACAACTTTTTGTTTGGGATCCACAAGAAGAAGAAATAGTTGGTGGATATCGTTACATAATAGGAAAGAATATTTTTAGAGAAAGCAATGATGAACTGTTGAGTGCAACAGCAGATTTGTTTAATTTTAGCGAACGTTTCCAAAAACAATATCTTGATAATACAATAGAGTTAGGACGTTCTTTTGTAAGCGTGAACTATCAACCTACAACAAATTTCCGTAAAGGTATGTATTCTTTAGATAACCTTTGGGACGGATTAGGAGGATTAGTTTTGTTGTATCCTGAAGTGAAATACTTCTTTGGAAAAATTACAATGTATCCTTCAATGAATACAACAGCGAGAGATTACATATTATACTTCTACAAAAAGCACTTCCCAGATAATGAAGGTTTAGTCTTCCCAAAAGAAGCCATAGAAATAGAGACTGATTATAATGAATTAGTTCATTTATTTAATGGTAAGAACTATAAAGAAGACTATCAAATTCTTGTAAAAAACGTAAGAGCATTAGGAGAAAGTATTCCTCCATTGGTAAATGCTTATATGAATTTGTCTTCTACAATGAAGAGCTTTGGTACTTCAATAAATCGTCATTTTAGCGATGTAGAAGAAACAGGAATTTTGGTAACAATAGCAGATATTTACGACGAGAAGAAAGAAAGACACATGAAATTGTAGTCTTATGGTAAAAAGTGCAGAGTTTGTAAAAAG
This sequence comes from Candidatus Onthomorpha sp., assembly GCA_045635365.1. GTDB lineage: Bacteria > Bacteroidota > Bacteroidia > Bacteroidales > P3 > Onthomorpha. The sequence continues at coordinate 86,833 of JAZRCB010000025.1, forward strand.
TAGTCCCGATTATAGACAATCTCCTAAAGCAGATAGGGCAGAGTTTGCTTTTATTGGTAGGAGTAATGTAGGTAAAAGTTCGCTAATAAATGCCTTAGTGAATAAAAAAGATTTGGCAAAGACGAGTTCTCAACCTGGGAAAACACAATTGATTAATCATTTTCTTGTAAATTCACAATGGTATTTAGTGGATTTACCGGGATATGGTTATGCAAGAGTGTCAAAATCTAATAGATATGCTTGGGGTAAAATGATTAAAAACTATATGTTGAAAAGAGAAAATCTTATGAATGTATATGTTTTGGTAGATTCACGCCTAGAACCTCAAAAGATAGATATAGAATTCATGAACTTCTTAGGAGAAAACTCTGTGCCTTTTACAATTGTTTTTACTAAAATAGATAAACAAACTCCTAATAAAACGAATTCTAATGTTGCAAATTACAAGAAAGAATTATTGAAATATTGGGAAGAATTGCCTGAAATAATTCTTACATCTTCTGAAAAGCGACAAGGATTAGATGAATTAATGGATTCAATCAAAGGTATAATACCATATTATCAAGCACAAGAATAAAACATTATATTATGAAAAGACTAATGATTGCAACAGGGGGAGGAGACTGCCCTGGATTAAATGCGGTAATAAGAGCAATCGTAAAAAGAGCTTCCTTAGAAAAAGATTGGGAAGTTATAGGTTGTATAGAGTCCTTTAACGGAGTATTAAGAGAACCAACAGAAATCATTACTTTAGAAGAATCAAATGTTGCAGGAATATTAGTGCAAGGAGGTACTATATTAGGAACTACAAATAAAGGAGGTCCATTTGCATATCCTGTAAAAGATTCTCAAGGTAATTGGACAACAATAGATGTGAGTGATCAAATGATAAGAAAACTTCAATTCTTAGGAGTTGATGCAGTAATCAATATTGGAGGAGACGGCTCACAAAGAATTTCCAAAGCATTATACGAAAAAGGCTTAAATATAATAGGCGTTCCAAAGACAATAGATAATGACTTGTCAATGACCGACTTTACTTTCGGCTTTCAAACAGCAGTGCAAATAGCAACAGAAAGTGTAGATAAGTTAGTTACAACAGCAGCTTCACATAATAGAATTTTTATCTTGGAAGTAATGGGACGTGATGCAGGTTGGATTGCTTTAAATGCAGCAGTAGCAGGAGGAGCAGATATTTGTATTATTCCTGAGATACCTTACGATATAGAAAAAATAAAACAAAAAATAGAAACTCGTTATAAAAAAGGAAGAGGCTTTTGTATAATTGTTGTTGCCGAAGGAGCAAAAAGTATGAAAGGCGAACAGGTTGGAGAACAATCTAAAGAAATAGGCAATAAGCACTTTAAGTTAGGAGGAATAGGAGAAGTAATTAAGTCAGAGTTACAAGAAGCAGGAGTAAAACCTGATATAAGAGTATCAGTCTTAGGACACCTTCAAAGAGGAGGAACTCCTATTGCATACGATAGAGTATTGGCTTCTGAATTTGGAGTAAAAGCCTTTGAACTTGCTAAAGCAGGAGAATTTGGTAAAATGGTAGCTTACAAACACCCTGATGTAATAGCAGTAACCTTGGAGGAAGCGCTACAAGAACCTCACTTAGTAAGTCCTGATAGTTTTTTAGTTAAAACTGCAAAAGGATTAGGAATAGAGTTTGGCGATTAGTAGTTTTTTGTACAATGATTAAAAAGTTGTATCTTTGCACCCTTTGAAAAAAATAAATAATTAAATAAGAAAAACAAACAAAAAATTTATGGCAGAAAAACAAAACAAAGTAAAAGCATGGTTTAGCCAGCTTGTGGACCCAAATGAAAAAATCTTTTCAAAAGCATGGTTTCAATCTTATGCTTACATAGTATTCGGTACACTGTTATTCGTTATAGCAGACGTAACATTTGCTATGCCTTATCACTTAGCACCAGGAGGAGTTTATGGTTTAGCAAACGTATTAGCAACTTTAACAGAATCAACTATCACATGGTTCTTGATAGCAATGGAAGTGCCATTGTTAATCATAGGTAGTATAATACTTGGACCTAAATTCGGTGTTAAAACTATCGTTTCTGTTGCATTAGGTTGGGTATTTACTTGGATGATAGAAACATATTGGGGATATACTCCATTCATTCACGTTGGTGAATTAATAAATGATGCAAGCCAAGCAACATTAGATGCGCTTGCAATCCAAGGAACTTCAAACTTCTTTATTCCAGACTATTTACTTAATACATTACTTGCAGGTTTATTATATGGTATTGGTATAGGAATGATATTCAAATCAGGAGCTACATCAGGTGGTAGTGATATTATCTCTATGATAATAAACAAATACACAGGCATTTCATTAGGAACAATGGTTATCATAGTAGATGGTATTATCGCTTTATCAACATTATTAATCTCTCCAGACTTACGTTTACCTGCATACTCAATCCTTTTAATCATAATCGAAGGAAAGATTATCGACATGGTTGTAGATGGAATCAAGACTTACAAAACATTATTTATTGTTACAGATAAATATGATGAGGTAAGAAACGCAATCGTAAACGACCTTAACAGAGGTGGTACTTGTATCAATGCAGTAGGAATGTACAAAGGACAAGAAAGAAAAGTAATCTACACAACAGTTACAAGAGCAGAATTTGTAAAACTTAAATCAGGAATACGTGCTATTGATGCAAACGCATTTATAAGCGTAATGGACAGTAGCGAAGTGTTAGGAAAAGGATTTAAAGCTTTACCATTGAAATAATAATTTTCAAGCATAATAAAAACGAAAGCTGAATTCAGTAAAATGGATTCAGCTTTTATTTTTTGCTTTGTTAAAAGGGGAAATAAAAAAAGGACAACCAAATCTCTTTGAATTGTCCTTGTCTGTAGCGGGAACGAGAGTTGAACTCGTGACCTCCGGGTTATGAATCCGACGCTCTAACCAACTGAGCTATCCCGCCTTGTTTTTGCGAGTGCAAAATTATATCTTTTTTTTTGTTTACACAAATTTAATCAAGATTTTTTTAAAATAAATCTTGCAATTGCCACTTATACAACTATATTACAATTCTTTCTTTAAGAAAACTCCTATGCTATTTTTCTTAGATTTTGCTAATTTTTCAGGAGTTCCACACTCTACAATCTCTCCTCCTGTGCTACCTCCATTCATTCCCATATCAATAATATAGTCTGCACACTTAATAACATCCATATTGTGTTCTATGATAATCATGCTATTACCTTTATCTACTAATTTTTGCAAAACACCCATTAAAACGTTTATGTCCTCAAAGTGTAAACCTGTTGTAGGTTCGTCAAGTATGTATAAGGTTTTACCTGTGTCTTTTTTTGCTAATTCAGCTGCAAGTTTTATTCTTTGACATTCCCCACCAGATAGTGTAGTAGAGGGTTGCCCCAATGCCAAATAACCTAAACCTACTTCTACAACTACCGATAATTGTCTTTTTATCATAGGATAACTATCAAAAAATACAAGAGCCTCATCAAAACTCATGTCTAAAACTTCGCTAATACTTTTCCCTTTATATCTTACTTCAAGAGTTTCTCTATTGTATCTCTTTCCGTGGCAAGCAGGACACTCAACATAAATTTCAGGTAGGAAATTCATTTCAATAGTCTTTACACCTGCGCCCTGACATTCCTCACAACGTCCACCTTTTACATTAAAAGAAAATCTACCAGCTTGATAATTCCTAATTTTTGCAGTAGGAAGCATAGCATATAACTTTCTTATCTGGTCAAAAACACCAATAAAAGTAGCAGGGTTACTTCTTGGTGTTTTTCCAATAGGGAATTGGTTAATTTCAATCACTTTATCAATATTCTCAATACCCTTAATATCCTTATAAGGCAAAGGATTAGTATTAGAACGATAGAAATGCTTGCTTAGAATAGGGTGGAGGGTGTTGTTAATCAAAGAAGATTTACCACTACCCGAAACCCCCGTTACACAAACCATCATTCCAAGAGGTAAATGTAAATCAACATCTTTTAAATTATTACCACTTGCACCTATTAAATCAATAAATAATCCATTACCTTCTCTTCTTGATTTGGGAACTTCAATATTTTTCTCTCCTTTAAGATACTTGCAAGTCAATGAATCTTGCGTCAATAATTCCTTTGGACTACCTAAAGCCATTATTTTTCCACCATTTACTCCCGCACCTGGTCCAATATCTACCACGAAGTCAGATTCCATCATCATATCCTTATCATGCTCCACTACAATTACAGAATTACCAGCATCTCTTAATTTTTTCAAAGCCTTAATCAATCTTATATTATCAGATTGATGTAAGCCAATACTTGGTTCGTCTAAAATGTAAAGCACATTTACTAATTCAGAACCAATTTGAGTAGCAAGACGTATTCTTTGACTTTCCCCACCAGACAAACTTTTAGAACTTCTACCCAAACTCAAATAACCAACACCTACATCTAAAAGGAAATTTATTCTTGTTGAAATCTCTCTTAAAATCTCACTTGCAATTATCTTTTTTCTCTCATCTAAGTCCTTTTCAACTCCTTTAATCCATTCAGCCAACTCGGTTAAATCCATTTTTGATAAGTCAGCAACATTTTTACCACCTATCTTAAAACATAAAGATTCCTCTTTTAGCCTATCACCCTTGCAGTGAGGACAAACAGCTTTATCCATAAAACTCGATGCCCACTTTTGAATACTTGTAGGCATATTCTCATTAAATTGAGAACTTATGAAATTGATAATACCTTGAAAACTCTCTCCATTGCAATTCTCCTCCCCACAACCATACAACAATACATTCATAGCCTCTTCGCTATAATCTTTGAAAGGAGTATTCAAATCAAAACCATATTTCTTCCCTAAAACTTGCAACTGCTTTACAAACCAAGAATTCATATTAGGTTTACCAATAGGAAGCAAACCACCTTGCATAATAGACTTAGCCTTGTCGGGAATAATCTTCTCTAACTCCACACAAGTAACCTCTCCCAAACCATTACAATGAGGACAAGCACCATAAGGAGAATTAAAAGAAAAAGTATTAGGTTCAGGTTCAGAATAAGAAATGCCAGTAGTAGGACACATCAACATTTTAGAAAAATGTCTTACCACATTCTTTTCCGATAACACCATTAAGTTGCCCTTACCATGTTTAAAAGCAGTCTCAACCGACTTTCCTAAACGAGTATAATTATCTTCGCAAACCTTAATCTTATCAATAACAATTTCAATATCGTGTACCTTATATCTATCAGTCCTTAAACCACTAACAATATTGGTAATCTCCCCATCAATCCTTACTTTAAGAAAACCTTTTTTTGCGATACCTTCAAACAACTCTCTATGATGTCCCTTTCTTCCCTTTACTACAGGAGAAAGAATAATGATATATTCATCATTAAAGCTTTCCTTTAAAATATCTAAAATCTGCTTTTCGCTATACTTAACCATTTTTTCGCCTGTTGCTAAAGAAAAAGCATCAGACGCTCTTGCAAAAAGCAAACGAATTAAATCATAAATTTCAGTAGTAGTTCCAACAGTAGAACGAGGATTCTTATTAGTAGTTTTTTGCTCAATAGAAATCACAGGACTTAAGCCTGCAATATATTCAACCTCAGGCTTAGCAATAGTTCCAATAAAGTTTCTTGCGTATGCAGAAAAAGTTTCAAGATATCTTCTTTGCCCTTCTGCATAAATAGTATCAAAAGCCAAAGAACTCTTTCCGCTACCACTAAGTCCAGTAATAGTTACAAGACTATTACGAGGAATATCTACATTCACATTTTGCAAATTATGAGTTCTTGCACCTCTTACAATAAGTTTATCTTCCATTATACACAAATCAAAATTAGTTTGCAATTATACAAAAAATAAGCCTAAAACACTTGTTGTTAAAATATTTTTCTTACCTTTGCACCGATTTTTTTAAAGAAATAACAAAAAGAATAACGAAAATAGTATGAAAAAAGCCTTATTTATCATCGGTTTATCAGCCATATTTATGGCAAGTTGTCAAGATGGAAAAATGCAAGAAAGAGAAAAACAACTACAAGACTCTTTCGCATCAGTAATGTCTGCTAAGAATGCAGAATTAGATGCCTTCTTCCAACAATTAAATGAAATAGAAACTTCATTAAATGAAATAACATCAGCATATAGCGATGTAGTAGAAAACGTAACTGCTAACGGAGAAACATCAAAAGATGCAGTAGCAGGAATAAAAGCTAAAATATCAAACTTAGGAGATATATTAGCAGCAGACAAAGCTAAATTAAGATCATTAAACGGACAAGTATCTCGTTTAAGCAAACAAAACAAAGAATTACAAAACTTTGTAGCAAATCTTGAATCAAGAATAGCAGAACAAGAAGCACAAATCCAATCATTAACAAAAGAATTGGAAAAGAAAAATGCTACAATTAAGAGTCTTGAAAAAGATGTTGCTGGTTTAAAAGAAGCTGACAAAAAGAAAAACAAACAAATAGCAGAAATACAAGATGAACAACACACTGCTTACTTTGCAATAGGAACAAAGAAAGAATTAAGAGCAAAAAATCTTGTAGATAGAAAAGGTGGATTTATCGGATTAGGAAAATCAACAGTACTTGCAAACAACTCTGACTTTGCTGCTTTCACAAAAATTGACACAAGAAACACACAAGAAATTCCTTTAACAGGACAAAAAGTTAAAATAGTAACTCCTCACCCAGAAAGCTCTTACTCATTAGAAGGAGATGAAAAACGTCCAACTTCAATAAGAATTGTAAACCCAGACTTATTCTGGAAAGCAAGCAAATGCTTAGTGATAATGGTAAACTAAGACCAAGTTAAAATAATAATTCAAAAAGGCGAGACGAAAGTTTCGCCTTTTTTATTGACTGAAATATTTTTCTAATTCTTTGTTTTAGTAAAATAAAACGAAGAATTATTTTTTTTATTCTTTGATTCAGTAAAATAAAACAAAGAATTAATTTTCAAATCCTTAGTAAGGAGTAAAAAGAACAAAAAAAACCAAAAATAATTTGGTCAATTTGAAATTAATATATACTTTTACACGATTATGGGTGAGGTATCATTGCGCTTTTTATGAGAAATAGAAAGTAAAATGCTTTTTATAATCCTCGCAATTTAAAGATTTAGAATAAATTAAGTATTATGACAAAAAAATATTTTTTACCATTTTTAGCAATGCTTTTGCTAAATTTAAGTGCCTTTGCACAAACACAAATTTCAACTGCCGATCAATTTAGGGCAATTCAACAAGGAGGGAATTATATTCAAACAGCGGATATTGACCTTGGTAATGTAGGAACAAGAACAGCAGCGATTATTCAAAATTTTTCAGGGACTTATGATGGTAATGGATACACCATAACCTATCAAGCAACATTTCAAGGTAATAATGTAACTGATGCTAATTTTGGTTTGTTTGGATATGTAACAGGGACTATTAAAAATCTTAATGTTAATGGTACAGCATCTATTTCGGGAAATGGAAGCGATATGCAAATTGGTTTACTTTGTGGTAAATTAGATGATCCTGGACTTATAACACATTGTTCTGTATCGGGAAATGTTACATCAACAGTTTATGCAAGTAATGGAGGAGGAACTGATGCAGGACTTATAGTAGGACAATGTGAATCAAGATTAGAATATAGTGTAGGACAAGGAGACGTAACAGGAGTAGGATATGTAGGAGGTTTAGTAGGACAATTAAGAGATGATGGTTATATTAAAGGTTGTGCGTTTATAGGTACTGTGTCAGCAACAAATCCTACAAGTACAGCAGGAGATGCTGTTGGTAGCTTTGCAGGAGGTATATGTGGTTTTGCATATAATGGCACTACAATAGAGTCTTGCTATGCGAGTGGTACAATAACTTCAAATAAAGCCGCTTCGGGTATTGTGAGTACACAAATAAATGGTGGTGGAAATGTAAATGTAGATAATAGTTATGCAGATGTAACTCTTGTTGGTAGAGAAACAGGAACAAAATTAAATGATATCACTAATGGTAATAATAGCAATAATAATAATAATTATGACCCGAGTGATTTAGCGGGCAAAACACTTGAAGAAATTTATGCTATTTTAGATGCTTTAAATGGTTCAAATAATGATGGTCAAGCCCACTTTGAATACATAGGGGGAAAGATTGTTTTAGTATTTGGCAAAGTTTGTGAAACGCCAAAAGACTTAAGCGTTACAGGACCAAACGACCAAGGAAACCATACAATATCTTGGACTGTTGCAGGAGAAGATAGAAGCGTGAATGAAACTTTATGGTATTGGGAATTAAGCGGAGGCGATTTAGCGACACCTTTGGCTGGCTCAACTACCGATAGAACTTTGATATGTGAAATTGCTCCAAGTGCAACTCTTTATACATTTACTGTTTATACAGACTGTTCCTCAAGTCAAGCAGGTTTAATTTCTGAATCAGCATCAGTTACATTTGAAGTTACTTGTCCAATACCAACTAACTTAGAAGCAACAAACGTAACATACGAATCATTTGATATTAGTTGGACATCAGATGCAGACTGTCAGTTATTAGTAAATGGACAAACTTATACCTATGCACAAGGTAGTTCTATGACAAGATCTCTTACAGGACTTATTCCAAATACAGAATATGCTATTACAGTAAAAGCAAAATGTGGAAATCAATATGAAGAAGAAGCAACAATAACTGTAACAACAGCATCACTTCCAACACCAACAAATTTATCAGTAAACCCTGTATGGAACGGAACATCAGGAACAGCAACTATTACTTGGACTTCATTAGCCGGAATGACTTACGAAGTAAACACAGAAGGTAATACACAAACAAGCCCTTATCAAATAACAGGTTTAGAAGCAGGTTCACACACAGCACAAGTAAGAACAGTTAAGGAAATTGCAGGAACAAAATATTACTCTGAATGGGCAACAATGCCATACACTATTTCAGAAATACCAGCACCAAGTAATCCTCAAGTAACTTATACACAAGACGGAAATGCTTACGATGTAACAATTAGTTGGACAGCAGGAACAACTCCTAACAATGGTTGGAAGATAGGAGAAACTACTATAGCAAATCCTTCTTATACACTTCAAAATCAAACACCGGGTAGTTCAACAAGCGTAGCAATACAAGAAGTGGTAGGAGAAGGTTTATCAAGACCTTTAAACGTAACAATAGATGTGCCTTGCTTACCAGTGGGAGAAGTAACAGTTACACCTACTCAATCAACAGTAAGATTTGATTTTGCAAATACACATACAAGTAGAGTAATATACATAGGAGAAACATCTTACAATGCAAACGAAATGTCTATTGTATTAACAGGCTTAGAAAGTAACCACACATATTCATACGAAGTAAGAGAATATTGCACAACAACAAAATATTCTACTATAAGTGGAAACTTTACAACATATGGATGTTATCAAGTAACAGGTCTTTCTTTTTCAAACGTAAAAATAACAACAGCAACAGTAAGTTGGCAAAGTCAAAACGCTTTAACAGGTTTGAAATATAGAATAACATTGAATGGAGTAGAACAACCAGAACAACCAGAACAAACAATTAATTTTACAACACTATCACCTTCAACTACCTATACAGTATCAGTACAAGAACAATGCGGAGAAGCTTGGGGAGAAGCAGCTTCGGTATCATTCACAACACAAAGTGCAGACTTCATAACAGTGGCTTCAGGAGAATTTAACGATCCTTCAACTTGGGCAGATGGAAGAATACCAGAAGGAAACATAGGAGAAGTAACAATTGAAGCAGGACACATAGTAGAACTTACAAATACGTTATATGTAACATCAGCCTGTCAATTTATAAATAAAGGTGTTTTAAGAATAAAACAAGACGGTGAATTGATAAGCGAAACAACATTCCCTGGAGTAGTTGAAATAGAAACTGCAGAATTGCCAACAGATAAATGGTCATTCATAGGAGCACCATTAAATGGAGACGGTGGAAAATATAAATTAGAAGCAATAGTTAGAGGAACAAAAGATATTTCAGTTTCAATGTTTGATTACACAACAGGAACATGGAGTACAGGAGAAGACGAATGGGCAACCTACGAAACAGAAGTAGGCGCAGGCGAAGGCTTCTTTGCATGGTCCTTTGCAGCAGAACCAACAGTCTTTACAACATACGGAGAAACTTGGAATTATGAAACTAACACAAGCTTAGGATATAACAATTCTACAACACCTAAATATTCACTAAACAATGGTATAGTAACAGTAAACAAAACATTGAACGCATCTTATGATGGAGCATATTGGATGGCATTAGCAAACCCTTACACATTCAAATTAGACATTAATAAATTCTTAGCTGCACAAACAGGAGTACAAGGAGGAGTTTCATATAGATTAACTTATAATGCAGATAATGAACCTGTATGGCAAACAGTAAGCGCTGGACAAATCAATATAACAGAAGGCTTCTTTGTAAACTTTGCAAGTTCAGGAGCAAAAACAGTTACATTTAATAAAAACCAAATATCTTCAGGAGCTAAAAAATCAGCAGAAGAAAGAAACTTCATACGCCTTACAATGCTAGAAGGCGAAAACGAATCAGACCTATTCTTTGCCCACAATCAAGAAGCAGAACAAGAATATGACATATTTGATGCCAATAAGATGTTCTCACCAGCAGAAGTTAGCGAACCATACTTTGTGACAGAGGGCAAAGCCTTAGTAAAAGAAGAAGTAAAAACATTGCCTTACACAGCGACAATGAATGTAAGAAGCTTTGAAAACAAAGAAGTATCATTCAAAGCGACTAACATACCACAAGGAGTTACAGTAACTATAATAGACGGAGACGAATCAATAAGATTAGAAGAAGGCGAACAATACACAACCAACATAACATCAGGAGAAAATGCAGATAGATTTAAAGTATTGTTTGGCAATATACGTTCACTTGAAGAGGCGTTGAGTTCAAAAGTTGAAATAGTTAACTATAACAGAAACGTAAAAGTATCATCAGAACAAAAAGACCTGACAATAATGGTTTATGATGCTTTAGGACGTAAAGTGTTAGAAACAGAAGAAAGGAACTTTACATTAGAAGATGTTACCTCAGGCGTTTATATGATAAAAGCATTTAATCAAAGAGTAAGCGAAACAACTAAGATAGTAATAGAATAAGATTAAGAGAGAAAATTATTTCTTTGAATCAAAAAAATAATTCTTTGTTTTAGCAAAATAAAACAAAGAATTATTTTTTTATTTCTTTGTTTTGTTTTACTCAAAACAGCGTTTTTATACACTGAAAATCAAAGAAAATAGAAAAGAATAAAAAAGAACCAAAAAAAATTAGGTTAGAATATTATTTAATTGTACTTTTGCACGAATTTTGTTAAAAAGTAGTAAAATGTTTTTTCGGGGGGGTGAAAGCCTAAGTATTTCCTTTCTCGTACGTTAAAAAATAAGTAAAGTATTATGGCAAAAAAAATTTTTTTATCATTTTTAATAGTAGTATTGCTTAGCCTTGGTGCATATTCGCAAACAAGTATTTCAACAAAAGAACAATTTTTAGCAATTCAACAAAATCCAAGCGGTAGTTATATTCAAACTGCAAATATAGATTTGGGAAACTTTGATCAAACGACAGCAATCATTCAAAATTTTTCTGGAACATACGATGGCGGAGGATATAGCATAACTTATAATGCAAATTTTACTGCAAATACAGATAATGTTGCATTAGGATTGTTTGGAATTGCAACAGGAACAATACAAAATCTTAATATTACTAGTAGTTCGCTTACTGTTTCAGGTAACAAGTCAGCAAGAATAGGATTGTTGTGCGGTTATTTAAATGGGACAAGTGCTCTTATAACGAATTGTCATATAACTACGGGAACAATAAATTCAACTAATTTTACTACTGAAGCAAATGCCAGGGTATCAACAGGCTTGTTAGTAGGAGAAATGTATAATTCCACTGTTAAATATTCATCTGCTTCGCATTCTGTCTCTGCTTTTGGTTATGCAGGAGGATTGATAGGTAGAGCTCAATCACAGAATAGTCTAAATCACGCGACAATTTTAGGTTGTTCTTTTACAGGAGATGTTAGTGCTACGTATGAAAGAACTGGAGGTTGGGAAGATACTGGGGGGGCATTTTTTGGTACAGGTAGAGGAGCGTATGCAGGAGGTATAGTCGGTAATGCTGATAATGATACTGAAATAAATTTATGTTATGTTAATGCCAATATTACCGCAGATGACGAAGCAAATGGAATAGCAAGTGGAAATAAAAAACCATCTTTGTGGGGTAATACAGCTTCTCCTGATGTAACTAATTGTTATGGACAAGGAACCGTCGATGGACAGTCTATTACAAATGATAATTTGACTAATAGTAGTGGTTCAACATCAGGATCTGTTGCGGGTTCTTCTAATCCTTCAAATCCTTGTGAAACTAATCGAACCATTGTAACTAATCTTAATAACAATAATACAGATCCAAATATTCTTTTTGCGTTAGATGCAGATTGTAACGTTATTATGCTTATCAATGAAGTAAGTAGTGCTTGCGAATCACCTACTTCCTTGACTATATCTAAAGATAACAAAACTATTACAGCCTCTTGGACAAGTGCAAATGCGAATTACACAATTCCAGAGAATAAATGGAATTGGGTAATTAAAGGAGGAGAAATTGCAGAAGGTGATAGTATATCGGGTACAACAACTTCTACTTCTATTACACAAACATTAGAGCCAAGTCCAAGTGAATACACGATAACTATTTACACAGATTGCTCTGAATATAAGAGTGGTTTACTTTCAAAATCGGTGTCAAAGACGTTTACAATCGATTGTCCTTTTCCAACAAATATTCAATTCTCTGAAATAACATATAATTCCTTTACTGTAAGTTGGAATACTACTGCTAATTGTCAGTTATTAGTAAATGGAGTAGTTTATAATACCTACAACAATATTACAGGAACTACTAATCTTACACAATCAGTTACAGGACTAAATGCAGGGGAAGAACACACAATTACAATCAGAGTAATGTGTGGAGATGATTATAAAGAAGAAGTTACTTTAACCGTAGGAACAGAACAAGAACCTTGTTACCCCGTTACTAATCTTTCTGTTTCAAATATCGGAATAAATACAGCAACTATAACTTGGGACTCTCAAAGTCCACTTGAAAATCTAAGTTATCAAATAAGTTTACAAGGTAATACACCAAAAATTCAAACAACACGCACAATTACATATACAAATTTAGTACCTAATACCTTTTATACAGTAGAAGTTAGAGAACAATGTGGAGAAGGTTGGAGTGATGCAAGAACAATAATTTTTAAAATGGAGTCTGATCAATTTGCAACAGTTCAAACAGGAGCCTTTAATCTTGCTTCTACTTGGCAAGACGGTAGAGTGCCATCGGGAGATTTTGGTCATATTACAATAAACGAAGGTCATATAGTTACAATCAATCATACTTTGATTTTAAAGAATAATTGTCAAATAGAAAACAATGGAATATTAGTTATTGCAGGAGAGTTGATAAACTTAACTGATAATAATGTTGGTGGAATTGTTGAGGTTTCTACTCCAATTTTAGAAAATGGCAAATGGGCTTTTGTTGGAGCACCTTTTGAACCATACAAATTAAAAGCGATAAAGCCACTCCAAAAAGATGTGTCGGTGTCTTTATTTAATTATTCGTCAAATAATTGGAGCGAAGAATGGGAAACTTATGAGACAGAAGTTGGAACAGGAGAAGGATATCTTGCTTGGCCATTCTATGGAGGTACTATCACATACACAACTTATGGAGATCTTTATGTATGGGACGATAATTCTCAAACATCAGGCCATATTGGTTCATACGATTATAACAAAGAGCCCGATTATTCTTTAAATAACGCAGATGAAATAACAATTACAGAGTCTGTTACTGGAAGTGCATCTTCTGGTCGTTGGATTGCTTTGTCAAATCCTTACACTGCAAAATTAGATGTTGCTAAATTCTTAGAAGATAACTCATCAAAAATACAAGGAGGTTGCGTTTATAAATTAACAAATAACGTTTCAAATGCTTCTCAACAATACTCTAATCCTTCTGAGTTAGGAATTACAGATGGTTTCTTTGTTAATTTAAAAGATGGAGAAAATTCTGTAATTTTCAAGAAAACACAATTAGTAAACTATCCAAGTGATTATCGTGAGCCACTTTCACTAAAAAATATTGAACTTTCTCTATTAGATGGTAAACACCAATCAAAAATCTATTTTGTGCATAATGAAAAGGCTGAACAACACTATGATGTTTATGATGCGAACAAACTTTTTGCTTTATCAGATGTTGTAGAGCCTTATTTTGTGAAAGACGGAATAGCATTAGTGAAAGAAGAGGTAAAAGAATTACCTTATACAGCACAAATGAATGTTCGTAGTGCAGATACAACAACAGTTACTTTTAGAGTAGATAATATACCTGAAGGCTATGTAGTGACTTTGGTTGATAATGAACAAAGTGTAAGACTTGCAAATGGAACTGAATATACAACTAATGTTATAGAGGGTGAAAACGAAGATAGATTTAAACTATTGGTTAAAAAACAAACAAGACTTGAAAATGCAGTTACAAGAGAGATTACAATAAAGAACTATAATCGTGAGATAACAATCCAAAGTCAAATGCCAGATTTAACCATAGAAGTTTATAATGCCTTAGGACGTAGGGTGTTAGAGACAAAAGAAAGAAACTTTACATTAGAAGATGTTACATCTGGTGTTTATATGATAAAAGCATTTAATCAAAGAGTAAGCGAAACAACCAAGATAGTAATAGAATAAGATTAAGAGAGAAAATTATTTCTTTGTTTTGTTTTACTCAAAACAGCGTTTTTATACACTGAAAATCAAAGAAAATAGAAAAGAATAAAAAAGAATCAATAAAAGTTTGGCGACTTGGAAAAAATATTGTAACTTCGCACCTTGGTTTTTATATTGTACTTTTTTAAGAAAGAGTCTTTTTTAAAAAAGTGCTTTTTTTTATAAATCAATAAAGTAAATTATAATTTTATGTTTAAAAGAAGTATATTTTTTGTCTTATTAGCATTGGTTTTCACTTGCAATGCATTTGCTCAACAATTACAAGGTTCAGGTACAGCGGAAAGTCCTTATCAAATTTCATCTTTGGAAGACTTTAATTATTTTAGAGCATCAGGTGATAAATCTAAATACTACAAACAAATGGTTGACCTTGATTTAGGTAATTTAGATACACTCTCAAATGCAATTGTTTCTACTACGTTTAGCGGAACTTATGATGGTGATGGGCATACTATAACTTATTCTGCAGGTTTTAATGGAACAACAACTACTGGTGATTATGCATTGTTTAGTACAGTTAGTGGAACAATAAAGAACTTGAATGTTAATGCTAATGTCACTTTATCAGGAAGTGCTACTGCTATGAATGTTGCTTTGCTTTGTGGTTTTCTTAAACAAAATGGAACTATAACTTTTTGCAATGTTTCGGGTAATGTGAACTCTACTGTTAATGCAAGTGAAGGTGGTGGAAGCGATGCGGGGCTTATTGCTGGTGAAAGTAAAGGAACTATAACTTATTGTAATGCGTCAGGAAATGTAGTAGGAGTAGGTTATGCAGGAGGTGTAGTAGGACAATTAACAAGTCCTGCTGTAGTAAGAGGTTGTGCCTTTACAGGCTCTGTTACTGCTCTTGCGTGTGCAAGACAAACATTTTCTACATGGGGAAGTTTTGCGGGTGGAATATGTGGTTTTGCCAATAGTGGAACAACTATTGATTTGTGTTATTCAAATGCAGACATAGTAGCAGGAAAACAATCTCATGGTGCTGTAAGTACGAATACTGCAACATGGTGGGAAGTATTCGGAGGTGTATTAGATTCTGGTACTCCTACTGTAACAAATAACTATTGTGCTGGAACTGTAAATGGAGAGGATTTAGATAGTAGCGATGATATAACAAATAGTCATGGAGATACTACTGGAAACTATTATCAGGGACAAATGTCTGCTCAAGATATTGCAAATGCACTAAATCAAGCCGCTGCGGGAGATACAAATATTTATTTTAGTGTTGTTAATGGGGAAGTTGTTTTTGGAAGAGTAGAAATGATTTGTGAAACGCCTATTAATCTTGTTGTAGACAAAAATGGAGATAACTTCACTATAACATGGGAGACAGGTACAGATGCAACAATAAATGAAACAACATGGCATTGGACTTTAACAGGAGGAAATCCTTCGTATCGTAATGCAGAAGGACAAAGAACAGGAACTACTACAACACCAAGTATGGTATTTGATAATGTATATTCAAGTGAAGAACCATATATTTTCACTGTTTATACAGATTGTTCTACTGTACAAAATGGCTTGTTATCTAATTCAGCTTCTGCAAGATTTTATATGTTTGGATTTGGTACTTCTTCACCTTGTTATAATATAGCAAGTGTTTCTGCGTCAGAAATAGGTGTAACTAGTGCAACAATAAATTGGGAAAAAGATGAAGACTCAAATGCAGAAAAATATCAATTGAAAATAAATGGTGGGGAACCAATAATAATTGAACAAGAATTTTCTAAAACGTTTGATGCTCTTCAGCCAGGAACAACTTATACTGTAGAGATAAGAGAAGAATGTAATCAAAATGGAGAAAATGGTTGGGGAACCCCAGCAACTATTACCTTTACAACATTATCTCTTTATGAAACTGCAAAAAGTGGAGAGTTTAATAGTACAGAAACTTGGGTAGGAGGTAGGGTGCCTTCAGGAAGTGTTGGAAATATAAAGATAAATGAAGGACATATTGTAACGCTTGCCCATACCCTTGTTTTGAGAAATGGTTGTAAGATAATTAATGATGGAGTATTAAAAATCACTCAAGTGGGAGAATTGATAAATACTACATCTACTAAAGTAGGAGGTATTGTAGAGGTAGAAACTCCAAATAAGACAAATGGAAAATGGACATTTATAGGAGCACCATTTGAAACAGGATATAAATTAGAATGTATTAAGCCTACATCTACACATGATATCGCTATTTCAAAATATGATTATACACAAAGAGATTGGAGCGATGAATGGGCAAGAGTATCTACAGAAATGGAGACAGCAGAAGGTTATTTCGCATGGCCATTCTATAGTGGTATTGTTTTATTTACAACATACGGTGATGTTTTTGTGCAAAATGAAGAAACAAAGAAGTGGGAAGAAAAATCATACGATTACTCTAAAGACCCTGCAACAGCACTTAATAATGCTGATGTTATAACAATATCAAAGAATGTTTCTGCAACAGCATCAGGTGAAAGTGGAAACGCATATTGGGTAGCTTTGTCAAACCCTTATCCAGCAAAACTTAATGTAAGTAAGTTCTTGAATGCTAATACAGGTAAAATTCAAGGAAATTGTGTCTATAAATTGACAGATGCTCTTGTTTCTAATAGTGCTACAAATCTTCAAGCTTGGCAAACTAATGCAACAGAATTGAATATGACAGATGGTTTCTTTGTTAATTTAGTATCAGAAAGTAAAACTATAACTATATCTAAAGAGCAATTAACTAATTACCCTTCAAATTCACAAAATAAAAAAACTGCGATTCAACAACAAGAATACATAAGATTTGCTTTGGTAAATGGAGAGGAAACAGCAGATTTGTTCTTTGCTCATAATGAAAAGTCAGAAAATAATTATGATATCTATGATGCTCACAAATTATTTGCTCCTATGGAAATGGCAGAGCCTTACTTTGTGACTGAGGGTAAAGCTTTGGTGAAAGAAGAGGTAAGAGAGCTTCCATATTATGCTACAATGAATGTTCGTAGTTATAAAGACACTGTGATGAGTTTTGTTATGAAGGACATTCCAAGTGGATTGAAAGTCTTTATTATTGATGGAGAGGAAATGATAGAGATGCATGAAGGAAGTGTTTATGCTACTGAATTTTCAAAGGGCGAGAATATAGATAGATTCAAGTTGTTTGTAAGAAAGGCAGATGCTTTGGATTTAGATTCTCAATCAACTATAAGCATTACAAACTGCAATCGTTTGGTTAATATTCAAACAAAAGAAGATAATTTGTATGTAGAGGTTTATAATGCCTTAGGACAAAAGGTTTACTCTACAAGAGAATATAACTTTAATTTGAATGATCTTCCTGCTGGTTCTTATGTAGTGAAAGCCTACAATAAGAGAGCTAATGAAAGTGTAAAAATAGTGATTAACTAAAAATTAAAATAGACTTAATTGATTGGATAGACGAAAAGTCTTTCTGTGGAAAGGGGTTATTCCATGTTCTTCAATTGCTTGACGATGAAGTTTAGTGGGATAACCCATATTTTTATTCCATTGGTATTGTGGGTATTCCTTATGGATTTCTAACATATAATCGTCCCTATATGTTTTTGCTAATATAGATGCTGCTGCTATGGATTGGTAAAGAGAATCTCCTTTTACTATGCAGTGAAAGGTTATTTCTGTTTGATTTTTAAAACGATTGCCGTCAATTAATAATAATTCGGGAGTGATAGAAAGTCCTTTAACGGCATTGTTCATTGCAAGGAAGCTTGCTTGTAGGATATTTATCTTATCGATTTCTTCATTGCTTACAAAGGCAACTGAATATCCTATGGCATTTTCTTCAATGATTGGACGAAGAAGTCGTCTTTGTTTGTCTGTTAATTGTTTTGAATCGTTTAATAGGGGGTGTTGAAAGTCTGATGGTAAAATAACAGCGGCTGCGACAACAGGCCCAGCTAAACAACCTCTACCTGCTTCATCGCAACCGCATTCTAAAGTTTCCTTATCGGAAAAATATTGTTTTAACAACTTATTTGCTTATTTCTTGTAAAAGACTTTCAAAAAGTATTCTTCCGTCTGTATTACCAAGTTCTTCATCTGAACAACGTTCTGGGTGAGGCATCATTCCAAATACATTTCTTGTCTTATTTGTAATACCTGCAATGTTTTCGATACTTCCGTTAGGGTTGAATTCTGTATCTATTTTGCCTTCTTCATTGCAGTAACGGAATAATATTTGATCGTTTTCGTTAAGTCTTTTTATTGTTTCTTCATCTGCAAAGAATCTTCCTTCTCCGTGAGCGATAGGAATATTTAATGCTTTATTTTTTGTAGCAAGTTTTGTAAATGCAGTATTTGTTGTTTGTGTTGCAATATATTGATTTTTGCAAATGAACTTTTGATTATTGTTAGCAAGTAAAGCTCCTTCTAACAATCCACTTTCGCAAAGTATTTGGAAACCATTACATACTCCTAAAACATATCCACCATTATTTGCGAATGCTTTCACACTTTCCATTATAGGAGAAAGACTTGCTATTGCTCCTGAGCGAAGGTAGTCCCCGTAAGAGAAACCTCCTGGTAGAATTATCATATCGCAATTTTGTAAATCAGTATCTTTATGCCATAGTTCTACAACTTCTTGTTTTAATATATCTCTTAAAAGATACACCATATCATGGTCGCAATTGCTACCAGGGAAAATTACTACACCGAATTTCATATCTTAAAATTTTGTTTCTACGCTTGCAAAGTTACAAAAAAAACTTTGATTATAGATATTAGTATAAATATTATAAAGAATGTGTTTATTTTTCTTTGATTGTGATAGTGTAAAAAGAAGTTTGAAAGGAAGAATGCAAGAGAAGGTGCAAAGATGAATGACATATTATACTCTGTCTTGCTTAAAAAGAAAGGTATAATAGAAATAATAAGTAATGAGAACATTACTGCTGATTTCTTTCTGTATTCAATTACTCTATTGCTTCTTGAACTTAAAGTAGTGAAAATAGCAGGTATAGAGAATAATACAAGAGTGGTTATATAAACTACTTGTATAGGTTCATTTAAGAAATTTAAGTCAAAATGTAACCAATGATTTGTGTGAGACAATAAAGTTGATTGTATATCTATTCCATTAAGGTAATAGAAAATACATATAAGTACATAAGGGGTTAAAATGCCTAAAAGACTCATTAACCAACTTCTCCATTTGTATAATTTATATATGATTAATCCTAACCAAATCCAAAGGATAAAAAGAATTGTAGGTGCATAGAAAAGACTTGCAAGAGAAAGTAATGCGCAAGAATTGTAGATTTCATCAATTCCCTCTTTCTTGTCACTGCAATTTAAGAAGAAATAAAGAGCAAAAATAATCAAGAAATTAGCTAGTAACATAGAGTTAAGAGTCATACATTGGTATGAACAACTCATTAAAAGTATATAAATAAATGCAGGTAAGAAAGTGTTCTTTTGACTTAAATGGTTATTCGTAAATAGCTGATTAATAAGAAGTCCTTGTAAAATAACTAAAACAAATGCACAAATACTAGAAAATAATTGATAGTCTTTTGCCCAATCATAAATAACTTTATAAATAGGCATATCAAATTTGTTAGTTATAACCTTAGGAGGATTAACAAAAGCTTGAGTCCAAAATATTAGTGGAACAATAGCTAATAATAATAATTGTAATGTGTACTTCTTTTTAAATATGTTTACAAGCATTTTTCTTCTCTTTTTATTTAATTGATACGCTCGTTTACGTTAAAAATCACAAAAGGTTACTTAACTCTGTTAAATATTAAACCAAAGAAAACTCTTACTCCTTTGGAAAAATCATCAGTAGGTTTGTTAATATTCATTAAATAATCTGCCTTTAAAATCAAATGTAATTTATTTGTTAAGGCATACTCCATTCCTATGAATGGACATGCTGCAAGAAATGAATACTTTTTGTAAGATGCGTTTTCAATAATTTCTAAATCGTTTTCAACTCTATCTGAGAGTATAATGTTTTGAAAACTACCACCTCCCAAGACAACGCCTGTAAAGGGAGTAAACTGCTTAATGTCTGCTTTTAAATCAATTAATAAACCTCCCCAACTAACACTGCTAATGCTATTAAATGCTCCATAGGTTAAGTCACTCACATATCCTTCTCCACCAATTCTTAAATGATTACCTAAATGTACTTTACCACAACCTCCTAATCCAAAAGGCATACCCTTATCTCCAGACTCTGAAGTTAAAAAACCACTATGAATCATCATGCCTCCTGAAAAGCCTTTATATTGAAAAGGATTTTGCGAAAAAGCAAAGGTGGATAAAAAACAAAATAAAATAAAGATATGCTTCATTATTTCTTTTTTGCTTTCTTATTAGTAGGAGTTTGAGAAATGATTTCGTTTAAATCTTCATCCGATAAGTTTTCTGCATTAAGCGTTTTAGGTATTTTGTAATTATTACCTTCAAACTTAATATAAGCACCATATCTTCCAGGAAGAAGTTCTGCTCCATTACTGAAAACTTTCAAAGGTTGTTGTTTCTTTTCTTTTTCTTCAATCAATGCAATACATTCTTCTAAAGTAATAGTCATAGGAGAAGAAGTTTTTGGAATACTTACATTAGTTTTGTTATAAGAAATATAAGCTCCAAAACGTCCTGTATTTGCAATAATATCTATGCCGTTATATTGTCCTACTGTGCGAGGAAGTTTAAATAGGTTAAGCGCTTCTGCAAGTGTAATAGTATTGATGCTTTGTTCTTTAGTTAAAGAAGCAAATCTTGGTTTTTCATCATCCGTTGCTTCTCCGATTTGAATCATAGCACCAAATCTACCAATCTTTGCATATACATTTTTACCTGTTTCAGGCTCTTGTCCTAAAAGTCTTTCTCCACTTGAACGTTCAGTGTTATTAGAAGCAACAACCTCTTTATGGAAAGGAGTATAGAAATCTTTAATCATTTTTCTCCATTCTTCTTCTCCTTGTGCAATAGAGTCAAATTCTTCTTCTGCTTTTGCAGTAAAGTTATAGTCTATTACATCAGTGAAATGTTGCATTAGGAAATCTGTAACTATAATTCCTATATCTGTAGGATTAAGTTTTGCTTTTTCTGCTCCAAAGTTTTCTAACTTAGTTGTTTGAGAAATGTTTTCGTTTTCTAAAATAATAATCTCTATTTCTCTTTGGCTTGCATCTTTATCTTTCTTTAAAACGTAATCTCTTTTTTGAATAGTAGAAATTGTTGGTGCATAAGTTGAAGGACGTCCTATTCCTAAGTCTTCTAATTTTTTAACTAACATGGCTTCATTGTAACGAGGAGGTTGAGCATTATAAGATTCGCTTGCTTTTGTAGAAATATGTCTTAAAACCTCTGCTTGACTAATTTTTGGTAATTGTTTTTCTTCTACATCGCTATGTTGATAAACTTTCATGAAACCATCAAAAAGAATAACTTCTCCTTGACACACATACTTTTCTTTTCTATTACTTATATTGATAGAAATATTAGTTTTTTCTAATTTAGCATCTGCCATTTGACAAGCAATAGTACGCTTTCTGATTAAATCATATAATCTTTGTGCGCTTGCATCAAGACTAACTTCTTTATTAGATAAAACTGTAGGACGAATAGCTTCGTGTGCTTCTTGTGCACCTTTTATTTTGTTTGAATATTTTCTTTCTTTGTAATATTCCTTGCCATATTCGCTTAAAATCAAATCCTTTGCTTGAGAAAGTGCAACATCAGATAAGTTTACTGAGTCTGTTCTCATATAAGTTATATATCCAGCCTCATATAACATTTGTGCAACTTGCATAGTTCGGCTAACAGAGAATCCTAGTTTTCTACTTGCTTCTTGTTGAAGAGTACTTGTTGTGAATGGAGCTGCAGGTGATTGTTTTGCAGGCTTAGTTTCTACAGCCTCAACTGTGAATACAGCTTGCTTACTGTCATTTAAGAATTGTAAAGTATCTTCTTTGCTTGCAAATCTTTCATTAAGAGTAGCAGAAATTATACTTTCTTTTTCAGATTGAAAGTCTGCAATTACTTTATAAGTCTTTGTTTGTTTAAAATCATTGATTTCTCTTTCTCTCTCAACAATTAAACGAACTGCAACACTTTGAACTCTACCTGCACTCAAAGAAGGTTTTACTTTCTTCCATAGAACAGGGCTTATTTCATAACCAACAATTCTATCTAATACTCTACGAGCTTGTTGAGCATTAACAAGATTTATATCAATTGTTCTTGGATTTTCTACTGCTTTAAGAATGGCTGTTTTAGTTATCTCATTGAAAACAATACGTTTTGTTTTATTTTCGTCAAGTTCTAAGGCTTCTTTTAAGTGCCAAGCAATAGCTTCTCCCTCTCTATCTTCATCGGATGCCAACCATACAACTTCTGCCTTTTTTGCTGCTGCTTTTAATTCCTTAACAAGTTTTGCCTTATCCTCAGAAATAATGTAATTAGGTTCAAAATCTTTCTCTAAATCAATACTCATTTCCTTAGAAGGTAAGTCTCTTATGTGTCCAAAACTCGACATTACCACAAAATCTTCACCTAAGAACTTTTCTATTGTTTTTGCCTTTGCAGGCGACTCCACTATAACCAAATTTTTTGCCATTCTTTCTAATATGTATTTTTAAAAAAACGGGTGCAAAGTTACAACTTTTAGTAAAATAATAAATTAAAGCAAAGAAAAAATAAAATAATTCAAAGAATTAAAAAATTAAAATCAAGAAAAAATAAATTGAAACAAAGAATCATTTTTGAAGTTTTCTTATATTTGCAATTCTAAAAGAATATTTAAAAATGATATTTTTTCCAAATTGCAAAATTAATTTGGGACTTTCTATAGTCGCAAAAAGGGAAGACGGATTTCATAATATAGAATCTGTATTTTATCCTATTGCTTTGAGTGATGTTTTAGAAATACGAGAAGGAGAGAAGGATAATTTCACTCTTACAGGATTAGATATAGGAGAAACAAATTCTGAAGATAATCTTTGTATGAAGGCTATAAGGGTGTTAAGAGAGGATTTTTCTAATTTACCACCACTAAACATACATCTTCATAAGCAAATTCCCGCATTTGCAGGTTTAGGAGGAGGTAGTAGCGATGCTACTTTTACATTGAAACTATTGGATTACATATTTAATTTAAACCTAACCGAAGAGCAAATGCTTCATTATGCACAAAAGGTAGGTAGTGATTGTTCGTTTTTTGTAAAGAATCGTCCTACATATATATATGGTAGGGGAGAAAAGTGTGAGGAGATAGATTTGGATTTAAGTAATTATTATATTGTTCTTGCAAAACCAGATTTAAAAATCTCTACAAAAGAAGCTTATTCTAATGTTGTGCCTAAACCTTCTAACATAGATTATAGAAATCTTTCAGATATAAAGTCTTGGAAAAATATTTTGAAGAACGATTTTGAAGATAGCCTATTTCCTAAATATCCAATCTTAAAAGAGATTAAAGAAACATTATATAATAATGGAGCTATTTATGCGTCTTTAAGTGGTAGTGGTGCTACAGTTTATGGCATCTTTGAGAAAGAAATTGATACAAAAAGACTAAATTTGTCTTCTGATACGTTTATATGGCAAGGAAAATTAAAATAAATAAAAAAATATAAAAGATTATGAGCGAAATAGTTAATTTAGAACCAAAAGCATTGTGGAAACACTTTGATGCAATTTGTGCTATTCCACACCCTTCAAAACATGAAGAAAAAATAGTTGCAGCCTTAGTTGAATTTGCAAAGGCAAACAATATAGAATATAAATTAGATGAAGTAGGTAACGTAATTATGCGTAAACCTGCTACTGCTGGAATGGAAAATCGTAAAGGAATTATTCTTCAAGCACACTGTGATATGGTGCCACAAAAGAATAATGATACAAAACACGATTTCTTAACAGACCCAATACTTCCAAGAATTGAAGGAGAATGGGTAAAAGCAACAGGAACAACACTTGGAGCTGACAATGGTATAGGAGTTGCTGCTGCATTAGCAGTTCTTGAAGACAAAACTTTAGTTCATGGTCCTATAGAAGTTCTTATCACAATAGATGAAGAAACAGGAATGACAGGAGCCTTTGGATTGAAAGCAGGAGAATTCCAAGGAGATATTTTAATGAATCTTGACTCTGAAACAGAAGGCGAACTTTATGTAGGTTGCGCAGGAGGTATAGATGCTACAATTACTTTTGATTATAAAGAAGAAGCATTTGATGCAGCATACAAAGCATTTGCTTTATCTATCAAAGGATTAAAAGGAGGACACTCTGGAATGGATATCATTCTTCAAAGAGGTAATGCAAACAAAATATTATTCCGCATATTGAAAGCATTAGAAAAAGTTGATGTAAGAGTATGTGATATTAATGGAGGTAGTTTAAGAAATGCTATCCCAAGAGAAGCTTTCTGTACAATAGCACTTCCTGCAACAAAGGTAGCTGAAGCAAAAGAAATTATAGCAAATTTAACTGAAATTGTTAAAAATGAATTATCAGCAGTTGAACCTGAAATTCTTATAGCAATAGAAGAAACAGCTGCTCCTGCTACTTTCATAGACAAAAATACTATGGCAAGAGTTATTCGTACAATCTATGCTTGTCCTAACGGAATTTATAGAATGAGTGATTCAATGGAAAATCTTGTTGAAACATCTTCTAACCTTGCTATTGTTAAATCTGAAAATGGAGTTATCAAAGCATGCGCTTTATTAAGAAGTTCTGTTGATAGCGCAAAAGAAGACTTTGCTGAAATGATGGCAAGCGTTGTTGAACTTGCAGGTGGAAACATAGAATTTGCAGGTGGATACCCTGGTTGGAAACCTAATATGCAATCTCCTATCTTAGGAACAATGCAATCTACATATCAAAAAATGTTTGGAAGAACTCCAAAAGTAATGGCAATCCATGCAGGTTTGGAATGTGGACTTTTAGGTGGTGTTTATAAAAATTGGGATATGATTTCATTTGGACCAACTATTCAAAACCCTCACTCTCCAGATGAAAGAGTAAATATTCCTTCTGTAAAATTATTCTGGGATTATTTAGTAGAAACTTTGAAAAATGTTCCAACAAAATAATTTTTTGAAATACATAAGCATTAACCCTCTTGTTAAAATAAACAAGGGGGTTTTGCTCTTTATTTCTTTTGTTTTGATAATTTCAACATCATTTGCACAATATAGCGTTAGTGCAAACGATGATAGTAAAGTAAAATGGAGAGAAATCAATACAGAGAAATTTCATTTAGTATATCCACAATCATTTGAAACAAAGGCACAAGAACTTGCTCGTGTGCTTGATACAATGGTAAATCATATAGGCACAAGTGTTGGAACTTCTGCTCCAAAGATACCAATTCTTATTCACCCTTATACTGCTAATTCAAATGGAATGGCAACTTGGGCACCAAAGCGTTTAGAGTTTTATCCTACTTCTTCGCCTAACTATTTTGCTTATCCTTGGACTTGGCATCTTGCAATTCATGAGTATCGTCATGCTACTCAGTTTTATGCTCCTTATAAGGGAATTTCTAAAACTTTAACAAATATACTTGGAGAGCATTTTCTTTTAGGTGTTAGTGCTCTTTTGATTCCTAATTGGTTTATTGAGGGAGACGCTGTTCTTGCAGAAACTGCTTTAGCTCAAACAGGTAGAGGGCAAACTCCTGAACAATACAATCAATTTAAAGCTCAGCTTCTTGAGAAGGGGGCTTATAAATTCCATAAAGCAAAACTTGAAAGTAGAAAAGATTTCGTTCCAAACGATTATACTTTTGGTTATTATATGTCTGCTTATACAAGAAACAAACATGGGAAAGATATTTTCTCAGATGTCTTTACTACAACCGCAAAGTCATGGTTGCAATTAAAGTGGTTTAATACTGCAGATAGCCTAAATGTAAAAATCCCACATAGAAAGATTTATTCAGAACTGATTGACACTATCTTGCCTCTTTGGAAAGAGGAATCGAGTCAATGGACAAAGAAAGAAAATAAGTCTATTTTAGACACATTAAATATAGATAAGGAATATTATACTCATTATTTGAATCCAATTTTAATAGGAAAGGATTCTATTCTTGCATTAAAAACAAGTAGTTTTGAAGTTCAAAAATTAGTTCTCTACACACCAAAAGGAGAGAAAACTATTGCAAATCTACCTTATTTGATGCACTCATATTTTGATTATAAAGATGGTAAGGTGCTTTATTCTCAAAACGCATTAGACAAACGTTGGGGACAAAAAACCTACGCCAATATTGTAGAGATAGATATTCACACAGGAAAAACAAAACAAATTACAAGAAACACAACATATTTTACGCCAACTTACTCTCCTGTGAATGAAGAAATCCTTTATATTGTAGGGGGAGACGATTTGTCTTATCCTGCTTGGGGAGAAAATGAAGATGTTGTTTATTATATAGAAACTACTTCTAAGGGAAAGAAAATCATAATGCGAGACAGTGTTCGTCATGATGTAACTTCCCCTTCATACGACAATATTTCACATCTAAAATATCGTGATAACAAACTTTATTTTCTAAAAGACATTGATTCAAAATATGAATTAGTTGAATTGGATTTAAACACAAAAACCGCAAAACAGTTAACCGATACACCATTTGGAATAGGTGGCTATTCTTTTAATGGGGAAGAATTGATTGTTTGCGTTTATAATAGTGATGGATATTTTCTTGCAAAGACACAACCTTTGAATCTTGATTTAGATATTAACAAAAAGAATAATCCTCAAATATTTGTAGAAGCACTTCAAAGACAAGAAGGATTTCTGCTTCCAACTGAATATGATGAATCAATAAAATATGAAAGCAAAGAGTATAAGAAATATAAAAACCTATTTAATTTCCATTCACGACTTCCTATTTTCCTTAATTTAGAGAAGGTTAATTTTGGTCTTGGAGTTAGTGCGTTTTCTCAAAATCTTCTTTCAACTTCTATTTTACAAGTGGGATATAAATATGGAGTTAAAGACTCTTGGCATGAGGCTTATATGACTTATACTTATAGTGGATTCTATCCTATAATTGATTTGGAAGCGGGATATAAACTTAGAAATACTGCTTCTAAATCTTTAGAACAAGAGTATTTAACAGGAGTTAATATAGGCCTACCTTATTCTTGGAGTACACGACAAACTGTTAATAAATTACAAGCAGATTTTAATTATACTTTAACGCAAATGGGAGATTTATATAATATATTTGGTTGCTCTTTATATTATACTTCTCAGTTTGCTTCTGCTAAGAATGATTTTGGTTTGCGTGGTGGTTGGAGTGTGAATCTTTCTCAATATTCTACTCTTGGTGAAAATCCTTCTCGTAACACCTCTTTGAGTACTAAAGTTTATCTTCCTTTCTTCTTTAAAAATAGTAGTACGGAGTTAAACTTTGCTTATCAATCTAATAAGAACACAAATTATGAGTTTGAAAATCAAATAGACTTTATAAGAGGAATTAAAAATCAATTTCCTGTTGAATATTACGGAGGAGGGCTAACATTTAATATTCCGCTTTTTTATCCTGATTGGATTTTAGGACCTGTATTCTATATTAAGAGGGTTAGTGTGAAACCATTTTACGATATAGCAAGTTTCGATAGAGATATTGCTCATAGTTTTGGAAACGATTTTAGTTTTAATCTATGTGTATTTGGAATAAAACTTCCAATAGAGATAGGATTGCGTTGTGGATATGAAACACTAAATGCCAAACCATTTTTCCAATTCTTAGTTTCATTAAAATAAAACAAAGAAACAATAAAATAATTCTTTGTTTTAAAAAAATCTTTCTTTGTTTTATTTTAGCGATACAATGTAAAAAATGTATTATCTTTGCAAAATTGTGAATAGTTGAATAAAAACATTTAATGAAAATGAGAAATAGTATTTTTGTAATAGCATTATTGTTCATCTCTTTAAATCTTTTTGGACAAAACACAAAGACTTTAGACGATGAAAAAATGACAGATTTTGCTTATAAGTTAAGTGCTTTACCTTTCTCTGAAAGAGATGTTATTGAAAAAGCATGTAAACTTTTTGAAGAAACTTTCCAAGGAGATAAAGACGGAGCAGATTGGGGCTATCAATTGCTTTATTATTATCATGAAATAGCTTGCGAGGATAAAACAGTAACCCTACATAAGACTTTCTCTGATGAAGAAATTAGAGCTTTGGTACATGGTGACATTTATGTACTTGGAGGTTTGAAAAAGGATATGAGAAAGTTTAGAGATGAGTATGGTAAGTGGGGATATAGAATAATGTCATACGAAGATACATCTTATGCAATAGAGGTGCAACCTGCATTTCTTTATGATAGATTTAAAGAAATGCTAACTCCTGAATATCGTTATTATAGAGGACTTTGGATAGCAGAACACGATATTCCACCTTATTGGCATGCAACACTTGATATTACGATGCAAGAGTTATTCAATAGAATAGCTTGGAGAGATGAGTTTCTTGATGAACACCCTGATTTTATTAGAGAAGACTTAGTTACAAGAGAGATAGAATATCTTTGTTTTTCGGTTACAAAGGGATTAGAGAATACTCCTGTTTATGATGAAAAAGACGTAATAAAACCTGAATATAAAACAGCACTACAAACTTATTACAGAGCGCATCCAAAGACTAAATGGGGATTGTATATGACTGAATATGTTCATCGTTTAGCATTAAATAAATATAGAAATAGTAACGAAATAGATACTTGGGTTATAAATACTCTTTATCCACCTGAAAGAAAAAATATAGACCCATTGTTAAAGTATAAAGATATATTGATTGATAACATTGTAGATTAAAAAAAAAGATAGAAGAAATGAAAAGATTTATCACAGCATTATTGACACTATTTATCACTTTTGGAGCAAGTGCACAAAAACAAATTACTTTAGAGGATATTTGGTTGAAGGGAACTTTCTATGGAAAGGGAATACAAGGTATTCGTTCTATGAACGATGGTAAACACTATTGTATTTTGACCTCAGAGGCGATAGAAAAATATGAATACGCCACAGCAAATAAGGTTGGAGAGGTGTTGAATTTTTCTCAACTTAACCTTGGAGCAGCAGTTGAGGATTATCAGTTTTCACAAGACGAGTCAAAGATTTTATTGATTACAAATAGTGAATTGATTTATCGTCATTCTTATCTTGCTCATTGTTATGTTTACGATATTGCAACAAAAAAATTAACACCTGTTGCAAAAGAGAAAGTGAGATTAGCAGAATTTTCTCCAAACTCTCAAAAAGTAGCATACGTTTCAAATAATAATATTTTTATCTTTGATATTGCTTCTTTGCAAACAAAACAAATCACAACCGATGGTGAGTATAATTACATAATCAATGGTACTACAGATTGGGTTTATGAAGAAGAATTTGCAATTACAAAAGGTTTCTTTTGGAGCAATGATTCTGAAAAAATAGCTTACTATAAATTTGATGAAAGTAAGGTAAAACAATTCTCTATGACAATGTATGGAGATTTGTATCCTGAGGAATATGTTTATAAATATCCAAAAGCAGGAGAGGATAACTCTGTTGTAGAAATTTTTGTCTATGATTTGAAAAACGATAAAACAAATCACATTGACATGGGATTGAATAAAGATATTTATTTACCACGTTTGCAATGGACTCCTAATGATGAGGTGTTTATTCACAAATTAAATCGTCATCAAAATCAATATGAATTATTTATAGCAAATACTCAAGATTTCAAACCTAAGAAAGTCTATGAGGAAAGAAATCAATATTATATTGAACAAGTGGAAGATGTTGTTTTCTTAAATGATAAGAAAAACTTTATCTTAAAAAGCGAAAGAAATGGTTATATGAACTTGTATAAAATTGGTATTTACGATAGAAGCATTGACCCAATTACACAAGAAAAATATGATATTGACGCTATATGTTATATAAATCCTAAGACAGAAGAGATATTCTATACAGCAGCACAATCAGAATCTTACAACAGAGAGTTACTTGTGGTGGATAAGAAAAAGAATATCAAAAAAATATCAGGAGAAACAGGTACTTATTCAGCAGATTTCTCAGCAAATGGTGAGTATTACATTTCTACTTTCTCAAATACAGACACTCCAACTCAATATACAATCAACAACAACAAAGGAAAAGTCTTAAAGGTATTACAAGACAATAAAGCACAAAAGGAATTGCTTTCTCAATACGGAACAGAAAGAAAAGAATTTGCTAAATTTAAAACTTCTCAAGGAACAGAATTAAACTATTGGATGATTAAACCAAGCAATATGGAAGCAGGTAAGAAATATCCTTTGTTAATGTATGTTTATGGTGGACCTGGAAGTCAAGAGGTGTTAAATTCTCAAAGCAGATTTTCAGATTATATGTGGTTTCGTATGTTAGCACAAAAGGGATATGTAGTTGCTTGTGTTGATGGACGTGGTACAGGAATGAGAGGTGAGGAATTTAAGAAGTGTACTTACATGGAACTTGGAAAATATGAAACAGAAGACCAAATAGAAGCAGCAAAATACTTCGGTTCATTAGATTTTATTGACAAAGAACGTATTGGAATCTTTGGTTGGAGTTATGGTGGTTATATGTCCACACTTTGTATCACAAAAGGAGCAGATTATTTCAAAACCGCTATAGCAGTAGCACCTGTTACTACATGGAGATATTACGACAACGTATATACAGAACGCTTTATGCGTACTCCACAAGAAAATCCAAAAGGATATGACGAAAACTCTCCAATCAATCACGTTGATAAATTGAAAGGAAATTATCTTTTAATACATGGAACAGCAGATGACAACGTTCATGTTCAAAACGCTGTGGATTTAACAACAGCATTGATAAAAGCGAATAAACAATTTGAACAATTTTTCTATCCAAACAAAAACCACAGTATATATGGCGGTAACACAAGATACCATCTTTATACTTTGATGACAGATTTTATTTTTAGAAAATTATAAAAAATGTTAGAAAAATTTGAATCCTTTGTAAGCGATAATAATTTGTTTTCAAAAGATGATAGAATCCTCATTGCCCTAAGTGGCGGTGTGGATTCTGTCGTTTTATTCCACTTGATGTGTAGAGCAAATTATAAGATAAGTTTAGCACATTGTAATTTTCATTTAAGAGATGAGGAAAGCAATAGAGATGAGGCCTTTGTTCGTAGGTGGGCGAAGGAGAATAATATTCCTCTTTTCGTAAAAGAATTTGACACCTACCAATATATGAAAGAGAATAAACTCTCTTTGGAAATGGCAGCAAGGGATTTACGTTATAATTGGTTTAATTCTCTTTTAGAAAGCGAAGGGTTTACTTGTCTTTGTACAGCACACCATTTAGATGATTCGATAGAGACATTTTTTATCAATCTTTTAAGAGGTACAGGTATAGCAGGACTACATGGAATAAAGGTAAAAAACGATAAAATAGTACGTCCTCTGCTTTTCGCAACAAGAGAAGAAATACTCTCTTACGCCAAGCAGAATAATATCTCATACGTTGAGGACTCCACTAATTCAGAAACAAAATTTACTCGTAATAAAATTCGTCATAATCTTTTTCCTGTATTGAGGGAGATAAACCCTAATTTTGAATTTGCCCTTAAAAAAGATATAGAATACCTAAACGATACAGAATTTATTTTCCGTAGAGAGATAGAGAAAACAAAAAAAGAAATAATTGAAACAGAGCAAGAGGTAATCAAAATAAATATTTCAAAGTTAAAACAATTAACTCCTATGAAGATATATCTTTATGAAATATTGTCGGAATATGGATTTAACGAAACAAATATTAACGATATATTATCTTGTCTTGATGAAATTTCAGGTAAACAATTCTTCTCTAAAACCCATCGTCTTGTAAAGGATAGGGAATATATTTTCATAGATGTGATAAAGAATAATACAACTAACGATTTCTTTCTTATAGATAATTGTCAATCATCTTTGATTCACCCTTTGAAAATGCAGATTGAGTTATTGAGAGATTTGAAGTTTATAAATATTTCAAAGGATAAAAACATAGCGATGTTAGATGCCGATTTGTTGAAATTCCCTCTCATACTTAGAAAATGGAGACAAGGAGATAGTTTCGTGCCTTTTGGAATGAAGAAAGAAAAGAAACTAAGCGATTATTTCACCTCAAATAAATATTCTCTTTT
>JAZRCB010000026.1:0-33750 GCA_045635365.1 Candidatus Onthomorpha sp.
CATTATTAAGAGCATCAACACGTGATTGATTCATATCAAAACCTATTGTTTCAAATTTTGTAGAAAACAATCGTGCTAATGGTAATCCTACATAACCAAGCCCAATTACAGCTATTTTTATGTCTTGCATAACTTTTATTTTATTTATTATAATCAATATAGTTATTTAAAATATTTCTCTATAATTTTCAATATAATTCGTAGCCGTTTGGATTGTTTTTTTGCCAATTCCAACTGTCTCTACACATATCTTCTATATCGTATTGGGCTTTCCAATTCAGCTCTTTTTCAGCCTTTTGTGGTATGCAATAATATTTAGCAATATCCCCAGGACGTCTTGATTTGATTGTATAAAGTATTTTTAAATTATTAACTTTTTCAAATGTTTTAACTACATCAAACACAGAATATCCTCTACCTGTTCCTATATTATAAACACCTAAACCACATTGTTTTTCAATTGCTTGCAACGCACAAACGTGAGCTCTCGCCAAATCCACTACGTGTATGTAATCTCTTACGCCTGTACCGTCCGCAGTGTCGTAATCATTGCCAAAAACGCTTAATTCTTCACGCTTCCCAATCGCTACTTGTGTGATAAACGGCATCAAATTGTTTGGTACCCCATTTGGATTTTCACCAATTCTTCCACTTTTGTGAGCTCCGATAGGATTGAAGTATCTCAACAGCACCACATTCCATTCTAAATCAGCTTTTTGAACATCCATCAAGACTTGCTCCAACATACTTTTTGTCCAACTGTATGGATTGGTGCAAACGCCTTTCGGACATTGCTCTGTAATCGGAATTTCAGCAGGCTCACCATAAACAGTTGCTGACGAGGAGAATATTATGTTTTTGCAATTGTTTTTTTCGAGCATTTCCATCAAGACAAGCGTGCCATTGATGTTGTTTTCATAATAAAGCCAAGGTTTTTCAACGCTCTCTCCCACAGCTTTAAGCCCCGCAAAATGAATGCAAGCGTCGAATTTATGATTTGCAAACACCTTTGTCAAATCCTCTTTGTTGCGAATATCTGCTTGATAGAATGGAATTTCTTCTACATTGCAAAGTTCGGAAACTCTTTTAAGCGATTCCTTGCAAGAATTGCTCAAATTGTCCACAACTACCGCCGTATGCCCAGCAGCGTAAAGTTCTACCAAAGTATGCGAACCAATATATCCCGCTCCTCCTGTTACTAAGATTTTCATTGTATTTTTTTCTTTATAACATTCAAATCAGATATATCGCATTTATCGCCGAGATATTTGTAATATTCTTTTGTAAGATAACCATAACCAGTAGAGAATGTAAGTTCTCCTATTACAGGTTTATTATCTACAACATAAAAATCAACTCTTACCTCCGGAAATGGTTTAGAAAGTTTACTTGCTATTTCTAGCATTTCTTCTAAACATTCTGGTTTTGGTATAATTATATCTTTTCTAAACTCAAAATGACCTTTAAAATTTAATTTTTCAGACATTCTTTCCCAATTAGTATCATATAAATCAAGACAATATTGTTCGCTTGTTCTATCATATACTACAAGAATAGACTCTACTTGCCCTTTGAAACACCATACTTTATAATCAATTAAACTATTTGGAGAGATTTCTTTTTGGATTCCTGTATTTGGCAATAATTCTTCTGCTATTATACATGATTTAATTCCTAAATAATGAAACTGTGCGTTAGAATAGCCTTGTCTATTTGTTTTTAACCAAGTCTTAAAAAGTTTTTTCACTTTATTTAGATTTTCTTTATCCCTATCCTTTACTATATAACAAGTTCCACATCCATTATTCGTTTTCATAATAAAGGATTTTGGTAGATTTGTAAAATCTATTTCATTTGAAGTCTCCCACTTGGCTAATAATTTAGGTAAATAATTAACTAATCCACATTCTTTAACATACTCCCTCATCAAATATTTATCGGTACATTTTGTCCATAACGAAGTATCTGTATTCCACTCCATCCAATAAATTTTCTCTATCAAATTTTGAGGATTCTCTAAATTTGGCAATTCATTAAACACAAGCTTATAACAGCGATTGACTTCCATAAGAGGGTTCTTTTTTACAATGTATTCTTTATATTTCGTGACTAAATGTCTATACAAATATAATTTATTTATTTTCTT
The DNA here is from genome assembly GCA_045635365.1 of Candidatus Onthomorpha sp. GTDB lineage: Bacteria > Bacteroidota > Bacteroidia > Bacteroidales > P3 > Onthomorpha. The sequence continues at coordinate 2,147 of JAZRCB010000026.1, forward strand.
TTTGATTGACATATCAATTTTGATTTTAAAAATTCAACAATACTTATCAAACTAGTTTAGTTCAAATATTATTTTTATTATTATAATAATACGAATATAACAAAGCAACAGATACCCAAAACACAGAAGAATAAATAAGACCTCCAGATAGAGAATAAATTAAAGAATAAAGCAATAAAAGAATAGGAAAAAAGAAATTATTATTATTTGCAACTTTTATACATAACAATGTCGTTTTTATATAGAAAAAATAAAGAAAGAAAATTCCAATAGGAATTCCAGAAATCTGTAAAACATCTAAAATACCATTATGAGAAGACCAAACATATTCGGTAGGAAATAATCTATAGGAGTATCCTAATAATGGATTTTCAATAATTTTTTGCATAGCAAATTCCCTCAGTATTTCTCTGTCACTTTGATCACCTTCCACTATAGTTAATAACATTCTTTGAGAAATTACGGGAAAATAAGTTCCAATCCATTCTAAAATAGGAATAATATTTAATAGTACTACTATCAAAGATATCAAAATCAATATTATCTTAAATATATTTCGCCTATTTCGAATCAAAAAATAAATAAACAACGAAAATACTAAAGACACAAGCCCCCCCCTACTTCCTGAAATCATAATAGTATAAATTCCTAAACATAAACCTATAATAAAAATAATTCTTTTTATTATATTGAAATTTCTATTTAATAATAAATGTATCGATAATAAAACTTCAAACACTCCTATTCTAATTATATTAAGAGTAGATAACCCTCTCCCTGCATCCAATCTTTCTTCATTTAAGTCAATTTCTATATTAGAAATATTTAATATTATACAAATTATAGCTATAAATAACATCCAAAAAGAAATCAAAACGACTTTTTCGATATTAATATACTTACAACTTAAAAACACAACAAATGAAGAAAAATAAACACCAATCACATAAAAAAAGAAATCTCTAAATAATAAAGCCTTCGGTAAATTTGAAAATGGACCAAAACAAATATCAAAAACTATCCTACAAGAGAAAAACAATATAGCAATTAAGCAAATTACAAACAGGGAATGCCCTTTTATTTCAAGAATATTTTTTCTACATAAAAACAACACATAAACAGAAACTAAAAATTGAAATAATCTGTAACCAATTGAAATCGTTTGATCAATATCTCCTATTATTAAATTTAATACAGAAGATACAAAATAATATCCAAATAAAACTAACACAACGTGTAGTTGTATAACATTATATTTATCTAATTTCATACAAATGTTATTATTTAATATTAATTCATTATTTCATCTATTAGTTCCACGTATACCAAAGGAGTATCCTTTTTATATAGGGTTTCAATAGTTTCAAATGGTATTATTTTTCCATTATTTTTTTCCACATATTGTTCAAGTATACTGACATTTTCTAAAATAGGATAACGAATATCTAAAGATAAACATAACGGATAACTCGAAAAAGTGAATTTATTAACATCATTATCATGTTCGTAACACAAGATTAAGGGTTTTCCATATGACATATATTCATACACCTTTGAGCGTATTGCGGTTGATATTCCTGGAAAAGATAAAAATAAATCTACATGATGATATAAAATCATTAAATCTTTCAATGGAATCCAACCTGATATTTGAATTTCACCCTTAAAATGTTGTTTTAATCTTATCTCATCTTCTTTGGATAATCCTTCTACCAATAATATCAAATTTATATTTTCTACAATACTTGTAGAATTAAGCAATTCCACAAAATAATTTATATGTTTCGTACTATAAAGAGTTCCGGAATATAACACATTTATCTTATTACTTAAAACAAATTCCCTATACTCAGTTTCTTTTTGCTTAGGAGGTTTAATAATTGCTGGAATTCCCAAATATACTCGTTTATTTACAGCATTAGAAATTTCTCCATATTCTTTATGAAATTTTTGTATTGGATAAAGTGATACTAACTTGTCTGCATGTTTAGCAATCCATGATTCAACTTTCCTCTGACGTCTTAGAACAAAATTTTCAGGAAGATATTTTGGGATTAACCCATAAATATTATCCCAAAATATAACCATCAATTTATTACAATATCCGTTTTTTTTCAACAATACACCAGAAAACCAACTTTCTTCAGGGAAGCATTGGGCTACAACAAGATCAAATTTTTGTTTTTTCAAAATACGTTTACAAATTTTATAATGCTGATAATCACGTATTAAAGTGTAAAGTGGATAAAATGGAATTTTAAGAAAAAGCTCAATTTTTTTATATATTTTTGTTTTTTTCCCTTGACTATAAAGACTTTTTGTCAATTGAAGTAAATTAACATTTGGGATATCTTCATAATTTTTTTTAACACCCATGTAAGATAAACAATGAACTTCGTAATCTTTATTTTCCGCCAATTTACGCATTATACGTGTAGTACAATTAGTACTTGGTCCAAAATTCCCATACGGATAATTATATGATAAAAACAAAACTTTTTTCATAATTACAATAAAATCTATGATTTTTTTAATTTATCAACAATAAATGCGCATATATATTCAAATGCCTGTAGTTTAAATATATACGATAACGCAAAATACAAAAATGTACATAAAAGCACTTGAATAAAAGCAACGATATACATATTAAACGGCAATAATAGTCCAATGTAATATACTAGTAATCCTATAGATATTGCTAAAATAGAGGACGGTACTATCAACCTCACTTGTTTCCAAAAAGAATACTCAACATATTTATTAACCAAATAAGCATTAATAAAATAAACACTCCACGCACCTAATACACAACTCCACAACAAGCCTTTCATACCAGCAATAAATACACCTATAACACATAAGATAATCGTTGTAGAACGTTTAATTATAGTCCAAACAAAAAAGACCTTACTCTTTCCAATAGCAGCTATTGCATTATTTGCCGAGCCTTGAAGACACACTGCCAATCCTGCAACACAAAGAATTTGAAAGTAAGGCACACTATCTATCCATTTTTCAGAATATAACAATATTATTAATGGTTTTGCAATAACAATAAGTATCATCATTACTAAACTACAAATGTAAACAGGAATTTGAATAAATCTCTTTAATGCAGTTATAAATTGCAATCTATCATTTTGCAATGAAGATAACACTGGATAAGTTACTTGATCTATTATACTTGATGTTGCAGTAGCAGCAGAACCTTCTAATCGATATGCTTGATTATATAATCCTAAGGTAGTTGAATTAAACATTTTTCCAACAAGCAACCCTTGCATTTCATTACTAAAAGTACTGAATAATGAAGCGACCAACATAAAACCTCCAAAATTAAATAATTCCTTAAAAGATTTCCTTGAAAATAATATCAAAGGTTTCCAGCTATTTACTATCCAAAATAATATGGTATGAATAACCGAAATAGAAATTTGTTGAGCAACTAAGCTCCACACCCCCCATCCTCTATATGCCATAACAATAGCTATCACAAGGGAGATAATTGCTGAGGATATATACACAATAGAAAGTTTCTTAAATTGCAATTGCTTTCTTAATTGGTTTTGTTGAACAATAGTAAGTGCATTAAAAAACAAAACAACACCTTGCAAACGCAGAATTTTTGTTAACAATGGCATATTATAAAATTCTGAAATCAACGGAGCTAATATATACAAAACAATATACAGTAAAACTGAAAGAAAAATATTCCAATAGAAAATAGTTGAATAATCTTCATCTGTTGGATTCTTCTTTTGTATTAAAGCCGAACCAAAACCACCATCTATAAAAGTATTTGCCAATGAAATAAATATCATTAACATTGCAATACACCCATAATCTTCTGGAGAAAGTATTCTTGCTAATATAATATTTGATACAAATGTAATACCCATTGTACCAACTCGCTGAATAGAGCTCCAAAATACACCTGATATAGTTCTTGTTTTTAGTTTTTGCTCCATAAACAAGTATTATTCCAACAAAATGTAATTACAAGAATAAATAATAAAATAACATTACTACATTTTGATAATAATTGCAACAACATAAGTTCAAACTTCCTCCACATAAATGAAATAAACGATGCCTAAACCTTCCCAAAACTATATGACCATTCATAAAAAATTAGTTCTAGTAAATTAAAATACATTAGAATAGTATTACTATCTATCTGTAAAAAAACATACTACATTTTCACTAAATACACGCATATAACCCTAAGTAGTCAGAATTTAGAAAGAAGAAATATTTTATTATTTATCAAAATTACATAAGCATAATATATAAACTAACAAGTACATGAACACATCTCTACATAGGTTAGCCTATATTCTAAAATAATAGCAAAATGGGTATGCGTAATAATTTTAATTTCGTTTTCATATTAAATATATCTCAAATAATTAGCATTGGTTAAAATTAATTTCAACCATAGTTTTAACCAAAAAGCTTTATTACCTAATTCATATTTAGTAACGCTCTAAAAATAAGAGAACAATAAACGTATTTTAAATAATATCTGGTCTAATACACCTATTTACTTTCAACAAATCACCAAAATCTACATACTCTTAATTATCGCTAGTGTAGCTTTAATATTTATTCTCTATCATCTTCCTTTATACATCTCTTCGTAATACTTTTCGTATTCTCCAGAGGTGATGTTATCCATCCAGTCTTGGTTGTCTAAGTACCAACGGACAGTTTTTTCTATTCCTTCTTCGAATTGTAGACTTGGCTCCCAACCTAATTCTTTTTGTAGTTTTGTTGAGTCTATTGCATAGCGTGCATCGTGTCCTAAGCGGTCTGTAACGTATGTTATTAAGTTTAATGATGCGCCTTCTGGGTTTCCAAGTATTCTATCAACAGTTTTTATCATTACTTTTATCAAGTCTATATTCTTCCATTCATTAAAACCACCTATGTTGTAAGTTTCTGCTATTTTGCCTTTATGGAAGATTAAGTCTATTGCTCTTGCATGGTCTTCTACATAAAGCCAATCGCGAACATTCTCGCCTTTACCATACACAGGTAGCGGTTTACGATGACGAATATTGTTGATAAATAATGGTATTAACTTTTCTGGGAATTGATATGGTCCGTAGTTGTTGGAGCAATTTGTTACAATGGTTGGCATTCCGTAGGTGTCGTGATATGCTCTTACGAAATGATCGCTACTTGCTTTGGCTGCTGAGTATGGTGAGTGTGGGTTGTATTTTGTTGTTTCGTAAAAAAATTCGTCTCCGTAGGCTATTGAGCCTTGAGCATTGAGCTGTGAGCTGTGAGCACTTGCGGCTGTTTGGTGCGGTGCAGGTATTCCTTCGGGGTGATTCATTTCCAAAGCACCATATACCTCATCGGTTGATATATGGTAAAATAGGCATTGAGTTGTGAGTTGTGGGCTATGAGCTATTTGGTATGGAGTTGGTTGTGCTTCCCAATACAGTTTTGCCGCTTGAAGCAATGATAATGTTCCCATTACGTTTGTTTTTGCAAAGGTGAATGGGTCTTTTATGCTTCTATCCACATGACTTTCTGCCGCAAGGTGAATTATCGCATCAACCTTTTCGTCTTGCATAAGTTGGTAAAATGCTTCAAAATCGCAAATATCCATCTTTACGAATTTGTAATTTGGTTTATTTTCTATGTCTTTAAGATTCGCCAAATTACCTGCGTAAGTTAATTTATCAAGATTGATGATATTGTATTCGGGATATTTATTCACGAATAACCTTACTACGTGAGAGCCAATGAATCCTGCACCTCCTGTGATTACTATATTGCGTTTTGTCATATTTTTGCGACCACAAGACAACTAGACCATAAGTCTACAAGTTATTCTTACTTTGTAGGGAATCTATAAGTCTTTTTATTCCTGTGGAAATTTGTTTAATTTGATATTGAATTTCTATTCTTTCTTCTGGTGAACAATAGTTAAAATCTTCACACAGATACAACATTGATCTTACTTCTGAACAACTACCTTTCGCGATATTAAGAAAATTAACAAATTTAGCATCACTTCCAGATTCCAAGCCTTCTGCAATATTATTCATAATTGATACAGATGCTCTCTGAATTTGATCTTTGAATCCATAATCTCGACAATTTTGCATAATAGAATAAATCCTATTTATAACCTTTCGTGATTCTCTCCAAATAAATAAATTTTCAATACACCTATCCATTCACTTGTTGTCTCGTTGACTTGTTGTCTTATTGTCTCGTTGACTTATAGACCTTTATTATCTCTTAAAATCATCAATGACTTGCAAAAGATATTGTCCATATTGGTTTTTGATCATTGGTTGTGCAAGCTCTCGCATCTTTTCTTCTGAAATCCAACCTTTGCGATAGGCAATTCCTTCAAGGCATGCTATTTTCAAACCTTGACGTTTTTCTATTACTTCAACAAATGTAGATGCTTCTGAAAGAGAATCGTGTGTTCCTGTATCAAGCCATGCAAATCCTCTGCCAAGTGTTTGGACTTTTAGTTGCTTATCTTCTAAAAATCTTTGGTTTACTGTGGTTATTTCAAGTTCTCCTCTTGCTGATGGTTTAATACTTTTTGCTACTTCTACAACTTTGTTAGGATAGAAATATAATCCCGGAACTGCGTAATTAGATTTTGGATTTGTAGGTTTTTCTTCAAGAGATAAACAATTACCTTCCGAATCAAATTCTGCAACTCCATATCTTTCCGGATCTGCTACCCAATATCCAAATATTGTAGCTTTATTATTTTCTTCTGCTTCCTTAACTGATTCTCTTAATATCTTACTAAATCCTGCTCCATAGAAGATATTATCCCCTAAAACCATACATACAGAGTCATTTCCTATAAATTCTTCTCCTATTATAAAGGCTTGAGCAAGTCCGTCAGGCGAAGGTTGTTCTGCATATGAGAAATTTACTCCGTAATCGCTACCATCTCCAAGCAATCTCTTAAATCCCGGCAAATCGTATGGAGTTGAAATTATCAATATATCTCTTATGCCTGCCAACATCAAAACAGAAATAGGATAGTACACCATAGGCTTATCATAAATAGGGAGTAATTGTTTACTAACCCCTTTTGTGATAGGATACAATCTTGTTCCGCTACCGCCTGCTAATACTATACCTTTCATATTGCTTATCGTTTTTAGACTACAAGTCTATATGTCTACAAGACAATAAGTACTCTTAATAGTCGTGTTGTCTTTCTGTCTCGTTGTCTTGTAGTCTTGTAGTCTTTTTCTTAACTAATCTCTTTTGAAAATATCTCTTGTGTAAACTTTATCTAAAACATCGTCAAGACAAGCATCGTAACGATTAGCTATTATTGCTTGACTTTGTTTCTTAAATTCTTCTATATCATTTACCACTCTGCTTCCAAAGAATGTGCTTCCGTTTTCAAGGGTTGGCTCATAGATTATTATAGTCGCACCTTTAGCTTTCACTCTTTTCATTACTCCTTGAATAGAACTTTGACGGAAGTTATCGGAATTTGATTTCATTGTAAGACGATAAACTCCTATCACGCATTCTCTTTCTTCTTGTGGATTAAAATCACCTTTGTTATAGTAATCATAATAACCAGCCATTTTCAAAACTTGATCGGCGATAAAGTCTTTACGAGTTCTATTACTTTCTACTATGGCCGACATCATATTTTGTGGAACGTCTGCGTAGTTTGCAAGTAATTGTTTTGTGTCTTTTGGCAAACAATATCCACCATATCCAAACGATGGATTATTATAATGATTTCCTATTCTTGGATCAAGACAAACGCCTTCTATTATATGTTGTGTATTTAAGCCTTTAAGTTCTGAATAAGTATCTAACTCATTAAAATAACTAACTCTTAATGCTAAATAAGTATTTGCAAAAAGCTTCACAGCTTCTGCCTCAGTGCTTCCCATATAAAGCATAGGCACGTCTTTCTCTATTGCTCCTTGTCTTATAAGTTCTGCAAATTGTCTAGCCTTTGCTTCTAATTCTTTATCCTCTTGGTCATATCCGACTATGATTCTTGAAGGGTAAAGATTATCATAAAGAGCCTTGCTTTCTCTTAAAAACTCTGGTGCGAAGATTATTCTGTTTGTGTTAAACTTTTTACGAACGCCTTCTGTATATCCAACAGGTATAGTACTCTTTATTACCATTATTGCCGTTGGATTTACTTTCAAAACTTTCTCTATCACGTCTTCAACCGCAGAGGTGTCAAAGAAATTCTTTTGACTATCATAATTAGTAGGGGCAGCAATAACTACAAACTCCGCTTCTTTATATCCATTCTCCCAATCTAAGATTGCTTTTAGTTGAAGATGTTTTGTAGCAAGATATTCTTCAATATAATCATCTTGAATAGGAGATTTCTTATTGTTTATTAAATCTACTCTTTCAGCAACTATATCTATCGCTGTAACATCATTGTGTTGTGCCAATAGAGTTGCTATTGACAAACCTACATATCCTGTTCCTGCTACTGCGATTTTCATATCTATAATCTTCCGTCTATAATATTTCTATCTAAAACTCCTTTTACATCATAAACAACACCATTATCATTCAAAAGAGTTTTAATATCTATATTCAAAAATTCATTATGTGATACTGCTAATATAATAGCATCATATTTGTTTCCTTGAGATAATGTATTTGTTATATCTATTTTATATTCGTGTTGCACTTCTGCTTTACTTGCCCAAGGATCATAAACAGTAATATTATTAGTGTATTCTGAAAGAGTAGAATAAATATCTATCACCTTAGTATTACGAATATCTGGGCAATTTTCTTTGAATGTAATTCCTAAAAGAAGTATTTTTGAGTCTTTTACCATTACTCCTTTTTTATTCATCAATTTTATTACTTGATTAGCAACATATTCACCCATACCATCATTAAGTCGGCGTGCAGAACTCATAACTCTTGGTAAAACTCCGTAAACTTGTGCTTTTTGAATTAAATAGTAAGGATCAACGCTTATACAGTGTCCTCCGACTAATCCTGGAGATAGTTTAATAAAATTCCACTTTGATGCCGCTGCTTCTATAACATCTTTAGTATCTATTCCCATTGCATTGAAAATCTTAGCCAATTCATTCATAAACGCAATATTTACGTCCCTTTGACTATTTTCAATAATCTTTGAAGCTTCTGCAACTTTTATTGATGGTGCTTTGTGTGTTCCATTAATCAAAACTGAATTATAAACTCCATCTACTATATCTGCTATTTCTGGTGTGGAACCTGAGGTTACTTTCTTGATTTTTTCTACTGTGTGTTCTTTATCCCCTGGGTTTATTCTTTCTGGCGAGTAACCTGCGTAGAAATCTACATTAAATTTCAATCCTGAGACTTTTTCTACAACTGGCAAACATTCTTCTTCTGTTACTCCTGGATAGACTGTAGATTCATAAACCACTATATCTCCTTTTGAGATTACTTTACCAATGGTTTCACTTGCTCCCCACAGCGGTCTTAAATCAGGACGATTATTCTCATCTACTGGTGTTGGTACTGCTACTACATAGAAATTACAAGCTTTTATGTCTTCTAAATTTGTTGTACACTTAAAACCGTGATTTTTTATTGCATCTTGCAAAAGTTCATTAGAGACTTCTAATGTTGCATCGTGTCCATTATTAAGAGCATCAACACGTGATTGATTCATATCAAAACCTATTGTTTCAAATTTTGTAGAAAACAATCGTGCTAATGGTAATCCTACATAACCAAGCCCAATTACAGCTATTTTTATGTCTTGCATAATGAAAATATTTGTGTTAAGAACATACCCTTAGCTCCTCGAATTTATTGTAAACAACTGAAATTCAAGTCACAAAAAGCAATAAATATTGTATTTGTATTTATATTACTATACACTACTATCTGCAAAGGTATTAATAATTCTTGATATAAAGAAAATAATTCTTGATTTCATTAAATTAATACGCCGTTTTATTTTTCTAAAACAAAGAATTAATTTTTTAAAACAAAGAGTTATTATTTCTATTTTTTACTCTCTGTTCATTAATCTTTGTTCTGCGATTTTCTCATATTTAGTATTAGCTCTACCATAGTTTGCATAAGGATAAATAGATATACCTCCGCGTGGTGTGAATATTCCTGTTACTTCTATATATTTTGGATTCATCAGTTTTATTAGGTCTTTCATTATTATGTTTACGCAATCCTCATGAAAGGCTCCATGATTTCTAAAACTAAAAAGATATAATTTCAAGCTCTTGCTTTCGACCATTTTAACATCTGGAATATAACTAATACGTATTTCTGCAAAATCAGGTTGTCCTGTTATAGGGCAAAGACTTGTAAATTCAGGGCAATTAAACCTAACCCAATAATCATTTTCTTGATGCTTATTATCAAAGGCTTCTAAAACTTCTGGAGCATAATTTTGTCTATAAACTGTTGCATTACCTAAAAGGCTTAATTGTTCTTTTAAATCATTCATTTTATTCTATTCTTTTTAAAATTCTTATAAATCTCTTTGTAAATGGAAGGATTAAAATTTCATAAAGTGTTTTCAATACTATCTGCGTAATAATCATTACTAACAACTCTTTAAAACTTAAAATACCTCCAAAGGCTATTGGGAAAAATATAACGGAGTCTATACTCTCTCCTGCTATTGTAGAAACGATTGCTCTTAATGAAAAATATTTTCCATTATTTGCTACTTTCATCTTATTCATTACAAAAGCATTCAATAGAGAACCTGATAAAAAAGCAAGCAAACTTCCTATTGTTGTACGAGGTGCTATATTAAAGACATAAGCGAAATGTTCGTTATCATTCCAAAAAGGAGCCGATGGAATATAAACAACGAACAATCCCAATAATACAATAAAGATATTCATCAAAAAGGCAGTAAATATCACTATTCTTGCTTTTTTAAATCCCCATACTTCGGAAATGCAATCGTTTATAATATAGGAAATGGGGAAAACTAACAAACCGGCACTTACTGCGAAGTCGCCGATTTGTATTATTTTAATTCCAAGTAAATTTGCTGCGATAAGGCATACACAGAATGTGATTGCCAATAATAAAAACGAAATTGATACTTTTTCTTTCATATTTCCTGTTTTTTACGTGGTGTTCTGGAATACACGCCCTTTCGTCAGGGGAGTGGAATTTCTATCACGGATTATACATATCCTTATTATAGAAATCTAATATCTTTATACAATTTGCTCTCATGTCTTTTGCAGGAGATTCAGGATTTAATTCTACTGCTCGAGAATAAGAATTTATTGCTTCTTGCCAATTATTGCCTCGTCTATACGCATTTCCTAATACATAATAGGCAACATCTTTATTTTCTATAGATGAGTCGGCAACAAGACTCTCTAATAAAGCAATAGCCTCTTGGATTTTGTTTTCGTCCAATAAGGCTTTTGCTTTTTCTATATCACTTTTACTTATCATTGCTTTGATTAATTGTAAATCATGAATGTACCTTGCTCACACTCCAATCTATTAGGTGCATCATTATGACGATATTTTACTATCCATGTATATACACCTTGCATAACTGTTTCGCCTTTGTAAGTACAATCCCAAGCATCTTCAATATCGTTTGTTTGGAAAATCATTTCTCCATAACGGTTAAAGATTTTCAAATCATACTCAATTATATTATCTATCCAAAGACGGAATCTTGCATTATCAGGATTGTTATCATGTAAGTAAAGTCCTGTTGGAGCCCAAAGGTGATGTTCTCTTTGTACTCTAATAAAGGCAGATGTAGTATCAGAACAACCCAATGGAGAATAAGCTGTAAGTTTTATATCATAACGTAATGTTGTATCAGTTACAGGGAAAACATGAACAAACTCTGCTTCTGTTGATGTAGTTCCATCACTCAAATACCATTCTCTTGTAGAGTTTCCACTTGATACGTCAGAAAATATAACTGTTGGGTCTAAAGCATCAATAACACTTGGTGAAAATCTTATTGCTGCGGAAGGAGTACGTTGTACATTTACATAAACTGTATCTGTTGCATGACAATTTATTTGGTTATAAGCATGAGCGACATACATTGTTGTAGAATTTGGCTTAACCGTATAATTTGCTTGATTACCTCCATTCACTGACATGTCTTGAGGAACAGTTTCCCAAATATATCTTGTTGCATCTCCATTAGCTCCAATTTCTGCAGATTCGCCTTCGCAAATGCTTACATCTCCTGTACATATTACATCAGGTGGCAGTTCTACAACTACAGTGCAACTATCAACCTTTTCACACATTGCAGGTGGTAATTTCACACTTACTACATATTGTTGAGTAGAGTTTGGACCTACTGTTATGCTTTGTGTAGTTTGTCCTGTATTCCATTCAAATATACAACCAGGTAAAGAAGAGTTTACCGTAAGTTGAGTATTTGTTCCTTTACAAATATTCATTGTTCCTACTATTTCTATATCTGGAGCCTCGTTTACAGTAACTAAAATAGAATCACTTGCAGTACAACCAAGATAATTAGTTTTTGTTAGTGTAATATAACCTGTTGATTGAGGAGATGTTTGAATTGTGTCTCCTGTTTGTCCTGTACTCCAAGCAGATTCGCCTTCTTCTTCATTCAACACATCTGTTAGTGCAATTTCTGTACCTCTACAAATAGTCATATCATCATTTACTTGAAGATTGAATGATATATTGTAAATAGTTACAGGATTACTCATTCTTTCACAAACAATTACTCCGTTTTCTTCATTGATTACCTGAAATTGATAAACAACCGAGTCTTGATTTGCAGTGTTTACTCTTGTGAATGTACTTCCTATATTTTCTACTTGTTGTGGTAATACCATATTATAGCGTGTTCCTCCACTAAGTTGGAAATTCACTTGATCTCCTCTACACACCTCATTTGTAGCGGCAGTACTTCCATTGTGAGTTACAACAATTGGATCAAGATCTATTGGATAATAAATAGCAGTTGAGTCTAAAATATTAATTTCATTTCCATCTGCACGATAAATTGTTGCTTCTGCAAAATATCTTGTAGGACCTTCTTCTATTGTTGGGTTAGCAAAGAAACGCCCTTCTGCATCTAGCGCAACAGGTATCATCGGTGCGTTGAAATCTGTTGCACTTCTTTTGTAAACTGCATAAGATTTTTCCAATTCACTTGCGGCTCTGATTCGGTAAGCTTTGTTTTGTGCTGACCAAACAGAACTGTTATAATTGTTCACGACACAAGCTTGTGTTCCTCCATCGTTTTGTATTCCTAATGTTGCAAGTCCATCTTCCCAGTCCATACAAATTGGTTTATTTTGTAAATAAAACTCTATTGTATTTGAAGATTCGTAAAGTACAGTCATGTGTGTCGCAATTTCCGATGTACATCGGTACATTGGAACTTGGTAATAAGAAAGAATCATTTTTCTACAAGGATATTCCCCTATAACTTGAAAATAAACCTGTCCATTGATACCAAAGTTTATATCATAATAAGGGACCATTATACAATTATCATATCGACTTGAATTAGGAATTGGTCCAAAGCCTTCTTGTGTATAAGAACAGCCACCACTATATGTTTGTCCAAAGCCTTGTTTGAAAAAAGATATCAATCCATTGGCTCCAATTTGGCAAGTTTCGTAAGTTTCCCCATAAAAGTCAAAAGTAAAAGGTATAGACGCACCAGGAGTTGCATAATTTAAAGAAACCACACTTCCCCACACGTCATCACTTGTAAGACCAGGCACTTGAATTCCTTCATTGAAAGGAACAGGTGGCTCGTACGGTATTTCCTCCCAATAATATGGTGATTCGTTTGAGCCTGGCGTTACAAAATATCCTGGAGCGAATATTGTCACTGTTAAAATATCCTGTGGAAAATCACAAGTTAATTGAATTCCATTGTTATACTGCGCACCAGTAAATTCAACGGTATCAAAGTTTACCAACCTTTTTATTCCCATATCAACACAACCTTGTCCAAGAGCATCTACATTCGCAAATGTAAAAACTAATGCAGTTAGGACGATGTAAAGTCTTTTCATATATTTTTATTTTTATTTTTTCTTCGTAATTAAGCTACAAAAATACAAAAATTCGTTATACTGACACTATTTTTTTGAAAGTTGTTGTACTTTTTGATAAAATTAATATAAAACAAGAAAAATCATGAATCAAAAAGGCCTAAAAAAAGTCTTTGTTTTTTTCAGATTTTTCTTTGTTTTTTCGGAAAAATTCTTCGTTTTTTCGGAAAAATTCTTCGTTTTTTTTGAGCAAGGCTTGATTTAGTCTAATTCACTTGTAAATAGGCCAAAATTTCTATTGCTTTTTGCAAATTGTTTACAGGTTTTAAAGTAAGAATTAATTTATCTTCTTGTTCTGACATTGTACATTGCGTTGGGAAACTTTGAACATAAGCCATTATATTCTCAAAAGCATTAGTTTGAGAGTTAAAGGCTACTATCATTTTATTTTGTTTTATAGTAATCTTTTCAATATATAGTTTCTTTGCAAGCATACGTAGTTTTACGATTCCAAAAAGCTCTATAGTTTGTTGAGGAATTTCTCCAAATCTGTCGGTAAGTGATTTTTTCAAAAGTGGTAATTCGTCTTCATTTTCCATTGAATCCAATTGTTTGTAAACCTTAAGTCGTTCTACCACATTGCTGATATAATTATCAGGAACAAGAATTTCCAAATCTGTTTCTATAAGACATTCGCGTTTTGTTTCGTCTTCTTGGATTTGTCCGCAATCTTGACGAATTTCGTCCATTGCTTCGTTAAGGATTTTATGATAAGTTTCAAATCCTATATCAGAGATAAATCCACTTTGTTCTGCACCAAGCAAATTACCTGCTCCTCTTATATCAAGGTCTCTCATTGCTATTGCAAAGCCACTTCCTATTGCTGAAAATTCTTCTATTGCAGACAATCTCTTTTGTGCTTCAGGAGTAAGCAAATATGGTTCGGGTGCAATAAGATAACAAAAAGCTTTTGCATTGCTTCGTCCTACCCTACCCCTTAATTGGTGTAAATCAGAAAGTCCATAATTGTGAGCATCGTTTATTATTATTGTATTAGCGTTTGGAATATCTAATCCATTTTCTACAATTGTTGTTGAAACAAGTATATCATATTGTCCCTCAATAAAGTCAAGCATTACTCTTTCTAATTGTTCGCCTTCCATTTGTCCATGACCGACTACAATCCTTGCTTTAGGCAATAAATTATGTATGCTTTGTGCTACTTCGTTTATTGTTTGCACTCTATTGTGTACAAAATAAACTTGACCTCCTCTTTGAATTTCAAAATCTATAGCATCTCTTATAATTTCCTTATCAAAACCTATTACTTGTGTATTTACAGGTTGTCTGTTCGCAGGAGGAGTATTTATAATAGAAAGGTCTCTTGCTCCCATTAAAGAGAATTGTAGAGTTCTTGGAATAGGAGTTGCAGAAAGTGTAAGAGTATCTATGTTTACTTTTATTTGTTTTAGTTTTTCCTTTACACTAACGCCAAACTTGTGTTCTTCATCTATGATAAGCAACCCTAAGTCTTTAAACTTAACATCTTTACCTACTACTCTATGAGTTCCTATAAGAATATCTATTTTACCTGATGCAAGGTCTTTAAGTATTTCTTTTTTCTCTTTAGCACTACGAAATCTATTAAGATAATCTACTCTGCAAGGAAAATCTTTTAGCCTGCGAGAGAATGTTTTCCAATGTTGAAAAGCTAAGATAGTAGTAGGCACTAATACAACGACTTGTTTACTATCGCATACTGCTTTAAAGGCTGCTCTTATGGCGACTTCTGTTTTTCCAAATCCCACATCTCCACAAACAAGTCTATCCATAGGATATTCCGACTCCATATCGTGCTTAACATCTCTTGTTGCCTTGAATTGGTCGGGTGTATCCTCATACATAAAAGAAGCTTCAAGGGAATTTTGCAAGTAAGAATCTGCCGAGAATGCAAAACCCTTTGATGCTTTTCTTTCTGCATAAAGTGCAATAAGGTCTTTGGCTATATCTTTTACCTTTTGCTTTGTTTTGTTTTTAAGAGTTTGCCAAGTTGAAGAGCCTAAACGATTTAATTTTGGGACATTTGCAGTATCTTTTGAGCTGTAACGACTGATTTTATGTAAAGAATGTATAGATACATACAGAATATCATTACCTTTAAATATTAATCGTATAGCTTCTTGTTTTTTCCCTCCTTTGTCAATCTTCTCTAAACCTCCAAATATTCCTATTCCGTGGTCTATATGTGTGATATAGTCACCTGGGTTAAGGCTTAACAAATCCTCCATTGTTATTTTTTCTTGTACGGATTTGCCGTCTCTTAATTTGTATTTGTGATAACGGTTGAATAATTGATGGTCTGTAAAAAGAAGAAGCTTGTTTTCATGGTCAATAAATCCTTCAGATATTGAGCCTTGAATAAAAGTCGGTGTAATAAGATTTCTTTCTTTAGAGAATTCTACTAAAACTTTCTCTACTCTTTCTTTTTGTTGAGCATCTAATACACAGAAACAAGTTTGATAACTTTCTTCTTGCTTTTGTTGTAAGCAGTCTATAAGCAAATGAAAATTAGCATTAAATACTGGTTGTGGTGAAGTATTGAATTGAATTGGATTTATCTCTTTATTATGAAAGTCATTACCTATAAAGACTAGTGATTGCTTATTGAGTGTTGAAAGAAATTCTTTGCTTGAAATAAAGATATTTTGTTGAGTGTTTTGTTTTTCTTCTATTGATATCACCTTTGAAAGGCACAAGTCTGCTTGATTAACCCAAACAATAGTTCTATTATCAAACCATTTTGCAAAGGGAGAGAATGAAGATTTGGAATCATCTTCTTGCGAAAGAAGAAAGTTTGGAAGTATATTAAAGTTTTCTTTTTCTTCTATTGAGAGCTGTGTTGCTGGGTCAAAGGTTCTCAAACTGTCTATTGTATCTCCAAAAAGTTCTATTCTGTACGGATTTTCTTGAGAGTAAGAAAAGACATCTATTATACCTCCTCTTATAGAATATTGTCCTGCTTGGTAAACAATATCTGTTCGTTCAAATCCAAATTCGTCAAGAATATCTATAAAGTTGTCTATATTGAGTTCTTCGTTTTTTGATATTGTAATTGTTTTATTAGCAAAAGACTTTTTATCTACTGTCTTTTCGCAAAAGGCTTGTGGATATGTTACTATGATTTTGGCAGTAGAGTCTGCTAATCTTTCCAATATTGCTGTTCTTTGTTGAACATTTGTGTTTTGAAGCTTATTAGCATCGTTTTCGTGCAAGAATGATGAGGGGAAAAAGAGTATTTGTTTTTCTGAATAGTCTAAATCAAAATCATTAAAGTAACGTTCAAGGTCATTATAAAAGTAAGCTGCTTTTTGCTTGTCTTCAAAAAGAAACACATGAGCAAAATCCTTTGTGAGTTCTGTTGTAACTGCACTTATAAGTGATAGACTTGAGCCAGATAATCCTTTTATAGATAATCTGTTTTTATCAATTGTTATATTTTTTACAAGTTCTTGAACTTTCTCTGCACGAGAATATTTATCGTTAAATCGTTTCATAGCGCAAATTTATGATGTTTTTTTCTATATTTGCACCTTAAATATTCAAAAAATGAGAAACTAATGATAAAAATCCCCGAATTTCTAAAACAAGGTGATAGGGTTATCATCTTATCTTCTGCAAGAAAAATAAGTAAGGAAGAATTAAACGACACTATTTCTCTTTTGCAAGAAAAGGGTTTAAGGGTTAGTTTAGGCGAAAGCATAAATGCAGAGGATAATCAGTTTGCCGGAAATGATGAGTTAAGAGCGAAGGATTTGCAAAATGCTATTGATGATAAGGAAATAAAGGCTATCTTTTTTGCAAGGGGAGGTTATGGAAGCGTAAGGATAATTGACAAAATTGATTTCTCATCTTTGATTGATAATCCAAAATGGCTAATTGGTTATTCTGACGTTACGGTTATTTTAAACCACATTTATTTTAAGCATTCTACTGCTTCTTTGCACGCAACTATGCCTGTGAATATTAAAAAGGAGTTTTATTCTTCTCCTGCTATAAATAGCTTACTTGCTTTGTCGTTTGGCAAATCTTATTCTTTTATTTCTGAAAGTGATTTACCTTTAAAAAACTGTAAAGTAAAGGGTAAAGTTGTTGGAGGCAATCTTTCTGTCTTGTATTCTTTATTAGGTAGTGAAAGTTTTGGCGATACTGATGATTTAATTCTATTATTGGAAGACTTAGATGAATATTTATATCATATAGATAGAATGATTTATGCTTTGAAAAGGGCTGGCAAACTAACTAATTTAAAAGCTTTACTTGTTGGAAAGATGACTCAAATGCACGATAACACTATTCCTTTTGGGAAGAATGCCTATGAAATCATTGATGAAGCAGTGAAAGAATTTGATTATCCAAAGATTTATGGTGTAAATATTGGACATATCGAAGAACAAAATAACGCAATAATCATAGGAAAAGAAGCTGAAATAGAAGTGAATGACAATATAATTACAATCAAACAATAATGCTAAACAAAAAAATTTTTGGAAATATTGGCGAGAACTCAGCTTGTGAATTTCTTAAGCAGAAAGGCTATAAGATTTTAGATAGAAACTATGTTTGGAACAAGAATGAGGTTGATATTATAGCCGAAGACGAAAAGGAAAGACAGATTGTTTTTATTGAAGTTAAAACAAGAAATACTGATTACTTTATGCAACCTTTTGAAGCGGTGGATTTCAAAAAACAAAAAGCTATAATAAAAGTCGCAAACGCCTATATTCGTTCACGAAATATTGATTTAGAAGCAAGATTTGATGTTATATCTATTGTTATAACTGAAAACGGAGAACAAACAATTGAACACATAACAGCGGCTTTTGAACCCTATTTAGCCTTTTAAAGAAAGAATTTATTGAATCAAAGAATAAAAAAAATAACTCTTGAAATAAATTTAGCGATTTCAAGAGTTATTTTCGTTTAATATTGTTCTTCTTTATTTGGAAAGTCAGATGTCTTTACATCATCTACATATCGTTTGATTGCTTCTGTGATTTCTTCCCCTAGATTGAGATATCTACGTAAAAATCTTGGAGTAAATTCTTGGGTAATTCCTAACATATCGTGAAGAACCAAGACTTGACCATCAACTTCTCCTCCTGCCCCTATACCAATTACTGGAATTCTTAACTCTTTTGCAATTCTTCCTGCAAGTTGTGCGGGAACTTTTTCCAATACTATTGCAAAGCAACCTGCTTCTTCTAGTAAATGAGCATCTGCAATTAGTTTTTCAGCTTCTTCATCTGAGGTTGCTCTGACTGCATAACTACCAAATTTATTTATTGATTGAGGTATCAATCCTAAATGTCCCATTACTGGAATACCCGCTGATATAATTCTTTTAACAGATTCTAATATTTCCTCTCCCCCCTCCATTTTCACAGCATGTACTTCTGTTTCTTTCATTATTCTTATGGCAGAAGACAATGCTTGTTTAGAGTTACCTTGATATGTTCCAAAAGGCATATCGCAAACGATTAAAGCCCTATTGCAAGCTCTTGCAACACTGGCAGCGTGATAAATCATTTCATCAAGTGTAATTGGCAAGGTACTTGAATATCCCGCCATTACATTTGCAGCGCTATCCCCTACAAGAATTATATCTACTTTTGCTAAATCTACTAAGGTTGCCATTGAGTAATCGTAAGCAGTAAGCATTGCGATTTTTTCATTATTGTCAGCCATTGACTGCAATGTTTTTACGGTTACTCTTTTTGTATCTTTTTTTGCTAATGACATTGTTTTAATTCTTTTTTTGAAGAGACAAAAGTACTAATGTTTTTTTGTATTTTCGTTATTTTGCATAATTATTTGTATTTTTGTTGCAAATTTCATGCTATGTTTGATTTTTTTGAAGGAAAATTTACAGAAATAACTCCATCATATGTAATTGTTAATTGCAATGGTGTGGGTTATAGAATAGAAATATCACTAAATTCTTATACTGTCTTAAAAGACAAAACCGAAGGAAAGGTTTTAGTTCATCATATAGTAAGAGAAGATGCTCAACTATTGTTTGGATTTGATTCTGAAAAGGAAAGACAATTATTCAAACAATTAATTAGCGTTAATGGTGTTGGTGCAAATACTGCAAGAATGATTCTTTCTTCTTTAAGTTGTGATGAATTGATTGAGGCTGTTGTTAATGAGAATGTTGCTTCTATAAAAGCAGTTAAAGGTATTGGGTTAAAAACTGCTCAAAGAATTATCATTGATTTAAAAGATAATTTAAGCAAGTTTGAAATTGTTAAATCAGAAACTCTTTTCAGCAATAAAAACAGAGAAGAAGCGTTATTAGCATTGCAAACGCTTGGTTTCAACAAACCTATTATAGAGAAGACTTTAGATAAGATTCTAAAGAACGATGCTTCTTTGAGTGTTGAGGAGTTGATTAGACAAGCCTTAAAAGTTTTATAATTTTTATTTAATGAAGTTATTTATCAATAATATATTTGTTTTATTCTTTCTTCTTGTTTGTTGTGGCGGATTGTTCGCTCAAACAGATAGTTTAAAATATAATATTGATGAAGACTCTGATAGTCCTTTATTTTTAAGCACTCCTAATAATATAAGCACCGAAATTGAATACGACCCTATTAATAATGAATATATATTATTAAAGAAAGCAGGTAATTTAATTCTTGAGCGCATTCCACTATCGTTTTCTGAATATCAAAAATACGATATGGACCAAATGATAAACAATTATTGGAAAAGTCGTTCTGCTACTGCAAAGATTTCATCTTCTTCTGACAATGGTATGCTTGGGAACTTAATTCCTCAGCTTAAAGTCAATAGTGAATTATTTGAAACTATATTTGGAGGACAAACAATAGACATTAGACCAAGTGGAAACATTGAATTGAAAATGGGCTTGGTCAATAACCGAAATGAAAACCTTGCTTTAAGTGAAGATGACAGAAGTACCACTCGTTTTGAATTTGACATGAATATGCAAGTCAATGCAATGGTACAAATTGGAAATGCAATTAACTTCAACTTAAACTTCAATTCAGAAGCTACTTTTGACTTTGAAAACGAATTAAAATTAAAATTTGAAGGCAAGGAAGATGATATTATTCAATTAATGGAGGCCGGTAATGTTTCTTTTCCTTTACCTCTTACCTTAATTCAAGGAACACAATCTCTTTGGGGGATAAAATCTAGATTAAAGTTTGGAAATCTTACTTTAGACGCTATTATTTCTCAACAAAAATCAGAATCAAGCACATTTACTGTTCAAGGTGGTGCTCAAATGCAAGAATTTAATTTCAAAGCTGATGCGTATGATGAAAATAGACACTTCTTCATCGCGCAATATTTCTACGACAATTACAACACTGCGATGAGTACTCTTCCTATAATCAACTCTAATATCATCATTACAAAAATTGAGGTATGGAGAACGAATATAGGTTCTGCTGTAACAAACAATAGAAACCTTGTAGCTTTTGCAGATTTAGGAGAATCTAAACCTTTTGGACAAAACCCTCTAATAGAAGTTCCTGGAGTAAGTCTTTTACCTGATCAAGTAATTTCTAATAGATTATTGGAAATAGTAGATGTAAACGCTATAAGAGATATTAATTCTGTAAGTCCTTATCTACAAACAATGGGATTTGTATCTGGACAAAACTATGAAAAGATAGAAAGTGCAAGAAAGTTATCTCCTTCTGAATTTACATTTAATCCAAAATTAGGTTTTATTTCATTAAATCAATCTTTAGCAGCAGACCAAGTTTTGGCTGTTGCTTTCCGTTATCAAATTGTTGGAGATACTACCCTGTATCAAGTTGGGGAATTCTCTGATGAAGGAGTTGCCGACCCAAATACTCTTATTGTAAAATTGTTAAAAAGTTCTTCTTTGAATGTACGCAATCCTATGTGGAACTTAATGATGAAAAACGTTTATAAATTAAATGCTTATCAAATTTCACAAGAAGACTTTAGATTAAATATCCTTTATCAAGCAAATGAAGATGGTGTTCAAACAGGTTATTTTAGAGAAGGAAATCTAAATGGTGTGCCTTTGATACAAGTCTTTGGCTTAGACAGAATGGATAATCAACAAAACATGTATCCAGATGGAGTATTTGACTTTATTGATAATGCTTCTTCCGTAGGTGGTACTGTAGAGAAAACGAAAGGCCTTATTTATTTCCCAACAGTTGAGCCATTTGGTAAAGACTTAAGAGAAAAACTTCAAGACGATGAACTCGCAGACAAATATTGTTTTGATTCTTTATACACCTTAACACGTTCTCAAGCTCAACAATATCCAGATAAAAATAAGTTTTATTTAGAGGGTCGTTACAAATCTTCTTCGGGTTCTGAAATTTCTTTAAATGCCATGAACGTTCCTCAAGGCTCTGTTAAAGTAATGGCTGGAGGAATTGTTTTAACCGAAGGCACAGATTACACTGTTGACTATGCAATGGGACGTGTTAGAATCATAAATCAAGGGTACTTAAATTCAGGAACTCCAATCACTGTTTCTACTGAATCTAATTCTACTTTCAGTCCTGTTACTAAATATATGACTGGATTAAGAGCCAATTACGAGGTAAACAAAGACTTTTTGATTGGAGCAACTATGATGAATTTAAGAGAGAGTCCTCTAACTCCAAAAGTAAATTACCAAGAAGAGCCTATTAGTAATACAATATGGGGAATGGATTTAACATACAAAAAAGAAATCCCATTCATCACAAAACTTATTGACTTATTACCATTCTACCAAACAAAATCTCCATCTATACTAAACCTTACAGCAGAATTTGCGCACTTTATTCCAGGAAATCCTAATGTAATTGGAAATACGGGAACAGCATATATAGATGACTTTGAAGCAGCAAAACGTTCTTACGATTTAAGAATGGTAGGTTCGTGGTTTTTAGCTTCAACACCTCAAGACTATAATACTTCTGCTCCTTTATTCCCTGAAACTGCAAAGGACTTAGGATTGACTTATGGTTTTAATAGAGCTAAAATAGCATGGTATTCAATAGATGAAAATTTTTATGGTCCTTCATCGCCTTCTAACATAAATAAAGAAGATCAATCAGCACCTTATGCAAGAGCTATTAAAGAAACTGAAATACGTCCAAATAAACAAATACCAAATGGACAAATATCAATATTAAGAGATTTTAGTATAGCTTACTACCCTTCTGAAAGAGGACCTTATAATTATGATACGCTATCAAATTATTCTGCAGGGCTAAATCAAGACGGTACACTTCGCAATCCAGAAACACGTTGGGGTGGTATAATGAGAAAATTAGAAGCAACCGATTTTGAAGCAACTAATATAGAATATATAGAGTTTTGGTTAATGGACCCATTCATTGAAAATCCATACCACAGCGGAGGAAAACTATACTTCAATTTAGGAGAAGTTTCTGAAGATATATTGAGAGATGGTAGAAAGTCTTTTGAAAATGGTTTACCAACAACTGCAGAAGTTATAGATGTAGATACTACTATATGGGGAAGAGTACCAAGATTGCAAGCCATTGTAAACGCTTTTAGCAACGACTCTGAGGCACGTCAACATCAAGATGTGGGATATGATGGTTTATCATCAGCAGACGAAGCTTTATTTCATCAAACCTTCCTTCAAAAAGTCCAAAATCAATTAGAGCCACAAGCTTATAATAAAATAGTTACAGACCCTTCTGCTGACGACTTTACTTATTTCCGTAATCAAGCCTACGACCAAAACGACATAAAAATAACAGACCGTTATAAAAGATACAATAACACAGAAGGCAACTCTTCTGTAACATCTGGCAATGCAGAATATTCCTCACAAGCCACTTCACTTCCAAACGTAGAAGACATCAATCAAGACAATACACTTTCTGAAGCAGAAAACTATTATGAATACATAATAAACCTAAAGCCAGAAGATATGGTAATAGGTAAAAACTTCATTACAGACATACAAGAAGTTTCAAGAATTCCTTTACCTAATGGGGCTTCAACAGATTGCAAATGGTATCAATTTAAAATACCAATAAGAGAACCTCATCGCAAAATAGGAGCAATAGATGGTTATCAATCTATTAAATTCATAAGATTATTCCTTAAAGAATTTGACCAACCTGTCATCTTACGTTTTGCTTCATTTGAACTTGTTAGTGGAGAATGGAGAAAATACACAGACAATCTATTATCTCCAGGTTTATATCCAAGTGGAACACAAAGTGAAAATACAACTTTCACAGTAGCATCTGTAAATATAGAAGAAAACGGAAAAAGACTGCCTGTTCCATACGTTCTACCTCCAGGTATAGAAAGAGAAAAGGTTTACACTACTACTTCTATGACAGATATGAACGAACAATCTCAAAGCATAAAAATAGGCAATCTTTCTGACGGAGATGCAAGAGCTATATATAAATCAATGGAGTTAGACATGCGTCAATACAAACACTTAAGAATGTTTGTACACGCAGAGCAATTAAACGAATTTGACCAATATCAAACCGGAGATTTATCACTATTTCTACGTTTAGGAACCGACTTTACAAATAACTATTATGAATATGAAGTGCCACTTGCTTTTACACCTTGGTACACAGGTTCTAATAATGATGAATTAATTTGGCCTTCAAGCAATGAAGTTGATATAGATTTAGAACAACTTGTTAAAGTAAAGGAAAACCGTAATGCAAGAATAAGAGCAAACGACATTACAGTATCCTCTACAATGCCTTATCAAGAAATGGTAAATGGCAGAAAGATGACCGTAGTAGGTATGCCTAATATTGCAGAAGTAAAGGTATTGATGATAGGAGTAAGAAATCCTAAGAAACAAAACCTAAACGATGATGACGACATGCTTCCAAAATCAGCAGAAATATGGCTAAACGAATTAAGACTTACAGACTTTAATCGTTCGGGAGGCTGGGCTGCTACAGGATTTGCAAGAACAAACTTAGCAGATTTAGGAGATGCTTCTTTCTCTGCCTCACATCGTTCATCAGGTTTTGCCTCATTAGAACAATCTATTTCAGAAATATCACAAGAAGCAACCACAACTCTTGACTTTGCAACTAATATAGAAGTAGGCAAATTCTTCCCTGAAGACTGGGGAGTTCGTCTTCCTGTTCACTTTGACTACTCTCAATCAGTAGGTAATCCAAAATACAATCCATTAGACCCTGACGTTAAATTGGAAAACGACCTATTAAGCTATCGTACAGAAAGAGAAAAAGACTCTATTCGCCACATGGTACAAGACTATGTTAGCCGTACAAATTTCAATTTAATGAATATAAGAAAAGACCGTTTAGGAGACAGAGCTCTTGAACGTCATTTCTACGACATAGAAAACTGGAACGCATCTTACTCTTACGCCTCTACATTTATGAGAGATGTAGATATAGAATACAACTCTAAAAAACAGCATAGAGGAACTTTAGCATATCAATATGATGTTAAAAGTAAAGGTTGGAAACCTTTTGCAAAGGTAAAACTATTCAAACCAAAAGCCTTTGCAATAATAAGAGACTTAACACTACATTATGCACCTAAATCATTCTCGTTTAGAGCCGAAGTAGTAAGAGATTTTGAAGAAACACTATTAAGAGCAAAAAGCCAAGGCTTAATCATAATGGAACCTTATTTCTTCAAACAGTTCTATATGAATAGGGCTTACACATTAAAATACGACATTACTTCAAATATAAAATTTGAATACGATGCAACAGTAAACTCTTTAATAGAAGAACCAAGAGGACGTATAGACACAGGAGAAAAGAAAGACTCTGTTTGGAATTCCATTTTAGAACTTGGTCGTGCACAACAATTCACTCAAAATTATAAATTAAACGTAAACATTCCTATAAACAAAATACCTATATTTG
Organism: Candidatus Onthomorpha sp.; assembly: GCA_045635365.1. Lineage (GTDB taxonomy): Bacteria > Bacteroidota > Bacteroidia > Bacteroidales > P3 > Onthomorpha. Next base: position 28,095 of record JAZRCB010000026.1, read on the forward strand.
ATTGGGTACGTCTTAATGGGTCTTATAGTGGAACATATAAATTCATATCTTCTTCTCAAGCTACTCGTTCATTAGGAAACAACATAGAAAACTCTCGTAGAGTTTCAGCAACAGCAAACCTAAACATGATGACACTCTACAACAAACTGCCAATCGTTAAGAAAGCCTACCAAAAACAAGGCAACAATAATAATGGACCAAGACGACCAGAATCAGGTTTAGGAAGAAGAAAAGAAGCAGACACTAAAAAAGTAGAAGAAAAACCAGTTGAAGACTCTTTATCTAGTACACAAAAATTCTTAAAAGAAGCCCTTTATTTTGGAATACGATTTGCTACTTGTGTGAAATCAGCATCTGTCAATTATAGTCTTACAGAAGGCACAACAATTCCAGGATTTATGCCTATAGCAAAATGGTTGGGAACTACACCAAAAGACAATTTTGCTCCAGGATTTGGATTTGTTTTTGGCTCACAAGACTTATCTGTAATGGAGAACTCTATTAGAAATGGTTGGTTGAGTAAAGACACTATGCTAAACGCAGCCTTGAATCAAAAAATGACAGAAAACATAAACGCACAAATCAAAATAGAGCCTATAAAAGAATTTAATATAGATATAAGCTTCAAACGCAATAAGAGTGAAGTATATTCAGCATACTACAAATACAACTCTCTATCACAAGAAATAGAAGGACCACTTTCTCCTTTAAGCACTGGTAGATATAGTATTTCTTTCTTCGCTTTGCCAACTAATTTCATAGGAAGCGATGACAATAACGTAAGTCACATATTCAATCAATTCCTTGAATATAGAGAGATAATAGCACGCCGATTAGCAGCAAGCAATGCGGCCGCTAATCCTAACTACACAGGAAATTTAATACAAGATACAATAAATGGAAATTTATATCCTGATGGTTATGGAGCAACAAGCCAACAAGTTTTAATACCTGCTTTCTTGGCTGCATACGCAGGAGGTGATGTAAACACTCAAAGCCTATCTCCTTTCATAGCTATTCCTATGCCAAACTGGAAGATTAGTTATACAGGATTAAACAAAAACGAATGGGTAAGAAAATGGGCAAACTCTATTACCTTATCTTCAAACTATTCTTGTGACTACACCGTAGGAGCCTTTACATCAGACAATAGAGTTCCTATTGCAAATCCTAATTATGATTATGGTACCGAATGGATAAGAAATGAATTAAGCAATAACTTCATAGCAAGAGATGTTATTGATCAAGTAACTATTAATGAACAATTCTCTCCATTGGTTAAAATGGATGTTAATCTAAAAAATAGCTTCCAAACAAGCTTTGAAATAAGACGTGAACGTAACTTATCATTATCATTCTCTAACCTACAATTAACCGAAGTCAATAGAATGTCTTACGTTATAGGAGGAGGTTATAGATTCAAAGACGTAGAATTAAACATTAGAATGGGTGGAGGTAGTTCTAAACACTTAAAGAGCGATGTCTTGGTAAAAGCAGACTTTGCTTTGAACGTAAACAAAACAGTGCTTAGAAAAATAGACCAAAATGTAAATCTTGTTTCATCAGGTTCTCAAATACTATCTCTAAACCTTTCAGGAGAGTACTCTTTAACAGAAAGATTAGTATTAAAAGCCTATTTTGAAATGACAATGAACACACCATTCGTTTCAAACTCTTATCCAAACTCTACAACACAAGGAGGATTTTCTCTAAGAATCAGTTTATAGAAACAAAGAAATAATTTTTTCTTTCTTTGTTTTATTTTCTTAAATCAAAGAATTATTTTAATAGTTCTTTGATTTATTATTTGTTTTTGTATATTTGCAAAAAACTTTTATAAACAAAAACGTTTCGTATTATGAAAAGAATAGCAACAATTTTAGTTATTGCAGCATTGTTTTCTGCAAACTTAAAGCCAATTCAAGCACAAGAAGACACTAATCGTTGGGACGCAAGAGTAGGAATTGGCTCTTTTGGTATTACAGATTTAATTCCTACATTTATAATTGGTTTTGGTGATGGAACAAGCGGAAGTGGAAAAGGCTTTAGATTTGTTCCCTTAGCTACACCTAATTTTGAAATGTCTTACAAATTTAACAACACATTAAGCCTTGGAGGACAATTAACCTTAGGCTACGCAGGAGTAGATAAAACAGGTCAATTTTGGGACGAAGACGGCAATAGCATACAAGAAATAAAAGCACACATGATTTATCCTACCCTAATGATAAACTTAAAAACAAATTATATACAAAAAGACACCTTTTCAGTTTATGGACTTTGGGGACTAGGAACAAGTATTTACGCATATTTTAGACCTAATTCATCTGAATTATTTGCAATTCCTATGTTTAATTTCTACCCTTTATGTTTCTCAACAAATAAAGACAATGGATTCTTTATGGAATTAGGTTGGGGAAGCAAAGGCTTTATCAATTTAGGTTGGGAAATCAAATTATAAACTAAAACAATAAAAAACATTTGTATTATGAAAAGAATAGCAACAATTTTAGTTATTGCAGCATTGTTTTCTGCAAACTTAAAGCCAATTCAAGCACAAGAAGATACTAATCGTTGGGACGCAAGAGTAGGATTAGGCCTTTTTAGTATTCAGGATGGTAGTTCTCTTTATACAACTGGACTTAGCGCCGACATAGATGGAGCATATAGTATTAACTCTACATTCTTTTCTTTAATAACTCCAAACATTGAAATGTCATACGCATGTAATCCTTACATAAGCATAGGAGCACAATTAACACTTGGATACTCTGCTGCAGAGTATAAGTATTATGATGATGACAATAGAAGTAATTATCACTTAATATACCCTACCTTAATGGCGAATTTAAAAGCCAATTACTTTAAACACAATAATTTTTCAATGTATGGACTTTTTGGATTAGGTTTCTCTACTTATATTGTAATAGACAATCCTGCTTATTCTTCAACTTATGTAGGCATTTCAGCAACTCCTATGATAAATTTCTACCCTTTATGTTTCTCAACAAATAAAGACAATGGTTTCTTTATGGAATTAGGTTGGGGAAGTAAAGGTTTTATAAATTTAGGTTGGGAAATCAAATTATAAACTAAAACAATAAAAACATATAAATTAATGAAACATCTATTCAAAACCTTATTAGCCTCACTTCTATTAGTATTTGTGGGCTGTAAATCAACAACAAATGAAACTGCAAAATTCATTTCTGACGACACCATTAAGAACACTTTAGAAGAAGTAAAGAAAGTTGCTCCTGAATGCGATTTTGCATTAGTTGAAAAAGGAGTAAATCAAGCTGCTGCTTTATGGAAAATGGAAGATGGCACACAAGAAGAATTCACTTCTTTTGTTGCGAAAAACATTGCAAAAAACGCTACTGAAAAAGAGCAACTTTTCACTCGCATTTGCTATATTATGGAAAGTCTTAACGGTACTTCAAACCAATTAGCAGTAGATTTGCAAAAGCCTTTACACCTTGCAGGTCCAGACCCAATAGAAGTTGATTATCTTATGGGCTCTTACACTCCATTTTCTCACTTATCTGATGACCTTTTTGAAAACAAATTTGCTTTCATAACAATAATAAACTTCCCTAATTACACTTTGGAAGAAAAGAACGAGTTAGGAAAAAAATGGAATAGATTAGAATGGGCTTATGCAAGACTTGGCGATATCTTCACAAATAGAGTTCCTGCTGAACTTACTGCTGAAAAAGGTGTTGCTAATGGAAATAGCGAAAACTACATTGCTGAATACAATATTATGATGGGACACCTTTTAAGCGAAAAAGGTGAAAAACTATTCCCTCAAGATATGGTATTGCTTTCTCACTGGAACTTACGCGATGAAATAAAATCAAACTATGCAAACATACCTAACGCTCACGAAAAGCAAGAAATCATTTACAAGGTTATGGAAAGAATAGTTGATCAAACTATTCCTCAAGAAGTAATAAACAATGCAGAATACGATTGGAACCCTTATACAAATAAAACATTCAAAGACGGAAAAGAAGTAACACTTGCAAGCGAAGGAGCAAGACGTTATCAGCACATCTTAGATGCTTACAAAGTAGAAAAGAAAATAGATGCCTACACTCCTACTCTTCCAACAGGCATTCAACGTAACTTTGACGGAGGAATGGAAATGTCAGTTGCACAACTAAAAGACTTGTTCATCAATCTTGTATCTTCTGAGCAAGTAAAACAAGTTGGAGAACTTATAAAAAGCCGTTTAGGAAGAGAACTTCGTCCTTACGATATTTGGTATGACGGATTCAAGAGCCGTTCTACACTTTCTGAAGATATGCTTACTGCAAAAACACAAGCAATGTATCCAAACGCAGAAGCATTCGCAAAAGATATGCCAAGAATGTTACAAGCCTTAGGATTTGACAAAGAAGACGCAAACTATCTTGCAGATAGAATAGTTGTAGAAGGCGCAAGAGGCTCAGGACACGCTTGGGGAGCACAAGGAAGATGGGAACCTGCAAGACTTCGTACAAGAATAAGTGGAGCTGGAATGGACTACAAAGGATATAACATTGCTGTACACGAATTTGGACACAATGTAGAACAAGTAATAGACCTTTACAAAATGGATTACTACACTCTAAGTGGAGTTCCTAATACAGGATTTACAGAAGCCCTTGCTTTCATATTCCAAAAAAGAGACTTAGATCTTTTAGGCTTTAAATCAGAAAGAAATGACAACACAACACTTGATATTTTCTGGGGATTGTATGAAATAATGGGAGTAGCTCTTGTAGATATGGCAGTTTGGGAATGGCTATACGCTAACCCAGAAGCAACAGCAGAACAATTAAGAGATGCAACCTTAAAGATAGCAAAAGAAACTTGGAACAAATACTACGAACCTGTACTTGGAACAAAAGATTCTCCGCTATTAGCAATCTATTCTCACATGGTAAATTCTCCAATGTACCTTCCAAACTATCCATTAGGCCACATAATAGAATACCAACTTGAAAGCCACCTTGCAAAACTTACAAGCAAAGAAGAATTTGCAAGCGAAATCAACCGCATCTACAAAATAGGAAGACTAACTCCACAACTTTGGATGCAACAAGCCGTTGGAGCAAACATAAGCACACAACCAATACTTGACGAAATAAGCAAAATAATGAGCAAGTAAAGAGAAAGAAATAAGCTTTCATAAATAAGAATATGGCTGAGCTACAAAAAGTAGATTTCAGCCATATTTTTTTGTAATAACTCTTTGTTTTATTTCTCTACCTCTTTAAGGTAATACTTCTACCTTCAAGAAGTAGAAACATTACCTTAAAGAAGTAAAAATAAGGTAAAAAGTTTAAAAGCTTATTAACGGGGTTTTAAAGAAAGATTAGTGCTATAAATTTGTTAAATTGAAATTAAATTGTAGATTTGCAAGCACGAAATAATTAAATTTAATCACAAAACCTATTAAAAATGAGAAGTAGTATATTTTTTTTGCTATCTATAGCATTGTTTAGCCTTACATCTTGCGAGGAAAAAAAAGAAGATGTTTTAAACACTTATTATTTATATGAATGTTCTGAGAGTATGCAATGTGAGAGTTTAAAGTATGGACATGATTTTCAAATTTCATCAGTTTTACTAATTAACTCATTAGACGATTTTCAAAACTATTGTT
>JAZRCB010000027.1:0-15759 GCA_045635365.1 Candidatus Onthomorpha sp.
TTCGGCATAAATATAGCAGACTTTGTAGATTATGTCCTTGTGTTGCATAACCATTTTGGTGTATTCTTCTTTCAGGTCCATTGTCTGTTTTTTTTGTTTCTACACCTCATTAGTCGCAAAACCAAATAAAAAATTACAAAACAAAAGAAAAAAGACAGAAAACCTAAATTTTACGATTCTCTGTCTTGGAATGAATAGCATATTGTCTAAATGGGCTGTTTTCAATTAAAAAGATACGGTGAAGTAATGTATCTTTTCTACAATTGTATCTCCGTTTGGTTTTACAAATGTACTATCTCGGAATCTCAAATTCAAATCCCACAATGGTGTTGCGTTGTTTTCTTCGGTTGCAAACAAAGGCTTGCCTTCTTGTTTTGCTGTTTCAAGAGCTTGATTGCCCTTATAGTCGGCATATAATCCTAATCCTATTAAGGAAATCAATAAAACGAATGATACAATTATCGTTGCGAGTGTTGTCTTTTTAAGTTTCATATCTCTAATATTTTATAATTCTTTTTCTTTTAAGCAAAAATAGGTAAGGACTATAAAGAATAGTGAAGCAATTCCAAGAATCACACAAAGTCCATTGTACATAATTTCGCCGCTTACTTGATAATAATCATAGAAACAAATATTTTGTGTCATATTGTCTAATATTGTTGCCTCTTTCCAAGGAGAAAGCATTTTCAATCCAAATAATGCTCCACCAATTGCTACAAAAATTCCGATTAAAACGAAGGCTCCATATATTCCAAACCTCAAAGAAAAATAGAAGCCCAAAGCAGAAGCAAACAAAAGCGCGAAAATAAGAAGACACGACCACGTTTTAGGATTAAGATCATTTAGTAACATATTTATGTCTGTAAGAATTTGCTCCGATGGACTAAGTAATAAATCGATAGAAATTATTCCGAATAATATGCTTGCAAGCAAAAGAATATTGTTTATAACAAATGTGGAAATAAACTCTGCAACAAATCTCTCCAAAGCAGAAACGGGCTGAGTCAAAGTAAAGATTTTCATATTCTTAATCTTGAATCCAGCAAAAGGAGCCAAACATAAGGTGATGGAGAACATAGTAAGATAAACGAGATAAAAGCCTCCGTCCTCAAATAAATACATTCTGAAATCTTCTTCCATGAAATAAGTCATCAGAATGTAGGTAAAACCACCGCTGAAAAGCGCATACATTATTCCATTTGAAAGGTATATTCCTTTCAACAAATAAAATACTCTTTTGAAACTAAATTCCATAATCGATAATTTTAAGGTTTATATTTTCAATTCTTTGTTCTACAAGTTCAGAACGTTCTTTCAGTGCTTTCTTTTTTGCAATAAAAGTCGCAAGATTAGAAAGTATGAAAATCAAAGCAATAAATGCTATTGTCATTATTGTAGTTCGTCTTATTTTCATAGGGTTTTATTTATTTTGTTCATTATATTGATTAAACAATTCCATGACTTGCTCCATGTTTATCGAAAGTTGGTTCATTGTTTTGAAAACTAATGGCAAATATTCTTCGGTAAAGTGTCGTCGTTTCATGTTTGAGATATTTTCAATGGCATTTTCTGCAACGAAATAACCAATTCCGCGTTTGTTATAAATGATTTGATTGTTTGTAAGAAACTCAAAAGATTTTACAACGGTGTTTGGATTCACCTCACACAAGATTGCCAATTCTCTTGCTGAGGGTATGCGTGCGTTTATTTCGTATTTGCCTGCCAGAATCTCATCACATAACTTCAATGCAAGCTGATAGAAAATCGGTGTTTGAATATGATTCATCATACCGTTTCTTCCTCCTTCATTCTTAAATAAGTAAGCAATAGGAATCCTATTATAGTTATGCTATTCAAAACTATATTGGCTTGAAATTGGTAAACAGCGTAATTTATCCCAAGGTCCCAGCCAAAAACCTTGCCAACAATTAACTGATAGCAATAGTTGTATAGATAAGAGTAAATAAAAAAGCAGAGAAAGGTCAATCCCAAGGCTTTTTCCTTGAAGAAAAGCGAAGCATAGAAAAGAATCACAATCGTAGATGCAAAAAAGAGAATAGCCTCTCCATAACCGAACAACATGCGTTTAGATAATGTGCCGGTAGAATAAAAGTCCGCAAAAAAATCAAAAAGCAAACTCGATGTAGGTTGAAAAACCAAGTAACCTACTCCAAGTCCCAAAGGACAGGCAGTAAATAATATCAATACAATTCCAAGAACGTTCACAACGAAAAAAGCGATGAATTTCTCCAATGTTGATGTTGGTAAAAGAATTGTATGAATCTGTGAATTGGTTTTATGATATGACGCAAAGGAATAATGACACACTGCACCGGCACTAATTCCTAATATCACAAGTGACGAGGAAATCATTATGTAATCATTGCTCATCGATGCAAAACTAAGCAAGAAGAATATAGAGAACAGTATTAGTATAAACCTACTTCGTTCTTGCAAAAGTTTTTTCAAAAGATGATTTAATCTTGCTAAGCTAAATTCCATTTTCTTCTCCTTTCCTATTGTCAATTTGAGGGAAGAGTTCTCGGATTCTTGTTTTGTTGGAAAGAGCTGCGTTGAATAGCAGTTCTATATTAAGTTCGCTTTCTTCGTTTTCTGTATTCTCTTTGATAAATTGCAGACCAGTTGCACTATCTTCCGAGTACAACAACTTATCATTTGATTGTACTTTGTTAGTTGTACCAAAGTACAATTTATTACAAATTTCCAAGCCGTCGGCATTTAGTAATACGTTTGTATCATCAAGAATCAATACAGAGTCTATAAGATTGTGCAAATCCCTTACTTGATGTGTTGAAATAACTACGCAAGTCTCGTCAGTCATTGCCTGTAACATCACTTTTCTAAACTGACTCTTTGAAGGAATGTCAAGACCGTTTGTCGGCTCGTCAAACAATAGCAACTTACAATGGCAAGCTAATCCAAAGGATATAAGAACCTTTTTCTTAGTTCCATAAGATAGCTTCTTCAATTTTTGTTTAGTATCGCTGATTTCAAATTCTTGCAAATAGTTTTCAAAATCCGATTTTGAGAAGTTTGGATAAAACACAGAGTTAAGCTTAACAAATTTATCTATTGTTATATTTAACTCAAACAACTCTTCGGGTAAGAAAAACAAATCGGACAAAAACGCCACTTTTCTTTCGGAAGGCGTAAACTCCCCTACCTTTATCTCTCCTGAATTGGGGAATACCAATCCGCCAATCAGTTTTAACAATGTTGTTTTTCCGATTCCGTTCTTTCCAAATAAACCATGAATGCAACCTTTCTTCAAATTGAGGTTTACATTCTCTAATACAGGTTTGCCTTTCTTGTATTCAAAGCAAAGATTCTTAATTTCTATCATAATTTTCTTTTTAAGTGTATTACTGTAATAGTACACTGCAAAATTACAACAAAATTTTAATCCACCAAATCTTTGAATAAAAAAAATGGGTTCGGAATTTCCAAACCCATTTTCATAAGATATTGTTTTAAGACTATTCTTCGTCTTTTGTTTGTTCTTCGTATGCTTTCAAAAGTTTTGATTGAACGTCTGTTGGAACTGCTTCGTATTCTGCAAAGCTCATTGTGTAAGTTCCTCTTCCTGATGTTAAAGAAGATAATGCTGTTGAATAACGATACATTTCTGCTAATGGAACTTTTGCTTTTACTATTGAGTTCATTCCCTCAGAGTCCATTCCCATAACGATTGCTCTTCTTGATTGAAGGTCTGTCATAACTCCTCCCATCAATTCAGAAGGAACAGTTACTTCCATATCGTAGATTGGTTCAAGAATCTTTGGACCTGCGTTTTTGAAGGCTTCTTTAAATGCGTTACGTCCTGCAAGTTTAAATGCCATTTCATTACTATCTACTGGGTGCATCTTACCATCAAATATGTTTACAACGATATCTCTTGCGTAAGAACCTGTCAATGGACCTTCTTCCATTTTTTCCATTATACCTTTTAAGATTGCAGGCATAAATCTTGCATCAATAGCTCCACCAACGATACATGTATTGAAGATAAGTTTTCCTCCCCAAGGAAGAGTTGTTTCTTCTGTATTACGGATTGGATATTTCTTTTGTGATGGCATTCCTTCATAGTAAGGTTCTATCATCATAAATACTTCTCCGAATTGTCCTGCTCCACCTGATTGCTTTTTGTGACGATAAGAAGCTTCTGCTGTTTTTGTGATTGTTTCTCTATATGGTATTTTTGGTGCAGAGAATTCTACTGGAATTTTGTAAACGTGATCTAAGTACCATTTTAATGTATTGATATGGTATTCTCCCATACCTTTAACGATTGTTTGCTTCAATTCTCTTGCTATTTCTATTCTTAATGAACAATCGTGTGAAGCATATTCGTTAAGTGCTGCTCCAAGTTTTTCGTCATCACCACTATCAACTGCTTTAATTGCTGTTGTGTAGATTGGTTCTGGGAATTGGATTGCATTCAATTTATCTCCTACATTCTTTTGTGAAGTAAGCGTAGCGTTTGTTGCAACGTCTTTTAATTTGATTGTAGATATGATATCTCCTGCACATGCTTTTTCAATCTTTGTACGGTTCTTTCCAGAATTAACGAATACTTGTGCAATTCTTTCTTTACTTTCGTTTGTTGAATTAACAACGTCCATTCCTTCTGTGATTTCTCCGCTCATTACTTTCATGTAAGCAATGTTTCCAACGTGTGTTTCATTTGCTGTTTTGAATACAAATAATGTTGTTGGTGCTGCTTCATCGTAAGTAATCTTTTCACCAGATACTAATGTCTTTGTGTGAAGTGCTTCTGTTGGTGAAGGAACGTTGAAAGTGATGAATTCCATCAATCTTCCTACTCCTATGTTTTCTTTTGCAGAAATACATGTTACAGGGAATACATTTCTTGCTGCCATTCCTAAACGCAATCCTCTTCTTACTTCATCGATTGCAAGGTCGCCTTCATCAAAATATTTTTCCATTAAGTCATCAGAACCTGCTGCTGCATTTTCTACTAATGCAAGTCTTAATTCTTCTGCTCTTGCTTTTTCGCTTTCTGGTATTTCTAAAATTTCTGGTTTTCCGCCTCCTTTTGGATATTTATACATCTTTTGCATGATTAGGTCGATAAAGCTATCAAATCCTACTCCTGCATTGATTGGATATTGTACTACTGTGATTTTTTCTCCGAAAAATTCTTTCAATTCTTTTATTTGTTCATCAAAATTAGCTTTTTCATGATCTAATTGATTCATTGCAATCATTAAAGGAATTGAAAGTTTTTTTGTATGACGGAAAGCTATTTCTGTTCCAACTTCTACTCCTATTTGAGAGTTTATAACAACTACCGCTGTTTCTACTGCGTGAAGTGCTGCTACTAATTCGCCTTGATAGTCTGAGTATCCTGGAACATCTATTATATTTATCTTTTTGTTGTTGTATTCTGCATATAAAACGCTCGAAACTACTGATGATTTTCTTTCTGTTTCTATTTCTCTGTAATCTGATAGCGTATTTTTGTCTTCTATTGCTCCTTTTCTTGAAACAATTCCTGATTCAAAAGACATGGCTTCTGCCAAAGTGGTTTTTCCTGACTTCGCTCCTCCTAATAATGCGATGTTCTTAATTTCTGAAGTATGATAAATTTTCATAACTATAAGTTTGTTAGTTAAAATTTAAATAATTTGAATATGGCAAAGGTAAAAATTATTTTCTATTTTCCAAAAAAAACAACAAATTATTTAATATTGAAGTCGTTTTCTTTAATTTTTAATGTTTAATTTCGGCTTTTAAAGAGTATTTAAAATAAGGTTAAATATTATTTACTAAATTTGCAAAAAAGATTTTACATGACACAATTAAAATTATATACTATTACTCAAGGCTTAGAATATGCAAGAGATTATTGTGCTAAGGAGGAAAGATGCCAAAGTCAAGTCCTTGAAAAATTAATGTATTATGGCTTAAGTAGAGAAGAAAGTGAAGATTGTGTTGCAGAGCTTATTTGCGAAGGATTTATCAATGAACAAAGATATGCTGATTTGTTTGCAGTAAGCAAGTTTCATCAAAACAAATGGGGAAAGCTAAAAATTGCAAATGCGTTAAGGTTAAAACAAGTCAGCTCAACATGTATTACAAAGGCTCTTAATGAAATTGATTTTGATGAATACGTTTCTTTGATTCAAGATTTGTATTCAAAAAAATATATTTCTATTTCAGGAAATAAAAATATTAAATTCAAGAAAACTATTTCCTACTTAATGGGAAAGGGATTTGCTTACAACGATATTATTGACGCTGTTAAAGAAACGGATTATGATTTCTAAAATACCTAAATTTATTCAAACACTATTTTCTAAAAATATTGAATGGAGAATAAAAACTAATGAGAAAGCAATATTCTTAACTTTTGATGATGGGCCCGTACCTGAGGTTACATCAAAGGTATTAGACTTATTAAAAAAATATAATGCAAAAGCGACTTTTTTCTGTGTGGGAGATAACGTAAGAAAACACCCCGATTGCTATAAATCTATTTTAGAAGAAGGACATTCTATTGGAAATCACACAATGTATCATTCAAATGGGTTAAAAACAAGTCGCCTTGATTATGAAAATAGCGTAAATGAATGTGCTGAATTATGTAATACAAAACTATTTCGTCCTCCATATGGTCGTTTGACTAAGAATCAACTAAAAGATGTTAAAGCTAAAGGTTATAGAATTATTTTATGGACTGTTATCAGTTTTGATTATAACAAAAAATATTCACCAGCTCTCTGTTTAAGAAACTCTCTCAAACTGAAAGCTGGTGACATTATTCTTTTTCATGACAATCCTAAAGCAGAGAAAAATATGCTTTATTGTCTTGAAAACGTATTATCTTTCTATAGTAAAAAGGGATATTGTTTTAAAAGTATAGTTTGATTCCCAATTAATTATAATTGAATCAATACTTCTTTTGTAACAACTTCTCCATATTTTAATCTTACAGTACTTTTTCCTGTTCTTGTTACAGGCATTTCATCATCAGAAACATGTGTAACGAAAATATCTAATATTGCTTCGTTGTCAAAGAAGAAGTAAGCTTCTCCATTGTCTCCTGTTTTTCCATTTCTTTTAACACTTCCTGATTCTTTGCTAATGTTTACTGTTGCATTGCTATATTTTTTAGATGTATTTTTTGCATCTTTAACAACAACAGTTAATCCACAACCATCTAATTCTTCTTCAGCACAAGAAGAAAATAGAGGAGAAACAAGTACTGCACAAATTGCGATTAAAAAAATTCTTATCAAACTCTTTCTCATAACAGTTTTTTTTTGTAGTATTGCACTTTAATTTAATTACGAATTGCAAAACTAATAAAAAAAAGTATGAACACAAAAAAAAATCTATTTTTAATCCTTTTTATTGGGATTTTTATGAGTGCTTGTTCAAGTAAAATGGCAAAAATTGAATCTACAAGCCCTTCTGAAACAAAAGAAATTAAGCAAGAAACAATAAAAGAAACACTAACTATGGTATTGATTAGCACAAATTATGGCGATATGAAGGCCGTTCTTTATGATGAAACTCCTTTACATAGAGATAATTTCATCAAATTAGTAAAAGAAGGTTATTATGATGGAACTCTTTTCCATAGAGTTATTGATGGTTTTATGATACAAGGTGGTGACCCTAACTCTAAAACAGCTAAACCAAATCAACAATTAGGTTCAGGAGGCCCAGGATACACAATCCCTGCTGAATTTAAACAAGAACTGATTCACAAAAAAGGAGCTTTAGCTGCTGCAAGAATGGGAGATAATGTAAATCCTCAAAAAGCTTCATCAGGAAGTCAATTCTACATTGCTCAAGGTAAACGTTACACTTCTGATGAATTGAACATGCTACAAGCAAGAATGGGTAAACAATTCAATCAAACACAAAAAGATGCTTATATGAACGTAGGTGGAGTTCCTTTCTTGGATTATGAATACACTGTTTTCGGAGAAGTTATTGAGGGTTTAGAGGTTATTGATAAAATTGCTAAAGTTCAAAAAGACCGCTTTGACCGTCCAGTTGAAGATGTAAAAATGACTATAAGCATTGTTGAATAATTTAGATATGAAAAATAGATTAAAACAAGCGATAGAAAATATTAAGCAGTTAAGCGTTAATACTGCTGAAGAGTTAGAACAATTAAGGATTCAATATCTTGGCAAAAAAGGTTTGATGAATGAGTTGTTTGCTCAATTCAAATCAGTACCCAATGAAGAGAAAAAAGAAATGGGTATGCTTCTTAATGATTTGAAAACAGCTATTCAAACTAAGATAGAAAGCCTTAAAGAGGTGATTGAAGCAAAGAATGAATCTAAAATTCAAATAGATGATTTAACTAAACCAGCTATATTAGAAAAGACAGGTTCTCGTCACCCTATATCTTTAGTAAGAAGCGAAATTATAGATATCTTTTCACAAATAGGTTATAGCGTTGCAGAGGGTCCAGAAATTGAAGATGATTGGCACGTTTTTTCTGCCTTGAATTTCCCTGCTGAACACCCTGCAAGAGATATGCAAGATACTTTCTTTATTGAGAATAGAGAAGATGCTAATCACGCAGTTTTGAGAACTCATACTTCTTCTATTCAAGTAAGAACAATGGAAAACCAACAACCGCCTATTAGAATAATTGCACCAGGACGAGTTTTTAGAAATGAAGCAATTTCAGCAAGAGCGCATTGTATTTTCCATCAAATAGAAGGTTTGTACATTGATAAAGATGTTTCTTTTGCTGACCTTAAACAAAGTTTACTTTACTTCGCTAAACAAATGTTTGGAGCTGACACAAAGATAAGACTTCGTCCTTCTTACTTCCCTTTCACAGAACCAAGTGCTGAGATGGACGTTTCTTGTAACTTGTGTGGTGGAAAAGGTTGCAATGTTTGTAAAGGAACAGGTTGGTTAGAAATTATGGGGTGTGGAATGATAGACCCTAATGTTTTAGAATCATCTAATATAGATAGCAAAATATATTCTGGATTTGCCTTTGGAATGGGTGTAGAACGAATAGCTATGCTAAAATATGGCGTAAACGATTTGAGAATGTATTTTGAAAATGATGTGAGATTTTTAAATCAGTTTAAGCAAAACTTTTAATCAGTAAAATAATACCAAGAATAAAAAAATTAATTCTTGGTATTATTTTTTTTATTCTTGATTTCATTTTTTTATTATGGCAATAATTCGTATTAATTCAATGTCTTTTTTCGCTCATCATGGTTGTTTTGAGGAAGAAAGAACTATAGGCACTAATTTTCTTGTTGATTTCGTTTTTGAGACTGATACAACCAAAGCAGAGGAAAGCGATAATATAAATGACACAGTTAATTATCTTGATGTATATCAACTGATAAAAAAAGAAATGGATACACCTTCTCACCTATTAGAACATGTAGGCAAAAGAATAAATAATGCTATTTTAGATGCTTATAAAGAAATAAAATGGTGCGAGGTAACTGTCCACAAATTAAATCCACCTTTGGGAGGACAAATGAAAAGTGTTAGTGTGACTCTTCAAGCTTCTCGTTCTTAGATTTCTTTTTCTTTCTTGCGAAGAACTCTATCCAAACAAACCACAAGGCAAAGATAACAACATACATCAAAGGACGAGCAACCCAATCGTGCATATAATCGAAATCTCCTCCTGCTGCTAATACATCTGAAAGAAGATAACATCTAATGATGTTGCAGAACAAAATAATTACTGAACCAATTAGGAAATAAACAAGTCGTTTATACCATTTATTTGGACAAAAGGCCATTACTAAAAGAAATTGCATACATTGTTTTATTGCAGAGCAATCGTGTATTATGGTAATGGTGGCATATACTCCTAATTCATCATAGTATTTAAATTGCATTCCTTCAGAAATAAACGGATAATCCGAAAAATTCTCTAATAGAATTTTTGTTCCTTGATAAGCGATATTAGTAAAAAAATCAAAGACTTCTGTCGTAAAGGGTCCAAATAACCACGAATTCATATTGGTATTCCAATACAAGAAATGGAAAATAATGGTAACAATACCGAATATAGCTCCATCTTTTATTATATTTCTATTATCTTCTATTGCCCAAATATTTTGTAATCTTTGTTTTATACCCATAAATCTTATTTTAATTTTGAACGCTTTATCAAAAACGGAAATAAAATTTGATCAAAGTCTTTGTTTATATCTGCTTGAACAAAATCTATCTTTAATTTATTACATTCTGTTTTGATTGTATCTAATCTATTCTTTGTTATCTCTATATATTGTTTTCTTATTTCGTCTGGATTCACCTTCAACTCTTTTCCATTTTCAACATCTACAAATCGGTAATAGCCCAATTTATAATCAAAATCTACTTCGTGTTTATTATCATATACATGAAACAAAATCACTTCATGTTTATTATGTTTCAAATGGCGAAGAGAATCTATTAAATCTTCTGTAGAGAAATTATCAGAAAACAAATCTGTAAAAATAATAAATAAAGAACGTTTGTGAACTTGTTCTGACAAAGAATGCAAAGCCTTATCTAAACAAGTAGGTCTTGACAAACAATCCTTCTCTTTAAGTTTATTTTCTAAAAGAGTTAATAAATACTGCTTGTGAGCAAGATTTACCTTAATAGGAGATACATAATCTATATTTTCGCTAACAAATGATAGGCCAAAAGCATCTCTTTGTTTGTAGAGTACCTGCATTATTACCCCACAAGCGTAAATTGCAAATGATAATTTGTTTGAATTTTCTTTTTTAGCATTTGAGTTATAAGGAAAAAACATAGAAGAAGATGTGTCCAAAACAAACATTGAACGCAAATTAGTTTCTTCCTCAAACCTTTTTACAAATAATTTATCGGTACGAGCATATAATCGCCAATCTATATATTTTGTACTTTCACCCGTATTGTACAAACGATGTTCTGCGAACTCTACCGAAAAACCATGAAACGGGCTTTTGTGAAAGCCCGTCATAAATCCCTCAACTATTTGAGTAGTCTTAAAATCTATAGAATTATAAAGAGACTTATCTCTTAATTCTTCAGACATATCTAAAGACTATAGGTGTTTTTCTATTTTTTCAACTAAACTAGCTTTTGATTGAGCACCTACTAATTTATCAACCAATTCTCCGTTTTTCAAGAAAATAATTGTAGGAATATTTCTTACAGCAAATTTTGCTGTTATTTCGCTATTTCCATCAACATCACATTTTCCAATGAATGCTTTTCCTTCATATTCTCCTGAAAGTTCATCTATAATAGGAGCTACTTTACGACAAGGGCCACACCATTCTGCCCAAAAGTCTATAACTACTAATTTGTCTTGCGCTACTAATTCTGCGTATGTAGCATCTGTAATTTGTAAAGCCATAACTAAATTTTATTTAATGTATTTAATATTTTAGAATTTAAAAACTATCGTTGCTTGAATAATATTGTGTATTTCGCTCATATTTGTTTCCATTCCGTCGTACCAATAGTGTTTAGAGTCTCCGAAAGAATGAACATAAGCTAAATCCAATCCCACTTTACTTTTTCTATAACCTAAACCTAAAGTAGTATATTTTATAGAAGCATCATTTTGAACTTCTACATAAGGATTTCCTTGCATAGCATAACCTCCTCTTAAAGAAAATGGTCCTAACTTAACTTCACAACCAAGTCTTAAAGTGTGAGCAGGACGGAATACATCTTCTATACTACTATTAAATTCATATTCACCAAAAGCATCTTCTGTGAAATCAAATCTCATCAAAGAATAATCAGCATATTCATAATCAGCACTCAAAGTACCAACAATAGAAGAAGAAATATCTCCAAAGACAAAAGCAGCATTAGCTAATAATCTAAATGGAGTTTGTATGCCATAAAAGAAAGTAGGTCCAACAGTTCCTGCAGTTTCTGTGTACTTTACGATAGAAGAAAAGTCATCAGTAATAGAATAATATGTAGGAGTATGTACTGCTGCTCCTATTCTAAGAGAAGAAATTGGTCTAAAAATAAAACCTGCCTTTAAATTAATTCCTGCACAAGACAAATCTTGTTGTTGAATATTCTCATAAGAAGCAATTACCTCTTCGTTTGCTACTTTATTTTCTGTAAAATTAGTAATAGTAGTCATAGTTGCTACAGGGATTCCTAATGTAGCACCAACATACAACATATCTTTGTAATTACCAGAAAGCGAGAAAGCAAACTCATTTACCGAACCACTATATTTGATTCTTTTAAATTGTTCAAAACTTCCTGTTTCAAAAATAGAAGAAAGATTACCTGCAGAATCCAAATCAACAACACCTGCTCTGATAAATTCATTCTCAGCATCTTGATATTCTACAATATCATTCATAACAACTTGGTCAATAAAAGACAAAGGAATACCAACTCTACCCATTGTCACATTATTTGAAAAAGTTTTCAATCTATTCAATCCAACTGTAACTTGAGCATATTCCCAACCTGATTCATCTACTTTAACAGGAAGTACAAAACCAAAATTACCAAAAGTTAATCTTGTTCTATCGTCACTAAAACCCATATCATCTGTTATCGCAGATGTTTTAGTAAAGTTTAAACCAGACGAGAATGTCAATTCAGCTATTCTATAAACTCCTAATCCAGCAGGATTGTAGTGAGCTGACATAATATCTCCACCAACTGCACCTATAGCTCCCGCTCTACTCATATAATTAGCTGTTCCCTCTAAACCCATTTGACTAAAATACAAAGGGAACTCTTCACTTTGAGCTTTCACTCCAAAGAAAGCACAAACACTCAAAATAAAAACAGTTATTTTTTTCATATATGTCTTTTTTATGTTATTAAACACTATCTTCTAATAGAACCACCACTACTTGAACCTCCTCTTGATCCTCCTCCAAACGAACTACCCGAAGAGCGAGAAGAAGATGAAGAACTTCCACTACGATTAAAAGAAGAACCACTGCTTCTATTAAAACTCCTTGAACTACTATTAGTTTGTCTATTTATAGTAGAAACTTTTCCTCCTCTATTAGTATTAAAATTAGTCTTTGATGTATTAGTTGCTCTTGTAGGCTTGTTATATTTGTTAGATGAGCCATTAGGTCTATTCATTGCACTTGGCTTTTTATTCATAGTAGCTTTACCAACATTGCTGTTTGTTCTTGTCATTCCATTTTTAATAGAAGTTCCTGTAACATTACCTGCTCTTTTTATGCTACCACCTGTTGAACTTCCTCTATACATATTAGAATTATTATCCATAGAATTGAAATAACAAACATCGTGATGATGTCCATGGTGATGTGGTGAATGATGATGGTGGTGATGATAATGAGGGCCACAATACCAAGAAGCGTAAGGCCAATAGAATGGATCATACCATCTTGAATAATAAGAAGAATACCACCAACTATAACCTAAATAAATAGAAGTACCCCAATATAATGGGTCATGAGTGTACCAATACAAATTAGTATAATAATCTGCGTAATAATCACTATAAGTAAAAGGATGATAAAATCTTCTTAAACGAGCGCTATAAGCATAATCATAATAATCATC
The DNA here is from genome assembly GCA_045635365.1 of Candidatus Onthomorpha sp. Classification (GTDB taxonomy): domain Bacteria; phylum Bacteroidota; class Bacteroidia; order Bacteroidales; family P3; genus Onthomorpha. The sequence continues at coordinate 13,567 of JAZRCB010000027.1, forward strand.
TTCGTCATATTCAACATAATTAACCTCATATTCACCTTGTAAAGAATCCTTTTCAGCTACTACCCCACCTTCAATATCTTGTTTTTTGCCAATAGACTCTCTATAATGCTCTCTTTTCTTTGTGTAAGCATCATCTTGAAAGATTTTGCTATCAGTATCTTCTGCAAAGAAATGTTCATGCTCCTTAACGTTAGTAGCATACACGTCATCATAAGCAATAGTAGGGATATTAACACCACAACTACTAAAAGCTATAACCACGATTAAAGAAAGAAAAACTAATCTTAAGCTTCCAAATAAACTATTTATCTTCATAATACAAGCCCTTTCTAAAAAATGTTTATAAAATATTTGTATATTTGCAACTCATTTGAAGAGACAAAAATACAAATATTTTTTTGTCTTACAAATAATCAAACGTTAAATAGAGATAAAAAGTTGTATAAATATGGCAAAAGATTTTGTAAAACGTTCAGAAAACTATTCAGAATGGTATAATGAATTAGTAGTAAGAGCAGACTTAGCAGAAAACTCATCAGTAAGAGGCTGTATGGTAATAAAACCTTACGGTTACGCAATTTGGGAAAAAATGAGAGACGAATTAGATCGTATGTTCAAAGAAACAGGACATCAAAACGCATATTTTCCTCTTTTCATTCCAAAATCATTTTTTGAAAAAGAAGCAGAACACGTTGAAGGCTTCGCGAAAGAATGTGCTGTGGTAACACACCACCGTCTAAAACCAAAAAGAGATGGTTCAAAAGGATTGGAACCAGATCCAGATGCACGTTTAGAAGAAGAACTTATAGTACGTCCAACCTCAGAAACAATTATATGGGATACTTATAAAGGTTGGATAAAATCATACAGAGACCTACCAATTCTTTGCAATCAATGGGCAAACGTAGTACGTTGGGAAATGCGTACAAGAATGTTCTTAAGAACAGCTGAATTCCTGTGGCAAGAAGGCCACACTGCTCACTCTACAGAAGCAGAAGCAGTAGAAGAAACAAAGAAAATGCTTGAAGTTTACGCAGATTTTGCAGAAAACTATATGGCAATGCCTGTATTGAAAGGAGTAAAATCACCAAACGAACGCTTTGCAGGAGCAATAGATACTTACTGTATTGAAGCAATGATGCAAGACAAAAAAGCCTTACAAGCAGGAACATCACACTTCCTTGGACAAAACTTCGCAAAAGCCTTTGACGTAAAATTCCTTTCAAAAGAAAACAAATTAGAATATGTTTGGGCAACATCTTGGGGAGTAAGTACAAGACTTATGGGAGCTTTAATTATGTCACACTCTGATGATAATGGTTTAGTTCTTCCTCCAAAGCTTGCACCAATACAAGTTGCAATAGTTCCTATCTTCAAAACAGAAGAAGAATGCGAAAAAATAAACGCAGAAGTTGCAAGAATACAAGCAGAACTTAAAGCAAAAGGAATAAGTGTTAAGTATGACGACCGCAGAGAATACAAACCAGGTTGGAAATTCAGCGAATATGAATTCAAAGGCGTGCCTGTACGTTTAACAATGGGTGCAAGAGACCTTGCAGAAGGTAAATGCGAAATAGCAAGACGTGATACTTTAGAAAAACAAACCATTGCAGTAGAAGACGCAGTAGCAACAATAGAAAAACTCATAGAAGAAATTCAAACAAACCTTTTCTTAAAAGCAAAAGCCTTCAGAGAAGAAAACACAAGAAAAGCAGACACATGGGAAGAGTTTGTAAAAATTCTTGAAAACGAAGGAGGATTTATCTCAGCTCACTGGGACGGCACACCAGAAACAGAAGAAAAAATCAAAGAACTAACAAAAGCAACAATACGTTGCATACCTTTTGATGCTGTAGAAGAAGAAGGAAAATGTATTCTTACAGGCAAACCATCAAACAAAAGAGTAATATTTGCAAAATCTTATTAGAAGTAAAACTTCATTTATAATTAAGAATTAAAGCCCAAAGAACACATTTTCTTTGGGCTTTTAATTTATTAATTATCAACTTATTATATACATATTCAAAAAAAAAAAAATGTAACTGTAACATTTTTGCTAAAAATCTTGTCTTATATATAAGAAATCAAAAAGAGGAGGACTGTAATATGAAAAAAGCATTATTTTTAATTTGTGCTATCTTGTTTAGCAATGTCGTAGTTTTAGCACAACAACATTTTACTGTAAATAGTTAT
>JAZRCB010000028.1:0-35824 GCA_045635365.1 Candidatus Onthomorpha sp.
TTTTCATTGAGAGATAGAGTTGTTTCTGCTAATGCAAAGATACTAAATTGAAAGCAATTCACAACGTGTCCTTTGCTGATAAGTTTCCACCGATGGTTGTTTTTGCCAATGCAAAGATACTAATTTGAAAGATAGTTGTTATGTGATAGATGGATTTGAAGTAATAAAGAATATGTCTTCTTTATTATCTATTCTTTTTTCCCTACTATTTAACAAGTTTATAATTTCATCTTTATAACCTTCATCTTCCAAAGCATCTATATCAATATTGAATTGCTGAATTACTTTATGAGGGTTGATGTCACGACTATCGTATTTACACAATATCTCTAAAATTTCATCATCGGTATAAGGTTCCATTGGTTTTAAAACCCTCCATTCTCCATCATAATCACCCAAACGAATTAAATATTCATTATCTCCTTGTTGAGCGGAAAATATATGTTCATCTGAGTATATATCTGGTAATTCAATTCTATCGTACCATTCTTCAAAAAACGGTTCATAGTTTGAACTGTTTATTTCTCCTATTAACGCTGTTTCAAAATCATCATAATAATCTACATTATTCTTTTCACAAAAATCATAAACTTCATCAGGGTCAAAGTAAACAGCATTGCATTTGTGTTCACTGTTTTCAATTACCGCATAACCGTGGTATTCATTTCCTTCGTATTTTACTAAATTAAATTTGTTTTTCATACCAATAGCTTTTTATATGTTACTTTGTTTTTTATACTACATAATTTCAAAAATGTTACAATTTTTTATTGGGAATTTGCAACAAATTAGTACTTTTGTATTAGAACATTGTTCAAAATAAGAGTTATCTTGGGGAGAAATTCTGAGAAAATCCAAACCCTTAGTGAAGTCTTTAGAAAAGAGTTTGCTGATAAATTTTAATTAAATTGAACAAATAATGGTAGTTATGTGTTATGCATAGATGTCAAAAATAAAAATAATATGAGTGAAAGACAAAAAATTAAAGGAATTTTAGTGGATTTTGATGGTACATTATTTGATACATGGTCGCAACCATATAACCATGGGCAAAAAAAAGGATTGAATTGGGAAGAGGTGTGGGGAAATATTCCTAATTGTCCTTTGTATGAGGGTTGGAAAGATGTATTTGAATGTGTGAAAACTAACGATATTCCAATAGGGATAGTTTCTCATTGTACTAAAGGTACTATTGAAAGAACCCTTAAATATTGGAAATTAACTCATGTTTTTGATAGTGTATTAACACGTTATGGAGAAGGACAAAAGGGAAGATTCAAAAAAACGATATCAAAAGATGTTTTGATAACTCAATCGCTTGAAAAAGATAGTTTTCAACATCTAAATGCGAGTGATGTTGTTTATCTTTCTGACCAAGAGAGAGATGTTGAAAGTGCTCATAATGCAGGTGTGAAGGCTGGTGCATGTTATTGGGGAACGCATGAGAGTGAACTTTTAAATCAAAGTGAAAAGGATTTTAGTTTTTATTCTCCAAAAGATATAATTGAATATCTTGATTTAAATAAATAAATAATATGATAGATAATAAAACTTGTTTGTTAAGTGGTAATTTTGCATTTGATATTGTAAAGGTGCGTGAGTATCATGATGGATTTGTTGTAGGGAAAAAGAATAAATTTGAGGAAAAAGTTGTTGTTGAATCTATCGGAAATACATGTGGAAATGTAAGTTGTATCCTTTCGTATCTTGGCGTACAAACTTTTCCTATTGGTCATTTTGACCTTTCGGATTATGGCCTTAGAATGAAAGAGGATTTGCAGAGATATGGTGCAGATATCCGTTTTGTGGACAATAGTGTTAATGGAGGTACTACCTTGTTTGATTGTACTCACAAAGTTAATAAAGCAGGAGAGAAAACCTTTTCTATTAGAGTTACATCTCCTTCAAGTCGTTTTCCTAAACGAAAATTTATACGTTTGCGTGATGAAGCGCCTGAGTTTATGGAAAAATTGGACTTTGTTCCTGATGTTTATTTTTTTGATGCCTCAGAGGCAGGATTGCGATATATTGCAGAACAATTACGTAAAAAAGGTACGTTGATATATTTTGAACCTGAAAGAGATAATGAGCAGAAGAAATTACTCAAAGGAGTGGAACTAAGTGATGTTGTTAAATTTAGTCATGAAAGAATAAGCGATATCTCTTTTACAGAACAATATAAAGATAAACTTTTTATTCGCACCTTAGGTGAAGGAGGACTTGAATTTAATCTTTGTGGAAATGGGTGGATAAAACTTGACTCTATACCAAATGATAATGTGGTAGATACGGAAGGGGCAGGTGATTGGATAACCTCTCAATTTATTGCTTGTTTGTGTGAGAAAGATTGTCTTTCTATTTCAAAGATGACAGAAAGTCTAATAAAAGAATGCCTTAACAAAGCAATAGAAATCGCTTCTCGTTCAGTGTCGTTTATTGGAAGTAAAGGAATGATTGCCTTGAAATAAAAAATAATTATATTAATATCAAATGTTCAAATGTTGTGTTAAACACTTTATTGTCGCGCAATTCCATAAGTAATTTGCCAAGTAAGTTAGGTCCAACATACTCATTGTCTATCAATTTAACTCCCCATGCATCTGCATTTTTTCTTGGGAAGCTTGTTTGGTCTTCAATAATGAATAATCCTTTACTACGTTCTAATTCTTTACGAAAGTCTTCGCTTTGATTATATTTTAATTCTAAACACCATTTCATTACATCAATAAAAATTTCCCCCCATTCGTCTCTGATGTTATTGGGATTGACTTTTTGATAGTGTTTAGCGGTCATTTTAGGGTTTCCTTTTTTATTATAAATTTCTTCTTGTATCTCTTTTGAGTTAAATTTTACCATTTGAAATAGTCTTTCAGTGGTGTCAAACTCTATTGTTTTTACTTTTATTGGAGTATGTGCGAAATTGCTAAACATGCCCCATTCATCTTTTATCTTATGCACTCTCGCAACTTTATCAAAAGGGTAGGTATTAAATCCCCAATATTGAGGGTAGTGTTTTTTAATCCAATCGCTTAACATTTTTTACTTCTCCTATGATTTCTTTTAATTTCTTTTTTTCATCTAATGTGATTTCTTCTATTTTTATTATCTTTACTTTGTTTTGGTCTAAAACAGCACGATTGGTTTCTCCTTCGTATCCTTTTTTCCAATTATAAGGCCATATGATATACTCTATTCCATTTTCGTTTAACCATTTAGATGCTTGTTTTTCTCCTTCAAGTGGGTTTTTCTTATCAAAATGATTAGCGAGTAATTTTCTGAACTCTTTTCCATCGTTTAGGTGTTTTTCGTTTAGGTGTTTTCCTATTAACTTTTCTGCTTTTTCTACTAAGTGTTTTAGTATAGGTTTGCCAAATGCAATGAAGTTATCTTGTGTTAAATCGGGTATTTCTACTGTGTAAACATAGTTTTTTTCTCCATTACCAAACGAATAATGAGCGGCAGAATTGTAAGATGATGTTAAATAAACTCCATATCCGAACTTCACTTTACCTGCTCCTTCTAAAACATGTGTCAAACTAAATTTATCAAATAATTTAGTCGTTCCATGATAAAAAGTCTCCATAACGTTGTTATTATTATTTGCAAAGATACTAAATTGAAAGCAATTCACAACGTTTAAACTCTCTTTAAACACACTTTAAACGTTATTTAAACTAATGTTAAATTTTTTTCTCAATGAATATCAGTTGTTTATGAAAAAGTTTTGGTTTGGATTGAACCTTTTTTTCTTTTTTACGTAAAAGGGAGAAGTGTTTTTTTCCAGATATTTTATTTTTATAGATAGAAGTTTGTGCATTAAGGTGCACTTTGCTTTTTATTGTCTTTACTAAACAAGGTTTTAGTAGATATATTTTCTATTTTTTTCTATAAAAACACCCTTTTTTAACTTAAAAAACATTCTTTTTATTCTAATTATACTATGATTTGATATAGAATGTGAGTCAAAAATATTAGTTATAAATTTAAAAGATTTTTGTTATGATGAGATTTAAAGAAGAAAAGAGTATTGCTTTTAGAAAAGTAAATGAAGAGTTTGGTGCATTGGGAAATATGAGTAGGATGTTTCCAGTAGAATGTAATGGAGAACATTTTATAACATCAGAGCATTTATATATAGCTTTGAGATTCAGTGGATTTGCTGAATTGCAAAGAGAAATTCAGAATCATAAAAACGCTTTGTGGTGTAAGAAAACCTTTGTAAATGACAAGTATAAAGAGTTTCATTATTCAGATTGGCAAAATAATTGTGTAAAAATAATGAAGTATGTCTTAAGGCTTAAATATCAGCAAAATACAGGCTTCAGAGAACTGTTGGAAAAGACTGGGGATAGGTATATAATAGAAGATGTTACTTTTAGAAGAAAAGGAATATTTTGGGGGGCAAGGTTAAAGGATGGTTATTTTGAAGGTTATAATACTCTTGGTAATATTTTAATGGAAATAAGAGATAAAAAAGGAGAAATTGAAGTGAAATTGCCTGAGGATTTGACTTTATTTGGTAAAAAAATTGCTTTATAAAGAGCTTTTTGGTATAGAATGTGAGTAAGAATATAAAAAAATATAAAAATATGGAGAAAAATAAGATTAAGGTAGTATTTACAGATTTTGACAGAACATTAGTAGACTCTTCAAGTATAGAGCACTTCTATCACAGAAGACTAACAAAAGAAGAAGAAAAAGAAAAAAGAGGTTTGGCAAAGGATTTACCTTTGGTAGAAGGTTGGAGGGAAGTCTTTAAAGAATTGGAAGACAGAGGGGTAATCTTTGCTATTGTCTCTCGTAACCAAAAGACTTTCATAGAATTTATGATAAGAAAGTTAAAGATTTCTCCTAAAACTATAGTAGGTCGTTATGGTATAGGGGCAAAATGGCCTAACCTTCGTGCCTTAGACAAGTCTGTCCTTATAGGACAAGCTTTGGAAGCCTTGAACTTGCCTGACATAAAGCTGGAAGAAGTCGTTTATGTTGGCGATCAGGCAATAGATATGACTTGGGCAAAGGAGTTTGGTGTAAAGGCTGCGGCTTGTTTTTGGGCAACAGGAGAAAGAGAGTTACTTGAAAACTCTCCTTACGATTTCAGACTAGAAAGTCCTAAAGACTTATTGAAATATCTATAATAGTTGGTTGAATTGTTTAATTAAAATATATAAGTATATGGAAAATAATATGTTGAAAGAGTATCGCCATAACGACTATAATAGAGCTCCTATGCGCTCAATAGAGAAGAGTGCTGTTAAGAATTTACTTGAAAGATATATTGATAAGGGGTGTATTGTCTTATACGCCTTTAGTCAAGTCGATGATTTTGTAGAGGTAATAGAACGCTTAAAAAAGGGATTATTTATCTATACTCCTGTCTACGCTGAAAAAGAAGAGTTGATTGAAAGATATATTGTTGTTTATAACAAAGATAAACATAATAAAGAAACAAATTTTGAAGAGCTTTTAAGTTTTGGAGAGCTAGTTGTTCAAACTTACAACTTGAAATCGCATATTATTAGAGAAAACTCTCCATTTCCTAAGTGTAAATCGGATTGGAAGTATTATGTAAATCCAGGTCCTCTATGTTATAGTGAAAGACACGTTAGATTTTTGCATAATGAGGTTTTTGTAGGTAGGTAAAAAGGTGTTAGAAATTAAACACTTTTTTTGAGATAAATGCAGAATGTGAGTAAGAGTATTGTATTAATTAATAAAATTAATAAAATTATGGGAGAAATGATTAGTTTAAATGGTTTAAGATTTTTAATTAACAAAAAACAAGCACAAGTATTAGGGTTTGCAAATGAGAGTTTGCAAGAATTGGTTATCCCTTCAAAGATTGAATATAAGGGAGAAGATTATGAGGTGGTGTCAATTAATGATACTGCATTCACATTTTGTGAGGAATTAACCTCTGTAGTTATTCCTAATAGTGTTAGGAAAATAACAAATGGTGCATTTGCCTACTGTCCAAACTTGAAAAAAGTTGTTTTGCCTGAAAATGCTGTTATTGCTACAAATGTGTTTAGAGGCTCGGGTGGATTTACTAAAATAAACAATATAACTTATGGAGGGAAAGGTGATTTTAAAATAGGTGAATATAAGTTTTATAATCCTGGTTTTATAACATTTTATATCAATGATGAGGTTTATCAAAGTGTTGTAAAGAGAGCAAGTGTTCTGCGTTGTGAAAGAGAGGTTGAGGGAAAAGTTGTGATTGAATCTTTTGTGGAGATAAATGGAAAAACTTATCCTGTTGATAATATTGCAGAGTATGCTTTTCTTTTGTGTAAATATGTAAACTCTGTGATTATTCCGTATAATCTTTCTAATATTGAGAAGAATGCTTTCTTTCAGTGTAGTAGTTTATCCTCTGTTGTTTTGCCTGAAAATGCAACTATTGATAAAGATGCTTTTAGATTGGCTGGTGGTTTTGTTGAAAAAGATGGTGTGTTTTATTCTGGTAAGAGTGATTTAAAGGTTGGTAATTATGATTTTTGTAATCATGGATTTATTACTTTTTATTTTAAAGGTCTAGCTTATAAAGGTGAAGTTTTGGAAGCTAGTGTGGTGTGTAGTGTAGCAAATAATAAAGATGTTGTTGTGCAATCCTCAGTGGAGATAAATGGAGAAGCTTTTCCAGTTACTACCATTGGAGAAAAAGCATTCATGGGAAGTAACATGACTTCTATTATTTTGCCTGATACTATCACAACTATTCAAAATGGAGCTTTTTGGAAATGTGTTAATTTGACTTCTGTGGAAATTCCAAATACTGTGAAAACTATTGGAAGAGCTGCCTTTGGACGTTGTGCTAGTTTGCAAAAGGTTGTTTTACCATCAAAGGCTACTATTGATGCAGAAGCTTTTAGAAGTTCAGGAAAATTAGAAGTGATAGATGGTTTGCATTATGGTAATAGCTATCAAATAAAAATAGGAAATTATGCTCTAATAGGAACAGGTTTTCTTACCTTTTATCTAAATGGCGTTGCTTATAATAGAGTAGGGAAAGTAACTATATGGCATTGTAGTAGTGAAAAAGAAGAAATAGAGATTCCATCTTTGGTAAAAATAAACGGAAAAACTTGTGTTGTTGATATTATAGGAAACAAAGCTTTTGCTAATAATAGAAATCTAATATCTGTTTCTATACCAAATACGGTAAGAGGAATTTGTGCAGCATCATTCTCTGGGTGTAGCTCATTAAACTCACTAACATTAGCAGAAGGGACATTCTATATTGGAAATGAAGCTTTTTCGGGTTGTAGTAATTTGAAAACGGTTGTTTTACCAAAAGGTGTTACTAAAATGTCAGTAAAAGCATTTGATAAACAAGTTAGAATATATAGAGATTAAAATAATCAGTTTTTTTATCTTTGCAGAGTGATTAATAATTAAAATATTATAAGTTATGTTGGAGTTCGTAGATTATGGTTTTGTTTTTTATTTTGAAGCCAAATTTCCAAAAGGTTCAATACAGAAGGAAGTTCCTGATGTTGTATTGATAGGATATGAAGGAGATGAAAATAATGATGAAGAATATTTAGAAATTCCTTCAAATGTGTCAGATAATGAAGGGTTTGAATACATAGTTGCTGAAATTGGTTATAAATCTTTAATTGATTGTGATGCCAAGGAGGTTGAAATACCTGAAACTTGTGTCCACTTATCTAACACCGCTTTTCGCAAAGGAGTAAAAGTTGTAATACCTGAAACAAATCCATACCTATTTCAATTAGGAGATTATGTGTTTAAGATAGGTGGTGTAAATGAAGTAATCATAAATGGGTATAAAGGAAATGAGATAGAATTAACACTTCCTTCAAAGATTGAGTACAAAGGACAAGAATATAGTGTTACCTCTATAGGGGAAGATGCATTTTATGAATGTGATAATTTAGAGAGAGTAGTACTTTCTAATGCTACTTTTTATATTGAAGAATACGCTTTTAGAAACTCCAATGTGAAAGAGGTAATAATTGCTAAGGATTGTGCTATTCGCTCAAATATAGCTTGGCTTAAAAATATTAAAGTTGTAATTGAAGAGAATAGTTCTTTGTTTCAAACAGACGATTATGTCTTTGATATAATATCAGAAAATGAAGTAAGGATAAATGGTTATAAAAGTAAAAATGCAGAAGTGGTTATTCCTTCAAAAGTTGAATACAAAGGGAAAGAATATATAGTAGCTTCTCTTGGATGTGAAGCATTTGGTGGTTATAACTTAATCTCTGTAATTATTCCTAATAGTGTTACTGAAATAGGTAATGGTGCTTTTAATAATTGTGTTAATTTAGAACGTGTTATTGTTGGGGATAGTGTAAATGTTATAGGTGAAAGAGCATTTTATGAATGTAAAAAATTAAACTCTCTTGTTTTGGGTAATAATGTTGCTAAAATAGGCTATGGCGCTTTTGATGGTTGCAAGAACTTAAAGTCTGTTGTTCTGCCTGATAGTGTTACTGAAATATGTAATGGTGCTTTTTATAGTTGCGAGAACTTAGAGTCAGTTATTATACCAAATAATGTTACTAGTATTGGGGATTTTGCTTTTTTTAGATGTGAGAACTTAAACTCTGTAGCTATATCTGATAGTGTTGCTTTTATTGGCTATGAAGCTTTTTATGGGTGTGTGAACTTGAAGAGCGTCATTATGGGTAATGGCGTAAAAACAATAGAAACAAGGGCTTTTTACCAATGCTTTAAATTAAGAACTATTACCATTCCAAAGAATGCTAAAATAGAAAATAATACTTTTATGGTAGAAAATATTGAAATAATAAGAATATAAAACAATAAATAGTATGGAAACTTTTGAAAAAAATGGATTAACATTTAGATTTGTTAATGAAACTAAGCTAGAGGTAATAGATATAGATAAGAATCTTACAAAACTTGATTTTCCAGATAAGGTAGAATTTAATGGAAAAGAATATATAGTAGATGGAGCGTCATCTACTGCTTTTGAAGGTTGTGAGCATCTAACTATAGAAAATGTTTTTTGGCCACAAGGAGAAACAGGCGAATGGAAGAATTTGGTGTAGATAAATAAATACAAACCTCTCTAAAATCTTAAGAGAGGTTGTATCTTTTATATATTTAAAGTGATTTTGATTATGAGGGTTTGTAATTTCTTTTTTTGTTTTTGTCTTTTTAGTGTTTTTTCTTATGCACAGACAATAATCTATTTTGATAAGCCAACACGTTCTGTTGATACTCTTTCTATGTATGACTACGGTGCTGATAAGCAGTGGGAAAATCTTTCTTTGCCAATAGGCAATGGCTCTTTGGGGGCAAATGTTTTAGGCTCTGTTGCAATAGAACGCTTAACGCTTAACGAAAAATCGCTTTGGAGAGGTGGGCCTAATGTTTCTGATAGCGCATCTTATTATTGGAATATTAACAAACAATCCTCTCATCTTTTGAAAGAGATTCGTCAAGCCTTTCTTGAAAAAGATTATTCAAAGGCAGACTCTCTTACTCGTAAGAATTTCAACTCTTATGCAGCATACGAGGCTTGGAATGAAAAGCCTTTTCGCTTTGGCTCTTACACAACCTTGGGCGAGCTTTGTATTTACACACATTTAAACGAAGAAAACACTTCCAATTATAAAAGAATGCTTTTGCTTGATTCGGCTTTGGCAAAAGTGGAGTTTGAAAACAACGGCACAATCTACCAAAGGGAATATTTTGCGTCTTATCCCGATAGTGTGATTGTTTGTAGATTTACTGCCAATCAACCAAAGAAACAAAATTTAGAGTTCTTTTACAGACCACATCCCGAAGCGAATATAGAAATTACGAAAATTAACGAAAACGAACTTTTGTTTAAAGGAGCGTTAAAGGAGAATAAAATGCAGTTTTCTTTGAGATTTAAAATTAAATCAAAGAATGGTTGCGTTAAAGCAAAGGAAAATGGGCGTATTATTGTGGAAAATAGCGATGAGGTAGTGTTAGTTTTAGCAGGAGATACGGATTATTTTATGAATTTCAATCCAGATTTTTCTGACACAAAGACCTACGCAAAAGTAAACCCTATTAAAACAACAGAAAAGACGATTAAAAAAATAAAAAACAAAGACTACCAAGACTTAAAGCAAAGACACGTAGAGGATTATGCAAAATTATTTAATAGACTTTCGCTAAAACTTAATCCAAATCAAGAAAGAAAAGATTTACCAACCGATTTGCGTCTTGAAAATTACAGAAAAGGAGAAAAAGACTTTGCCTTGGAAGAGTTATACTTTAATTTCGGAAGATATTTGACTATCGCTTCTTCACGAAAAGGCAATTTGCCAAGCAATCTTCAAGGAATATGGGCAAGGGGAGTAGATGGCGATTGGAGAGTTGATTATCATAATAACATAAACCTACAAATGAATTATTGGTTAGCAAGTCCTGCTAATTTGATTGAATGTAATATTCCGCTGATTGACTACATTCGCACATTGATTCTACCAGGACGACAAACTGCAAAGGCGTATTATGATGCAAGAGGTTGGACTGCCTCAATTTCTTCTAACATATTTGGATTTACTTCTCCGTTAAGTAGCGAGGATATGAGTTGGAATTTTTCTCCAATGGCAGGACCATGGCTTGCGCTTCATCTTTGGGATTATTATGATTACAGTCGAGATAAACAATACTTAGAAAAAATAGCCTACGATATAATAAAGGAAAGTGCAAACTTTACAGTAGATTATCTATGGCAAAGACCCGATGGAATTTATACCGCTTGCCCTTCAACCTCTCCCGAACATGGACCAATAGATGAAGGAGCTACTTTTGCTAATGCCGTTGCAAGAGAAATATTGCTTTGTGCCATAAAATCAGCAGAGGTATTAGAAAAAGACAAACTTCAAAGGGAAGAATGGGAAAGCGTATTGAAAAAAATAATGCCTTATAAAATAGGACGATATGGGCAACTTATGGAATGGAGCAAAGATATTGATGACCCAAAAGATGAACATCGTCATGTAAATCATTTGTTTGGACTTCACCCTGGTAGCACTATTTCTCCAATTCTTACCCCTGATTTAGCAGAAGCCTCAAAGGTTGTTTTAAATCATAGAGGCGATGGAGCAACAGGCTGGAGTATGGGTTGGAAAATCAATCAATGGGCAAGGCTTTGCGATGGAGATAGAGCATACCTTTTGTTTGGCAATCTCTTAAAACACGGAACGTTAAACAATCTTTGGGATTCGCACCCACCTTTTCAGATTGACGGAAATTTTGGCGGTAGTGCTGGAATTTTAGAAATGCTTTTGCAATCACATTTAGGCTTTTTGCATATCCTTCCTGCACTTCCAAAAGCGTGGAGCGAAGGTGAACTGAAAGGAGTCTTAGCAAGAGGAGGTTTTGAACTTGATATTATTTGGCAAAACGGCGAATTGAAAGAAATAATCGTTAAATCCAATGCGGCAGAAGAGTGCAATCTTCTTTACAAAGACGCAAAACTATCTTTCAAAACAAAGAAAGGACATTCGTATCTAATAAAATACGAAAACGGAAGATTGATAAGGGAGTGATTTAGTAAGCCTTTACAGCTGTACCGCTTACAAAAGCCATAACGTATGAGCCACCGCTGAAATCATCTACCGAAAAGCTGATGCCGACAATAGCGTTTGCTCCAAGTTTTGTAGCTCTTTCTTCCATTTGTTTAAAAGCTGTCTGTTTAGCCTCAAACAAAGCGCTTTCGTATCCCGAACTTCGATTTTTCTTATCAGGGTCTTGACGTTTTAGAAAGGGGTTCAATTGAAGTTTAACCACTATTTCCCCTGTTACAATACCGAGATAGGTCGCTATTTGCTTTCCTTCAATATTGTTTGTCGTTGTTATTATCATACTAATATTATTGATTTGGATTAGCTTGCATAACTAATGCAGCGATTATATAAAATAATATTCCAGCTCCTCCACAAAGTACAAATACGATAAGCAATATTCTTAATATTGTTGGGTCAATTTCAAAATATTCTGCAAACCCTCCACAAACACCACAAAGTTTTTTGTTGATTCTTGAACGATATAATTTTTTCATAGCTTTATTTGTTTTTAAGTTTCTTTATAATGTGCAAATATAAGAAAAAATAATTTTATCGTATATTTGCTTTCTGAAATTTTTAAAATGATTATGAATAGAGAAACATTAGTTTGGCGATTGGCTGAAAAGAAAGATGTAGATAAAATAGTGGAAATTATTGCGGGAGCGGTAAAAAGACTTGCACAAGCGGGGATAAATCAATGGCAAAACGGCTATCCTAATAGGGAAGTGGTGATTGCGGATATTGAAAAGGGAGTTGGCAGAGTTGTGTGCAAGGGAGATGAAATTCTTATCTATGGTGCGTTGGTTTATTCGGGAGAAAAGGCATACGATGACTTAAAAGGAGGGGAGTGGTTAATGGATACGCAAGACTATGCTACAATTCACAGAGTTTGTGTGGTGAATAATGGAGTTGGAAAGGGTTATGGTAAAATTTTTATGACCTTTGCAGAAAATGAGGTAAAGAAAACGTTCCGCAGTATAAGGATTGATACTCACCCCGACAACAAAATAATGCAGTCAATGGTAGAGAGTCTCAATTATTCCTACTGCGGAACGGTTATGTATGAAAGTTTACGATTGGCTTACGAGAAGTTGCTCTAATAAGGCATTGCATGCAAGAGATATGTCTTGCCATGTGGCTTCAAAGTCGCCTGTGTACCATGGGTCTGTAACGTCTTTGTTTTTTCCTGCGTAGCTCATCATTAACGAAACTTTACCTTGAGGGTCCTCGCCAACGAATGGTACAAGGTTTCTAAGGTTATTTCTATCCATAGCAATGATATAGTCAAATTCTTCGTAGTCTTTTTTTGTTATTTGACGCGCTGTCTTTCCTGCACACGAGATATTATGCTCTGCAAGTTTTGCTTTTGCAGGTGGATATACTGAGTTGCCGATTTCTTCTCTGCTTGTAGCACAAGATTCTATGTAAAACTTATCTGCAACGCCACGTTTAGCGACTAAATCCTTCATTATAAATTCTGCCATTGGGCTTCTGCAAATATTTCCGTGACAGACAAAAAGTATTCTTATCATTTTGTTTTAGTGTTTAAAATAAGTAATTCCAGCAGTCTTTGATTATGAAACCTAAGGCTATAATTCCGTATATTGTTTTTATAAAAGTGCCAACTAAAAAGCCAATAAATGAACCTATTGCTGACTTTGTTGCATTTTCTTTATTGCCATAGTATTTTTCTCCTATGTAAGCTCCAAGGAAAGGTCCAAGTATGATTCCGAAAATGCCGAAAGGTCCTAAGCTTATACCTAATACAGGTAGTACAAATATACTTACGATAAGCCCTATTGTGCTTCCTCTTACTCCTGCTTTTGTTCCTCCAAATTTCTTAGTGCCATAGATTGGTATTATATAGTCTAAAATTGTAATTGCTATGGCTATGATTGCCATAACAATGAGTAGGTTTGTATTTGCTTGAAAAGTTGGAAGAAAAATTAAGATTAACAATCCGATATAACTAAGAGGAGTACCCGGAAGTCCGGGTAAAATCGCTCCTATAATTCCTATTATGCCTAATAATATGGCTAAAACAATGATAAGATACATCATAACTGGTTTTTTATTTTATTTATTTTTTAAAAAGCTAATTGTTTTTGCATAAATTAAGCATATTATAGTTTTGTAAATGTTGTAATATTTTAGGAATGTATTTACTTCCTGTAAACATTATTTGTTTTCTGCTATTCCAATCAGATATATTGTCGTTTATATAGTTTATTAATTGATTATTGTCTAAGTTTTCAATATTTTGTTTTTTTTGTTCATTTAAAATATAATCTATGGTTGATAATAATTCTAATGAATAATTTGCATAATATCCTCGTAGAAAGTTTTTTGTTTTATTGCAAATGGTTTTATAAATCATATTATTGTGATCGTTAAAAAAATCATTTACATATTGTATTGTGTCATCTAATATCCAAATTGATTCAAAAGGTTTTTTCTGCATACCTGCCATTCCTTTAATGTAACTACCATTTAAATAATACATTACATGTGCAATTTTGCCACCAGAATAAGGTCCGTAATAACCTCTATCGAATTTTATGTTAAATTCTTTTTGTGCTCCAAATCGTTGTAAAAAATAAACGACTTTTTCTGCTGTAAATAACGAAATAAATTCACCATAAGAAACAACATCAAGCAAAACATCAAGAAGCATTGCTCTTGCTGGGGTTAATTTTATTCGTTCTGATTTTATCCGTTCAATTATAGCCTCAGATGGTTCATATATTCTTATATCACATTCAATATCATTGAGCGTTTTTAATATCATTTGCTTTACGCGATTCCAATCTAATCCTCCGTTATGGGAACCTAAAGGAGGGATTGCTATGGATTTTATTTCAAGTTCTATTATCTTTTTCTTTAATTCAATAAGACCCTTTTCTATGTATTCATATTCTGATGGTTTTTTCCAAGTTGTTTTTGTGGGGAAATTAATAATGAATTTGTCTGTATTAATAAGATTGCATTTTGTAATTAACAATTGTCCAATATTAAATTTCCCTTCTTTGCATAATTTTCTGTATATATTATAATTTTCAGGAAATTTTTCTTTGAATTGCAAGGCAATTCCTTTGCCCATAACACCTACCGTATTTACTGTGTTTACTAATGCTTGGGCATCATCATTAAGCAAATCTCCTTTGATAAATGTAAACATAACTTAAAAATAATAATTAGGTTTTATTTCTATTTTTTTATCATTTATGCCAAAGTTTATTAATTTCAATTTAGCATTTTCATTATATACAACATATCCACAAATATGTTTTCTGTCTAATTTATCTTTTATTAGCAATTCAGCTTCTTTTCGTCTTTTTAAATCTCTGTCAGATTCATTAATCCAATAGCGTGCATAAACATCATTATAATTTATTTTTTGATTTACTTCACATAGATATTCTTTTGTGTAAAATTCTGTTAGATTATCTAAGGCATGTCCATCTGAAAATAAACATTGTATATTATTATCTTTTATAATATCTTCTATTTTTATTACACAATACACAATACTCTCAGCGTCTTGTTGTTGTACTCCATTGAGACCGTTTTGTATGACATAAAGCATAGGTGTGCGTGGCCCGAAATAAAAAGGAATGTATTGATTAAGGGGTGTTTTGTTTATTATTTTTTCTTTCCTTTTTTCAATAATACCATTATCACCAATAGGTTTATAATCTTTATAAGCTATAGGAGAAGAATGAATAACAAATCCACTTTCCTTAATATATGGGATATTGTCAATATGCACCATTCTGAAACTATATTTTATTTCTTTGCTTGAAGACATTTCTTAATAAAAAGTTTTTATTTTATTTATTTTTTTACTTTAAGAATTTCTCCGTTATCCTTTACGATAGTTTCATACCATTTTGCTGGATATTGTGGTTGCTCTGGCATAACGCATTGACCTTTTCTGTAAGGGCTTTCAATAAATTTGCCGTCTTTTTCTTTTTTGATGTTGCCGTCAATATATTTTACGATAAGGTATTCTTTTAATTCTGTCCATTCATAGAATGTTGATATGATTCTAATGTTAGAGAAATTAGTCATGCGTTGTTTGATTTCGTTTACATCAGTTGAGTCGTTGTAAAGGCGAAGTATTTTTTTGTCAAAGTTGTTTACGTCCATAATGTAAGATGCTTCTAATCTTTTTTGTACTTTTCTGATGTCTTTTATCATATCAGAATAGCGTGTGTAAGCGAAATTTGTTACGAAGTTAAACAACCAAAACATTGAGCTTTCGCTATATTCTATCATTGTTCCGTTGCCTTCTTGCAAGTGTTCATTTACATTTAACATTGAGGTGTAAATTGGCATATAAACCGTAGAATAGGTGTCATCAACTCCAAACCACATTAATCCTTTTGCGAAAGTTGGCATGTGTTCTCTTGATTCTATCACCATTGAAAAGCCTGTTTGTTGTGTGGAAATGGCTCTTTCGTGAACGTATTCTTGACCATTAACTGTGAAATCCATAGGTCTCCAACGGTAAGGACATTTAAAAGGACCTGCTCCAAGGTCTTGTGTCATATCCATTTTAGTGCCTTGGAAGTGGTCGCGCATTAGTTCCATTACGTCTTGAACTGTAAGCTTTTGGTCTGGAACTATCCAAAGTGGCATGCGGTTTTGTAAGTCGTAACCCATTGCATAGTCTTCGTATTGTTGCATTTGTGAGTTGCAACGACGGAATATAGACCATACTCTTGACTCACAGCCTCTTGCTGCTGAAAAATTGATTGGTGCGTAGGTGTCAGAAAAAGAGAATTCTTGATCTTTGCCTGTGAAATAGCCTTTTTTGCGTGCAAAGCTTATGACATCGTGGCTGTAAACTACCTCTACTTCTGGATGGAATATGTGTTTAAGATTTTTTGAGCTTATACTTTTGTAATTTTTGCCTGTTTGTAGTGGGAAAGTTGTGATACGAGCATGATTTGCGTGTGCAGAAATACAGCCTTCTGGTATTTTCATCGCTACCCATACGGCTCCCTTTTCTTCTCCCTTACCAATCATTTCCATTATCCATACTTCCTTGTCGTCAGCTATTGAAAAACTTTCGCCAGATGAACAATAACCGTATGTTTCTACAAGTTCTGCCATTACTTTTATGGCTTCTCTTGCGTTAGATGCGCGTTGTAATGCAAGTCTTATTAAGCTTCCGTAGTCTATTGCAGGAGTTTTGCTTTCAAGTTCGCTTCTTCCGCCAAAGGTTGTTTCGGTTATGCCTAAGCCTACTTCGTTTGCGTTACGTATTATGGTGAAAGTGCGTTCTACTTGTGGAATTTGGATTAGCGGTCTGCCGTCGCCGTAATCGTATATCTGCACCATTTCTCCTGGTTGGTGTATTCCGCCTGCTAAATAGTATAAATCTCCATAGCGAGTGTGAGAATCGGCAGCGTAAGTTATCATTGTAGAACCATTAACTGAGGCTTTGCGTGTTACTAATATGCTTGTGCAAGCAAAGGATTGTGAAAAAAAGGCTGAAATAGCCAATATTAAAATACTTAATCTTAATTTTTTCATTGCGTTTAAAAAGTTTTATTTATGCAAAGATAAGAATAAAAAAAATAAAGCAAAGAATTAAAAAATTATTTCTTTGCTTTATTAAAATATTTCTTAGGTTTAGAAATTTTTTTCTTAGCTTTATTTATCTGATTCTTTCAGAATCTCTTACCATTTTTTCATCTTTTTTAATGGCTCTTTGTGCTAAAATGAAAAATAACACTTGTGCCATTGGAAGGTAAGTAGATACTCCGTAGATTGTTTTAGTTACTTGGATAGATTGCTGAGCAAGGGCTGTTTCTTGTGCAGATATTATCCAAAGTAAAAGCAATCCTACATATATTGTCGATAAAAGGAAACCAAATGCGGTAATCTTCATTTGTAAAGGACGATTTTTGTAAAGGAATATGGCAACTAAGGCTAATACTCCGCTCGCTATCGGAAAGAATATCGCATTCCAAGCTATGCTTCCTTGTGGTAAAGAAGTTGTTTCCGCTGAAACTGCTTCTGGAATTAGGTTGTATTCGCTTGCATCGTATTTATCTGTTTCAAATACTGCTAATGGGAAACAGAAACTTGCAACTGATAATGCTAATACAATTACTAAATAAAGGGTTTGTATTCTTTGTATCATAATGTTCTATGTGTTAAAAAACAATAAGCCCAAGAAAGTAATTCTTGAGCTTATTATTTATCTATTAATACATTCCTGGCATTCCACCTGGTGCAGCTGGCATTGCAGGAGTTTCTTCTTTAATTTCTGAAAGAACGCATTCTGTTGTTAAAATCATAGATGCGATTGAAGCAGCGTTTTCTATTGCAACTCTTGCTACCTTTGTTGGGTCTATGACTCCTGATGCGTGAAGGTCTTCGTAAACTTCTGTTCTTGCGTTGAAACCGTTGTCGCCTTCAAGTTCTTTTACTTTGTTTACTACAACAGAACCTTCTAATCCTGCATTTGTTACGATTTGACGAAGAGGTTCTTCTAATGCACGACGTACGATTTGAATACCTGTTTCTTCATCTTCGTTTTCTCCTTTTAGATTATCTAATGCTGCAATAGCTCTTATGAATGCTACTCCACCACCTGGGATAATACCTTCTTCTAATGCTGCTCTTGTTGCGTTAAGTGCATCATCAAAACGATCTTTCTTTTCTTTCATTTCTACTTCTGATGCAGCTCCAACATAGATTACAGCTACTCCACCAGCTAACTTAGCAAGCCTTTCTTGTAATTTTTCTCTGTCGTAATCAGATGTAGTTTTTTCTATTTGTGCTTTGATTTGGCTAACTCTTGCATCGATTTGTTCTTTTGCTCCTGCACCTGAAACTATTGTTGTATTGTCTTTATCAACTGTGATTTTTTGTGCAGAACCAAGCATTGTTAAATCAGCGTCTTCAAGTTTGTATCCTTTTTCTTCTGAAATAACTACACCACCTGTAAGAATTGCAATGTCTTCTAACATTTCTTTTCTTCTATCTCCAAATCCTGGTGCTTTAACTGCAACGATTTTCAAAGAACCTCTTAGACGGTTTACAACAAGTGTTGCTAATGCTTCGCCTTCTATATCTTCTGAGATAATTAAAAGTCCTCTTCCTGTTTGAACTGTTTTTTCTAATATTGGTAAAAGTTCTTTTAGGTTTGAGATTTTCTTGTCATAGATTAAGATGAAAGGATTTTCATAGATAGCTTCCATCTTTTCTGTGTTTGTGATAAAGTATGGAGAAAGGAATCCTCTGTCGAATTGCATACCTTCTACAACTTTAACTGTTGTATCTAAGCCTTTAGCTTCTTCTATAGTGATTACTCCTTCTTTCTTAACTTTATCCATTGCATCTGCAATGATTTGACCGATGAATTTGTCGTTATTTGCAGATATTGTAGCAACTTGTTCTACTTTTTCTTTGCCTTCGCCTATTTCTCTTGAGCGAGCTTTTAAGTCTTTTATTACTTCTGCAACTGCTTTGTCGATACCACGTTTCAAATCCATTGGGTTAGCTCCTGCAGTTACGTTTTTGATACCTGTGTTTACGATTGCTTGTGCTAAAACAGTAGCTGTAGTTGTACCGTCTCCTGCTTGGTCATTAGTTTTAGAAGCAACTTCTTTCACTAATTGAGCACCCATGTTTTGGATTGGGTCTTCTAATTCTACTTCTTTTGCAACAGAAACACCATCTTTAGTAATATGTGGTGCACCAAATTTCTTATCTATTATTACATTGCGACCTTTTGGTCCTAATGTTACTTTTACTGCATTAGCTAAAGCATCTACACCTAATCTTAGTTGCTCTCTTGCTTCTGTGTTAAATATTATATTCTTTGCCATAGTGTTTTCTTAATTAATTAGATTATTGCGTAAATATCGTTTTCTCTCATGATAAGGTAATCAATACCATCTATTGCTATCTCTGTTCCTGAATATTTTCCGTAAAGCACTTGATCACCTACTTTAACTGTCATAGGTTCGTCTTTTTTTCCTGGACCAACAGCTACGACTTCTCCTCTCATTGGTTTTTCTTTTGCAGTGTCAGGGATAATAATTCCTGAAGCAGTTTTTTGTTCCATTTCTGCAGGTTTTATCAAAACTCTGTCAGATAAAGGTCTAACGTTTACATTTGCCATTTCGTTAATCTCCTATATTATTTTGTTATTTATAAATATACTTCTTTAAACACTAAAAGGGAATTTTTGTTCCAAATTAATTCTCTATGACAATTTGTCATAAAATACTCCTATAAGAATGCTTTTAATTGTTCTTTAAGTGTTTCTATCTTTTGTTCTGCATCTGAAAGTTTCTTTCTTTCCATTGCAACAACTTGTTCTGGTGCTTTGCTTACGAAACTTTCGTTTGATAGCTTTTTCATTACAGATGCTTTAAAGCCTTCGTAATATTGTATGTCTGCTTGGATTTTCTTTATTTCCTCTTCCTTGTTTACGTTGTCTGTCAAAGGAACAAAGAATTCAAGAGTTCTAACCATTTTTGCAATAGCTTTTTCTACTTTGTTTTCACATGCTTCAAGTGTGTCAAGATTACAAAGTTTACATATGATATCGCTATACTTTTCTATTATTGAACCTTCTGCAGATTTTGTGAAATAAACTTGAAGGGCAATTTTTTGAGCTATATTCTTTTCGTTTCTGATGCTACGAACAGCTGTAATAAACTCTTCAACAAATTCAAATTCGTTTAATAAACCCTCATTAACCTCTGTTGTTTCTGGCATCAAGGCTTGCATTATAAAGTCGTTTTCTTTTCTTTCTTTAATTATGTGGTAAACTTCTTCGCTGACAAAAGGCATGAATGGATGAAGAATTTTCATTACATCTTCAAATATATCAAGTGTAGCTTCGTAAGTTTTTCTATCTATTGGAGCTTGGTAAGCAGGTTTTATTATTTCTAAGAACCAAGAACAAAGGTCGTCCCACACGAATTTATAAACATTCATTAAAGATTCAGATAAACGATATTTAGAGAAGTCGTCTTCTAAATCACATAATGTTTTATTCATTTTAGCTTTAAACCATTCAATAGCTTGAGCAGAACTCTTTGGTTGTTCAATATCTTCAACAGTCCAAGATGTGATTAAACGTAAAGCATTCCAAATTTTGTTTGAGAAGTTTCTTCCTTGTTCGCAATAACTTTCATCAAAAGGAAGATCGTTTCCTGCAGGAGATGCCAAAAGCATACCCATTCTTACGCCGTCTGCACCATATTTCTCAATAAGTTCAATTGGGTCTGGACTATTACCAAGACTTTTACTCATCTTGCGACCTAATTTGTCTCTTACTATACCTGTGAAATAAACATTTTTAAAAGGAACTTCTTTGTTGTATTCCAATCCTGCCATAATCATTCTTGCTACCCAGAAGAAAATGATTTCTGGAGCAGTGATTAAGTCATTTGTTGGATAGTAATATTTTATTTCTTCATTGTTTGGATTTCTAATTCCATCAAAAACACTTATCGGCCACAACCAAGAAGAGAACCATGTATCCAAAACATCTTCATCTTGTCTTAAGTCGTTTAATGTATAGTTTTCACTTGGATAAAGTTCTTGTGCTTTTAATAAAGCTTCTTCTTTAGTTTTTGCTACGACAAATTCTCTATTTGGTAAATGGTAAGCAGGTATTCTTTGTCCCCACCATAATTGACGAGAAATACACCAATCTTTTACATTTTCCATCCAGTGTCTATAAGTATTTTTAAATTTAGCTGGGTGGAATTTGATAGTGTCGTTCATTACAACTTCAAGAGCAGGTTTTGCCAAATCTTCCATTTTTAAGAACCATTGTAAAGATAATTTTGGTTCTATTACAGCATTTGTTCTTTCTGAACAACCTACTTTATTGTTGTAGTCTTCTATCTTAAACATTAAGTCTGCTGCTTCAAGGTCTTTTGTAATTTTCTTTCTGCAATCAAATCTGTCTAAACCAGCATACTCTTTTCCGTTTTCGTTTAATGTTCCGTTATCATTGAATATATCAATTGAGTCAAGCTTGTGTTTTAATCCTAAATTATAGTCGTTGATGTCGTGGGCAGGAGTTATTTTTAAAGCACCAGTACCAAACTCTCTATCTACATATTCGTCAAATATAATAGGAATGCTTCTTCCAACTATTGGAATTATTACTTTTTTACCTTTTAAGTGAGTGTATCTTTCATCTTCAGGGTGAACGCAAACAGCAGTATCGCCTAAAATTGTTTCAGGACGTGTAGTAGCTACAATTAAAAATTCTTCTGAATCTTCAATTTTATATTTTAAATAGTAAAGTTTTGAATTTTGTTCTTTGAAAATAACTTCCTCATCACTAAGAGCAGTTAAGGCAACAGGGTCCCAGTTAACCATTCTTACGCCTCTATAGATTAATCCTTTGTTGTATAAATCAACAAACACATCTATTACAGATTCGTAAAGGGCTTCTTCCATTGTGAAACGTGTTCTATCCCAATCACAAGATGCTCCTAATTTTTTAAGTTGCTCAAGAATTATACCACCATGTTTTTCTTTCCATTCCCATGCGTGAGCCAAAAACTCATCTCTGCTAAGATTTTTCTTGTCTATTCCTTCTTCTTTAAGTTTTGCAACAACCTTTGCTTCTGTTGCGATTGAAGCATGGTCAGTTCCTGGCACCCAACAAGCATTAAAACCTTTCATTCTTGCTCTACGAACCAAAACGTCTTGAATAGTGTTATTCAACATGTGGCCCATGTGAAGAACTCCTGTTACGTTTGGTGGAGGAATAACTATTGTGAATGCTTGTCTTGAATCTGGTTTTGAACTAAAACATTTGTTGTCTAACCAAGCAGAATACCACTTGTCTTCAACATTCGCTGGATTATATTTGCTTGCTATTTCTGACATAATATGAAATATTTTATATAAAAAATCAAACGGCAAAGATAACAAAAAATATTGAGACAATAAATCAAAGAATCAATTTTCTAAATCAAAGAATTAATTTTTTTATTTAAAGAATTAATTTTCTAAATCAAAGAATTAATATTCATATTCAAAGATTATTTTTATATTTGCAAAGGAAAATACTAATGTTATGGTTGATAAAAATAAGCAAAACTCTGAATTTAAAACTTCTATACTTAAAATATTTGCTTTAAATCCGAACTCATCATTTAATTATAAACAAGTGTCTTCTCGTCTTGGATTTTCAGATAAAGCAAGCAAGCAAATGGTCATGAATTATCTGAAATCAATGAAAGAGGAAGATATTATTTTAGAAACAACTCAAGGTAAATATAAACTAAATCCTGTATATATCACAAGTAATGTTTTGCCTAAACATTACATCATAGGAACTGTTGATATGAAACAAACGGGTAAAGCTTATGTTTTGGTAGATGAAGGAGAAGATATTTACATTTCTCATAATAATACTTATCACGCATTACATGGCGATAAGGTAAAGGTTTATCTTTTCCCTCAACGTAAAAATAGAAAGAGAGAAGGACAGATTGTAGAGATAATAGAAAGGGCTAAAACAAGTTTTGTGGGAATTATGGAAATGCATGGTAGATATGCTTTCGTAATTCCTGATTCTTCTTTTATGCCTGTTGATATTTTTATTCCATTAGATTGCGCTTCAACGGCGAAAAATGGCGATAAAGTCTTAGCAGAAATTACCGAGTGGCCAGATAGTGCAAACAATCCTTTTGGTAAGATTGTTAAAGTCTTAGGAAAACCGGGCGATAACAATGTTGAAATGCAATCAATCTTATCTGAGTTTGATTTTCCTTTATTCTTCCCTGCCGCAACAGAAAAAGAAGCAGAGGAAATAGAAATAGAATTGCCAAAATCAGAGATAAAGAAAAGGAAAGATTGTAGAAATCGTGTTACATTTACGATAGACCCAGATGATGCAAAGGATTTTGATGATGCATTGTCAATCGAGACTTTGGATAATGGTAATTATGAGGTGGGAGTTCACATAGCAGACGTTAGTTACTATGTAAGACAAGGAGGAGAAATAGATAAACAAGCCTTTGAGAGAGGAACATCGGTTTATTTAGTAGATAGAACAATACCAATGCTACCAGAAAAATTGTGTAATGGCGTTTGTTCGCTACGTCAAGATGAAGAAAAATTCTGTTTTTCAGTAATTTTTGAAATGAATCCTAATGCGGAAATAGTATCTCAATGGATAGGAAAAACAGTTATTAAGTCTAATAGAAGATTTACTTATCAAGAAGCTCAAAAGGTAATAGAGGAAAAACAAGGAGAGTATAGTGAATACATTTTGCCTTTATGGAATTTGGCTGAAATAATGCGAAACAAAAGGTTTAAGGCAGGAGCGATAAACTTTGAAAGCGAAGAAGTAAAATTCCATTTAGATGAAAATGCAAAACCAATAGGGGTTTATGTTAAAGAATCTAAAGAAGCGAATTGGTTAATAGAAGAATTTATGCTATTAGCCAATAGAAAGGTTGCGGAATTTATAGGAAAACAAAAACAGAAAAATAAAGCTAAAACCTTTGTATATAGAGTACACGATGAACCAAATGAAGAAAAGATAAATGTATTTAAGGAATTTATAGGTAAATTAGGCTATACAATCAATAATAAAAGTCGTAGTAGTTTAGCGAAAAGCTTTAATGCCTTATTTGAAAAAATAAATGGTAAGGGCGAACAAACTATGATTAATATGATTGCCTTACGCACAATGAGCAAAGCTTTTTATACAACAGACAATATAGGACACTATGGTTTAGGTTTCTCATACTACACACATTTTACTTCTCCTATAAGACGTTATCCAGATTTAATGGTTCATAGATTATTGGAATTGTATCTTGAAGACAAACCAAGTGTGAACAAAGAAGTGTTTGAAGAAAGATGCGAGCACTGTTCTGTAATGGAAAGAAAAGCTGCAGAAGCAGAAAGAATGAGTGTGAAATATAAACAAGCTGAATACTTATCTGATAAAGTAGGAAAAATATTTGAGGGAGTTATATCTGGAGTTAGCAAATGGGGACTTTATGTTTTATTAGATGAAAGTAAATGCGAAGGATTAGTGCCTATAAGAACAATTGATGATGATTTTTATGCATTAGATGAAGATAATTTCAGATATGTAGGAAAGAATTCAGGTAGAGTTTATCAATTAGGAACTAAAGTGAAAATAAAAATAGAGAATGTCAATATGATGAAAAAGCAAATGGACTTCTCAATAGTAAAAGAAAAATAAAAAATAAGGTATATGAAAATATTATTGTTAGGCTCAGGAGCGAGAGAGCATGCTATTGCAAAAAAAATAGTTGAAAGTAAAAAAACAACAGAATTAATAGTTTCTCCAGGTAATGTAGGAATAAGTCAAATAGCAAAATGTGTTAATTTATCATCTGATAACGAAGCAATAAAACAATATATAATAAACAATAATGTAGATATGCTTGTTGTAGGTAATGAACAACCTTTAGCAGATGGTATATCTGATTGCTTATATGCTGATGAAAGAACAAGAAATCTAATGGTTATAGGACCAAAACAAAAGGGCGCAGCATTGGAATCAAGCAAGGATTTTGCAAAAGACTTTATGGTAAGACATGATATCCCTACTGCAAGATATAAATCTTTTGGGAAAGATGAATTAGAACAAGCAATAGATTTCTTAAGAACACTTTCTGCACCATACGTTTTAAAAGCAGATGGATTAGCAGCAGGAAAAGGGGTTGTGATAAGCCAAACATTAGAAGAAGCAGAAGCAGAATTAAAAGAAATGCTTGCTAATGCAAAATTTGGTAAAGCTTCAGAAAAAGTAGTTATAGAAGAATTCTTGAAAGGTATAGAATGTAGCGTTTTTGTACTTACAGATGGAAAGAATTACTGCATATTACCAGAAGCAAAAGACTATAAAAGAATAGGAGAGGGCGACACAGGATTGAATACAGGTGGAATGGGAAGTATTTCTCCAGTAAATTTTGCAACAAAAGAGTTCTTGGAAAAAGTAGAAACAAGAATTATAAAACCAACTATAGAAGGCTTGCAAAAAGACAATATAGAATACAAAGGATTTATCTTTATAGGTCTGATGAGCGTAGAAGGAGATCCTTATGTTATTGAATACAATGTAAGAATGGGGGACCCTGAAACAGAAAGCGTGTTTCCAAGAATAGAATCTGATATAGTAGAGGCTTTTGAGTTAGTTGCAAAAGAAAGATTAAACGAATACGAATTAAAAGTCTCTGAAAAGGTTTGTACAACTGTGTTCTTGGTATCAAAAGGTTATCCTGAAGATTATGAAAAAGGAAAACTTATGACAGGATTAGACCAAGTTGTGGATTGTAATCTTTTCCATGCAGGAACAAAAGTGGGAGAGGGTAATCAAATTCTTACATCAGGAGGTAGAGTTATTTCCGTTTCTTGCTTTGGAGATACAATGCAAGATGCACTAAAGAAATGTTATGAAAATATTGAAAAGATAGATTTTGAAGGAAAGACATTTAGAAGAGATATTGGTAAAGATTTATTAAGTTTGGAGGCTTAGAAAATGAAACAATATTTAGATTTACTTTCTCATATATTAGAGAATGGTAACGAAAAATCAGATAGAACAGGAACAGGCACAAAATCTGTTTTTGGTTATCAAATGAGATTTGATTTGCAAAAGGGTTTTCCTTTACTTACGACAAAGAAACTCCATACTCGTTCTATATTTCACGAATTGCTTTGGTTCTTAAAAGGTGATACAAACATAAAATACCTTCATGACAACAAAGTTACAATTTGGGACGAGTGGGCAGATGAAAACGGAGACTTAGGTCCTGTTTACGGAAAGCAATGGAGAGCATGGCAAGGCGCAGATGGAAAAATCACAGACCAAATATCGCAACTTATACATCAAATCAAAAACACTCCAGATAGCAGAAGAATGCTTGTAAGTGCTTGGAATGTAGGAGAGGTTGAGCAAATGGCGCTTCCTCCTTGTCATATAGTTTTTCAATTCTATGTAGCAAATGGTAAATTGTCTTGTCAGCTTTATCAAAGAAGTGCAGATGTGTTTTTAGGAGTACCTTTTAATATTGCATCTTACGCATTACTTACTGCTATGATTGCACAAGTTTGTGGTTTAGAAGCAGGAGAATTTATCCATACTTTGGGAGATGCTCATCTTTATTCAAATCACCTTGACCAAGCAAGACTTCAATTAAGCAGAACACCATACGAATTACCAAAATTGGTGCTTAATCCAGATGTAAAGGATATTTTTGACTTTACATACGAGGATATAAAAATAGAAAACTACGTTTCACATCCACATATTAAAGCGGAGGTTGCAGTATGATAAGTTTAATAGTAGCAATAGCACAAAACAATGCAATAGGTAAAGACAATCAATTACTATGGCATATAAGTGAGGATTTGAAATACTTTAAACGCACAACTAATGCAAAAACTATTTTAATGGGAAGAAAGACTTGGGAGAGTTTACCTTTTAAACCATTAAAGAATAGAAGAAATATTGTTATATCTTCTCAAAAAGATTATGTAGCAAATGGTGCAGAATTGTTTTCTGATATAGATTCTGCTTTAAATGCTATAAATAATAATACTGATGAGGTGTTTTGTATAGGTGGAGCAAGTGTTTATGAGACTTTATTGCCAAAATCAGATAAGCTTTACATAACAAGAGTATATAAAGACTTTGAAGCAGATGCTTTTTTCCCAGAGATAGACGAAAGTATTTGGGAAATAAAAAGACTTTCTCCTATGCTTTATGATGAAAAAGAGAAAGTAAATTTCCGTTTTGAAGTTTGGGAAAGAAGAAAATAGCTTAAATCATAAGTTCAACAGCAATGCTGTCATTCAAAAGCCAAGTGTTTTCAAATAAATGCTTGGCTTTTTCCTTTTGAATAAGAAAATGATTTAGAAATTGAGGGAAATTCTCTTCTATATACTTAGAGTCAATTCCTTCTTTTGTGCGAAGAGAAAGCATAATGTATTCATTGTATTTATCTTTCTCCGAGAGAAACTCTGTAAAAGGAGTAATATTATTGTTAATGTTATATATGTATTCATCAATACTTTCGGGATTCCATGAGCGAGAGGTTTTGTTGAAAGAATGTGCCGCTGCACCAAGTCCAATATAATCTTCCCCTCTCCAATACGAAGAATTATGTCTGCTATGAAAACCTTGCTTACAATAGTTGGATATTTCGTAATGAATATATCCATTTTTAGAAAGAAATTTGTCTGTAAACTCAAATTGTTTTACTATCTCTGATTCATTAGGTAAAGATAACTTTTTACGACTAATTAACTTATCAAGCATAGTTCCCTCTTCACGAGTAAGAGAGTAACAAGAAATGTGTTCAGGAGATAATTTAATTGCTTGACTTAAATTCTCTTCCCATCTTTCGCAAGTCATATTTGGAAGATTGAACATAAGGTCAAAACTAATATTCTCAAAGCCCGCCTTTCTTGAAAGTTCTATGGCTTGAATAGCAGTTTTTGAATTGTGTCTTCTATTTAGAATTTTTAAATCTTCATCATTGAAACTCTGTATTCCGTATGATATTCTGTTGAATCCTAAACTTAAAAGAAACTCTAAAAACTCTGCGTTTACATCTTCTGGATTTGCTTCAATAGTAAACTCTTCGCAATAACTTAAATCAAAGTTTTCTTTTAAACTATTAAATACACGCTCTAATAAATCTTTGCCTAAAGAAGAGGGTGTGCCACCTCCAAAATATAAAGTTTTGATTTCAGAGTTTAGATAGCCTTTTTGAGATTCTATTTCCTTGATTAAAGCATTTACATATTCTTCTTTGCCTTCTTTCTTTGCAACAGAATAGAAATTACAATAAATACATTTTTGTTTGCAATAAGGAATGTGAACGTAAATACCTGCCATTACTTATCTTTTTTAAGAACTATTCTAAATGTACTACCTTTTCCAAGAGATGATTGCTTTACAAAAACCTTTCCTTTATGGTATTCTTCTATAATTCTTTTAACAAGCGATAATCCCATTCCCCAACCACGTTCTTTAGTTGTGTATCCGGGGTAGAAAATCTTTTTGAAATCCCTTTTTGAAATCCCTTTTCCTGTGTCGCTTACATCAATATAGATTTTCTTGTTATCGGTTTTCATCTCTATTGTCAAATCTCCAACACCACTCATTGCATCTATAGCATTTTTAATAAGATTTTCTAATGCCCATTCAAATAAATGTTGATTTAATTCAATGTTTATTTGTTCGTGATGAGGTAGAATAACATTATAATTTACTTTTTTAGAAGTACGAGTCTTTATATAATCAATAGAGGTTTCAACTACATCAACAATATTAAGGTTAATTTTTTTCGGAGTTTTACCAACTTGTGAAAATCTTTGAGTGATAACGTTTAACTTGTCAATATCTTTTGTTAGTTCATTACAAACCATTTCATTTTCGGGATTCAATTTAAGATATTCAACCCATGCAAGCAAAGACGAAATAGGCGTTCCAAGTTGATGGGCTGTTTCTTTGTTTAGACCAATCCAAATAGAATTTTGTTCGGCTTTCTTTGTAATCTTAAGTAATTGAAAAATCAATATTGAAAATATTATAATCAAAAGAGTAAGTATAGGAGGGTAGTATCTCAAAAAAGTTAAGAAAGTAGGGCTTTCATAGAATATTTTAGCATCGGGGTAATTAGGTAGATTTATACTAATGTAATTATTAGATGACTCCATGTCTTCAAGAGTTTTATCTAAAATCTTGCTATGTAAAAGCTTCTTGTCTATATTTCCATGAGCTATGATATTAGTTCTGCTACTGTCAGTTATGATTACAGGAATAGAAATAGAATTATTTGCAATTTCAGTAAGGAAATCGTATGTAAGATAATACAAAGTGTTTTTTAAATTAGAATATACTAAACTTTCTGAATAATAAAGCTTAAACTTTATGTCGCTTGCAGTGTATTCTATAGGTGTGTTTTTAGAAAACGACTCTAATAATTCTCCTTTTAAGATAGTTTGATTTTTGTCTATATCAATGTTTTGAGAAAGTAAAATATTGTTGAATTCATCAGTGATAATAACAGGTATTGTTCTGTTATGAGAGATAAAATCGTAGTAAAAGTTAAGTTCGCTATCAAGGGGTTGAGAAAGAATATATTTATGCGCTGCAACAAATTGCTCTAACTTGTGATGTTCATCTATAGCTAAATTGTCAAAAAATTCTTTTACATTATCTAACACTTCAACCTTTCTACTTACTGCATTAGCCCAAATTTTTATCTTTTTGATTTCGTCATTACGAATCTGCACAACAGTGTTATGAACGAAGAAAAGAAAGGTTAGCATTAGAGCTATACCCAAAAATAAAAGTACCCACGTTATTTTGTGATTATATTCTCTGTTTTTCATATTAAGAAAAATTTACTGCAAATATACCTATGTTTTTTCAATTTAAAAGATAAATTTTTGTTATATTGTTTTTTTTTGTAATTTTGAAAACTTATTATATAAATATAGAATATGAAAAAAATTGATATACAAGGAACAGGTGTAGCTTTGGTAACACCTTTTTACAAACAAGGTAACGTTGACTTTACTTCTTATGAAAAATTAATAAATCACGTTATAGAAGGAGGTGTAGATTATTTGGTATGTATGGGAACTACATCAGAATATCCTACGCTTAATCAACAAGAGGTAATGGCTTGTGTAGATTTTGCTATTGATGTGAATGCAGGTAGAGTTCCTATTGTTTTAGGAATGGGAGGCAATGACACAAGAACATTAATTGATACAATCAAAAAGACAGACTTTACAAACATTTCTGCAATATTGTCTGTAACGCCTTATTACAATAAACCAGGACAAAAAGGTATTTATGCACACTATAAAGCAGTAGCAGAAGCATCTCCTGTACCAGTAATTCTTTACAATGTACCAGGAAGAACAGGAGTAAATATAAATGCTGACACATGTTTACAATTAGCAAATGATTTTCCAAATATAATAGGTATAAAAGAAGCTTCAGGAAACATCATGCAATGTATGGATATATTGGCTAACAAACCAAGTAATTTCACAGTAGTTTCTGGAGAAGATGCTTTAGTTATGCCGTTGATGTCTTTAGGAATGCAAGGAGTTATTTCTGTAACAGCAAATGCTTTACCACAACAAATGAGTGAAATGGTTAATTATTGCTTAAAGTCTAATTTCAAAAAAGCAAAAATAGTACACGAAGACTTATTACCATTCTCAAAAGCTATATTTGAAGAAGGCAATCCTGTAGGTGTAAAAGCTGCATTAGAAATCTTAGGAATATGTCAAAACAATGTGCGTCTCCCTTTAGTAAAAAGCAGTAAACAACTATACACAAAAATCCAAACGATAATCAATAATATAAATAATAAAACAAATAACTAATGGTTAATTACAAGGATTTAGGCTTGGTGAATTCAAGAGAGATATTTGCCAAAGCGATGCAGGGCGGTTACGCTATTCCTGCTTTTAACTTTAATAATATGGAACAATTACAAGCTATTATTCAAGCTTGTGTTGCTCAAAAAAGTCCTGTGATTTTACAAGTTTCAGCAGGCGCAAGAAAATATGCAAGTAAAACTCTTCTTCGCCACATGGCACAAGGAGCAGTTGAATATGCAAAAGAATTAGGATGCGATATTCCTATCGTATTGCACTTAGACCACGGTGATAGCTTTGAAATCTGTAAGTCTTGTATAGAATACGGATTCTCTTCTGTAATGATAGATGGTTCACATTTACCATACGAAGAAAATGTTGCACTGACTAAAAAAGTAGTTGATTATGCACATCAATATGATGTAACTGTAGAAGGAGAATTAGGAGTATTAGCAGGGGTTGAAGATGAAGTATCTGCAGAGCATAGCACATATACAAAAGCAGAAGACGTAGAAGATTTTGTTAAGAAAACAGGAGTTGATTCTTTAGCAATATCTATCGGTACTTCTCACGGAGCAAATAAATTCCGTCCAGAACAATGTACAAGAAACGAAGAAGGTGTTCTTATACCACCACCATTACGTTTTGATATTTTAGCAGAAATAGAAAAAAGAATTCCAGGTTTCCCTATAGTTCTTCATGGTTCATCTTCAGTTCCACAAGACCAAGTTGCAATAATCAATAAATTTGGTGGTGCAATGAAAGATGCAATAGGTATTCCAGAAGAGCAATTACGTCAAGCAGCTAAATCAGCAGTTTGTAAAGTAAACATAGATTCAGACGGACGTATTGTAATGACAGCAGCAGTAAGACAGGTGTTAGTAGAAAAGCCTGCTGAATTTGACCCAAGAAAATATTTAGGACCAGCAAGAGATAATTTGAAAGCATTGTATGAACACAAAATTATCAATGTATTAGGTTCAGCACAAAAAGCATAAAATAATTTAATAACCAAAATTAAATGATATGAAAAAACAATTACTAACGTTAATAGTAGCATTATTTGTTACTATTCAAGGATTCTCTCAAGCAATTTATGAGAGTTTCGAAGGAGTATGGCCTCCAACAGGTTGGACTGCAACAGGAAGTTGGCAACAATATTCTTATAGAGCATCAGATGGAGGAAAGTGTGCTTATATGACTTATTCAGGTACTGCGGGTAGAATGATTATGCCTGCATACACAGCTGATGTAACAACAACCCTTAGTTTTTACGTAGGGGCAAGTTATGCAAGTGATGCTTGGATGAATGATTTTACTGTTGAAGTTACAACTTCATTAGAAGAACCAGTTTGGCAAGAAGTTTATACTATTGCTTATCCAACAAATAGTGCAGACTTTATTTTACAAGAAGTTAATTTAGGTGCATTTGCAGGCCAAGAAATTTATGTATCATTCAATTTAAGTCCTAATAATGGCGCAGGAACATTGTTAGATGCAGTAACTTTAGGAGAGGTGACTTGTCCTAAACCAACAGGTCTTGCAGCAGTTGCAACATCAACAACAGTAGATTTTACTTGGGCAGAAGATGAAACTTCACTTGCATATAATCTTGAAGTTGTGCCAACAAACCAAGATTGGGCAAATGCAGAAGTTGCCCAAGTGACAGGAACAGAATTTACTTTAACAGATTTAGAACCTGCTACAATGTACAAAGCAAGACTTCAATCTGTATGTGGAGAAGATGATCTTAGTGATTATTCAAATGTTGTTACATTTACAACAGAATGTGCTCCGATAGAAGATATAATTTGGTTTGAAGACTTCGAAAGTGTACTTGGAAATCAAGAAGCAGCAAACTTAATGTTTAGTTGTTGGTCTGTACTTCAATCAACAGGTGGAGCTTACAACGGAACATTCCCTCGTATTTATCATGAAGGATATGCAGGTTCAGCACATTCAGGACAAGTAACATTAGAATTTAAAGGTAATGGATTCTTATTATTACCAGAATTTGCAGAAGATATTACTACACAACAATTATCATTCTACGCTAATACAACTTCAGCAACAGTAGAAGGAGCAGGAACATTCCAAGTAGGATACGTAACAGACCCAACAGATACAGCTTCTTTTGTGGCTTTAGAAACAGTTATATTACCGCAAGCAGGTTTAAGTAGAGCATCATCTGTTATGGTAGGGCCATTCTCATACGCAGACATCGAAGCAGAAACAGCAAGAATGGCTTTGAAATATGTAGCAGTAAATGCAGGCGAATCTTGGAACTTAGACGACTTTACAGTAGAGCCAATTCCTAATTGTCCTGCACCACAATCATCAAGCATAACAGTAACAGGAGTAACAGACTCTGAAGCAACTATTACTTGGGTTGATGAAGATGAATCACATAGTGCATGGTTGTTCTACTATAAATCATCAACAGAAGAAGATTATACAGAAATAGCAACAACAGAACAAAGCATAACACTTACTGATTTAACACAAGCAACAGCATATAATTTTTACATACAAGCAGACTGTGGAACAGATGATAACTATTCTCAAACATCAGTAATGACATTCAGAACAACAGCAGTTCCTGTTACTGAATTCCCTTACTACCAAGATTTCCAAGATTTAGAAGGCAATCCATTCGGAGCTGAATTCCATGGAAATGAATCAGGAATAAATCAATGGATAATAGGTTCAGGTACAGGTGTTGTTAATCCAGAAAATGAAGATGAAGAATTATCTTCTTTGTATATTTCAAACGACAATTCAACATATGCTTATGAAACTCAACAAAATACTTCAAGAAGATGGGTCGTTATGCCAATAGTATTTGGTGATGCACCAGAATATTCAATTTCATTCCAATATAAATCAGGAGGAGAATTATCTGCTTGGAGTTCTTCTGTATATGACTATTTAACAGTAATATTATGTGATGCAGATGCTGATTTAACAAACTTATCATCTATACCTTCAGGAACAGTAGTGTTGGATAGAGCTGGTGGAGTCACAGAATGGGCAATAGCAAACTATTCTTCATCAGAATTAGCAAACACAACAAAACAATTAGTATTCTATTGGTACAATGACGGAACATCAGGTACAGGAATACCAGGAGCTATTGATAATATTTCAATCATTGGTTCTTCTTGTCCTTCTCCTATAAACGTTACTTGCACAGGAACATTAGAAGAAGAAGCAGTATTAAACTGGGATGCAGAAAATGCTTCTTCATGGTTATTATACTATAAATCTGCTTCAGACGCAGAATATACAGAAGTAGAAGTAACAGAAGTTCCTTACACGCTAACAGACCTTACTCCAATGACAGATTATACAGCATACGTTGTTACAGATTGTGATGGAGAATTATCTGCAGCATCAACAACAATATCTTTCAGAACAGCTTGTTCAACAATAGAAACATTCCCTTATTTTGAAGGATTCAATGACGTATATAATGTACAAGATGCTTGTTGGTCTGCTGAAGTATTATCAGGTTATACTAACTGGGGTACTAGTATAGATGGAGCTTATGGAAATTCTCCTTATGAAGGTGGTAGATGTGCAAAAATTTCTTATTTCGTAGGAGAATCAAGATTAAGTTCACCTGTATTTGACTTGTCTGAAATGAATAACCCTTACTTGAAATATGTTGTAGCAAATCCTACATATTCTGGCGCTGCAGCACAAGTAATAGTAGAATATAAAGCAAGTCCTGAATCTGATTGGGTAACATTGAAGTCTCACACAACTGCAAATGAAACTTGGTTATTAGATTCAGTAGCATTACCTTATCCATCTGAAACATATCAAATAGCATTCAAAGCAATAGGAGCAGACGCTTGGGGAGCATCAATTGATGCAGTTCAAGTTTACGACGCAGAAGGAGAACCAGGAGAAACTGACCCTGAAGAACCATGTTTAGCACCAACAGATTTAACAGTAAGCAATATTACAGAAAACTCAGCAGATGTTTCATGGAACGCAGCAGCTGATACATACGAAATAAGACTTAACGGAGGAGCAACAGAAACCGTTACTACAACAAGCAAACAATTAATAGGATTGCCAGATAACTTTACAATTACAGTAGAAGTAAGAGCTATTTGTGGCGAACAAACATCAGAATGGGTTTCTACAACATTCACAACATTAGCAGTAACAGACCCAGATCCTGAACCAGAGCCATGCGATGCACCAACAAACTTAACAGTAAGCAACATTACAGAAAACTCAGCAGATGTTTCATGGAACGGAACAGCAACTACATACGAAATAAGACTTAATGGTAATGCAACAGAAACCGTTACTACAACAAGCAAACAACTAATAGGATTGCCAGATAACTTTACAATTACAGTAGAAGTAAGAGCAATCTGTGGTGAACAAACATCAGAATGGGTATCAACAACATTCACAACACTTGAAGCACAACCTGAAGTAATAGCACCAGTTGTTACAACCCTTGCAGCAACAGATGTTGACCACGAAAGCGCAATATTAAACGCATCAGTAGAAGAAGGCACAGAAGAAATCTTAGCAATAGGATTCAACTACAAAGCAGCCTCAGCTACAGAATGGACAACAGTAGATGCAGTTATGCCAACAATCACAGCAGTAATTATAGGCTTAACAGCAGAAACTACTTACACATTTAAAGCCTTTGCAACAACAGCGAGTGGAACAGTAGAAGGAGCAGAAATGACATTCACAACAGCTGCAGCACCTGTTGTAGTAGTAGAAGGAGAAGTTGCAACAACTCCAGCTACAGAAGTAGGAAACACATCTGCAACATTGAACGGAACATTAGTAAGTGCAGGTAACTCTGAAAACTTTACAGTAGGATTTGCATTATCAACAATGGC
>JAZRCB010000029.1:0-183626 GCA_045635365.1 Candidatus Onthomorpha sp.
GAAAAGCTTTTCTTTGATTTCTTTCCACTCTGTTTCCTTAACCTCTCCCTTAGAATCGGAATCTATTCTCAAAACAGCCTCTTTTGCTAATCCATATTCAGCACCTGTTAAGAAAGATTCCACTTCTTTTGAAACGGAAGTGTCTTCACAAAGTACCAACATTTTTGGGTGATGAGGTGGTTCAAATCCTTTTTCTAATTGTTCCAATCGGCTAAGTCCTGCTTTCAACATTATTTTTTGCCCATCGCTCAATCCTATAACTCTACCTCTTTCATCTCTTTCTGCATAATAATCCAATCCCTCTAAGTCTGTAAGTTCTTTTCTACGGTCTAAACTAATTGTTTTTACCAATCCTTCGTTTATTGCAGTCTTTAATTCAAAGTCAGACACTATGTGAGGGAAAAATATTTTGCGTTCGTTTCTTCCTGATCCTTTTTGTACGTATGGAGTTGCGGTAAAGTCTATTTGAAAACAAGTTTTGTTTTCGCCTTCCATTATTTTATTCAAACCTTCTTGCCAAACCAAGTCGTTATTGTGAATATGATGAGCCTCATCGTTGATAATCATTATATCTTTTAACGATTGCAAGAATTGCATCTCTTTTCCCCTTGAATATTGTGCATCAAGAGTGTCTAAACTATTGCCATTGCTTACTCCGGGTGTTAAAGGATTTAATTCATACGCCATTTTGGCAAACTCATCTTTGTAATTCTTCTCTGTTTTGTCCTCAAACAAATGCCAATTCGTTATAGCGATTAAACCATTTCCCGTAATTTTACTGCCAATGCCCTCTTCCTTGCTCACAGTGTTGTTTTGAATGAAAGAAAACACTTCTTCACGATAATTTTCAGGCACGAACAAATCCTTATTTCTTACAAAATCATTAGTCGAGAAATCTCTTCCGTCTCCGTTTTCGCTTAATCGTCCCTTGTAAGCATCGAGCAAACGATCGTAAACAATAAGTCCGGGTGCTACAATAAGGAAATTTTTTGTGAACCGACCGCTTTTCTCCTCTTTATTCTTTGCATTAAGAATCTGCCATATCAAAAGAGCGTGCATAACCCAAGTTTTGCCCGTACCCGTTGCCATTTTGACAAGATATTTCGGCAAATCATATCTGCTTTCTTTAAGAGAATTGCGAGTTTCTTTTGCTCCAAACAAATCGCTTTCAAGAAGTAAATCAGGTGCTACTTGCTCATAAATCTCCAAAACATTGTTTATTCTTAATACCTCGTGAAGATATATTATGTTTAGTATGCTTTGCTTTTGTCCTTTGTGAAAATTAAATTGTCGTTGAGAGACAAAAGGCTCGCAAAACCAAAATCGCAACAATTCTTTTGTTATAGGGCTGACTTTTTCAAATAATTCTCCGCTTTCAAACTCCTTTTCAACAACCTCCCAAATGCGTTTTGCTAAGCGTAATGATACATTGTTTTGCATAATCGTTTATTTTAGTTTTTTAATCACAATACTTTCTAACCCAAAAACATCAACGGCTTTCACACAAACTGTTCTTTCTGCTTTTTTCTTTACTCTCAATGTAGCGGAGTAAACACAATGCAAAGCATCTTTGTCATTTTCTGTGTTTTGACGATAGTCTTGCCAAATAGAACGAAAAGTCTCTCCGTCATAATCAGGGTCTATGCTCCAATATTCAATTAAAGACAAAGGATCGTTAGTCATTATTTCTTCTAATGTTTGTTTGTCTTTTTCGTCAAGCGGAATTGCATCAGGGGAGTGAAGAATATAATTTCCTAATTCTACTTTTAGTTCGTCTTCTTCTTTGTCCCAAGATTTTAATTCTATGTTTTTCAAAGTCAGATATTGCAAAGAGGTAAATCTTATGCTACCTGAATCAATCAATTTTCCTAATCCGTTTCTTCTTAATCTGTCAAGCAAATCAGGAGGTATTGAAAGCACTTCAACAGAGTCTTTATATAATTCTAAGCCTTCTGAAATGTCGAAATGATAGTTCCAAGAAAGAACAACGCATTTTGACCAACCGCCTCCTAAAAGGTTATTCTTTGCCTCAAATGCTTTTTTCAAAGTGTTTTTGCTTGTGAATTTATTAGGAGAATCAACAAAAACCAATGTTTTTCCTCCTTTTATGTAGCCCCAACGTCTATCGTCAAGCCTTTCTTTTTCAAAAGGCAAAGCACCATAAAGCTTCAAAACAACTTCACAAAGATCGCCTACTCGATTTATTTTATTCAAAGCAAAAGCCTCTTTGTTGTAATCTCCTATTGCTTGATAAAGAAAAGGTTTTGCATTCATATCAATAAAGCGTTTACGCATAACAAGATTTGAAGGCTTGCCAATATCGGTCGTAATCCAACGTCTGCCCAATTTTTCTGCTACTGCCGCCGTTGTTCCACTGCCACCAAAAAAATCACACACCAAATCTCCTTCGTTTGTTGCTATTTCTATCAATGCTTTAATGAATCCCTCTGGTTTTTGTGTAGCATACCCAATACGTTCGCTTGATAAATTTAGTACAGGTCGCATATTATATTGTTCTATTTTAGTATCGTTAATTATATAAGGTGCTCCCTCAAAAACATCTCTTAGTAACGTATCAACATAGTATCTCCCAGATGAATCTTGCTTAGAACCCATAAAAGGTTTTTCTAAATATTGTCTTTCTGTTTTAAAGTTAATTGAAAAATTATTAGGGTTTTTACAGTAGAAGAAAATATTGTCATGCTTTCTTGGTAAAGAAGTTTTTTTACTTGCTCCACCACTTCTATAACTCCAAACAATTTCATTAACAAAATTCTCTTTTCCGAAAATATCGTCAAGAAGGATTTTGATATAATGCCCAACGTGCCAATCGATATGTACATATATGCTTCCTTTGTCGGAAAGTAATTCACGCATTAGCAGTAATCGCGGGTACATATATTCTAAATAAGACACTGTTCCTTTTTGCCAAAGATCCGAATAGCCAAATTGCTCAAAGGTTGTAGGCTTTTGTGTTATTTCATTGCCGGGTAGTGTGATTTTTGTACGATAATCTGCCTTGCTGTCAAAGGGAGGATCGATGTAAATCAAATCTACCTTGCCTCGAAGTGCTTCTAAATTGCTCGATTTGTCGCCTGTTAGCAAGGCTTGCATAGCAAGAAGATTATCTCCGTAGATAAGACGGTTACACCACTTTGATTCAATTTCCTGAGGGTTAGTTCCCTTCCACAGACCGCTTGAATCCTTACAAGGTAATACGATTTCGTTGGTTTGCAGGCTTATTCTACTGCCTGCATTCATTTTTTCGAGGATATTTTCTGCCTCTTTGCGTCCTTCTTTTGCAATACGAGGCAATTCCTCTATAAGACTTTTACTCATAGCAAATGCTTTTGTGCGATGCTATCGTCTCTTTCAATAAGGCTTTCTTAGGAACGCAAAACGTGGGCAATACTTGCTCAAATTGCGGCCCTGAGAAAGCCGAAGAAAACGACAAGTAAGCCCACGTAAATCGTAGGCGTTGCACTTGTTTGTTTTCTTTATTTTTTAGAATTTCTCAGGTTCCAATTTGAATAGAACAAACAGCAAACGCTATTAAACAATAAAATTATCTATTTACGCTCTTAACACTTGGTAAATAACTTTGCAAAGATAGTATTTTTGATTTTGATTTGCTGATTTTTTGACCTGATTTTTTCTTTCAAATACTCGCAAAATTTTCTTTTAGGATTAGAATTTTTTTCTTAGCTTTAGAAAAATATTTCTTAGGAATAATTTTCTAATCCTAAGAAAAAATTTACATTTGCATTATGAAAAGAAAAATTTGTTTTTATCTATGTTTTCTTGTGCTTTCATTCAATATGTTAGCACAATATGTTTATCCAACCGATTCTTTGGTTTTGAACAAGTTGTCAAAGTGGCAGGACTTGAAATTTGGAGTTATTTTTCATTGGGGATTATATTCAGTTCCAGGGATAGTGGAATCGTGGTCGATTTGTTCGGAAGATGTAGATTGGATAAGGCGAGAGGGTAATATGCCTTACGATGAATACAAGCAATGGTACTTTTCGTTGAAAGAAAACTTTAATCCCGTAAATTTTAATCCAGAGCAGTGGGCAGAAGTTATGCAGGAGGCAGGAGTAAAATACATGATTTTTACAACAAAGCACCACGATGGATTTTGTAATTTCGACACCAAATACACCGATTTTAAAATTACAAATGGACCTTTTGCAAACAATCCTCGCAAAGACGTAACCTACCATATTTTTGAGGCTTTTCGTAAAAAAGGATTTATGATTGGCTGTTATTTTTCAAAGCCCGATTGGCATTGTCCTTGGTATTGGCATAAAGAATACGCCACTCCAAATCGCTATCACAACTATTCCATAGAGCGACACCCTGATTGGTGGGAGAATTATCAAAACTTTACAGAAAATCAGCTAAATGAATTATTGTCCAATTACGGAAATATAGATATATTGTGGCTTGATGGTGGTTGGGTATCGGGAGATGAGGTAAATTTAAAAAGAATCCTAAACTCAGCTCGCCAAAAACATGAAGGAATGATTTGTGTTGATAGAGCAGTAAGGGGAGAAAACGAAAATTATCAAACACCCGAAAGAGGTATTCCTGAGACTCAGCTCAACTATCCTTGGGAAAGTTGTATTACATTAAGCAATGATTGGGGTTGGGTGCCGAATGCTCCTTATAAATCCTCACAAAAAGTTTTAAATACCTTAATAGAAATCACAGCAAAAGGCGGTTGCTTTCTTTTAGGTGTAGGACCTACGGCAGAGGGTCTTATAGAGCAAGAAGTAATTGACAGATTAAAAAAAGTAGGTCAATGGTTGAGTTATAATGGAGAGGCAATTTACAATACGAGAACAACGCCTAATTATAATTATGGTAAGATTTGGTTTACTGCAAACAAAGATAAAGAAACTCTATACGCAATCTATGCACTTGAAGAGGGAGAAGAAATCCCTCAAACAATAGAATGGGAAGGCAATATCCCGAAAGGAAATATGATAGTGTTGAAAACAAATAAGAAAATCAAATATAGAGTTGAGGGAAATAAGGTTTTTGTGGATATTCCAAAGAATTTGAAAGGAGAATCAATAGCTTTAAAATTCTCTACCACGCAAATTCCATTATATAAGCAATCAAATATTCCAACCGAATTAAGAGTTAATGACCTTTTGCAAAGAATGACATTAGAGGAAAAGGTAGGACAAATTCTCTGTCCTATGGGATGGGAAATGTATTCTAAGACAGCAAAAGGCGTAGAGC
Source organism: Candidatus Onthomorpha sp. (assembly GCA_045635365.1). Lineage (GTDB taxonomy): Bacteria > Bacteroidota > Bacteroidia > Bacteroidales > P3 > Onthomorpha. The sequence continues at coordinate 5,251 of JAZRCB010000029.1, forward strand.
TATCTGAAAAATTTAAACAAAAGATGGGTGGAAATATGCCTATCGGTTCGTTTTGGGCAGTTTTGCGTTCAGACCCTTGGACTCAAAAAAACTTTCAGACAGGCTTAAATCCAGAGTTGTCAGCCATAGCTTTAAATAAAATGCAACGCTATGCGATGGAAGAAACACGCTTAGGTATTCCTATCTTGTTTGCAGAAGAATGTCCACATGGTCACATGGCAATAGGAACTACTGTTTTCCCAACAGGGCTTGCAATGGCGAGTACATGGAATGAAGACTTGTTGAAAAAAGCAGGGGAAATAATAGCTTTAGAAGCTCGATTACAAGGAGCAAATATAGCCTATGGCCCTGTTTTAGACCTTGCAAGAGAGCCACGTTGGTCAAGAGTTGAAGAAACCTTAGGAGAAGATGCTGTTTTGACTTCTAAATTAGGAGTGGCTTTAGTAAAAGGAATGCAAGGAGAAAAACAGAATGATGGACGTCATATTTATTCTACCTTAAAGCATTTTGCAGGATACGGAATTCCAGAAGGAGGACACAATGGAGAAAGAGCTGTAATAGGAATGAGACAATTATTTTCTGATCACTTAAAACCATTTAAACAAGCAGTAAAATCAGGGGTTGCAAGCATAATGACTTCTTACAATTCCATAGACGGAATACCAGCAACTTCAAATAAATATCTTTTAACCGATATTTTAAGAAATCAATGGGGTTTTAAAGGCTGTGTTTTTTCTGATTTATTTAGCATAGATGGTATTGCAAACACACATCATGTAGCAAAAGATGTAAAAGAAGCAGGAAAATTAGCAATAGAAGCAGGAGTAGATATAGATTTAGGAGCAAATGCATACGGAGAAAAAATATTGCAATTGATAAATGAAGGATTGTTAGAAGAAAAGTATTTAGATAGTGCAGTTGCAAATGTGTTGAGGTTGAAATTTAATATGGGATTGTTTGAAAATCCATACGTTTCGCCAAATAAAGCCAAAGAAATAATTCGTTCATCGGCACATAAAGAAGTAGCACGTCAAGTAGCAAGAGAAGGAATTGTACTTTTGAAAAATGATGGAGTATTACCGTTGAAAAAAGATATTAAAAGCATAGCTGTAATTGGTCCAAACGCAGATGTAATGTATAATCAACTTGGAGATTACACTGCTTTTCAAGATGAAAAAGAAATAATCACTCCATTGGAAGGGCTGAAAAGTTCGGTGAGGCAAACAACGAAAATCAATTATGTAAAAGGTTGTTCTATAAGAGATACAAATGTTTATGATATAGATAACGTTATAAAAGCAGTAGAAGAATCTGATGTGGCAATTGTCTTTGTGGGAGGTTCAAGTGCAAGAGATTTTGAAACAGAATATATTGAGACAGGTGCTGCAAAGGTAAATGAAAAATCAATTCTAAGTGATATGGATTGTGGAGAGGGTTTTGATAGAGCGACTCTTAATCTTCTTGGAAAACAAGAAGAATTGTTAAAAGAAATAGCAAAGACAGGAAAACCTTTTGTAGTAGTTTATATTCAAGGACGTCCACTTAATATGAATTTTGCTTCGGAAAATGCGAATGCTTTATTGACAGCATGGTATCCGGGGGAAGAAGGAGGAGGTGCAATAGCAGATATTTTGTTTGGAGACTATAATCCATCTGGGCGTTTGCCAATTTCTATACCAAGAAGCGAAGGGCAATTACCTATTTATTATAGTAAAAATAATAATAGAGATTATATTGATGAAAAATCAAGTCCATTATATGCTTTTGGTTATGGATTGAACTATACAAAGTTTGAATATAGTGATTTGAGAATTGAAAAGATTTTTACACAAGATACTTTGATAAAGGTCTCTTGTAAAATTAAAAATATAGGCAATAAATTTGGTGATGAGGTAGTTCAATTATATGTAAAAGATGAGGTTGCATCAGTTTGTGTAGATGGAATTTTATTAAAAGATTTTAAGAAGATTTCCTTGGAAAAAGGAGAAAGTAAAATAGTAGAATTTTACCTTGGTGATGATGATTTATCTATTTATAATATTGAAATGCGAGAAGTTGTAGAAGAGGGTAATTTTAAGGTTTTGATAGGGCAATCTTCAGACAATATTAAATTGGAAGGTGTTTTTAGTTTGTAAATAATATCCTTAATTTCAATAAAACTTTGTTTTGAAATTTGTTAGAACAATTATTTATGTGTATTTTTGCAGTTAAAATATATTTAAGAGATGTTTTCAGATTCTAAAAAATTTGTAGGAGAGGGACTTACATACGATGACGTATTATTAGTTCCAGCATATTCAGAAATAATTCCAAGAGATGTAAGAGTGAACTCTATGTTCAGTCGCAATATTGCTGTAAATATTCCTATTGTATCGGCAGCTATGGATACAGTAACAGAAGCAAAGCTTGCTATAGCTATGGCTCAAGAAGGTGGAATAGGAGTTTTGCATAAAAATATGTCAATAGAAAAGCAAGCTGCTGAAGTATTGAAAGTAAAGCGTGCAGAAAATGGCATGATAACAGACCCTATTACTTTAGGGGAAGATGCTTTAGTTAAGGATGCTTTAAGAATGATGAAAGAGTATTCTATTGGAGGTATTCCTGTGGTTGATAAATCAGAAAAATTAATAGGAATAGTAACTAATAGAGACTTGAGATTCGAAAGAGATATCAATCGTCCAATAGTAGAAGTTATGACAAGACAAGTTGTAACTGCTCCAAAAGGAACAACTTTTGAACAAGCTGCTGATATTTTACAAACTCACAGAATAGAAAAGTTGCCTGTTGTTGATGAAGCAGGAAAACTTGTTGGTTTGATAACTTACAGAGATATTATAAAATTAAAAGAACGTCCAAATTCTTGTAAAGATAAATTAGGAAGATTGAGAGTTGCAGCGGGAATAGGTGTAACTCGTGATATGGACGAAAGAATAGCTGCTGTGGTTAATGCAGGAGTAGATGCAATAGTTATAGATACAGCACACGGACATTCAAAAAATGTTATAGATACATTAAAGAGAGTAAGACCTTTATATCCTAATATAGATATAGTTTGTGGTAATATAGCAACTGCAGAAGCAGCTATTGCTCTTGCAGATGCAGGTGCTGACGCTGTTAAAGTAGGAATTGGACCAGGAAGTATTTGTACTACAAGAGTAATGGCAGGTATTGGGGTTCCTCAATTATCGGCTGTATATGATGTGGCAAAAGCATTAGAAGGAAGAGGAGTTCCTGTTATTGCAGATGGTGGTATAAGATACTCTGGAGACATTGTAAAAGCTTTGGCAGCAGGTGCAAGTACTATCATGGCTGGTAGTTTGTTAGCAGGAGTTGAAGAAAGTCCCGGAGATACTATAATAATGGAAGGAAGAAAATTCAAGTCTTATAGAGGAATGGGCTCTTTAGATGCAATGCAACAAGGTTCAAAGGATAGATATTTCCAAGATATGGAAGATGATATCAAGAAATTAGTTCCAGAAGGCATTGTTGGTCGTGTTCCATATAAAGGTACAGTTAGAGAGGTTATTTATCAATTAGTAGGAGGCTTAAAAGCTGGTATGGGATATACAGGAAGTATTGACGTAGAAGCTTTGCGTAAGGCTAAATTTATCAAAATTACAGCTGCAGGTTATGCAGAAAGCCACCCACACGATATTACTATAACAAAAGAAGCTCCTAATTATTCAAGATAATAAAGATGAAAAAAATAGTTGTTTTATTAACCTTATTTGTATTGAGTCTTTGTTCTGTTGCACAAACAGACAAAGACATTATAATGGAAGTTGCAGGAGAAAAGATAACTAAGGAAGCGTTTTTGAAAATGTACAACAAAAACAATTTAACTCCTGGTAAAATTGATAAGAATGATTTAGATGCTTATCTTGAACTTTACATTAATTATAAATTAAAGTTGTTACAAGCAAAAGAATTGGGCTTGGATACAATTCCTTCTTATTTGGAAGAGGTTGATAAATATAGACAACAACTAATAATTCCTTATTTGAATGATGCAGAGGTAACACAATCTTTGATAGAAGAGGCTTATGAAAGAACTAAAACTTTTGTAAGAGCTTCTCATATTTTGATTGCATTACCTGAAAATGCTAATCCAACAGATACTCTTAATGCTTACAATAAAGCAATGAGCATTAGAGAAAGAGCTTTAAAAGGAGAAGATTTCACTGCTTTAGCAAAGCAATATTCTGATGACCCTTCTGCTAATGACCGAAAAGATCAAAACTATAAAGGAAATGGTGGAGAATTAGGATATTTTACTTCTATGACAATGATATATCCTTTTGAAAATGCTTGCTATTCAATGGAAGTTGGTGAAATTTCTCTTCCTGTAAAAACTCGTTTTGGTTACCATATTATCAAATTAACTGATAAGATTCTTGCTTTCTTTAGTACATTTGATGTGGCTCATATATGGGTTGGCGCAGATAAACGCTCTGAGCAAGAGAGTAAAGCTATCATAGATGAAGTTTATGCTAAAATTCAAGGAGGACAAATAACTTTTGATAGTCTTGTTAAGTTATATTCGGATGATAAATCTACAGCGAGTGTAGGTGGTGTTTTGAAAAATCAAAAGGTGAATACAGTTCCTGCAAACTATATAGAGGAGGCTTCTAAGTTAAAGATAGGAGAAGTTTCTGCACCATTTAAAACTGCTTTTGGTTGGCACATAATAAAACCTGTAAACTATAAAGCTATTCCTTCTTTAGAACAACAAAGAAAAACTATAGAAGATAGAATTTCAAAAGATGAAAGAAGTTTTAAATCTTTAGAGTCTTTTGAAAGTAAAGCAAAATTAGAATATGGTTTTGTTGAAGATAAAGATGGTTTAAAGGAAATAGAGAAAATACTTACAGATTCAGTATTTAATGCGACATGGGTAATTCCTGCTGAGTTTTCTGATAATACAGAATTGTTCAGAATAGGAGATTTTTCTTTTACGGTAAATGATTTTGCAAAAGAAATAGAAAAACATCAACGTACTCAACCTGCGGAATATATTCCTACATACATAGAGAAAGTTTATAACACTGTAGTTTTAGAACAAGTAGTAAATTACGCAGATAGTAAGTTGGAGGATAAGTTCCCTGAATTAAAAGCAGAAATACAGGAATTTAGTGATGGAGTTTTGATATTCTCTATTACTGATAGAATGGTGTGGAACAAATCTCTTATAGATACTATAGGCCTACAAACGTATTTTGAAAATAATAAACAAAAATATAATTGGGACAAAAGAGTCAGTACAACCCTATGGAGTATAGATGCTACAGAAGAAGATAAATCTAAAGTAGAAAAATTTCTTAAAAAGGCTGTTGCTAAGTCTTGGACTAATGAAGAAACGAAAGAAAAATTATCTAAAAAGTTAAAGATAAAAGAAGATATAGATAAGAAGATAGTTTACAAGTGGGGAAAATACGAAAAAGGAGATAATAAAACTGTAGATGCTTTTCTTTGGGCTGATACTTCTCTACCGGTAGGAACAATAAAGTTTCAAGAAACAAAGAATAAAAAATTAACATTTTTGGTATTAGACTCATGGGTTGATGTTGAGCCTAAAATATTAGATGAATGTAAAGGTTTAGTTACTTCTGATTACCAATTATTTTTGGAACAACAATGGATTGAAGACTTGCGAGCTAAATATAAATATGAAATTTATAGAGATATTTATGATACTATAAAGTAAAATATAAACTCATTAACTTATGAAGAAAATATTTTCATTATTAATATTTACCTTATTTTTAAATTTTGTAGTATTTGCTCAACAGACAAGCAGTAGTGAAGAAGGTGTTGTGGATAAAGTTATTGCTGTTGTAGGGCAGAATATGATTAAATTATCAGAATTAGAGACAGCTTTTCTTCAACAAAAAATGAATAGTAATCTCATCATTGAAAATATCTATGATACAAAATGTGAATTGTTAGAAGGTATGTTAATCAATAAACTTATGTTACATCAAGCAGAAATAGATTCTATAGAGGTAACAGATGATGAGGTTAATAGAGAAATGGATAATAGAATAGGATATATGATTAGTGCTTATGGCTCTCAAGAAATGTTAGAAAAACAAATGAGAAGATCTCTAAGTGAAATCAAATCTTATTACAAAGACATAATAAAGGAAAACATAATGATTGCTCAAATAGAGCAAAAATTAACTGGAGCAGTTTCGGTTACTCCTCAAGAAGTAGTTGATTTCTATAATTCTATTCCAAAAGATAGTTTGCCGAATGTTGAACAGGAATATGTGTTTTCTCAAATCGTTAAAATGCCTCAAGTTTCAGAAGAAGAAAAAGAGGCAGTTAAAGCACGATTAAATGAATATAGAGAAAGAATATTAAGAGGTAGTAAATTTTCTACTATAGCTACTTTATATTCAGAAGATCTAGGTTCTGCTAAAAAGGGAGGAGAGTTAGGATTTTTCTCAAGAGGACAAATGGTTGGCGAGTTTGAAAATGCAGCATTTGCACTTCAAGATGGAGAGATATCACCTATTGTAGAAACGAAATATGGTTTTCATATTATTCAAATGATAGAGAGAAGAGGTAATCAAGTAAATTGTCGTCATATTTTACTACAGCCAAAGGTAACAGAACAGCAATTAATGGAAGCCTACGCTCAATTAGAAAATATTAAACAAGAGATAGATAGAGGGGAAATAACATTTGAAGATGCGATAATTAAATATTCAGAGGGCCCTTCTAAAGTAAATGATGGTTTAATAATAAATCCTCATAATGCAAGTGCTATTTTTACAAAAGATGCAATAAATGAAACTATGGCAAATGTAGAAAAAATTGATTTTGAATCTATGAAGGAAGGTGAAATTACAAAACCAGTGAGATTTAAAACAGAACTTGCAAATGCTTATAGACTTATAAAAATAAAAAGAAAAACAGATGCACATAAGGTTGATTTAAATCTTGATTACGATAAGGTGCAAAATTCTGCATTAAACTCTAAAAAGACTGACATTATTAAAGAATGGGCAAATAAGAGATTAAAAAAGACTTATGTAAAAATAGATCCAGAATACATGGATTGTGATTTTAAGCTTAATTGGGTGAAATAAAGATGAATCAAGTTGAACAGCTCAATTTACTTGTGGGTAAGTGTAATTTACTAAAAGAAGAAATAGGTAAAGTAATAGTCGGACAAAAAGACATTATAAATCAAATACTTATTTCTATACTTTCTTCTGGACATTGTCTTTTAGTAGGAGTGCCAGGTTTGGCAAAGACGCTATTAGTTAATACAATAGCAAAAACATTAGGTTTAACATATAAAAGAATTCAATTCACTCCAGACTTAATGCCTTCTGACATAATAGGCAGTGAAATTTTGAATACAAATAGAGAGTTAGAGTTTATAAAAGGACCTTTATTTGCGAATATACTACTTGCAGATGAGATAAATAGAACTCCTCCCAAAACTCAATCTGCACTATTAGAAGCAATGCAAGAGCATAAGGTAACTGTAAATGCAAAAACATATTCTTTACAAGAACCATTTTTTGTTTTAGCAACTCAAAACCCAATAGAACAAGAAGGAACTTATCCTTTGCCAGAAGCACAATTAGATAGATTTATGTTTATGCTTTGGTTGGACTATCCTTCTTTTGAGGAAGAAGTACAAATACTAAAAAACACTACAACAGAAAAAACAGTAGAAGTAAACAAAATATTAGAAATACAAGATATAATAGACATTCAAAATCTAATAAAGCAAGTTCCTGTTAGTGATAACGTTTATAACTATGCTGTTGAATTAGTATCAAGTACAAGACACAATGGAAGTGAAATTGCAAAAAGGTACTTGCAATGGGGTGCAGGGCCAAGAGCATCTCAATATTTAATAATGGGAGCTAAAGCCCATGCTGTTTTAAATGGTAAGTATTCTCCAGATATAGAAGATATAAATGCAATAGCTGTTGCTACATTAAGACATAGAATAGTGTTAAATTATGAAGCGCAAGCTAATGGATATACAAGTGAAACAATAATAAAAGAACTTATAAATAAGAAATAACGAGATGAAGAAAATTTTATATTTTTTAGTGTTTAATCTTTTTGTAGTAGGTCTTATAGCTCAACCTGCGAGAGAAAGAAATCCTCAAACAAGTGGTCAAACAACTACTAAAACAACTACGCAACAAGTAAATATTCCTGCGGATGGCTGTAATTTTATGATAGTATCTCAACCTCCTAAGCAAAAAAAGAATAAAACACAAAAAACACAACAATCTACAACACCATATTATCCAGAAAGAATTGAAGCGTATATTTGTTTTGAACCATCTTCTGCATACTACACAGAGGAAGGTTTAAATATATTAGATAGTATTTATTCTATTGCATTTTCTACGAACAATACAAAGTTTTATAAAATGACAATAGATGCTTATGATGATGCAGACCCATTGAATGAAATGAATGCATCTTTGGCAAGAGATAGAGCTGTTATGATTTTTAATTATTTTTCATCAAGAGAAGGTACAGAGTTTATTATTAAAAGAACACCAAGTACCTATACTCACTCTTGTAGTGGAGAGATGAATTATTACATTAAATATAAAATGCCATTTGATTTTAAATGGACAAGCCTTTACAATAAAACAGAAGAAGAAAGAACTCAAAACGGAATTAATTTAACAGGGAAAGTAAGATTGATTATAGAAGATGATCCAGAAGGGTGCTTAGGAGAATATTTTGACTACTATTATCCTTCACAAGACTCATTATTGTCAGGAAATCTTTCAAGTGTAAATATTCCAAGAGGAGCATTAAAATCTATAACACATACAAAAGATACTATAGAATATACTTGTAATATTTCTTATAAGGAATTCATGAACTTTGAAGACTTAACAAACAATTATCATTTAATACCTCACAAAAAACAATTCTTAGTTAATGCAGGTTATATTGTGATTGATGCAGAACATCAACCAGATTATAATTCTTGTAAAAATATAGAAAACTACCAACCGATAGTAAAAGTAAGTGTTCCTTTAGAATTACATCAAAATGATGCAAGATTAAAATTCTATGCAAAAGTTTATGACAACAAAGGTAAAGCTCACTATAAATCTATTCCTACAAAAAAAGAAAAAGATAAAGAAACAAAACTACAAACAATTACGGCAGATTTAACAGCATTTCAATTAGATACAATTTACATCGGTAAAAAAATAGAAGAAGCAGAAATGTCTGATTATTTCTATTCTGCAAAAGAAGGAGAACCTGGAGCATTTCAAGCAATGGGAGGATGGTTAAAACCATATAAACTAAATAAAAAAGGGCAGTATATTATTAAAAAACAAATGAAATTAGTTCTTCGTAAACCTACAGGAGAAATAATAGAAGAATAATTATTATGACAAAAATTAAGCTAATATTCAAATTAGTAATAAGTGTAATATTCTTTGCTTCTTGTTCTAGCAATGGAGAATTAGTATTGGAAGTGCCAGAAATTCAAGAAGGAGAAATACAATTAATATACGCAACTCCCGAACAAATAAATGTTTCGCAAGAAGAAGAAATAAAGTCACTATCTTTTACAAACGGAAAAGTTCAAATAAGTTTAGATTCTGTATCATTTGATAAAAAGACAAAAGATTGTTCTCTTATTATAAGAGGTAAAGATAATATGGTTTTAGGGCCAATACCTGCTCTATTAGAAAAAGGAGAGACTGTAATTATAAAAATAAGTGGAATAGACAAATATTATAAAAAAGAAGACTTTTATAGTATTACATATTCAGGAACTAAAAAAGCAGTTGCATTTTCTAAATTTTATAATGATTTAATAGACCAAAATAGAATATTATTAAAAGATCAAACTCAAAAGAAAGAAGTCTATACAAAACAAGCAGAGATATATAAAACTTATATAGAAGAAAATCCAGAATCAGGTTTAGTGTATTCATTGCTTATAGGACAATTGATGCAATTTAAACTTACAGATCAAAATCCTATTATAGACTTATGTGCAAATCTTTGTTTGACAGTAGAAGGAGAAAATCCTTGGGCAGAATATCTTTGCAAATTATTAGCTGAACGTCAAAAAGTTGCTTTATCATCTTCAATATTAAGTTTTACAGCCTTAGACAAAGACGAAAACGAATATACAGAAAGGGATATAAAACCTTACAAATATGTTTTAGTATGTTTTTGGGCTTCTTGGTGTAAGCCTTGCAAAGAAGAAATACCTCAACTAAAGGAATTATATAAAAAATATAATTCACTAGGTTTAGAAATTGTAAGTATATCTGTTGATACTAATCCAATGGATTGGTTAAATTATACAAAAGAGAATCCTTTACCATGGCTTTCTTTGTGGGGAGACGGTCATGAATTGACTGCAAAGTATAATTTCCAAACAATTCCTTTTAATATAATCGTGGATAAAGATAAAAAGGTTATTAAAAGAGAATTATATGGAGAAGAAATAGATAAAGCAATAGAGGAATTATTTGATGAATAAGTTGCGTATAAAACGTATAAGTAATCGTCATAAAAACGCAATATATTTTTTAATAGGTATTGCTATAGGTCTTTTTTCCATCTTCTTTTTTGTAAAGGATAAGTTCTCGTACTTAGAGGCAAATGAAGTAAATCGCCAAATAGCAGTCGTAGATTCCCTTCCAAATACTCAAAAACAATATAAATACGAAATAAGAAAAGATTCTGTCTATCTTGACTTGAACAATTCTGATACCTTAGACCTTCAAGAAGTAAAAGGAGTCGGTAAAGTGAGAGCAAGAAATATCTACAAATATGGGCAAAAATTAGGTGGCTATATAAGTGTGGAACAATTAAGAGAAGTTTATAGTATAGACGAAGAAACTTTCCAAAAAATTAAGCCTCATTTCTATGCTTCAAAAATAGAAATTAGAAAAATAAACATAAATAGTGATGATGTAAAATATTTAGCAAATCATCCGTATATTGACTTTGCACTTGCTAAAGCGTTTATTAGATTTCGCAAAAAATACAATCAAGATTTTACAAAAATAGAAGACATAAAGAATATTCATTTAATGGACGAAGAAACTTACAATAAACTTTATCCTTATTTGAAATTATCAGATTAAAACTTAAAACACATCTTAATTATGGAATTTAGTGCAAAACAAATAGCCCAATTACTCAGTGGAGTTGTAGAGGGAAACGAAGAAGTTGTAGTTAATAAGTTATGTAAGATAGAAGAAGGTGAGCAAGGTGGCTTATCTTTTTTAGCAAATCCAAAATACACCCAATATATATATAACACAAAATCAAGCATTGTAATAGTGAACGAAGATTTTGTTGCAGAAGAAAAAATAGATGCTACACTAATTAGAGTTAAAGACGCATATAGCTGTTTTGCTCAACTGTTAGAGGTTTATAATCAATATAGGTTTAATAAACAAGGTGTTTCATCGCTTGCTTTTGTAGATAAAAAAGCGTCATTAGGTGAAAACAACTACATAGGAGAATTTGCAGTCGTTTCACAAGAAGCAAAAATAGGAAATAATTGCAAAATATATCCACACGTTTATATAGGCGATAACGTAACAATAGGCGATAACGTAACAATCTTTGCAGGCGTTAAAATCTATCACGATACTGTAATAGGAAATAATTGTATTATTCATGCAGGAGCAGTATTAGGAGCAGATGGATTTGGCTTTGCACCACTTGCTGATGGCACTTTCAAAAAGATTGCTCAAATAGGAAATGTTGTAATCAAAGACGATGTTGAGATAGGTGCTAATACAACAATAGATAGAGCTACTATGGGTTCTACAATAGTAGAAAAAGGAAGTAAATTAGACAACCTATGCCAGTTAGGCCATAATGTAGTTGTAGGAAGCTCTACTGTAATGGCTGCACAAGTAGGAGTAGCAGGTTCAACTAAAGTAGGAAGTAATTGTTTTGTAGGTGGACAAGTAGGATTCTCAGGACATATAAACATAGGTGATAAATGTTCAATCGGAGCCCAAGCAGGAATAATCTCAGACGTGAAAGAGGGCTCTACAATCATAGGTTCACCAGCAATAGATGCTAAACAATATATGAAAAGCTATGTCTATTTCCGTAAATTAGACCAAATGAAAAAGCAAATAGACGATTTAGAAAAGCGTCTAAAAGAATATATGGACGCTAAATAAAGTGACCGAAGAATAAAACTTTAAAAGAAATTTTTAAAACTTTGTTTCAGTAAATTAATTCTTGATTTCATTTTACTGAAACAAAGTTTCATTTTTACAACAACTTCTCTCCGATAAGATGCATGAACTCTTCTCTAGTTTCTTTGTTCTTTAAGAAAGCACCAGTGAAGTCAGAAGTAGTAGTAACTGAGTTTTGCTTTTGCACACCTCTCATACTCATGCAAAGATGTCGCGCTTCTATAACCACAGCTACTCCCAAAGGATTAAGAGTATTTTGAATGCAATCCTTAATTTGTTGAGTCATTCTTTCTTGGACTTGTAATCTTCTTGCAAACACATCAACTATTCTTGGGATTTTACTTAATCCTACAATGTATCCGTTAGGTATATAAGCAATATGAGCCTTTCCAACCATAGGAACCATATGGTGTTCACACAAAGAGTATATTTCTATATCTTTTACAATAACCATCTGCTTATAATCTTCTTTGAACATAGCAGAACGAAGTATTTCTTCTGGCTCTAAGTCATATCCATGAGTAAAAAACTGCATAGCCTTAGCTACTCTCATAGGTGTTGCCAAAAGACCTTCTCTGTTTACATCTTCACCTAATAAGCTGATGATTTCTTTATAATGATAAGCCAATTTTTCTAATGTCTCCTCATTATATCTCTCTATTTTTTGATACCCAAAAGGGCTTACGTTTTCTGTGTTATTCATTATAATAATCTAATAAGAATTGGCAAAAATACAAAAAAATATATTAATTTTGTAGTCTTTCAAATTTAATGAAATATGAAAGCTATAAAAATTTGGATTAAAAACGCTAGGTCAGTTTCTTTAGCTCAAAGTTTATTGCCTGCAGTTTTGGCTGTTGTAATTGCGATAAATGAGCCTTCATTTAATATTATTTTTGCAATTTTGGCTGTGTTAGGTGTTGTAGCTGTTCATTTAGGAATGAATTTAGCAGATGATTATTTTGATTATAAAGTCAATACAGCGGAGAGTAGAACAGAACTTAATCGCCAAGGTATAAGAGCAAGAATGCATAAGTATCCTTACCTTACCTCAAATGAAGCAAGTGTAAAAGATTTACGAAATGCTATTATTTTATTTTTACTATTTGCCGCAGTAATGGGAGGAATAATTCTTGTTGCAAGGTTTAATTGGGGAATAGTAGCTATAGCCTTAGCGACTTTATTCTTGGGAATATCTTATTCTGGATTCCCTTTCAAATTTTCTTACATTGGTTTAGGGGAACTAATTATAGGAATTATTTTTGGACCTCTTTTAATGATGGGAGTGTATATTGCAACTGCTAATAGATTAGATGTATCTGTTGTATTGGCATCTATTCCTGTAGGTTTATTAGTGATAAACATTTTGTTTACACACAGTTTTATTGACCAAAAAGCAGATGAGATTGCAAATAAAATGACTTTTGCTCGATTGCTTAAGTCAAATAAAGCAAATCTTACAGCAAGTATTCTTTTAAATACCATACCTTATCTAATCATTTTATCAGGAATAGTATTAGGTTACTTACATTGGTTGTATATATTAGTCATTATTGCTTTGCCAAGAAGTATTTGGTTGATAAAAAGTTTGTTTAAGTTCACTTATTCTGAAGAAAAATCAGTGGCTAAACCTCCAAAGTATTTAGGAAATATGGGAAATTGGGAAGGATTTCAACAAGCAGGTATGGATTGGTTTATGGCAAGATGGCTTGCAGCAAGAAATACACTTTCTTTATTTTGTACGATAATAATAGTAGTTAATGTAATATTATGGTTAAGCAAGTTTTTTATTTAGCAAAATGGTTTGTGATGGCTAAATTCTTTAATAAAAGAAAGCCATTACAAAGTGTAATATTTATATCTGATAAGTGCAATCTTGCATGCAAGCATTGCAATGTGTATAATCATACAAATCCTCATATAAAAACGTTTGAACAAATAAGAGAGGAAATAGCATATTGCTATGAACAAGGTTCAAGATTTATTGATTTTGAAGGAGGGGAACCTTTTATTTGGGAAGATAATGGTAAAAGAATTGATGATTTGATTGATTTAGCAAAGTCAATGGGCTTTTATTCTTGTACAATTACAACTAATGCTCAAAGACCTTTCCCTAATTCTCATGCGGATAGCATTTGGGTAAGTCTTGATGGAGTTGGAGAGTATCATGAAAGAGTGAGAGGTAATGGAACTTTCGCAAAGCTAGAACAAAATATTTCTACTTGTAATCATAAAGCATTGAGTGTAAACATGGCTATCAATACATTAAATTATGAATCGGTAGCTGATACTATAGAATATGTGAAAAATAGTCCTTATATCAAGTCTATTTCCCTAAACTTCCACACGCCATTTGAAGGTACAGAGTATTTAGCTTTGGATATGGAAAAGAGAAGAGAAATAATAGATATGATTATTTCTTACAAGAAGAAAGATTATCCAATTATGAATTCTGTAGCAGGATTAAAGAAGATGAAGACACTTGACTTTACTCCTCAATGTTGGGTAACTAATTTCATTTTTTCTGATGGTACAAAGAAAACTCAATGTATCGGAAATGAGCAAGGAGTATGTAATGAATGTGGTTTTTGTATGGCAGGAGAGATGAATGCCGTATTTAATTTCCATCCAAGCACTATCTTCGCAGGATTGAAACTTAGATTATAATTATGTTTAAACGCCCAATTATTATTCCTCTTATTCTTTTAATTATAGGAATAATAATTGTGGACGTTTTTGTCCCCATATTTTTTGTTAGAGATCATTATTCTGTCCATTTTGCAGAGGCAGAGTCTTTTCGTTATTTGATAACAGATGATTATAAGCCTAAAGATAAATGGGTAACTTATAAGGCAGAAGTTATTGAGTATTACAATGGAAATTGTTGGATTGAAACAAATGGAAGTGTCCTTATAAATATTCCCAAAACCTATAAGGATTCTTCTTTGCTTTATTATGGTGATGTTATTCAATCTGATGCTAAAATGTATAGGATTGAAAATTATGAGAAATCTTCTTTTGATTATCAAAAATACATGAATCATAAAAGACTATATCATAATGTATATTGTTTTAGTTTTGAAAAGGTTCAAACGAATCAAGGAAATAAAATAATAAAATGGGCGAAGAATACGAATGAAAGATTGAAAGGAAGAATTCAATCCTCAAATCTTTCGTATAGAAATGCCAAACTTGCTGTTTCGTTACTGCTTGGCGATAAGACAAAATTAGATACTGATATTAAGAATAGCTTTTCTGTTACGGGTATAGCTCATGTTCTTTGTGTGTCAGGACTTCATATAGGGCTGATATTAGGATTTATTCAACTAATAACGAAGTTTATGTGTTTGTTTGGCATGAAATTTTATTATTTAAGACAGATATTATTGCTTATAATAGCCTGGGCTATTGCTTTAATAGTAGGTTGCACTCCTTCTTCTTTAAGAGTAGCTCTTATGTTTACTATATTCATACTTTCTAAAAATTTCCCTATACATACAGATTCGCTTAATACTCTTTATTGTACCGCTTTTTTCTTACTTATTACAGACCCATTACTTCTTTTTGATATAAGTTTTCAATTATCTTTTCTTGCAGTTTTGGGGATATTAGCTTGCTCTCCATTTATAAAAAGATTTATTTTGGGTCAAGGAAGGAAAGGTTATTTTAAGCCAATATTAGCTAATATGGCGATAAGCTTTTCGGCGCAAATGTTTACTGCACCTATTATTATCTATAAATTCAAAACATTTCCTATTCTTTTCTTATTAACAAATGTAATAGTTATTCCTTTTCTTGGACTTGTTTTGATAAGTATAATTTGTTTAATATTGTTTGTAGATATAGATATACTAAATGCTATATCTTCTTTTGTGGTAGAAATAGAGTTAGATGTTTTGATAGCTATTGCAAAAGCAGTAGAAAAATTAACAAATATAATTATTTCTATTTTTATTTAAACATTTGAAGTGTTGATTTTGAATAAGTATAGTAAACATCTCTTCCGTTAATAGTAGCTTCTTCTGATAAACCAGGGAAGATAACAACCAGTGGAGTCTCAAAACTAAAAATTATTCTATCAGATACTTTTACTATTGAAACAAAAGGTAGGATACTATTGTAATTCATGCGTCCGTCGTCTCCTTTGGTGTATGCTGAAATAGCCATTTCTCCTATAGGTTGTACTTTATTATTGCTAATTAAAATAATATCACACCCTATACTATAATCTACGGTTTTATCTACAAGTAAGATATAAGTCTTTAATTTTGCATTGTAGAATACACGAGTGGAAATAACAACATCTTGCTCTGGAGCTGCGTATGTATATCCATTTATTGCTAATTCGTTATTGCTTACGTGATTTATAACAAGTGTATCTTTCTTCATCGCATAACATTTAGCTGTTTCGCTTGAATGAACTTCTGAATATTTGATTTCATCAAAACTATATTGTGAATAAACTGAATATCCACATATTAATGCTATAAAAAGAATTAAAATAGATTTTGTTTTCATTATTTACGAGGTTTTAATAAGGTTCCATCAATATCATATATTTCTATTCCTTGTGGTGTTCCATCAGAAAGAAAATACTCCCATTTGCCTATTTTTACGCCTAGTTTGTATTGTCCTTTAATTAATAAACCACCATCTTTTGTAAAAACTTGATAAATGCTATCTTGCATTCCATCTTTATAATAATGTATAGAGTTTATTTGTCCGTTTTCGTACCAAGCAATGCTTTCTCCTTGAAGAATATTGCCGATAGTATT
Source organism: Candidatus Onthomorpha sp. (assembly GCA_045635365.1). GTDB lineage: Bacteria > Bacteroidota > Bacteroidia > Bacteroidales > P3 > Onthomorpha. The sequence goes on from JAZRCB010000029.1 coordinate 22,220, forward strand.
TATTTTTTGACAAATAGTAAAATCTTCAAAGAATTTATAGAATACTTCTCCTTTTTCTTTTTTTACTTTTATATCACACAATCCATTGTCTTCTGCAAAATGCAAAGCAATAAGTTTATCTGTTTTTGACACGATTTCTTTTTTCGTTATGTCGTAAACTTCCCAATCAAAGCCTGTTTCAGAGTTTGTGAAATCTGCACTTGCAAAAAGTTCACCAGAATAGAAATAGAATTTCCATTTACCTGTTTTGTTTCCGTCTTTATCAAAAGCTCCTTCTGTTCTTATTTTATTATTATTGTAATAATGGATTTCTTTAACTTTGGTTTTCTTGCCATTACTATCCTTAAATATATAAATCAATTTAGGAGAGTTGTCTTCGTATTTCTCTATTATTTCTTTTTTTGTACAAGATGATACAAAGAACATTAAAAGTCCAAGTATCAAAACGGCATTCTTTTTCATTGCTTTTTTACAATATTTTGATTAATCTCTTGCAAAGTTACAACAAATAAGAAAAAATCTAATAAAAGCGTAAAACTTTTCTTGTTTTTTTTTGTTATTTGAAAGAATGATGTATCTTTGCAAAAGTTTTAACCCTAAAAAAGTAAGAAAATGGCTTATAAAATTACAGACAGCTGTGCTGCATGTGGCACATGTATTGATGAATGCCCAGTAGGAGCAATCTCTGAAGGCGATATCTATGTAATAGATGCAGAAAAATGCGTTAGCTGCGGAACTTGCGCTGACGTTTGCCCTATGGAAGCAATTCAACCTGAAGATTAATTTTCAGAGAGAAGAAAAGAAGGAGCCCTATGTATTTTTCATAGGGCTTTTTTTGTAAACTTAAATATACAATAATTATGGATACAATAAGCTTGTGTAATAAGATAGTTAAAAAATCTTCATTATTAGAAACCGTTATCAATAACACTAAATCTGCGTTTCAACTTTTAAAAGAAAGTGCTCAGGAAATTATAAAACAAATGCAAGAGAATTCTCCAGAAACTAAGTTTGTGTTTCAAAACAAATCTGAATTAGAGTTTGAAATTCGTTTTGGAGAAGATATCTTAATTTTTACGATGCATACAAATACATTTGAGTTTTCTAGACAACATGAAGTAATGAAATTGCCTTATGTCGCTCAAGATAAAGAACGCTCATTTTGTGGAATGATTAATATTTATAATTTTTTGAGAGATTCTTTTAACTATGATCGTGATTATGATATAGGTTATTTAATAGGAAGAATATTTATAAATAAAGAAAATCATTATTTCATAGAAGGTAAAAGAGAGATTGGATTATTGTATTCAAATTTCAATACATCTATAATAAATAAGGAGTCTATATGTAGTATAATCCTTTCTTCAATGGAGTATGCAAACAATTTTGATCTTCTTGTTCCTCCTTTTGATGAAGTAAAAACCGTAAATGTTGGAGAAATGAAGCTAAATTCATCAGCAAAAAGGTTTATTACAGCAAAAAGATTAGGCTTTGAATTTCAGCAAGATAGAGAATGAATTGAAAAAATATTAAATTTTTTTTCAAGAAAAATTTGGTAGTATTGAAATTTGTTGTAATTTTGCATCGTCAAACAAGATAGAACGCCCCGTTCGTCTAGTTGGCCTAGGACGCAAGATTTTCATTCTTGAAATCAGGGGTTCGAATCCCCTACGGGGTACAAAGATTTAAAGAAAAAGAAAAAGAGAAGGATTAATAAGATGGCAAATCACAAAAGCGCAATAAAAAGAGTTCGTGCAAACGAAAAGAAAAGAATAGCTAATCGTTACTACGCTAAAACGATGAGAAATGCTTTAAAAGATTTCAGAACTACAGAAGATTTGACCGAAGCAGCTGCTAAATTACCTAAGTTAGTTGCTCAAATAGACAAATTAGCTAAACGTTCAGTTATCCACAAGAATAAAGCAGCTAATCTTAAATCAAAATGTATGAAGAGAGTTGCTTCTGTAAAATAAGTGACATTTGTAAACAAAAACATAAAGACCTAGCCTCCTTATCTAATAAGGGGGTTTTTTATTATACCTTGGTAAGATGAATTTTATTGATACGCACGCTCATTTATACGAAGATGATTTTAAAGAAGATATAGATTTAGTTATCGAAAGAGCAAAGAATAACGGTATCTACAAAATGTTTGTTCCAAATGTAGATGAAACAACAATCGTTCCATTGCTTTCTCTTTGTGAAAAATACGATTGTTGTTACCCTTTAATGGGTTTGCATCCTACTAGTGTAAAAGAAAATTTCAATGAAACTTTATCAATAATTAAAGAAGAGTTATTTAAAAATCCAGATAAATTTTCAGCAATTGGTGAAATTGGGATAGATTTATATTGGGATAAAACCTTCGTAGAAGAACAAATATCTGCATTTTGCACGCAAATAAGTTGGGCATTAGAATTAGATAAGGCTTTTATAATTCACGCAAGAAAGAGTTTTGACCAAATATATCACACTTTAAAGTCTATAAATAAAGCATCGTATTCAGGAATTTTTCATTGTTTTGGAGGAGACTTAAGACAAGCGCAAACAGTAATTGAAATGGGATTTAAAATCGGTATAGGAGGAGTTTTAACTTTTAAAAACTCTAAATTAGCTGATATAGTAAAAGAAATAGATCTTGAAGATATCGTCTTAGAAACAGATTCTCCCTATCTTGCTCCTGTTCCGCATAGAGGAAAACGTAATGAAAGTGCTTATATCTTAGATATTGCAAAATTTATTGCAGAAATAAAATCTATAAGTTTGGAAGAAGTAGCGTCTGTTACTACAAATAATGCTTTAAACATATTTAAAATATGAAAAGTAAATTCTATTTAATTTTATTAATCTCATTATTAATTCCTGTTTACTCTTTAAATGCTCAAGAGAAAAAAGAAGAGCTTAAAGGAGGAGCTCCTATTATTGTGATTTTTGGAAATTTTCATAGCAATTTCTCAAAAGAAAATCCTCAAATGGGTTTTGAATTAAATAGAGCTTATTTAGGATACCAACATAATTTTTCTAAATCTCTTGCTATAAAAGCAGTAATGGATATAGGCGAATCAAAATATATTAGCGATTATCAACGTATTGCTTATATAAAAAATGCACAAATCACATGGAAACATAATGATTTTACTTTAAATGGAGGTTTAATTTCTACTATTCAGTATAATGAATTAGAAAAATTCTTGGGATATAGATATATAATGAGGTCGTTCCAAGATGAATATAAGTTTGGACATAGTGCAGACTTAGGTATCTCTGCATCATATAGGTTTGGAGAAATATTATTAATAGATGCTATTGTTTCTAATGGTGAAGGTTATAAAAAATTGCAAAGTAATAATAAATTACAATATGGCTTAGGTGCATCTATCACTCCATTAAAGGGATTATTATTCCGCGCTTATACAGGATTACACGAAGATAATCTTAATTTTTCTTTCTTTACTGGATATAAAACCTCATTCTTTACCCTTGCTGGAGAATATAATATAATAAAAAATCAAAAACATGGTATCTCTATTTATGGTAGTATGAAATTAAATCAAAATCTTGATTTATATGCTCGTTATAATTTATTAGAAACCATAAATAGTTCGACTAACGTAAATGAATCAGGAATTGTATCTGGAGTTCAATATTTGATATCAGATAAAATAAAAATTTCACCAAATATTAGAATAGGCATCTCAGATGCAAATAAGTTGTCTTACGAAGATTTATCTGCATATATTAGTTGCTATTTTGCATTATAATTAATCAGTATTATGAATCAAATTATACCTACTTGGTTTTTATCAAATCCTGTTACAAGACGTAAAACAAGAGAAGTAAAAGTTGGAAACATTGGAATAGGTGGCAGTAATCCTGTTAGAATTCAGTCAATGACTAATACGGATACAATGGATACTATCGCAACTGTAGAACAAACTTTAAGGTTGGTTGAGAAGGGTTGTGAATTAGTAAGAATAACTGCTTCAAATGTTCAAGCTGCTCAAAATCTTTATGAAATTAAAAATGAGCTAATAAAACGTAACTGCAATGTTCCTTTGATTGCAGATATTCATTTCAATCCTAAAGCTGCGGAAGTTGCTGCTTCTATTGTGGAAAAGGTAAGAATCAATCCTGGAAATTATACTGATAGAAATATTAGCAAGATACAATATAGTGATAAGGAGTATGAACAAGAGTTAGAAAAGATTTCTGAAAGACTTTATCCTTTGATTGATATCTGTAAACAACATAATACAGCAATTAGAATAGGGACTAATCATGGCTCTTTAAGTCAAAGAATAATGTCAAGATATGGAGATACTCCTTTTGCAATGGCAACTTCTGCAATGGAATTTGTAGAAATTTGCAAAAATTTGAATTTTGAAAATCTTGTGCTTTCGATGAAGGCGAGCAATGTTAAGGTTATGCACTACGCAACTCGTATGCTTTGTAGTATGATGGAGGAAAAGGGATTAAACCTTCCGATTCACCTAGGCGTAACTGAGGCTGGAAATGAGATGGAAGGCAGAGTGAAGTCTATGTGTGGCATTGGTAGTTTGTTGGCTTTGGGAATTGGAGATACGATTAGGGTTTCTTTAACAGAGATTCCTGAAAATGAAATTCCTGTTGCTAAAAAAATTGTTAAGGCTTACTCTGATATTATGCCAAAAGAGAGTGAAAAAACTATTGTTTTACATTCTGAATTTGAGAAAACAGAAAAACTAAACGATGTTACTTTTTGCAAACGCTTTGATATTTGCAAGCAAAGCCCTGAAGAAATAATAGCAAATCTAAGAAATGATGTGCATAAAGCAGGAGTAATATATCAATCTGACGAAACATTTAATCAAGAAAAGCTATTAGGTAACGTAACTGCCTTGATAATGGAATCAATGGTTGATAAATTGGAATTATGTGATGAGTCCTTGCAAGCAGAACTTCTTCAAGCTACAGGGGAGCAAATTTATAAGGCAGAATTTATTGCTTGTCCTTCTTGTGGAAGAACAAAATATGATATTCAATCAGCGCTGTCTAAAGTGAAAGCAAAATGTTCTCATTTAAAAGGACTTAAAATTGCAGTTATGGGTTGCATTGTTAATGGACCTGGCGAAATGGCTGATGCAGACTATGGGTATATTGGTGGATTAGAGAACAAAGTTCATTTGTATAAAGGTAAGAATTTGGTACATTCTAATGTCTCTGAAGAAGAAGCATTAGACTTGCTTATTGAAATGATAAAACAAGACGGCAATTGGCAAGAATGAATTCAAGAATAAATTTTTTGATTTAAAGAATCGTTTTACCGAATTCAAGAATAAATTTAACTAAATAAAGACTTATAATTTTATACTAATAATTGTAGGTAATTTCAACGTTTTTCGTATATTTGCACGTTAAAACCATCTTAACGGAGCAATGAATATAAACGATTATACAAAGTGTATAGAAGAGGAATTGAAGGTTTTTGATGCTATGTATCAAGAATGTAAGCAATCTGATGTAGATATGCTTGCTGATATTCTTTCGTATTCATTGTCTCAAAAAAGCAAAAAACTTAGACCATTAATCACTTTATTAGTAGCAAAAGCTTGTGGAGGGGTGAGTCAATCTACTTATCGCTCAGCCATAATAATGGAACTTTTGCATACAGCTTCATTGGCTCATGATGATGTCTTAGATGAAAGCAATTTAAGGAGAAATCAGCCGACTATAAATGCCAAATGGGGTAATACTGCTGCAATATTATATGGCGATTACTTATTTGGTAAATCTCTTCAGTTAATTCACTCTAAAGAAGATTTTGAGTTATTGCCTATTTACTCTAAAGTAGCAAGAGAATTACCTATGGGCGAGTTATTGCAAAAAGAAATCTCTGAAAAAATAGATACTTCCAAAGAATCATATTATAGAGTAATAGATAATAAAACGTCGTCTTTACTTGGAGCTTCAGCATATATAGGCGCTAAAACAGCAATTTCTGATAAAGATTATACAAAATTTGCAGAGGAATTTGGAAGATTGTTAGGCAGAGCTTTTCAAATAAAAGATGATATATTAGATTTCCAAATTGGAGAAGCAAGTGGTAAGAAATGTGGAAATGATATAAAAGAATGTAAATTCACTCTTCCAATACTATATTATCTTGATTCATTAAACGAAGACGTTAAACAAAACCTAATAAATTTTGTCAAACAAGAAAGCAAGTCAGAAGAAGAAATCCTGAAACTTGTTAAGATAGTTGCAGAATCTGGAAGCTTACAAAAAGCAGAAGAGGAAGTAAAATATTATAGCGATAAAGCAAAAGAACAATTACTTTGTTTGCCAGCATCTGAGTGTAGAGATGTTTTAGAAAGTTTAGTAGAAACATTAATAAATAGAAATAACTAAAAAAAGAATGAGTATGAAAAAGGCAATTTTGTTTTTTATAATTACAGTGTGTTCATTGATGACATACGCACAACAAACACTTCCAAGTGTTGATTTGAAGACTATTGATGGAAAATCAATAAATACAAAAGACTTAAACAATGAAGGAAAACCTTTTGCTGTATGTTTTTGGGCAACTTGGTGTAAACCTTGCTTAATGGAATTAAGCACATTTGCAGAACTATACGAAGAATGGCAAGAAGAAACAGGAATGAAAATTTACGCTGTTTCTATAGATGATAGCCGTACTCAATCAAAAGTTCAACCATTAGTAAATACTGCAGAATGGGAATATGAAGTTTTGTTAGACGTAAATAGCGAATTCAAAAGAGCAATGGGAGTAAACAACCCTCCTCATACATTTGTTGTTAATGGTAAAGGAGAAATTGTTTGGCAACATGTTGGATATGCTCCTGGAGATGAAGAAGGTTTAATAGAAGCAATTCGTAAAGTAATTACAGAAGAAAAATAGTTGTTAAAATGAAAAGAATAATAGTTGTTTTATTATTTTCATTCTCCTCTGTGCTTGCCTACTCTCAAAGCATTTTAGGAGGTAAGGTAACAGGTAATTTTCAAATGGATATACAAGCATCAAAAGAAGATAGTATAATTGGTGCTGAAAAAGTATATGAAAAACTTTTAAGTAATGCATTTGCAAATATCAATTACACAAGTGGAGATTTTAGCGCAGGTTTAAGATTTGAATCTTATTTGAATCCTATACTTGGATTTGATGCTCAGTACAAAGGTGCTGGTATTCCTTATCGTTTTGCATCCTATAAAAAAGATTATTTGGAAGTAACTGTAGGTAATTATTATGAACAATTTGGAAATGGTTTAGTATTCCGCTCATACGAAGAGAGAAACTTAGGTTTAGATAATGCTATGGATGGTTTAAGAATAGTTGCAAAACCATTAGAAGGAATCGCAATCAAAGGGGTAATAGGTAAACAAAGATATTATTGGGAAGATATTTGGGAAAATGAAAATGGACTTATAAGAGGATTAGACGCAGAAGTTTCATTGAATGAATTAATCACAAAATGGAGTGATAAACCAACAAGACTTACATTTGGAGGAAGCTTCGTTTCTGTATATGAAAAGGCAGCTCCTAAAAACATTGTAATAAATGACCAAATGTACAAAATGCTTATACCAGAAAATGTTGGGGCAGCAGCTTTCCGTTTTGACCTTTCTCATAAAGCATTTTCCCTTTCAGGAGAATATGCTTACAAAGGACAAGACCCTAATGCTGTAAATGGTTATATCTATAAACCTGGTAACGCTCTTTTATTAAAAGCCTCTTATTCTATAAAGGGATTAGGTGTTTCTCTTGAAGCAAAACGTATTGACAATATGAGTTTCAAATCTAAGAGAACTGAAACAGGTAATATGTTAAACGTTAATTATCTTCCTGCAATTACTCGTCAGCATGCTTATTCTCTAATGGCTATGTATCCATACGCTACACAAGTAAATGGCGAAATGGGAATACAAGCAGATGTTATGTATAAAATAAAGAAGAATACTATATTAGGTGGTAAATATGGTACTGAATTGAAATTGAACTATTCAAGAGTTCACTCAATAGACCAACAACCTATTGAAGGTTATGCTTTAAATCAAATGGGAACCGATGGTTATACATCAGACTTTTTCAAAGTAGGAGATGATTTATACTTTGAAGAAATCAATTTTGAAGTAGGGAAGAAAGTTAGTAGAGACTTAAAAATGAATTTTATGTACTCTCATCAAATTTTCAATCCTATAGCATTTGGACACCCAGAGGCTGAAAACGTAATTGCTAACATTTTTGTAGCAGATGGTACATATAAAATTTCTAAAAAGCACTCTGTGAGAGGAGAAATTCAATGGTTATTAACAGAGCAAAATTACGGAGAATGGGCAACAGGCGATTGGCTACAAGCAACTGCTGAATACAACTTTGCTGGTAAATGGTTCTTTGCATTATCTGATCAATGGAATTATGGAAACGAAGTAGGTGATAAAACACATTACTATAATGTTTCATTAGGTTCAACATACAAAACAACAAGAGTGTCGTTAAGTTATGGAAAACAAAGAAGTGGTATAATTTGTATAGGAGGTGTGTGTAGAGAAGTGCCAGCTTCAAATGGTTTATTTATGACAATAACAAGTAGCTTTTAATAATAAATAGAAATGAGAAAGATATTAAGTACAATATTGGTAATAGGTTCTATTCTTTTTGCATCTTGTGAAAGCTATGACGAAAGTGAAAGATTGATACCTATAATAGGAGAAACTGATTTAACAACTCCAATTATCAAACAACAAACTGAACAAGCTATTTTAGTAGAAGATTTCACAGGATGGAATTGTCCAAATTGTCCAGGCGGAACAGAAATTTTGGAAAGCGAAATGGCAACCTACGGAGAACGATTAATTGTTTCTGCTGTACACACAGGCTCTTTTGCAAGACCATCTAATGAAAACAATAACTTAGATTTTCGCACCCCTTATGGAGATGAATTAAAGCAAACCTTCAATGTAACATCTTATCCTGCGATAATGATTAACAGACAAGGCACTCCAATTACAAGCATTGGAGATTGGTCTGCAAACATAGCAGAAAAAATGGCTGCAACTCCACATCAATTCAACATTTCATTAGGAGCAAAAGTTGAAGGCGGAACAAATATCTTAGTAAGCACAGAAATAGAAGTTTTATCTTCGCTTGATGCTGACCTTTCTTTGACTTTATATGTTACAGAAAGCGGAATAGAAGGTATTCAAAATGTTTCTACAGTTCATCAAACATATACCTTCAAGCATGTGTTGAGAGAAAATCCGTTAAAGGACATGCCACTTGCTAATTCTTTCAAACAAGGAGAGATTATCAAGAAAAATTATCTTATTACAGGTTCTGATGAATGGATAATGAACAATTGTGCTGTTGTTGTAATGATAATTAATAATGCAACAGGCGAAGTGTTACAAGTAAACGAAATAGAATTATAAACTGTTAAATAAAAACCCAAAACAATATGATGAAGAAAACCTACTTAGTTTTAGCAATGCTACTAACAGTTTTAGGAGCAAGTGCACAAAGTTTCAGAATGACATATCAAGGAGAAGAATTTGTTTCTAATGACACCTTGAAAATAGAAGTCGTTCCAGGAGAAGAAGCCAAAGCTTACTTTTTCTTAACCAATATCACAGAAAATCCTATCGATACATACATTAGTTATGAAAAAACGTTTGGAGATGAAAATACAGAAATCTTAATGTGTTTTGGAAATTGCACAGAAGGAACCTTTGCAGGACCTGTTACACTTAATCCAAACGAAGAATTTACTGAATTTGACATAGCTTACTATCCAGCAAACACAAACACACTTGTTTTAAAAGTAAACATAATGAAAGCCTCAGCAACAGAAGGTGAATACGAAACATTAGAAAGCTATTATGTAAAATTCTATGACGAAGTAGGATTAGAACAAGCAAAAGCAACAAACCTTTCATTGAGTGCTTATCCAAATCCAGCAGTTAATAGTGTGAAATTATCATACTCAATCCCTGCAAATTACTCAGAAGCTGAAATTTCTATTCGCAATATGGTTGGTAAAACTATTCAAACAATCCCTGCAAAAGTAGGAGTAAAATCAGCAGTGAACATAAACACAGCAGAATTGCCTAACGGAGTTTATTTCTACTCAATAGTAGCAGACGGAATAACAATTTCTACAAAGAAATTAGTTGTAAGACACTAATATTTTTAATATTTACAGAATTAAAAAGAGAGAAGAAATTCTCTCTTTTTTTGTTTCCTCAAAATTATTCTTAGAATTAGAAAAATTATTCTTTGAATTAATAAAATATTTCTTAGAGTTATTGAATTATTTCTTTGAAAAAACTTTGATAAACAATGATAAATAAAAAAATAATCATTACTTTTGTAAAATGAAAAATAAGTTGTTTTATACTATAAATGAAGTCTCTGAAATGTTAGACATTCCCGCTTCAACTTTGCGTTATTGGGAAAAAGAGTTTAGCGTTTTAAAGCCACAAAGAACAAGTACTGGCATTCGGAGATATACAGGAAAAGATATTGAATTCATAAAAAAAATTCTTTATTTCACGAAGGATTGTGGTTATTCTTTGGATGGAGTTAAGAAAGTAATGAAAACAGGTACGCAACAATACTTAGATCCGAAGTATGAGTTAGTTGCAACTTTAAATGACATAAAAGCAATGCTTTTAGATATGAAATCAAATCTTGAAAAGACTAAGTTAAAATAATAATAGCATAAATGAAAAAAAATATAGCACTTGTAGCAGGAGGATATTCGGGAGAATATGAAATTTCTATTCGTTCTGCAGGACAAATCTCAGAAAATATCAACAGAGATAAATACAACGTTTACACAATCGTAATAGAAAAATCTTCATGGTATTACTCCCTTGAAGGCAAACACGTAGAGGTGGATAGAAATGACTTTTCTCTTACAATAAACAATGAAAAAATAATATTTGATGGCGCATTGGTAATCGTTCACGGTACGCCTGGCGAAAACGGTTTGCTACAAGGATATTTCGATATGCTAAATCTTCCTTATACAACTTGCTCTGCACTTGTTTCTTCAATCACTTTTGATAAGGAAGTATGCAATGCACTTGTTAGAAGTTTCGATATAGTAAACGTAGCGAAGAATACAAGTGTTTTTAAAGACGAAGAATTAGATATAATTAAGATAGAAAACACTATTTCTTTGCCTATGTTTGTCAAACCTTCAGAAGGAGGTTCTTCAATCGGCATGAGCAAGGTTTCATGTAAAGAAGATATTTTGCCAGCCATAGAAAAAGCATTTGCAGTTCACGAAAAAGTTTTAATCGAAGAGTTTATTGAAGGACGAGAGTTTAGCTGTGGAGTGATGCAAGTGGGAGAAAAAGAAATAATTGCTTTTCCTGCAACAGAAATTGTATCAAAAACAGAATTTTTTGACTACGATGCAAAATACAATGGGCTTTCCGATGAAATAACTCCTGCACAAATTAGCGATGAACTTATGGAAAGGGTTCAAGAAACTACAAAAAAACTCTACAAAAGGCTAAATTGCTCAGGCGTTTGTAGAATAGATTTCATCTATCGCGAGAAAGACGATAAACTTTTCTTCCTTGAAGTTAATACAACACCGGGACAATCTGCACAAAGCATAGTTCCGCAACAAGTTCGTGCAATGGGACGCGATACAAAATGGTTATATCAAACCCTTTTAGAACAAATAGGATTATAATGAAAAAGATAATCTTTTTACTCTTAGGCATATTTTTGTTAAACATAGGCATAGCCCAACCAAAGCCTAAAAATGTAATTCTTCTTATAGGAGACGGAATGGGCATTGCACAAACCTACGCAGCATACCTTGCAAACGACAAACAACTCAACATTTACACGATGCCATACGTTGGATTGTCTATCACATACTGCGCCGACAAAGAAGTAACCGACTCAGGAGCGGGCGGAACTGCTATAGCAATAGGACAAAAAGCCCTTTATGGCTCCATAGGCTTAGACAAAAATTCTTCGCCACATGCTTCGCTTTTGAAAATTGCCAAAAACGCTTTCAAAAGTACAGCAATAATTACTTCTTGTGATGTAACGCATGCAACACCTGCAAGTTTCGTTGCAAATGTTAAAGATAGAAACCTACAAGATGAAATAGCCCTAAGTTTTATCAAAGAAAACATAGACATAGTCATAGGAGGAGGATTAGATAGATTTGTTCCCACAAAGAGAAAAGACAAACTAAATTTATTAGATTCTCTTATCGCTAAAAAATATGAGGTGTATAATTCAATAGAGCAAATAAAAAATACTAAATCTAAAAGATTTTACGCACTTTTAGCCGATGGTCATCTTGATGAAGCAAAGAAAAGAGGCAATGTTTTACCAGAAAGTTTAGAAAAAACACTAAAAACACTTTCCGATAACGAAAATGGATTTTTCATAATGCTTGAAGGAAGTAAGATTGATATGGAAGCACATCTTCATAAATACGAAAATATGATAGATGAGGTGAAAGACTTTGATGAATGCGTAAGAATAGCTTTGGAATTTGCAAAAGAAAACGGCGAAACCTTAGTTGTAGTTACTGCCGACCACGAAACAGGAGGCCTTACCTTGCCTGCGGATAATAATCTAACAAAAGACGAATGGACTTCTTGGCATCATACCGCTGTTCCCGTGCCTATTTTTTCTTATGGCGTAGGAGCAGAGAATTTTACAGGCGTTATGCAAAACACAGATGTGTTTAAAAAAATTTATAACTTGATAATAAAAAAATAAAACAATATAAAATGACAGATTATACATTGAAATACAAAGTTGCTGACATGTCTTTGGCAGACTTTGGACGAAAAGAAATAGAAATTGCAGAAAAAGAAATGCCAGGTTTAATGGCATTGAGAGCAAAATACGGAAAAGAAAAGCCATTAAAGGGTGCTAAAATCATGGGTTCTTTACACATGACTATTCAAACAGCAGTTCTTATTGAAACTTTAACAGAATTAGGAGCAGATGTAAGATGGTGTTCTTGTAACATCTTCTCTACACAAGACCATGCAGCGGCTGCTGTTGCTGAAAGAGGAGTTCCTGTTTTTGCATGGAAGGGAGAAAGTTTGGAAGAGTATTGGTGGTGTACAAATCAAGCATTATCTTTCCCTAATGGCGAAGGTCCAGACTTGATTGTGGACGATGGTGGAGACGCAACGTTGTTAGTTCACAAAGGATACGCAATAGAAAATGACCCTTCTTTACTTAATCAACAAGCCTCTAACACAGAAGAAGCCATTGTTTTGAAAACATTAAAGGCTGTTTACGAAGAAGATTCTCAAAAATGGCATAAAATTCTTAAAACCCTAAGAGGAGTAAGCGAAGAAACAACAACAGGGGTTCATCGCCTATATCAAATGATGGAAAGAGGAGAATTGTTAATTCCTGCAATAAATGTGAACGACTCTGTAACAAAAAGTAAATTTGATAACCTATATGGTTGTAGAGAATCTTTGGCTGACGGAATCAAACGTGCAACAGATGTTATGATAGCAGGAAAAGTAGTTGTTGTTTGTGGATATGGAGATGTTGGAAAGGGCTGTGCAAGAAGTATGCGTGGATATGGAGCAAGAGTTTTAGTAACAGAGATAGATCCAATCTGTGCTTTGCAAGCAGCAATGGAAGGATTTGAAGTTACAACCCTTGAAGACGCACTTGCAGAGGGTAATATATATGTTACAACCACAGGAAACTGCGATGTAATCACAGTGGAAGATATGGCAAGAATGAAAACAGAAGCCATAGTGTGCAATATAGGACACTTTGACAATGAAATCCAAGTAGAAAAATTAGAAAACTACCCAGGAATCAAGAAAATCAACATCAAACCACAAGTAGATAAGTACATATTTGAAGACGGACACTGTATTTACCTTTTAGCAGAAGGACGATTAGTAAACTTAGGTTGTGCAACAGGCCACCCATCATTCGTAATGAGTAATTCATTCACAAATCAAACCTTAGCACAATTAGATTTGTGGACAAAAAAATACGAAGTAGGCGTTTACAGATTACCAAAAGAGCTAGACGAAGAAGTAGCACGTCTTCACTTAGAAAATATTGGCGTAAAACTTACAAAACTTACACAAAAGCAAGCTGATTACATAGGAGTAGATGTAAACGGTCCGTATAAAGCAGAACATTACAGATACTAAAAATAATAAAACAATGAAAAACGTATTTAGGGTATTCAAGTACATTTTGAATTATAAGAAAGACATAGTTCTAAATGTCTTGTCTAACCTTATATACGTTTTCTTTTCATTGTTTTCCTTTGTAATGATAATACCTTTCATTTCGGTATTATTTGGAGTCATAGACTCGCCAGTCCAATGTCCAGAATTAAGTCTTGACAAAGACGTTTTGATGGATTACCTTGCTTGGAATCTAAATATTTACAAAGACATTTATGGAATATATCCTTGCCTTATAGCGATAGGTGTTATTTATATAATTTGCATCTTCTTTTCTGCACTTTTTCGTTATTTGGGAATGTACTTTATTGTCCCAATCCGAAACGGACTTGTAAACGATTTAAGAAACGATGTTTACAAAAAAATCTGTATTTTGCCAATTAGCTTCTTTTCTGATAAGAAGAAGGGAGATATAATGTCGAGATTAACCTCCGATTTGGCAGATATAGAATGGAGTGTAGTCAGTAGCTTGCAGATGCTCGTGAAAGACTCCATTATGGTTATCGTTTTCTTTTCTGCTCTTGTAATAGCCTCTTGGCAATTAGTGTTATTTATAGTTATAGTCTTGCCTCTTGCTTATTTTCTAATCAAAAAAATTGGCAATAGCCTAAAACGCAACTCCATTAAGGGACAAAAAGAAATGGGAGTTTTAATGTCGCAATGTGAAGAAACGCTTGGCGGACTTAGAGCCATAAAATCCTACGGAGCAGAAGGCGTAACAAAAGATAAATTCAAACAATCCAATGACTACTACACAAAAGTGATGACTAAAATATTTAGAAGGAAAGAATTAGCCTCACCTTTAACCGAATTTTTAGCCATATTCGTACTTGTAGCAGTAGTATTGTTTGGAGGAGAATTAGTCTTGGCGGGCAAAATGTCAGCAGCAATTTTGATAGGCTTTACTTTGATTTTTGCAAAAGTGATTTCGCCTTTGCAAGAGCTTTCCACAGCCTATTATAATATGCAAAAAGGAGATGCAGCCGCAATAAGAATATATGAAATTCTTGATGCGGATGAAAAAATCACAGAATGCGAAAATCCAATACAAGTTTCAGAATTTAAAGACTCAATAGAATTTCGCAATGTCTTTTTCTCCTATGACAATAGCAAAGAAAACGTATTAAAAGACATAAGTTTCACAATCAAAAAAGGGCAAACCGTAGCCTTAGTAGGCGAATCGGGAGCAGGAAAATCCACACTTATAGATTTAATATCACGATTTGCTGATGTAACAAGCGGAGAAATTCTCTTTGATGGCGTAAACATAAAAGAAATAGGCATAAATGCTTTGCGTTCTCAAATAGGTATTGTTACACAAGAGGCAATCCTTTTCAACGATACAATATTTAAAAACATAGCCTTTGGAAATCCATCGGCAACTATGGAAGATGTGATAGCGGCAGCAAAGATTGCAAATGCAGATTCCTTTATCAGTAAAATGGAAAAAGGATATTACACACATTTAAGTGATAGGGGGATGAGCTTATCGGGAGGAGAAAGACAAAGACTTTGTATTGCAAGAGCAATATTAAAAAATCCTGAAATATTACTTTTAGACGAGGCAACCTCTGCCTTAGATACTCAAAACGAATACGAAGTGCAACAAGCCTTAACTCATTTGATGAAAGACAGGACCTCAGTTGTTATAGCACATAGGCTTACTACTATAATGAATGCTGATAATATTTTGGTAATGGACAAAGGCGTGATAGTAGAAAGCGGAACTCATAAAGAGCTTTTAGAAAAAGGAGGAATTTATTCTAACCTTGTGAATATGCAAAGCTTGAATGCTTAATAAAAAATCATAAAAACAAAAAAAGACTACCTTTAATTTGGTAGTCTTTTTTCTTTTTGAGGTCTCTTCCAGATTCGAACTGGAGTAGACGGTTTTGCAGACCGGTGCCTAGCCACTCGGCCAAGAGACCTTGCATGTTTCGGTTTGCAAAGATACAATCTTTTTTTTAACCTGCAAATTTATTTGTGTTTTTTTATTTATTAAGCCAAAAATATTTCTATAACCCAGAATCAGTCTTTCAAACAATTGGCTATGCGATGCAAGGCTTCGGTTAAAGTATTTTTAGGACAGCCCAAATTTATTCTAAAGCAACAATTGTACTGCGAAGCGATGCTTTTAGGAGCAAAAGTAGTGCCATCGTTCAATACAACGCCAGCTTTGTTTATGAATAACTCTGCTAATTCTTTGTGAGACTTGTTATAATCACTAAAATCCAGCCAAGCCAAAAACGAAGCCTCAGGAAGTACCATTTTAACCTTTGGTAAATTTTCTTTAACAAAGCTTTCCAATAAAGCAACATTAGATTTTAGATAATCAAGCATTTGATTAAGCCAATTTTCTCCATGAGTGAAAGCAGCCTCTGCTGCAGTGTAAGCAAAGATATTGCCGTATGCTACGCCCATAGCCTCAAGCCAACCAAAGAATTTATTACGTAGATTTTCGTTTGCTATGTAACAAACCGAACTTCCAAGGCCTGCGATGTTGAAAGTCTTGCTTGGAGCCATAAAAGTAATGCTATGAGAAGCTGCCTCTTTTGAAACAGTGCTATAACTTATGTGTTTGTTGCCATTAAGCGTTAAATCGGCATGAATTTCATCACTAATAACAATCACATTGTTTCTTTGGCAAATCTCTGCTATTCTTTTAAGAGTTTCTTTTCCCCAAATAGTTCCCGCAGGGTTGTGAGGATTACTCATAATAAAGATTTTACAACCCTCTATCTTCTTTTCAAAATCCTCAAAGTCGATAAGAAAACGACCATTCTCTATTTTTAGGTTACTACACACCAAAGTGCGATTGCAAGACTGAGGAAGATTTACAAAAGGTGGATAAACAGGAGTTGTAACCAAGATTTTATCACCCTCTTTTGTAAGAGAGAGCAAAGCAAACGAAATACCCGCAACAATACCTGGAATAAAATGCAAATCGCTTTTTTGACAAGAGATATTATATCTTTTCTCCAACCAATTGATTACCGCATTCCAATAATCTTTTGAAGGAGTGCCATAGCCTAAAATCTCATGCTCGCAACGTTTTCTTATAGCCTCCATAACAAAATCGGGAGAACGGAAATCCATATCCGCAACCCATAAAGGCAAAAGGTCATCTCGCCCGTATGTATCTACAAGAGAATCATATTTTACGCAGTTAGAATGTCTTCTATCTACGTTTTCGTCAAAGTTATATCGTTTTTCCATGCTTGCAAAGGTAAGAAAAATAATTAAAAATAATTTTGTACTTTTGCCCTCTGTTAAAGAAAAATATATATTTGATAGAGATGAATTGGTTAATCTTGATTTTAGCGGGCTTGTGTGAGACCTTTTTTACATTTTGTCTTGGAAAAGGAAATGTAGAAACGGGAAACAAAAGCCTTTTTTGGTATATTGCCTTTGTCTTTTTTTACATTCTAAGTATGATTCTTCTAACTAAGGCAACAAAAACAATACCTATTGGAACGGCTTACCCTGTTTGGACAGGAATAGGAGCAGTTGGAGCAGTGTTAATAGGGATTTTCATCTTCAAAGAGCCGGCTTCTTTCCTTAGACTTTTGTTTACCTTTACACTTATTGCGTCAATTATTGGCTTAAAAATGGTTCATTAAAATAAGTTTTTTGATTCAAAAATTTGGTTGATTCGTTTTTTTTTTTTTTACATTTGCGGCCTAAAAATCAATATAAAAAATAAATAGATTATGAAAAGAACATTGTTATTAGCAATTGCACTATTAATGTGTGGAATTGCAGTTTCGCAAGAAAAAGAAAAGGGAAAGAAGTTTACGCTTACCATTCAAGAGAATTTATTGCCTTTTGGCGATGCGGGTTATTATATAGACATGTATGATGACGACAATAGAGTTCCTTGTAAACTTCATTTCTTAAATTGGTTACCTACTTTTGAATTGGATTATGATAATAAGTTTTCTGCGAGATTGAGATTTAATGTTTTATACGCAGATGAAGGAGTAGGACTTTTTGATCCTTTTGTAATGCATTTTGAGGAACCTTTCAAAGTTAATTATTTTAATCACGATATAGCAACTTCAACTTCTGTTACCTTGGGCTACAATTTTCTAAACAAATCAAAAGCTCACAGATTAAAAGCAAGTGCAATTTTTGGTGCAGTTTACACTTATAAAGACTATTATTATGGCTATGAATATGCAGACCCGATGAATGATCATTGGGATAAAGAAACTTATCTTTTACCAACAGAAAGATCTTGGCATTTCCAAATTGGAGCAGAGTTGTCTTATCAATATTTCTTGCCTTGCACTAATTATCGTTTAGGATTTGGAGCAAGTTACGAACTTTCTTACTCAAACTACAATCCACAACAAACTATTGGATTGTTTAACCTTAACGTAAGCTGGAAACTCTTTAATTTCTAAAAATAAAACAAAGAAAAAATAAAATAACTCTTTGATTTAAGAAATTATTTCAAAGAGTTATTTTTTTGTTTTAAAGAGTGGACCTGCAGAGATTCGAACTCTGGTCCAAACAAGAAACAACTAAGCTTTCTACATGCTTATTTTGTCCTTTATTTTCGTGAAAAGGCTAAGGGACAAACACCCTGCCTTAACCTTATCTTTTAAATCTTCGCCTTAAAGTCAAAGCTCCTTTAAGGCTATCTCCGTTTTGCTAGCACCTCTGAGTCCTTGACCACGGAAAAAAGGTCGTGGAGAGATGTCTTGCTCGATACACTTTGCACCGATACGCGAATTAGTCTACTGTACTTCGACTATGCTGCAAGAGCGTAGTTATTTTCGCCAATTATTGTTTCGTAACCCTGGTTGAGGCTTGTGTTACCTGAGCCTGCATGCTTACTTAATCATTTGCCTTGCTGTCAAAACCAACCCAGGCCCATAATTAACGGTTTGCAAAAGTACAATAAAACAATAGATTAGACAAATTTTTCAAGAAAAAATGAAAAAAAATTGCAAAAATATTTGGTAGTTCAAAAAAAGGTTGTATCTTTGCAATCGCAAATGAGGGTAACACCGAAGCGAAATAAAGATTGGTCCGGTAGTTCAGTTGGTTAGAATACATGCCTGTCACGCATGGGGTCGCGAGTTCGAGTCTCGTCCGGACCGCAAAGGGTTTTAAGATTTCAAGTCTTGAGACCCTTTTGCTTTTTATAACGATTTTTTTATGTTAGCTGAGAAAACAAAGGGCGTTGTTTGCGGAATATTGTCTGCAATATGTTATGGAATGAATCCTCTTGGAGGGTTGAATCTTTATAAGGAAGGATTGAATACGACTTCTGTCTTGTTTTATAGATTCGGATTTGCTATTCTTATATTGGCTTTTGTGATGCTTGCAAAGAAAATCAATTTTAAATTGACAAAGAGAGAGCTTGGAGTTTTGATTTCTTTGGGTGCTTTGTTTGCAGTTTCTTCTGTGTCTTTGTTTATGAGCTTTTTATATATGCCTGCTGGGGTTGCCTCTACGCTTTTGTTTACTCACCCTATTATGGTGGCTTTGATAATGGCTATTTTCTTTAAGGAAAAGATTACCTCAGTTATAGTGTTCTCTATAGCTTTGGCCTTTGGTGGAGTTTCTTTGTTGTATTATTCAGGAGATGGCATTGTGCTTAATACAACGGGAGTTTTATTAGTATTACTTTCTGCATTGAGTTATGCTTTGTATATGATTGTGGTAAATAAATCATCAATTAAGTTGCCAACTTTTAAACTTACGTTTTATGCAATGGTGTTTTGTTTGATTTGTGTTGGCGGTTTTTCTTTCTCTAACAAGAATTTTCACATTCAGCCTTTGACTAATTTTAATCAAGTGTTTTATGTGCTTTTGCTTTCGGTGGTTACTACTATTATGTCTTTGTGTTTGATGAATATTGCGGTGAAAATACTTGGATCAACTCCTACTTCTATAATGGGAGCCTTAGAGCCTTTGACAGCAGTCATTATAGGTATTTTTGTTTTTGATGAGGTCTTTTCTTTGAATCTTGCTTGTGGAATTGTTTTGATTCTTTTCTCGGTTTTATTGATTGTTTTGCAAGATAAGATTAAGACTATAAAATTCAGATAAGAGCTTATACTCTGGTTAGTCTTATTTTAGCTTTTTGTTTTAGCTCAAAGAAATTGTTTGCTTCTAAGATTTCTGCTTCTCTTAGAAAGAGTTTTGCACAGGCCTCTGCGTCTGACTCTGCTTTGTGATGTTCAAGGATTATGTTTTCTTGATTGCATAGATAGTCTAATGAGAATTTTGTGGATTCTTTCCAAACTATGCGTGATAATTGATAGGTACAAAGGTATCTCGCCTTTGGTTTTGGAATTCCATAATGAAGAAGGGTTTTTCTTAAAACGTTGATGTCAAACGAGGCGTTGTGTGCTAATATGATTTTATCGTGTAGGTATGGCTCGATTTCTTGCCATAGTTGATTAAATTCTGGTTTTGATTCTACGTCTTCTTTGTGTATACCGTGTATTTTTTGTGCATAGAAATGGAAATAGGGGAAGCATATTGGTTTTATTAACCAATTTTTTGTGCAAACTATTTGTGAGTTTTCTACTATTGTTAATCCAAGTGAGCAGGGTATGTATTTGTCTGCTGTTTCAAAGTCTATGCTTACAAAGTCGAACATAATATTAAAAAAATAAGAAGGGAAGTGTTGTCTTCCCTTCTTGTTATTTGATTTTTATTTGCTTATTTTTTGAAATTTGCTAAACCTTCATCAAGGAATTTAACAAAGTTATTTATGTCTCTGTCGTATGATTTAGGTTCTTTTGTTAATAGGTTGCCATCTGCGTCCATTAAAACGTATAATGGTTGAGCGTTTGCTTTGAATTGCTCTATTTGGAAATTATGGTTTTTCTTTCCAAGTGTTTTTATTGTTTTTCCATCTTTTGTTGTTACCCATTCGTTTTCTGGAAGCTCAATTGTATTAACGTCTGCGTAAAGGGCTACCATAACATATTCTTCTGTTAGACGTTTCTTTACTTGTGGATCAACCCAAACGTAGTTTTCCATTTCACGACAGTTAGCACAAGTTTTTCCTGTGAAGTCAATGAAGATTGGTTTACCTACTTTTTTTGCATAAGCTTTTGCTTCTTCAAGGTCAAAGAAACCTTCAAATCCTGTTGGTAAGTGAAGTTCTTTTGCATATTTTCTATCTGCTGGTAGAGAAGATGTGCTTTCTGTTGCAACTGTTGCATTTTCTGCGTTTATTCTAATCAAATCGAAGTCTTGTGTTGTTTGTGGTGGAATGTATCCTGAGATTGCTTTCAAAGGTGCTCCCCATAAACCTGGTATCATATAGACTACGAAAGAGAATACTATCAATGATAAGAATAAACGTGGAACACCGATTTTTTCAAGTGGAGCATCTCCTTTGAATCTCAATTTTCCTAATAAGTAGAATCCTAACATTGAGAATGTCACTATCCATAAAGCAAGATAAGTTTCTCTATCTAATATTCCCCAACCTGATGATAGGTCTGCCATTGAAAGGAATTTCAATCCTAATGCGATTTCTATGAAACCAAATACTATTTTTACTGTGTTTAACCATGCTCCTGATTTCATGTTTTTAAGAACTGAAGGGAACATTGCAAGGATTGTAAATGGTAATGCGAATCCTACTGCGAATCCTAACATAGAGATTAAGAATACGTAGCTGTTGCTTGAACCAGATGCCATTTCTATTAAGGCTGCTCCTAAGATTGGACCTGTACAAGAGAATGAAACTAATACAGTTGTTAAAGCAATAAAGAATGTTCCTAAATATCCACCTTTATCAGCTTGTTCATCTGATTTGTTTATTAGTTTTGAAGGCATTGTTAGTTCAAACAATCCGAAGAATGAGAAGGCGAAGATCATAAATATTACAAAGAATATTAAGTTTGGCACCCAGTGAGTAGAGATTATGTACATTGCATCTCCTCCAAGCGCCCAGGTTAAAATCAATCCTAAGACTGTAAACATAAATATGATGCTTCCGCCAAAGAAGAAGGCTTGTTGTCTTCCTTTGCGTTTAGATGTGTTGCCTTTCATAAAGAAAGAAATTGTCATTGGTATCATTGGGAATACGCAAGGAGTGATTAAGGCTAATAATCCTGCGGTAAATGATACGAAGAATACAGCCCACATTGATTTGTCTTTTTGTGCTGTAGTAGCTTCTTCTTCTATTGTAGCTTCTGCTATTTCTTCTGTTTTTGCAACTTCTTTTGCTTCTTCTGTAAGCGTTTCAGCGCTTGCTATTTCTTCTGTAATAGCAGTAGGAGCTTCTAAGGCTTTAGGGTTACCTTTTATATTGAAAGTAAAATCTGTATCATCTGGTGGAATACAGCTACCTTTTTCGCAAAGTTGGTAGTTTACACTTCCTTTTACTTGGAAGTCTTCTGCACTTTTTACTTTTATTTTTTGTGTGAATGTAACTTTGTGTTTGAAGTAACGGCTAGAATCTTTTGCAAATGGGTCGTATTCTGCTATTGGTTTTGGAGATTCTTTTATACTTCCTATAGTTTCGTATTTTCCATTTTTTTCAAATGTAAAGACGATTGGGTTTTCTGTTCCCTTTGTGTACTGAGAATAGATATGCCAATCTCCGTCTAGTGTGCATTGCATTACTAATTCTGAAATGGAATCGTTGATTGTTTTTGTTTTAAAATTCCATTTTGCTGCTTGTTGTGCATTTAGTACATTAGATAATATTAATGCTAATGTAAACAAACTTAATACTAATCTTTTTTTCATTTTTTATTTAATTGTTTATTATTTACTTAACCAAATAGAAGGGTTTAAATGGTGTGTTCCTTTAAATATTTGGAATTTGTATTCACTTACCCCATCTTCGTTTGTATTTACAACGCCTATTGTTTGTTTTGTATCTACTTTTTGTCCGTTCTTAACACTTACGCTTTTTAAGTTTGCATAGACACTCATATATTCTCCGTGTCTTATAATTACAACTAATAGTCCTGTAGGCCCTTTAGCGACTCTTGAAACTTCTCCTTTGAATATGGCTCTTACTGAAGAGCCTTTAGCCGTTCTTACGTCTATACCTTTATTCTCTACTACAGCGCCTGCAACTTCCGGGTGTTTGTGTACTCCATATTGAGATACTATAACGCCTTGAGCCGTTGGCCAAGGAAGTTTTCCTTTATTTGCTTCAAAACTACTTGAAAGAGCAACTTCTTCTGGTGTTGTTGCTATTGTGTAGTTTTTCTTTTTAGCCGTTTCTATCGCTGCTTTGTTGGCTTCTGCTTCTTTTGTATTGCTTGTTGTATTGCTTGCCATTTGTTGTTTTTTCTTAGCAGCTAATTCTTTTTGTTTTTTTACTTCTGCTGCAATGGCATTATCTATTTGTTGTTGTAGTTTTTTAACTTGTTGTTGTTTGCTCTTTAAATTTTTAGATAATTGTTTTTCTTTCTTTTGTAGTTGATTTACTGTGTTTTGTTTTTCTTTTTTCTCTTTGTTTAAAGCGTTTGATTGTATTAATTCTTGTTTAAGAAGTTTTTCTTGGTTGCTACGTTTTAGTTCTAATTCGTTTGTACGTTTTGATAATTCTGTTGTTTTTGATTGTATTTGAGCAAGTTTTTCTTGTTGCATTTCTCCAAATTGTCGGAAGAATATATATCTTTGATATGCTTCTTTATAGTCTTTTGATGAGAAAATAAACAATAATTTATCGGTATTTGTTTTATTTTTTTGCGCGTAACGCAACATTTGTGCGTAACTATCTTTTAGTATAGAGATTTCTTTGCATAATTCTCCAATAGAGTGCTGTGTACTTTTTATCTCGTTGTTAAGCATTCCCATTTGAGAATTAATATTCTTAATTAGTTTTTTTCGTTGTTCAATCTTTTTTTCTAATACTCTTAGCTCTGATGTAGACATTTTTTTTGTTTTTTTAGTCTCATTGAGTATTTTATTCATTGAAGCAATTTCTTTTTCTAATTTAACTTTTTCTTTTTCTAGTTTGTTTCTATCTTGAGAATAAAGATTGGAAGGATATATTATCATACTTATTATCAGTATAATAATACATCTTGATATTGATTTAATGACTCTTAATTCTATTTTTTTCTTTTCCATATTAATCGCCAAAATTACAAAGATTTACCGAAATAAATGTAATTTATTAGTATAAATTTGCTTTAAATCAATTCTTGACGTAAAGCGTCTTGTTTAATGAAAATAAATAATAGAAATGTAAAAGCCCAAAGAGAAGAACCTCCATAGCTAATAAATGGTAAAGGAATTCCTATGACAGGAAGCAATCCTATAGTCATTCCAATATTTATAAAAAAGTGAAAAAATATGATACTTGCTACGGAATAGCCATACACTCTTGCAAATTTAGAGCGTTGTCGTTCTGCCATTTTTATTAATTTTGTACAAAGAATAATAAATAGTATTATTGTAATGGAAGAACCAATGAATCCCCATTCTTCGCCTATAGTACAAAATATAAAGTCAGTATCTTGTTCTGGGACAAAATTAAATTTTGTTTGTGTTCCATTTAAGAATCCTTTACCTACTACTCCGCCAGACCCTATTGCTATTTTACTTTGATTTACATTATATCCAACTCCTTTAAAGTCTTCTTTTTTCCCAAGTAACACTTCAATTCTGTCTTTTTGATGTTGTTCTAATACGTTTTCAAAAACAAAATCTACTGCTAAAGTGAACAAAGAAGCGCCTACAAAGGATAAAATGAATAACCAAATATTTATTTTTCTTATTTTTTTTCTAAGAATGAAATACAATGAGAAAATCAATACGAAATATATTCCTATTAATAAATATTGATTTACGAGCAATGCTAAAATAAACAATACAATACATGCAAATCCAATTATTAATATGTAAGAAGACATTCCCTCTCTATAAAGAACAAATACAAAAGAGCAAAAAACTAATGCAGAACCTGTGTCATTTTGTAGAAGAATTAAAAGCATTGGGATTAGGATTATTGCTATCGCAGATAGTCTTGTTTTCCACTTATTAAAATCTGCAGAAAGCGAAGAAAAGATTTTGGCTAACGCCAATGCTGTAGCTCCCTTAGCAAATTCTGAAGGCTGTATTCCAAAATCACCTATTCCAAACCAAGATTTAGCACCTTTTGTTTCTGAACCGACAGCTAAAACAGCTATAAGCATAAATATAAATATCCCATATATGATAAAAGATGTTTGTGAGAAAAATTTGGGGTCTAATACTAATACAAACAATGCTATGAGTAAAGAAGCTCCTATCCATATCAGTTGTTTGCCATATCTACTAGAAAAATCTAAAATATGACTATCGCTACCCTCGTAAACTGCTGCGTAAATATTTATCCACCCAAAGAGTACAAGTAATAAATATATTATTATTACACTCCAATCAAGATTTCTTATTAAACTTTTATTCCTTCTATCCATTTTTATTATTCTATCCTATAAGAAGGTGCTTTATTTCTTTTTTACTTTTATTTTCTTTTTTAAAGGTAAAGGTTGACAAGGATTTACATCCATATAGTATTGTTCCATTTCTTTTCTTTCGACCTCACCTCTTATGTGTTTCTCAACAATTAAACTTGCTATAGGAGCTGCCCATGTTCCACCTCCACCTTGAGCGTTTTCTATGTAAACTGCTACTGCTATTTGAGGATTGTTTTTTGGAGCGAAACAAATAAACACTGAATGGTCATCACCAATGTTTTCTGCAGTACCTGTTTTTCCACATATTGCAATATCATCTATTTTTGCTCTTCTTGCAGTTCCACCAGCTTCATGAACAACACCCCACATACCTTCTACAGCTATATCCCAATATGAAGAAGCTATCATACTATAATGTTTTTCTGAATATTTTTTATATTTGAATTTACTATCTTCATTTCCATAATTTCTAACAATATGAGGAGATATATACCATCCTCTATTCGCAACTAAAGCAGCAAAATTTGCCATTTGTAAAGGAATTACCCCAACTTCGCCTTGACCTATAGAGTTAGAGTAAATGGTATAGAAATTCCAACCACTAGGATACCATTTATTATAAAAACTAGTATCAGGAATATAACCTTTTCTTGCGCTAGGTAAATCAATATCTAAACGAGTTCCAAATCCCATACGTTTTGCAGCATTTCCCCATTCGCTTAAACCGTATTTGCTATCAACTTTCCCTGTACTAGGATTAGTTCTTTGTACTACTCTTTGAAAAACTCTATAAAAATAAGGATTACAAGACATTTTTATAGCATCTCTTACGCTACTAGCAGAAGGGTGATTGTGACAACCTACTAAAGATTTATCGCATCCAAAACCAGTATTAGGATTAATTACTCCCATATCTAAAGCTATCAAAGCCTGTGCTATTTTAAATATACTTCCAGGAGGATATTCAGCCATTAAAGCTCTATTGAATAAAGGCTTTGAAATATCTTGAGATAACTTTTTATAATTTTCACCTCTTATTCTTCCTACTAATAAATTTGGATTATAATAAGGAGCAGAAACAAAACATAATATTTCACCAGTACTTGGTTCAATAGCAACAATACATCCCCTTTTGTTCGCCATTATTTTTTCGGCATATTTTTGTAGTTCAATGTCGATTGTACTATAAAGATTTTGTCCTGCTACTGCTAAGGTGTCAAACATACCATCTTGGAAAGAGCCTTTTTCTCTATTGTGTACGTCAACTAATGTTATTTTGCTTCCTTTTTGACCTCGCAAAATTTCTTCATAAGACTTTTCAAGTCCACTCATTCCAATATAATCTCCTTTTTTGTAGTAAAGATTTTCTTCTATTGTTTTTTCATTTACCTCTCCAATATATCCTAAAATATGGCAAGCAACAGAATCAGGATAGTATCTTAAAGTTCTGCTTTGTGCATAAAATCCTTCAAATTTGTATAATTTTTCCTGTAGGGGTGCAAAATCTTCTTTTGATATTTGTTTTTCAAAAGTTGAGGCTGCGTATGTGGAATATTTTTTTGCTTTGTCCATTTTCTTTATAAAATCTTCTTTTGTGATTTTTAAAAGTGAACAAAATTCTGCTGTATCAATATTTTTTACTTGGCGAGGGATTACCATCAAATCATACACTGCTTCATTATACACTAATAGCTTCCCGTTTCTATCATAAATTAAACCTCTTGAAGGATATTGCGTTACATGACGTAGGGCATTTTTATTAGCAAGACGAGTATATGAATCATCAATTATTTGAAGATGTGCAAGTCTAATTATATAGATTATACCAACAATAATGAATATTGCTGAAATAGTTATTCGTCTTGATGAAAAAGCGTCTCTCACTAACCTTTGTTTTGAATGAAAAATATGTGCAAAATTACGGAAAAAAATCTATTTGATATTATTTTTTTTGCAAACTAATCTTGCAATTCTTTTAAATGAATAGTTGTTTACATTAAAAAATATGAAATAAAATAGTTGCATTACAAAAATTATTTACTAAATTTGCCTTCTCTAAAAGAAATTGCATACAAAATGATGAAAAGAGTATTTTTATTTTTAACTGTATTTTTTCTCTCCTTTGGAGTAGTTTTTGCTAATGAAAAAACTGAAGAACAATTTGATGCTGGAAAATTAATAATGGAGCACCTTGGCGACTCTTATTATTGGCATATATTCACTTATGAATCTTTAGATGTTTCTATTCCCCTTCCAATGATTTTGATAAATGAAGGAAAGGTAGATGTTTTTATGTCGAGTAAATTTCATCATGGTCATTCTCCTTATAAAGGATACAAGATAGCAACAGAAGCGGATGGTGAAGGATTGGAAGGGAGCATAATATGTGTTGATGATAAAGGAGTTTACACAGGTAAGAAACCTTTGGATTTTTCTATTACTAAGAATGTTTTTGCAATTTTTATCGTTGCAGGATTGATTATCTTTTTAGTATTAAAAGGAGCAAAAATAGCAAAGAAAAGAGAAGGACAAGCACCGAAAGGACTGCTTACTGTAGTTGAATTTTTTATTTCATTCATAAAAGATGATATAGCAGTTCCTTCTATTGGTGAGCATAAATACAAAAAATATTTACCATATCTGCTTACAGCTTTCTTGTTTATTTTCTTCTCAAATTTATTAGGCTTATTCCCATTCTTCCCGGGAGGAGCTAATATTACAGGAAATATTGCAGTTACTTTGTGTTTGGCAGTATTTACTTTTGTAATAACAAACGTAAGTGGCAACAAACATTATTGGACTCACATAATAAATATGCCAGGTGTGCCTTGGTGGTTGAAATTCCCTCTACCAATTATGCCTGTGGTTGAAATATTAGGATTATTTACAAAACCATTCTCTTTAACTATACGTTTGTTTGCGAATATAACTGCAGGACACGTTATGATATTGAGTTTCATTTGTATAATATTCATATTTGGAGAAAAAAGTGCTGCATTAGGTTATGGTACTTCTATATTACCTCTATTCTTTGCCTTATTCATGACAGCATTAGAAGTTTTAGTTGCATTCATTCAAGCTTACGTTTTCACTCTTTTGTCTGCAATCTATATAGGAATGGCTACAGAAGAAGAGCATGCTAAAGAATAGTGATTTACTATTAAAGAAATTAAACGGATTTATCCGTAAATACTATAAGAATATTTTGGTAAAGGGTTTGTTTTATTTCATAACCCTTTCCTTTTCTTCTTTTTTGTTTTTCATCTTAATTGAATTTATTGGTTACAATAGCATTATTGTAAGAACTATTATCTTTTATGTTTATATACTTTTTGCTTTAGTATTATTGTTAAGGTATATAATTTATCCATTAACAAAACTCCTCAATATAGGCAAAACAATTTCTCACGAAGATGCTGCTAAAATAATAGGTAAACATTTTCCAGAGGTTTCGGATAAATTGCTAAATTTATTACAACTTAAACAAATGTCTTTGTCTAATGAATCTGATATTTTATTAGCAAGTATAGATCAAAAGACAAAAGAACTTTATCCTCTCTCTTTTCATAAGGCTATAGATAAAAGAAAAACAAAGAAAATAGGACTTATAGCTTTGTCAATAATTACGTTATTATTGGCAGTTACTTTATTATTCCCAAATTTTTTAAAAGATACTACTTATCGTTACATTAATCATAATCAATATTTTGAGAAACCAGCACCATTTAAGTTTGTATTAAAAAACTCTTCATTAGAAGTATTACAACAAGAAGACTACGAAGTAGAACTAAAAATTGAGGGGAATATGTTACCTGATAATGTTCAAATCAATGTCAATGGCCAAGAGTATCATATGAAGAAAAAGGGTAAAACAACTTTTTCTCATAAAATATTGCAAATACAAAAAAGTACACAGATATCTTTTAGTGCGAACGGATATAATAGTAAGGACTATTTAATTAAGGTAAAACCTAAACCAATAATAGTAAATATCAAAGCAAAAATATTCCCTCCTGCTTATACAAATCTACAGCCCACAGTTATTAATGCAATGAATGACATATCTGTTCCAAAAGGTTCCAAAATAATATGGGAAGGTTTGGTAAGAGATACAAAACAAATATTGTTTATTCAGCAAGATACTCAATCGTCATTTATTCCTAATAAAAAAGGTGTTTTTTCTGCAACTTTTACTGCAATAAATGATATGAATTTCAAGATAAAAACAATCAATCAATTCACAGATTATTCCGATACTTTAAATGTTGAGGTAAAAGTAATAGATGACTTGTATCCTCAAATTGCAGTTGTAGAATATAAAGACACTATTTTACCAGATAGAATATTGTTTAGAGGACAAATAAAGGATGATTACGGTTTTGCTGAATTCAAGTTTCATTTAAACCATTTCAAGAATGGAGATACTGTTTTCAAGAATCATTCTATTGAATTCTCAAAAAAGGAAAACGCTCAAGATTTTTACTATAATTATGACTTATCTGCCCTAAAATTAGAACAAGGGGATAAAATAGAATACTACTTTGAAATTAAAGATAATGATGCAATAAGTGGTCATAAATCAACAAAGAGTAGAGTATTTACATTTAATGTTTTAACGGAAGAAGAAATAGACGCGAAGAAGGAAGAAAACTATGAAAACATTCAACAATCCACACAAAGTGCATTATCAATGATAAAAGACTTAAAAGACAAAATAAATGCATTAAACAAAGAATTAGTAAATAAGCAAGAAATATCATGGCAAGATAAAGAACAAATAAAGCAGCTAATAAAGCAACAAGAAGAAATTAAACAAGCAATAGAAGAAATTCAACAATCATTGGAAGAAAATAATACTTTAGATGAAAAGTTAACTGAGCAAGAACAAGATATCTTAGACAAACAAAAAGAATTAGAAGACTTGTTTAATAGAGTTTTAGATGAGCAAATGAAAGATATTATTGAAGAAATTAAGAAACTTGCAGAAGAAAATATAGACAAAAATAAACTAAATGATGCTTTAAACAATATTAAGTTAAATAATGATAATCTATCAAAAGAATTGGATAAGAATATAGAAATGTATAAGCGTTTAGAAATAGAGAAATTAACTAATGAATTAACTGAAAAACTTGATAAATTATCAGAAGAACAAAAAACACTATCATCAGAATTGAATTCAAAAACCAAAGAAGAGAATTTACAAAAGCAAGAAAAACTGACAAAAGACTTTGAACAACAACAAAAGAAATTAGATAAGATAGAAGAATTGTCAAAAGAAGTAGAAGATTATAAGCCATTAAAAAGAAACAAACAATTAGAGTCAGAAATAAAACAAAATCAAAAAGAAGCCACTGAAAAACTAAATCAAAATAAATCAAAGAAGGCAAAAGAGAATATGGATTCTGCTTCTGAGCAAATGCAACAAATGTCTAATGAAATAAAACAACAACAAAGTGAAGCAGAATCAGAACAATTAGGAGAGGATATAGAACAAATCAAACAAATACTTAAAAATCTTGTGCAAATATCAAAAGAGCAAGAAGATTTAATGAATACTATAAAAGTAACAAAAGTATCTGATCCACAATATCAAGATGTTATCAAAAAACAATATAATTTAAGAGAAAAAATACAACCAATTTCTGATACATTATTCAATATAAGTAAACGTCAACCGCAGATAAGTTCGATGATAAATCAAGAATTGAATAAAATAGACAATAATATAGAAAAGTCAATAGAAACGCTTCTTCAATATAATCAAGTGCACTATTCAAATTATAGGAATAATTCTGTGCTTTCTTGGCAACAATATTCTATGACATCAATGAATAATCTGGCGTTGATGTTAAAAGAAAGTTTGGAGAATATGAAAAATCAACAACAAAGCAATAGTAAAAGTAAATCCTCTCAACAATGTAATAATCCTTCAAATTCACAACAACAGAGTAAGCCTTCCCAACAAAGTCTTAAAGATTTGCAAGAATCATTGAACAAAGAATTAGAAAGACTTAAAAAAGAATTAGAGCAAGGAGATAAAC
Source organism: Candidatus Onthomorpha sp. (assembly GCA_045635365.1). Taxonomy (GTDB): domain Bacteria; phylum Bacteroidota; class Bacteroidia; order Bacteroidales; family P3; genus Onthomorpha. The sequence continues at coordinate 53,883 of JAZRCB010000029.1, forward strand.
AAGGACAAAAGAAAATAGGAGAAAATTCAAGATTAAATGAATCTCTTGCGAAAGCTGCTGCACAACAAGAAATGATTAGAAAACTTCTACAAAAAGAAGCCGAAAAACTAAAAGCTGAACAAGGCAAACCTTCAAAATTACTCAATGAAATTTCCAAACAAATGGAACAAACCGAAAAAGATATCGTAAACAAGAAGATAAGTCGTGCAACAATAAATCGTCAAGCAACAATACTGAGTAGATTGCTTGAACATGAAAAAGCAGAGAAAAAACAAGGCAAAGATAATAAAAGAGAATCTAAATCAGGTAAAGACAAAACAAATACTGAAATAAAAGAATTTTTGGAATTTGAAAAACTGAAAGAACAAGAGAAAGAACTATTTAAACAAATGCAACCTATGTATTCTCCTTTTTATAAAGAAAAGATAAACAAGTATTTTTATAATACAGATAATAAAACACAAAAATAAAGCAATGGATATAACTAATTATAAAAATAAAGTCTGTTTAACAGATAGCAATAAGATAAGTGATTTTATAGAAAATATTTGTCAAGAACATAATATAACATATTATTGTGGTGCAATATCCGTATGCGTCGAACAAGTTGTAAATTTATTAAGAGCTTTCTATGATAAAGAAAAAGATAAACAGGTTCTATTGTGTTTTGAGCAATGTGTAGGAGGAGTTAGTTTTAGTATAGAGTGCGACAAAGATGTTTTCTCTTCTATGAACTTTGACAAAAACAAAGAAATAGAAGCTGATTCAGATGTAGATGTCTTTTTAATATCCAAATTAAGCGATCAAATAATTGTGTCAAAAGAAGGTAAGAATATAGAATTATTGTTTTATGTCAATGGAATAGAGCCAGAACTTTTGTTAGACAGACAAGAAAAAATCAAACAATTTTATCTTAAGAGAATACATCAAAATATAAGTTAGTTTTTTATGAATATTCAATTTGCTTTTCAAACCCCTTGTACATTAAAAAATAGAACTATTCTAAAGAAATGGATAGAAACTATTGTTAATAATCATAATAAAGAACTTGGAGATATATCCTATATTTTTTGTTCAGATGAACAACTTTTAGAAATTAATAAAGAGTATTTGAATCACGATTATTACACAGATATAATAACATTTGACTATTCTGAAGCAGAACTTGTTTCTGGAGATATGTTTATTTCTATAGATAGAATAAAAGATAATGCAAAAGCATTAAAGGTCCCATATCAAGAGGAATTGCATAGAGTTATTATTCATGGCGTTTTACATCTTTTAGGTTTTAAAGACAAAACAGAAAGTGAAAGTCAAAAAATGCGACAATTAGAAGATGAAAGTTTATCTGTACTTTTAACCTTATTAAATCAAAAATAAATGTTTCAGAAATTTGATGTAATTGTAGTAGGAGCTGGGCATGCAGGTTGTGAAGCAGCAAGAGCATCTGCCTTAATGGGTGCAGAAACTTTATTAATCACACAAAACTTAAATTCTATAGCACAACTTTCTTGTAACCCTGCTATGGGTGGTGTTGCAAAAGGACAAATTGTTAGAGAAATTGACGCATTGGGAGGAATGTCTGGTATAATAACAGACCAAAATACAATGCAATTTAGAATGCTTAATAGAAGCAAAGGTCCTGCAATGTGGAGTCCAAGAGCTCAAGTTGATAATATTACCTTTGGGATTGCATGGAGAAGACAACTTGAATTAACTCCTAATTTGCAATTATGGCAAGATGAGGTTGTGGATTTGATAATAAATAATGGTCAAGTAGAAGGCGTTGTTACAAAAATTGGATTAAAAATAGAATCTCAAACTGTTATTTTAACAAATGGAACTTTCTTAAATGGTAAAATACATATTGGAGAACAAAATTTTGAAGGAGGACGTATAGGAGAAGAGGCTTCAAAAGGCTTATCTGATAAGATGAAAGATATGGGCTTTGAAGTAGAAAAACTGAAAACAGGAACTCCTATGAGAGTAGAAGGAAATTCTATAAACTTCTCTGTACTTCAAGAACAAAAAGGAGACGAAAATCCAGAACAATTCTCTTTTATAACTTCTCGAACAGAACAACTAGAACAAAAGAGTTGTTTTCTGGCATATACCAATGAAGAAGTACATGATATTTTAAGAGAAGGTTTTGAAAAATCTCCTATGTTCCAAGGTAGAATACAAGGAAGAGGTCCAAGATATTGTCCATCTATAGAGGATAAAATAGAAAGATTCTCTGATAAAAATAAGCATCAATTATTTGTAGAGCCAGAATCACGATATAGCAACTTATATTATATAAACGGTTTCTCATCATCTTTACCATTAGATGTACAATACAAAGCGTTGAGAACAATCCCAGGCTTTGAAAATGCAATAATTCAAAAGCCAGGCTATGCAATAGAGTATGATTATTTCCCACCAACACAATTAAAAGCAAGCTTAGAAACAAAACTAATTAAAGGATTGTTCTTTGCAGGTCAAATAAATGGTACAACAGGTTATGAAGAAGCTGGAGCACAAGGTTTAATGGCGGGGATAAATGCTTATATGTTAATAAGAGAAAAAGAACCTATAATATTAAAACGTTCAGAAAGTTACATAGGAGTATTAATTGACGATTTAATAACAAAAGGTGTTGATGAACCATATAGAATGTTCACCTCAAGAGCAGAGTATAGAATATTACTTCGTCAAGATAATGCAGACCAAAGACTAACTCCTTTAGGACATTCAATAGGGTTGGCAGATATATCAAGGATTAAGAAAATGGAATCAAAGAAAGAAAATATTGAAAGAGTGATTCATTTTATTAAATCTAATAGTGCTTTACCAGAAGAATTAAATGAAAGTTTTAAAGAATTAAATACCCCTGAAATAACTCAAAAAACAAAACTATCACAACTTTTGTTAAGACCACAAGTAGAGTTAAAACTATTAAAAGACAAAGTACCATATCTTGCAAAAGAGATAAACCTTACACCAGAAGAAATAAGGTCACAAGTAGAAGAAAGTGTAGAAATACTTGTTAAATACGAAAGTTATATTAAGAAAGAAGAGGAAATAGTAAATAAATTATCCCACTTTGAAAATCTTGTAATAAAAGACGACTTTGATTATCATAGTTTACAATCTCTTTCCTTTGAAGCAAGAGAGAAACTAAGTAAAATAAGACCAAAGACAATAGGACAAGCAGGACGAATAAGTGGAGTTTCTCCTGCTGATATATCTGTTTTAATAGTTTATATCAGTAGATAGCAAATAAATAAAATTCTTTTTACTATAGCATAATTGTTAAAGAAAAAAAGTTTTTTTGTATCTTTGCCGAAATTTTATAAAATAAGAGTTCAATCTAAATAATTATATTATGTCAGTAAACAATAAGACAAAAGAGTTGAAGTCGAGAATGCAAGTAGTGCTTCAAGGAGGAGGAGAAAAAGCGATAGAGAAGCAAAAAGCGACAGGAAAACTTACAGCAAGAGAAAGAATAGTTCAATTATTAGATGAAGGTTCATTCCATGAATATGATTTATTTATACAACACGCAGGACGTGATTTTGGAATGGAGAAAAAAGAGCTTCCAGGTGATGGTGTAGTAACAGGAACAGGAACAATCAGTGGTTATCCTGTTTGTATATACGCACAAGACTTTACGGTAGCAGGAGGTTCTCTTGGACTAATGCACGCAAAGAAAATATGTAAAATAATGGACCACGCAATGAAGTTGAGAATTCCTATCGTTGGAATTAACGACTCAGGTGGAGCCAGAATACAAGAAGGTGTTAATGCATTGTCAGGTTATGGAGATATCTTCTATCGTAACACAATGGCATCAGGAGTAATACCTCAAATCTCAGTTATATTAGGACCTTGTGCAGGAGGAGCAGTTTACTCTCCAGCATTAACAGACTTCGTGTTTGTTGTAGATAAAATCTCAAAGATGTTTATCACAGGACCAGAAGTAATTAAGACTGTATTAGGAGAAGAAATCTCTCAAGAAGACTTAGGAGGAGCAAGAGTACACGCTGAAATATCAGGAAACGCTCACTTCTTTGCAGAAAGCGAACAAGAATGTTTTGACCAAATCAAAAGATTATTCACATACATTCCTTGGAATAACACAAAGAAAGCAGAATCCTTTGAATCTAAAAAACCAAGAGTTAAAGATTTCCAAGTTAAGAAATTCTTCCCATCAGACCCTGCTCAACCATACGATGTAAGAAATATTATCAAGAGTATAGCAGATGGTTCTGAATTCTTAGAAGTACAAGAATTATTTGCACCAAATATTGTGATAGGATTCGCAAGAATCAATGGAGATACAGTAGGATTTGTTGCAAACCAACCAATAGCATTAGCAGGAGTTCTTGATTGCAACTCATCTGACAAGGCAGCAAGATTCATTAGATTCTGTGACGCATTCAATATTCCTTTAGTAACATTAGAAGACTTACCAGGATACTTGCCAGGAGTAGATCAAGAACACGCAGGAGTTATCCGTCACGGAGCGAAAATACTATACGCTTATTCAGAAGCAACAGTTCCAAAAATCACTATCATCTTAAGAAAAGCATACGGTGGTGGATACATAGCAATGTGTTCTTCTCACTTAAAAGCAGACTTTGTTTTCGCATGGCCTACAGCAGAAATAGCAGTAATGGGACCAGAAGGAGCAGCAAACATTGTATTTAGAAATGAGATAATGAATTCTGAAAATCCAGAACAAACTCGTAAAGAAAAGATAGAAGAATACAAACAAAAATTTGCTAATCCATACGTTGCAGCTTCTTACGGATATGTAGATGCGATAATCCAACCAGAAGAAACAAGAGATTACATTGTACACGCATTAGAAATGTGTAAAAACAAAGTACAAGAAAATCCTCAAAAGAAACATGGATTACCACCATTCTAAAAATAAGCGAACCACAAAAGAATTGTAATAAATTACACACATAAAAACGAAAAGAAATGGCAGACAACAAAAATATGAGAACTCATTACAGACAACTTTATGTTAAAGTTGCTCCAGGAGAAATCTACGCTTTTATCCCTGGAACAATATTAGACGTGTTTGTAAAAGAAGGACAAGAAGTTAAAAAAGGTGATCCATTATGCTGCCTTCACGCAATGAAAATGGATAATCAAATAAGCTCTACAATAGATGGAGTTGTAAAAAGCGTTAATATAACAAAAGGACAAACAGTAAGTAAAAACGATGTCCTAATAGAAGTAGTTAACGAATAATAAAAATAGACAAAAGACAAAAATGAGAAAAGCAACAACAGTATTAGCCTTCCTCGGAATAGTATTAATGATGGCTTCTTGTGGAAGCATAAAAACAATGCAAAGTAAGCACAACGAGGTAAGATACCAAATATCACCAAATCCAATGGAAGTACATGCGGATAGAGTGATAGTAACAATCAATGGTAATATACCAGAAAACTATTTCCAAAAGAAAGCAGTAGTTTACTTGCAACCAGTTTTAACATGGGAAACAGGAGAAGTTATCCTTTCACCAATGAATTTAAAAGGTTCAAAAGTAGAAGGAAACGGAAAAACCATTGAAAAAGGTTCAGGAGGAAGATTTGTCTATAAAGACACAGTTGCTTACCGTCAAGGCATGGAAAGTGCCAAGTTATTCCTAAACCCAATAGCATACAAAGCAACAGAAGTAAACGAAGCAAACGCTACTTGGAGTGAAGCAATGGAAAATCCAGGAGCAATCAAATTAGGCAATGTAAAAATCACAGAAGGAATCAACTCAACATCAAACAGAGTAGATATCAGAGGAGATTTAAGCATAGCACCATCTAACTACAACGTTAGAACAGATGAAATAATGGCAACAGACGTTTACTTCACAGTTAATATGTCAGAAGTAAACTGGAATAACAAATTAAACCAACAAATGGATGCCAAAAAGAACTACGAAAGCATGAAGAGTTACATAATAAACAATCAAGTACCTCGTCAAATATTCGTTAACGCATGGGCATCACCAGAAGGAGAAGAAACATTCAACATAGGACTTTCTAAAAAGAGAGCAGAATCAGTAGTAAATCTTGTAGATAGAATGCTAACTGAAGCCCTAACAGAAAGAGCAAAAATAGAAAACATAAAGAAAGCCGATATTAAGAAATATGTTGAAGACGCAAAACAAGACGTTGTTATCACCTCAAGCGCAAAAGGAGAAGACTGGGAAAACTTCCTACGCTTAGTAGAAGGCTCATCATTAAGAGAAAAGAACACAGTCATCAATGTAGTAAAATCACAACCAGATAGAATAAGAAGAGAACAAGAAATTAGAAATATGTCTGTAATCTTCAATCAAATCGAAAGTGAAATATTACCAACATTGCGTAGAGGAGAAATAGCATTTAACTTCTCTGGAGTACAAAAAACAGAACAAGAAGTAGCAAGAATGGCTATAACAAATCCTGATAACCTTACATTCGATGAATTGATGTATGCAGCATCTTTAACACACAACTATGCAAGTAAATTACAAATTTACACAGCAGCAACAGAAAGATTCGCATCAGAATGGGCAGGTTGGAACAACGCAGGAGCAATAGCCTTATATCTTAATCAATTAGAAGACTCTAAAAGATTCTTGGAAACAGCCGACAAACTATCACCAAACAATGGCATGGTATTAGCAAACCTTTCACTAATGGCATTAGCATACAAAGACGTAGAATTAGCAGATGAATATGTGAAAAGAGCAATAGAAGCAGGCAATGACCAAGCAGAAATGAACCAAGCAATAGTTCTAATCAAACAAGCAAAATACGAAGAAGCAGCAGAACAACTTGACGGAAGAAAATGTACATATAACTTAGCGTTATTACAACTTCTAACAGGTAACACAGGAAATGCAATTCGTACATTAGACTGTTGCATGGACCAAACCTCAGAAGTACATTACCTAAGAGCGATTTGCTATGCAAGATTAGACGATGTACCAGGACTATTAAAGAATCTAAGAGAAGCATGCCAACAAGAGCCTGCTTACAAGTACCAAGCAAAACACGACTTAGAGTTTAGAAGATATCAATCTTTAATAGAATTCCAAGACATAGTTAATAACTAAACGAGAGTTTATAATAAAAATAACGAAAGCCCGAAGTGATTTAAAAACTTCGGGCTTTCGTTATTTCTCAAAAGACGTTTCCTTTATAAAAAACGAAGAAAAACAAAAGTCCAACGCTGTTGGACACTTAGTCCAGAGTCTTTGGACAACTCGTCCAACAGCATTGGACTGATGAAAAACAAAGAAAAATAAAATTACATCAGCATTGTAATACTTCTACAACGCTGATGTAATACTATTACAAAGGCGTTGTAATAATTTGAAACAAATTTTCCTCTTATTATTTAATCATAACTCTTCCTAAAAGTTTTGCAATATCATTTCTTATATTGAGATAGTTTTGTAATAGATTTAGCAACTCAATTTGAAATTCTCCTTCTGCAAGGGGAATTCTTTTTTTTACGTCTTCTATGTATCCGTTTATTTTATGTAGTTTGAAATCAAGCAAACTGTCTTTTATGTATTTGTCCATTGTGTCTTTGTTTTCTGGACGTGGTACTTTGATTTCGTTTTTTTCTTCCCAATTAGGACTAATGACGTATGGTGTACTTACCAAATCAATAGCCAATTTCGAGATTTCTGGGTTTTGATGTGAGGTGAAAAATCTTAATTCAGGTATAGATTCATTATTGTAAATGCAATCTTTATAAATCATAAAAATAGAGTTAAACAACTCATTATTAAAGGCTATGTTGTCATTAAATATATCGCAAACAACATAATTTGCCACCAATAAGTCTTTCTTTTCTATTTTTCCTTCGCTATTGTAAACCTCTTGTGTGGTAATTCTATCTGCATAATTAAACAAAATTGAGATAATACTTTGTTCTTTTATGCTACTTATATCTTTTTCAACCTCATTTACTTGAGGAGTATTATTGGCTATAGGATTAACAGGAGCAACTTCAGTAACCTCTTTCTTTAAAGTTTCTTTAACAGCTTTGCCTCTTATGATTTTTGCGAGTTCAGAACTAAGTATTTCTTCTTTAACGTCTAATAATTTACTGCATTGTTGCAAATAGGCATTTCTTTCTAATAAATCTGGTATTAAAGAAATGGTCTCTATTATATCTCTTGTTAAGTCTGCTTTCTTTATTGGGTCGTTTTGTGCATCTGCAAGTAGGAGATTAGTTTTGTAAAGTATGAAGTTCTCTGCATTATTCTTTATGAAATCCTGAAATTCGTCTTGTGTGTGATTTCTTGCAAAAGAGTCTGGGTCTTCATTATCAGGAAATAGCAATGTCTTAACGTGTAATCCTTGTTCTAATAAAAGATTTACAGCTTTGAAAGTTGCTTTTATTCCTGCTTTATCCCCATCGTATAAAAGTGTAACGTTCTTTGTGTATCGTTTAATCAGTCTTATTTGGTCTTCGGTTAGTGCAGTTCCTGATGTGGCTACAACATTCGTTACACCATTTTGGCTCATCATTACAACGTCCATATTACCTTCTACCAAGTAACACTCGTCTTGTTTTACTATTTCGTTTTTTGCAAGATGTAAACCAAATAAAACCTTGCCTTTAGAGTAGATTAAACTTTCTGGAGAATTGACATACTTTGCTTTTACTTTATCTGTTCTTAAAGTTCTTGCAGAAAAGCCTAAAGTTCTTCCTCCAATATTGTAAATAGGAAAGCAAACTCTACCTCTAAATCTATCATATATGCTACCATCATTTGCATTGATAAGGCTCACTCCAGCACTTACGAGTTCTTCTTTTGTGAAACCTTTTGCTAAAGCCTTGCGAGAAAAATCATCTCCTGTGTCTTTGCAATAACCAATGCCCCATCTTTTGATAGTTTCTTCTGAAAGTTCTCTTTCTTTTAAATAAGATAATCCAATGGATTTGCCTTCCATATCAGAGAAAAGAACTTCTTGGAAATATTTTTGTGCGAATTCATTGATTTGATAAACTCTATCTCTTTCGCTTTGTTGAGCTACTTCTTCTGCCGATAAGACTTGTTCTTCTATTTCTATGCCATACTTATTGGCAAGCCAACGAAGAGCTTCGGGATAAGTATAATGTTCGTGTTTCATTAAAAAAGAAACTGCGTCACCACCTTCTCCACAACCAAAGCATTTAAAAATACCTTTAGCAGGATTTACATTGAAGGAAGGTGTTTTCTCATTATGAAAAGGGCATAGTCCTATGTAATTGACGCCTCTTTTGCGAAGCTCAACAAAACTTCCTACAACATCTTCCACGCGTGTTGCATTCAGAATCTTATCAATGTCTTCTCTTTTAATCATAATTGAATTGCAAATATACGTTTTTTATTAATTTTATCGTTATATAAACTTTGAATAAGAAGAAAAACTATTGACATGGGATTGAGAATTGTAAACAAATTAAAGTATAATTATTCTTACTTAGCAGTAATAGGCTTTGCGATTTTGTATCTTTTATTTTTGTCGCATAATCCCACTTCTGATTCTGTTTCATACGCTTATTCTTCATTGCATGGAGAAGAATTATTACGTCCTCATCATTTATTGTATTGTTGGATTTGTCGTGTGATTTATTCTATTTTTGCTTTCACAAACATAGAAGCGATAAGGATTTTTCAAATCTTTAATGCTCTAATGGCATGTTCTACATTACTGGTTTTAAGGCGAATAATAAAGAGAGTAAATCGTGATGAAAGATTTATATTTTCAGCAATAGTATTTTGTGGTTCTTGCTTTGGATTTATGAGATTTGCTACAGACAATGAAGCATACATTCTTCCATTGTTTTTTTCTATGCTTTCAATTTACTATATGCAAGTGTTTTTGCTTGAAAACACCTTTGCACGATTGCTAAAAATGAGTTTGTCGATAGTAATAGCGTGTTTGTGTCATCAACTCAGTATATTGGTTTATCTATGTTTGTTTGTGAGCCTAATATTGAATAAAAGAGGTAAGTATGTCTTGTATTTCATTATTTTTAGTTTGATAATACCAATAGTTTATTCGCTTGCATGTTGGCTTGTTACTAACCAATTAAGTTTAAAAGGACTATTCTCTTTTGTTCTTCACGATTATGTTCAAGGATATGCTCAATCGCCAGATGTAAAACAAGTTTTGATTTTAAGCATTGTGAGTTTAGTAAGAACATTCTTGCAACTCCATGGATATGTCTTTGAATTAATAAAATGTTTTAAAGAATCAATAATTTTATTCTTTGTTTTATTTTTGCCATTCTTCGTTTTAGGAATAGTAAATCTTTTCAAGAATCAAAAGAATGATATTTCTCTTTTTAGCAATAAAAGATTTGTAATCATACTTTGGGTAATGCTCGTTGCTTCTTTTGTCTTTGCTGCTTTTTCTAATGGTAATGCAGAATTTATGATTATAATTCCTTTTATTCTTACAATGCTTTATGCCTACTATTTCACAAATTATAAGGCTATGTTATTTATTGGCTTATCTCTAATCTTATGGAATACAACATTTGCTTTATATCCACAAAGATTTCTTAAATTGAACTGCAATGAAGAAATAGCCTCGCTTATGAAAACTCATAAAAATGCTACATTTGTTCTAATGGATAAGCCCTCTGCAGAGAATCTTTATATGTATAAGTATGGAAGTGAAGATTTGCCATTAGTGATTTCTTCTCATAAATACAAAAAAGAAGATGATTTGAACGAAATAATAATCACAGATGTTATAGGAGCAAAGACTCCTTTATCACGTTCAAGCATACTAAATACAAGTGATTTAGATTTTAAAGAATACAAAAAAGATAGCCTCCTTTTGAAATTTGAATCTTTAGGATTGAAAAGAGAGTTGCATCTATTGCAATTACGATGAAAATAAACTAACTTTGCAGTCCGAAAAGAAGGTTAGATAATGAGAGAAATTGTAATAGCTACCAATAATAAGCATAAGGTAGAAGAAATACGTTCGGTTGTGGACGGCAAAATCAAGATAATCACTCTTGCAGAGCTTGGTTGCAGGGAGGATATTCCTGAAACAGGCGAAACATTAGAGGAAAATGCACGTCAAAAAGCAAGATATATTTGGGAAAAATATGGAAAAGATTGCTTTGCAGATGATACTGGTTTAATGGTTGATGCACTTGACGGTAAGCCTGGAGTATATTCTGCGCGCTTTGCAGGAGAGAAGTGTAGCTTTGATGATAATATTGACCTTATGTTAGAAATGATGGAAGGCAAAACTAATCGTAAAGCATATTTTTCTACAGTTATTTGTTTGATAGAGGGTGGAAAAGAAACTCTTTTTGAGGGTAGATGTGAAGGATGTATTCTTACAGAACGCTATGGTAGAGGAGGATTTGGCTATGACCCTATTTTTATGCCAAATGGTTATGGAGAAAGTTTTGCAGAGATGAGTTTGGAAGAAAAGAATAAAATATCTCATAGAGGCAAAGCAACAGATAAGCTCATAAAATATCTTCTAAAAAAGTAAAGACTATGATTGATATAAGAGAAATTACAGAAGAACAAGTTATTTCTATTGCAAAACAAATTTCGCTTGCGGCTATAACTGCTCCAAAAGCGAGAGGAGTTGATAATTTAGAAATAAGAATAGCACACGGAGAAGATTTACAACAATTATCTCAAAAGCTACAAGAACTTTATCAAAAAACAGGTCAAGAGTTCTTGTTGAGAGATTCTAATAATTTGCTTCAATCACAAGCAATCATACTTATAGGAAGCAAAACTAAGGTTTTAGGTTTAGATTGTGGCTATTGTGGTTTTGCATCTTGTAAAGAAAAAGAAGAGAATGCACCACTTGCTCCTTGCTTTTTCAATTCTAATGATTTGGGAATAGCAATAGGAAGTATGTGTTCTAAAACTGCTGATTATAGAATTGATAGCAGAGTGATGTTTTCTGTAGGATTGGCAGCTAAAGAGCTTTCTTTATTACCTGAATGTTCTACAATTTTAGCATTGGTTTTAAGTGTATCAGGTAAAAGTGTATTTTTTGATAGAATAGTAAATAAGTAAAAATAAGATATATGTTACAAGTATCATTTATAAGAGAGAATAGAGATTTTGTTATTGAAAGATTAGGCGTAAAGAATTTTCCAGAAGCAGAATCAAAAATAGATAAGGTAATAGCTTTAGATAACGAAAGAAGAAATAAACAAACTGAATTAGATAATATAAAAGCTGAAGCTAATCGTTTGGCTAAAGAAATAGGAATGCTTTTCAAACAAGGAAAAGCAGCCGAAGCAGAAGAATTGAAAGCAAGAACCGCTGAATGTAAAGTTCAAGAAAAAGAATTGGGAGAACAATTTGCGAAAGTGGAAGCTGAATTAAAAGACTTGCTTTTGAGTATTCCTAATTTACCAAATCAAGCTGTGCCAAGAGGAAAATCTGCTGAAGATAACGAAATAGTTTATGAAGAAGGAGAGATTCCTCAATTGCATGCAGGTGCAGTAGAACATTGGACTTTATGTTCAAAATATGATATAATAGATTTTGAACTTGGAAATAAAATCACAGGTGCAGGCTTCCCTGTGTATAAAGCTCAAGGCGCAAAATTACAAAGAGCTTTAATTAATTTCTTTTTAGATGAGGCAGGTAAATCTGGTTTTACAGAAGTACAACCTCCTTTAATGGTAAATGAAGCTTCTGCTCTTGCAACAGGACAATTACCAGATAAAGAAGGACAAATGTATTCTATTCCTTTAGATGGTTTTTATATGATTCCAACTGCAGAGGTTCCTGTTACAAATATATTTAGAGATACAATACAAAAACAAAGTAATTTGCCAATAGCTTGTTGTGCTTATTCTCAATGTTTTAGAAGAGAAGCAGGTTCATACGGAAAAGATGTTAGAGGTCTTAATAGATTGCACCAATTTGATAAAGTAGAAATTGTTTGTATAGATACTCCAGAGCATAGTTATGAACAATTGGAAATGATGAAAAATCATGTTGCTGGATTGTTAAGAAAATTAGAGTTGCCGTTTAGAATACTTAGATTATGTGGAGGAGATATGAGTTTCACTTCTGCGATAACATACGACTTTGAAGTTTATTCTGCAGCACAAAAACGTTGGTTAGAAGTAAGTAGTGTTTCAAATTTTGAAACTTATCAATCAAATAGATTGAAGCTAAGATATAAAGATGAAAATAATAAAACTCAATTAGCTCACACATTAAATGGTAGTGCATTGGCTTTACCTAGAATAGTGGCTGCTTTGTTGGAAAATCATCAATTTGAATCAGGAATACGCATACCAAAAGCTTTACAAGCATATTTTGGAGCAGAAACAATATTCTAATAAGACTATTATGAATAAAATACAAATGGTAGATTTGAAGAGTCAATATCAGAAAATAAAATCTGAGGTTGATTCTTCAATACAATCAGTTATAGATTCTACTTCTTTTATAAAAGGAGGTATAGTAGATGAATTTGCTAATAATTTAGCAAATTTTCTTTCTGTAAAGCATGTAATTCCTTGCGGAAATGGTACAGATGCTTTACAAATTGCTATTATGTCTTTAGGTTTAAAACCTTCTGATGAAATAATCTGTCCTTCCTTTACTTTCATAGCATCTGCTGAAGTAATTGGATTATTAGGCTTTCGCCCTGTCTTTGTTGATGTGGATTACGATTCATTTAACGTAACTGCAAAAAACATTGAAAAGGCTATTTCTGTAAAAACAAAGGCTATAATACCTGTTCACTTGTTTGGACAAGCTGCTCCAATGGAAGAGATTCTTGCTATTGCAAAAAAATATGATTTACATGTAATTGAAGATACTGCACAGGCTATTGGAGCTGATTATACTTTCTCTAATGGCGAGAAAAAGAAGTTAGGAACTATTGGTACAATAGGTTGTACTTCTTTCTTCCCATCTAAAAACCTTGGTTGTTTTGGTGATGGTGGTGCAATATTTACTAATGATGATGTTTTGGCTGAAAAGATGAAGATGATAGCTAATCATGGTATGAAAGTAAGATATCATCACGAAGTGCTTGGAGTTAATTCTCGTTTAGATTCTATTCAAGCTGCAATTTTAAATGTTAAGCTAAAACACCTTGAAGAGTATCAAGAGGCAAGGTATAAAGCTGCACAAGTTTATACACAAGGATTGCAGGATATAGATAGTATAGAAACTCCTGTTGAAATGCCATATTCTTCCCATGTTTATCACCAATATACTTTAAAAATAACTGATGGAACAAGAGATGAATTGAAGGCTTATTTGCAAGATTGGAATATTCCTGCTATGATTTATTATCCAATTGCTTTGCATCAACAAGAGGCTTTCTTACAAATAGCAAGACGAGGTGGTGATTTAGAAGTTTCGGAAAGACTTTCAGAAACGGTACTCTCTCTTCCTATGCACACAGAGCTTGATTTAGAACAACAAAACTACATAATAGAAAAAATAAGGCACTTTTATCAAGTATAAAAGTGCCTTATAAATAAAATATTTCTTTGTGATATTTAATCCATTTTTAGGGTTTTTATTGCAAAGTAAGTCATTAGTCCTATGGCTTGTTGCATACTGTTTTCATCTATGTCAAAGTTGGAAGTATGTAGGTTGGTTATTTCACTATTAGCTTTCTTTGTTCCAAGTCTAAAATAACATGCCGGTACTTTTTGTGCAAAATATGCAAAGTCTTCGGCTGTCATTCTCATGTCTATGTCTAATACGTTTTCTTCTCCAAGATATTCTTGTGCTAAAGTGCGTGTTGTTTTTGTAAGCTTTGGATCGTTATATAAATATGGGTATCCGTGATCAATAAATACGTCTGCAGTTGCTCCAAATGCTTTAGCTGTATTTTCGCTTATTCTATGTATTAATTTATGAGCTTCTTTTCTCCAATTATCATCAAAGGTGCGAATGATACATTCTAAATCTACTTTTGAAGGAATTATATTCGTTCTGCCATTTGCAAGAAATGTTCCTACTGAAAATGTAGTTGGAAGTGTAGGATTTGCATTTCTACTAACAAGTGTTTGTAATGCTATTACAACATGCGATGCTGCAACTATAGGGTCAATATTCAAATCAGGTGTTGCACCATGTCCTCCTTTGCCTCTTACTTCTATGTAAATTTCATCAGTAGAAGCCATGTATTTTCCTTCTTTTATGCCGATTTTACCACATTCTAATTCAGGTGTTGTATGCAAAGCAAATATAGCAGACGGTGTTACGTATTTAAATATGTCATCATTTAACATTGTTATTGCACCACCAGGATAATGTTCTTCGGAAGGTTGAAAGATGAACATTACTTGTCCACTGAATGAATCTCTTAATTCTGATAGTATTTTAATTGTTCCTAACAGGATTGCTGTGTGTGCATCATGGCCACAAGCGTGCATTACTCCTTCATTTTTTGAAGCAAAAGGTAAGTTTGTGCATTCTTTTATTGGTAAAGCGTCTATGTCAGCTCTTAAAGCTATAGTTTTATTTTGGGGATTTTTACCTTTAACAAATCCATAAACGCCATAACCTCCTACGTTTGCTTTATATTCTACACCTTCTATGGTATCAAGTATAGAGCAAATGTATTCTGAAGTTGCCTTCTCTTGCTTTGAAAGTTCTGGATATTGGTGTAAATGTCTACGAAAAGAAACAACACTTTCAAAGTGTTGTTTTGATTTTTCTTTTATTATTTCTGTGATTTTCATAAGAACCACACTTGGATGAAAGTAGTGTCCTCGCAGGGACTCGAACCCTGGACCCATTGATTAAGAGTCAATTGCTCTACCAGCTGAGCTACGAAGACAATGTCAAAATTCATTGATTTTGCGAGTGCAAAGATACATCTTTGTTTAATTTCTGCAATGTTTTTATGCTAAAACTTTGAATAAATATTTCTAATTGATTGATAATTAATGTATTTTATTAGTTACTTGTTTTTTTTTCTTATTTTTTCTCTTTAGTATGCAAAAAAAATTATAACTTTGAACGCATTTTTATAAGTAATAGAACTAATTTAAATAACAAAAAGTAATTATTATGACATCTTTATCATTATTATTAGAAGCTGTTGCTAACCCAACAATCGGTTATGGTTTAGCAGGCATTGGAGCAGGTATCGCTGCTGTAGGTGCAGGTATAGGTATTGGAAATATCGGACGTAATGGAATGGACGCCATTGCTCGTCAACCTGAAGCAACAGGAGATATTCGTTCTAATATGATTATTGCAGCTGCGTTAGTAGAAGCTGTTGCTTTGTTCGCTAATGTGGTTTGTTTGTTAGTTATATTGATGAAATAACAAACAAAGAGTTATAACATAGCAGCATGACGATTGGTTTTGTTGCTATGTTTTATTAAGAAACTAATATTTTATTAAATATATGGGACTATTAACACCTGATATTGGTCTTTTATTTTGGATGACTCTAACTTTTGGAGTCCTTTTGTTCATTTTGT
Organism: Candidatus Onthomorpha sp.; assembly: GCA_045635365.1. Lineage (GTDB taxonomy): Bacteria > Bacteroidota > Bacteroidia > Bacteroidales > P3 > Onthomorpha. Next base: position 70,341 of record JAZRCB010000029.1, read on the forward strand.
GGAAATTCGGTTGGCCAATAGTTATTTCTATGATGCTGAAAAGAGAAGAAAAAATTAAACAATCTCTTGAAGAAGCAGCGTTGGCAAGAGAAGAAATGAAACAATTGCAAGCGGGAAATGAACGATTACTAATAGAGGCTCAAAAAGAAAGAGATTTAATGTTGCAACAGACTAAAGAGCTAAAAGAAAAAATGATAGAGGAAGCTAAAACTCAAGCTCAAAAAGAAGCTCAAAGAATTGTTGCTTCAGCTCGTGAAAACATTGAATATGAAAAGATGCATGTTATGACAGATTTAAAAAATCAAATAGCTCATCTTTCTATAGAAATAGCAGAAGATCTTTTAGGACATGAACTTTCTGATAAAGCTAAAAGTAATGAGATTATTAGTAAGAGAATGTCAGAAATAAACCTTAAATAATAATGAATAGTTTTAAATTACAAACTCGTTATGCTCAGTCTTTGTTTGATCTTGCACAAGAGAATAATGTGATCGACAGAGTTTATGAGGATATGTTATTAATTAAGAAGGTTTGTGAAGAATCTCCGCAATTGAAGGCTATTTTGAAAAATCCTGTGATTAAGCCTTCAAAAAAGAAAAGTATAATTCATGATATCTTTTCTAGTAAAGTAGAACAGATTTCTATTCTTTTTATGGAATTGTTAGTTACAAAGAGAAGAGATGTTATTTTGTTTGAAATAGCAGATAGATATACTGAATTGTATAAGGAGTTTAACCACATAAAAACTGTTAGATTTACAACAGCTCAAGTTCTTGATGATGTGATTGTAAATGAGATTAGAAGAGAAATTGAAGAGAAATTGTCTTCTAAAATAGATTTGCAATTATTTGTTAATCCTAAATTGTTAGGGGGGTTCTCTTTAACTGTTGAAGGAAAGCAATATGATGCAAGTTTCAGTAAACAAATAACAAAATTAAAAAAGGAATTTAACAAGAATATATACGAAAGAATATTCTAAAAAATAAGGATAGATATGGCAGAAATAAAACCATCGGAAATAACAGCGATATTACGCCAACAACTTTCAAATTCTAATTTGGAAGCTACATTGGAGGAAGTTGGTACAGTTTTGACAGTAGGTGATGGAATTGCGAGAGTTTATGGCTTAATGAATGTTCAAGCAGGTGAATTGGTGGAATTTGATAATGGCGTTCAAGCAATAGTTCAAAACCTTGAAGAAGATAATGTGGGTGTTGTGATTTTAGGAGAATCAGAATCAATAAATGAAGGTGATACTGTTAAAAGAACAAAAAGAATTGCATCTATAAAAGTAGGGGAAGGATTGTTGGGTAGAGTAATTAATACTATAGGTGAACCTATAGATGGAAAAGGCCCTATTTCAGGAGAGTTGTATGAAATGCCTCTTGAAAGAAAAGCACCAGGGGTTATTTATAGACAACCAGTTGAAGAACCTTTGCAAACAGGTTTGAAAGCGGTTGACTCTATGATTCCTATCGGAAGAGGACAAAGAGAGTTGATAATTGGTGATAGACAAACAGGTAAAACAGCTATCGCAATAGATACTATATTAAATCAAAAAGAATTTTACGATAAAGGGGAACCTGTTTATTGTATTTATGTTGCTTGTGGACAAAAAGGTTCTACTGTTGCAAATATAGTTAGAACGTTAGAAGAAAAAGGTGCTATGGCTTATACAACAGTGTTGGCAGCAACTGCATCTGATTCTGCTGCAATGCAATTCTATGCTCCTTTTGCAGGTGCTGCTATTGGAGAGTTCTTTAGAGATACAGGACGTGCAGCTTTGGTAGTTTATGATGATTTGAGTAAGCAAGCAGTTGCGTATCGTGAAGTTTCTCTATTATTAAGACGTCCACCAGGACGTGAAGCTTATCCTGGAGATGTGTTCTATTTACACTCAAGATTATTGGAGAGAGCAGGTAAAATTATCAATGAGGATACTGTTGCAAAAAACATGAACGATTTACCTGAAAGCATAAGACATCTTGTAAAGGGTGGTGGTTCTTTGACTGCTCTTCCTATTATTGAGACTCAAGCAGGAGACGTTTCGGCATATATTCCAACTAACGTTATTTCTATTACAGATGGTCAGATATTCCTTGAAACAAATTTATTCAATGCGGGTATTAGACCAGCGATTAACGTAGGTATTTCTGTGTCACGTGTTGGAGGTAAAGCACAAATTAAATCAATGAAGAAGGTTTCTGGAACATTGAAATTAGACCAAGCTCAATATCGTGAGCTGGAAGCTTTCTCTAAATTTGGTTCAGATCTTGATGCAGCGACTAAGTTTGTGTTGGAAAAAGGTAAAAGAAATGTTGAAATATTAAAACAATCTCAATATTCACCAATGAAAGTTGAACATCAAGTTGCAATTATAGCTTGTGGAACTAATGGTTGGTTGAGAGATGTTCCAACAAATAAAGTTAAAAACTTTGAAGAAGAGTTTATTTTCCACCTTGAAAGTAATGAAAAAGAAATGTTGAATGCTTTAGGTGCAGGAAAACTTGACGATCAAATCATGGCTAAGTTGGAAAGTATAGCAAAAGATATAAGTAGAAAATATAAAGCATAGTTATTTATGGCTAATCTTAAAGAAATCAGAACAAGAATAGCTTCTGTTAGTTCAACTCAACAGATAACGAGTGCAATGAAAATGGTTTCAGCTTCAAAATTGCGTAAATCTCAAAACGCAATTTTGAAGTTAAGACCATATTCTGCAAAGATGACTGAAATAATACAGAATCTTTGTAGCAGTGAGAGAGATGAATTACCTCTTGCAAGACAATCGAAAGTTTTAAATAATGTTTTGATTTTAGTATTGACAAGTAACAAAGGATTGTGCTCTACATTTAATGCAAATGTAATAAAGGCTACTAATCAAAGAATAGAGTCCTACAAAGAAAATAATCCTAATATAAAAATAGACATAAAAACTTTTGGTAAGAAAGGCTCAGATTTCTATAAAAAACAAGGCAATATTATCACTTATTTAGGAGAGAATGATGAAATATGGGATAATTTATCATTTGATAATGTTGCTAAAGAGTGTGAGGTATTGATTGAAGAGTTTTTAGGAAACAAATATGATAAGATAGAAGTTATCTACAACCAATTTAAGAATGCTTCAACACAAGTATTGACATACGAAACATTATTACCAATTACTTTTGAACAAGAGGGTTCTGAAATTAATAATGATTATATTTTTGAGCCATCTAAAATAGAAATAATTAATTCTATAATACCTCAATCTCTAAAAACACAATTGTTTAAGTGCTTTTTAGACTCATTTGCTTCTGAACATGGAGCTAGAATGACATCTATGCATAAAGCAACAGATAATGCAACAAATCTGTTAAAAGATCTTAAACTTACTTACAATAAAGCACGACAAGCTTCTATTACAAATGAAATAATAGAAATTTGTAGTGGTGCAGAGGCTTTAAAATAGCATGTAATTATGAGATTTAAAGTAGATTTCTTGGTAATAGGCTCGGGAATTGCAGGCTTGAGTTATGCTTTAAAGGTTGCAGATTATGGTAAGGTTTGTATTTTAACAAAATCTGATGCGTCAGAATCTTCAACTAAATATGCACAAGGTGGTATTGCAGCGGTAATGTATGACCATGATTCTTACGAGAAACATATTAATGATACCTTAATTGCAGGAGCTGGGCTATGTGATTTAGAAAGTGTAAAGATAACTATTACAGAATCTACAGATAGAATCAAAGAATTAATAGATTGGGGAACTAATTTTGATAAAAATCAAACTGGTGTTTATGATTTAGCTAAAGAGGGTGGGCATTCTGAATATAGAATTTTGCACCACCGAGATAATACTGGTTTTGAAATAGAAAGAGCTCTATTAGAAAAAGTACGTTCTCATCCAAATGTTACTTTAAAAGAAAATCAATACACCATAGATATAATTACTCAACATCATTTAGGCGAAGAAGTTACTAGAAGACGAGAGGATATTAAGTGCTATGGTGCTTATGTTTTAGATAAGAAAACAAATACAATAGACACGTATCTTTCTAAGGTTACAATGTTGTGTACAGGTGGAAATGGTAATGTGTATTCTACAACCACAAGTCCATTAATAGCAACAGGTGATGGACAAGCAATGGTACATAGAGCGAAAGGAAAATTAAGGCATATGGAATTTATTCAATTCCACCCTACATCTTTGTTTAATCCAAGAGAGAAACCTTCTTTTTTAATTACAGAAGCAATGAGAGGTGCTGGAGGAATCTTAAAAAATCTTTCAGGGGAATCTTTTATGGAAAAATATGATGAGAGAGGCTCTTTAGCTCCTAGGGATATTGTTGCAAGAGCAGTAAATGCAGAAATGACAAAAAGAGGAGATGAGCATGAATATTTAGATTGCAGAGGAATCAGTAAAGAAGAAATTATGCGCCATTTTCCTAATATATATGCGAAGTGTTTAGAAATAGGTATTAATATTACACAAGAAATGATACCAATTATTCCTGCTGCTCATTATTGTTGTGGAGGAATAGAAGTTGATCAATACTCAAGAACAAGTATTGATAATTTATATGCTTCTGGAGAATGTTCTTGTACAGGTTTGCATGGAGCAAATCGTTTAGCATCTAATTCTTTATTAGAATCTTTAGTTTATTCTCATAGAGCTTATTTAGATTCTGTTAAAAAGATTCAAACGACTGATTATTGTGATGAAGTGCCAAATTGGGATGCAGAGGGCATGGTTCTAAATGAAGAATTAAGTCTTATCACTCAATCAAGAAAAGAATTACAACAAATTATGACTAATTATGTTGGAATAGTTCGAAGTGATTTGAGATTAAAAAAAGCATTCAAGAGAATAAAATTAATTTACGAAGAAACCGAAGAATTATACAATCGTTCGGTTCTTACTCCTCAATTATGTGAATTAAGAAATTTAGTAGCTAATAGCTATTTGATAATAAAGATGGCAGAACAACGAAAAGAGAGTGTTGGATTGCATTACTCTATAGATTATCCGCCTAAAAAATAATCAAATATGAAGAAAATAATTCTTGCATTTATATTTTTGTTTTTTGGTTTAAAAACAATAGCATTTGATTTTAGTTCAGTATCTCCTACAGGACAAATATTGTATTACAATATAAATAATCAAACAAAAACAGTTACAGTAACTGCTCCTTATTACACTAAAGTAAGGTCTTCATATATTGGTTACAATAAGCCTTCTGGAGATTTAATAATTCCAAATACAGTAAATTATAACGGAATAGAATACACTGTAACAGCAATTGATAATCAAGCTTTCAGTAGTTGTGCAGATTTAAAATCAGTTGTAATATTAGATTCAATAAGAATAATAGGAAGTGAATCTTTTGCTAATTGTAGCAATTTAAAATCAGTTAAACTAGGAGAAAGTGTTAAAAAAATAGGTGCTTCAGCTTTTCTGTCGTGTTCAAAGTTAAAACAGATTAATCTGCCCAATACTTTAAAAGAAATTTCAAAGCACGCATTTGCTCATTGCTCTTCATTAGAAGAAATAATAATTCCAAATAATGTAAAAAGTGTAGAGCCTTACACATTTTCTTCTTGTAAACACCTGAGAGAAGTAACACTTCCAGAAACTGTAGAGTACATAGGAGAATCTGCTTTCGCATTTTGTAGTAATTTAGAATCTATAATACTTCCTAAAAACCTTAAAGTAATAGGAAACAAGGCATTCTCATCTTGTTCAAAATTACAAGCTATTAATTTACCAGAATCAATCACATATTTAGGATTATCAGTTTTTTCATCTTGTGTAAGTTTAAAAACAGTCAATTTTCCATCATCATTAAAAGAAATAAGCAATTCTACATTTGCTCATTGTGAAAGTTTAGAAACTCTAAATATTCCAAATACTATAGAGTTAATAGATAATAATGCGTTTGAATATTGTACTAAGTTAAAGCAAATCATCCTTCCAAATAATATTAAGGAAATAGGGAATGCTGTCTTTTCTAATTGTATTAGTTTGATATCAATAGATATTCCTAATTCGGTTACAAGCATAGGAGCTTATGCTTTTCAAAATTGTAAAAATCTTAGAACAATAGATCTAAAATCAGTACAAGAAATAAAAAAATATGCATTTGATGGCTGTAAAAATTTAGAAACATTAACAATCTCAAATGTAAAAGACATAAGAGAATATGCATTTTCTGAATGTTCAAAATTAAAATCAGTAGAAATACCAAATACAATAGATTCAATAAGGAATTATGTTTTTTACAATTGTACTGCTCTTGAAAGCGTAAAAATAGGGGATAATGTACAAGCAATAGGAAGTTATTCTTTTTATAAATGTGTGAAATTAAATTCTATTGAGCTACCACAATCTGTGACAATGATAGGTGCAGGAGCTTTTGAACAATGTCAAAATATTCAAACAATTACTTTTGGGGAAAATATAGAAAAAATTTCTGCTTATGCTTTTAATAACTGCAAAAACTTAAGAGAAATAATTTTTAAAACAAATATAGCTCCAATAGTAGCCTCAAAAACAGCATGGAATGGCTTACCACAACAAGCAGAAATTTACATAAATATCAATGATTCATTACTAATTCCAGATTCTGTATTTATTGCTTTTTTACATTTCCCTTATTCTCAACAAAAACCACAAAATTATCAGCAAATAGAAGAACAAAAGAAGATAGAAATAGAACCTCAAATGCAGAATTTAATTCAACCTAGACTTGAATTTGCGAACTACGATAAAACTAATATACAAGAAAGTATATTAGAAAATATTCCAATAGCTAAATTCTATGAAGTGCCAGTTAAAAGAAAAGTACTATATTTGGAATATCCTAAAACAATAAGTGTGTTATCTTTATCTTTGAATGGAATAAACACAGAGTATTTATCGTATATAGAGCCAAAGCAAGAAAATAGTGTAACAAATACAATATCAGAGCCACAAATAATACAAATAACATCAACTCAATCTACACCTATTAAAGAGGAAAGTATAGTTGAGAAAAAAGATTGTTTACTTACAGTATTTAGTTATGATGATATAATGGGAGAAGCTAAAGGCTCTGGAAAATATACTTCTACAAGAGAAATTGAAATTTCTGCACAAGCAAATAGAGGTTATAAATTTGTTTCTTGGCATGATAAAAATGTAGATAATCCAAGAACGATAAGTTTAACAAGCGATACTGCTTTTTGTGCTATTTTTGAAGCAGAAACATATATTATAGACGTAAATACAAATGATATAATGATGGGTGATGCTTATGGAAGTGGTGTATATAATTATAATTCAGAGGTAATAATTACTGCAGATGCTTTTGAGGGGTATCAGTTTGTTAAATGGAATGATGGAAACACAGAAAATCCTCGTACAATAAAGGTAAACGATACAGAAAAGATTTACATAGCTATATTTTCTCCCATTGTCAATTTCGGATTAGATGATAAACTGACATTCTATCCAAATCCTACAAAAGGAGTAGTCTATTTAAGTAAAAAAGCTAAAATAATAGAAGTATTCAATACATCAGGGAATTTAGTAGATGTATTCGCGGAAAAATCAGTTGTAGATATATCTTCGTTGCCTTCTGGAACATATACGTTTAGAGTTACAATAAATGAAGGAATACAAACACTAAAAGTAATAAAGAAATAAATTCATGAAAATAACAAATCTTTTTATAACACTTATATTATTGCTTACAATCGTGTCTTGTCAAAAAGATACGCCTACACTTACTACAAGAATGGATTATGTTGGAGAATGTATGGATAGTAAAACAGATAAGAGTGCAGCATTTAGCTATCATTCTTCTACTTCTACGCTAAATATTCATAAATTTTACACAGACTATCCTTGTAAAGGAGAAATAAATATTTCTGCAGAAATAAAGAACAATACAATAAAAATAACTGAGCAAGTAATACGACAAACAGAATGTACTTGTCTCAAGAATATCTCTTATACAATAGGAAATATTCCTTCAGGAGAATATAAAATATCACTTAACGACAAAATAATAGGAAATATTTTAGTCTATTGATAGGTTTTTGAATTGCAATATTACTTCCTTTACACTATTGCAATCCATTTTGCAAAGTTTTTGTAATTCCTTTACGCTACCTTGTTCGATAAATTCGTCAGGTATTCCTATTCTTTCTATCTTTTTGTGGTAATTATTGCTAACTGCAAATTCTATAATACTGCCTCCGAATCCTCCGTTTATAGTGCCGTCTTCCATTGTTAAGATATAGTCGTAGGAATCAAAGACTTGCTTTGCTAACTCTTTATCAAGAGGTTTCAAAAACTTAAAGTCAAATAAAGCAATATCTAAATTCTTTTCAGCAAGTTCTTTTGCAACTTGTTTAGCTATGTGAATAGTATTACCAATACATAGAATAGCAATTTCTTTTCCGTCTTTCACTTTGATACCTTTGCCAATTTCTATGTTCTTCATTTCATTACGCCAATCCTTTAAATAACCTTTTCCTCTTGGATAACGAATAACGAAAGGTTTATTTTGATTTATAGCAGTGAACATCATATTTCTTAAATCATGTTCATCACTTGGAGCAGCTACTATTATATTAGGTACACAATTCAAGTAAGCTAAATCAAAAGCTCCATGATGCGTTGCTCCATCTTCTCCAACCAATCCTGCTCTATCAAGGCATAAAACAACACCAAGTTCTTGCAAAGCAATATCATGAATTAATTGGTCATAAGCTCTTTGCATAAAAGAAGAATATATGTTACATACAGGAATCATTCCTTGACATGCAAAACCTGCTGAAAGAGTAACAGCATGTTCTTCTGCAATTCCAACATCAAAAGTACGTTCTGGGAAAACTTTTTGTAGTTTATTCATAGAACAACCACTAAGCATAGCAGGTGTAATGCCCACAATTTTTTCGTTTTCTTTTGCAAGCTCTACTAAAGTTTCGCCAAAAACATCTTGAAATTTAAGAATCTCATCAGAAGACTTGCTTTCAGGAATTTCTCCTGTCAAAGGATTGAATACGCCTGGGGCATGATAAGTTGTAGGATTATCTTCTGCGATAGGAAGTCCTTTTCCTTTTTTTGTAATAATGTGTAGTAATTTAGGCCCTTTAATATTCTTTAAATCTTCTAATGTTTTAGTAAGTGAAATTAAGTCATGTCCATCAACAGGACCAAAATATCTTATGTTTAAAGCTTCAAAGAAATTGCTTTTTCCTGAAAATAAGGATTTAAGAGAAAAAGACATTTTTTTGAAAAAGTTCTTTGGTTTATTATAAGAAGTATTTCCTCCCATTAAATTCCAAATCCTATTTTTCAATCTATTATATGTTGCAGAGGAGGTAATCATTGTTAAATACTGACTCATCGCTCCAACACGCTTATCGATAGATATTCCATTGTCATTAAGAATAACTAAAAGATTTGCGTCAGTAGAACCAGCATGATTTAAAGCCTCAAAAGCCATTCCTCCTGTCATTGAACCGTCTCCAATAACTGCAATATGATGATTGTCTTTTTTTTGTAGCTTATCTGCAATGGCCATAGCTAAAGCAGCAGATATAGAAGTAGAAGCATGTCCTACACCAAAAGAATCGTATTTGCTTTCACTCCTTTTAGGAAAACCGCTAAGGCCTCCAAACTTTCTTATGTTAACGAAATCATTTCTTCTTCCCGTGAGCACTTTGTGGATATAAGCTTGATGACCTACGTCCCAAACTATAGGATCTTCTGGAGTATTAAATACTTTATGTAGAGCAATTGTAAGTTCTACGGCACCAAGACTTGAAGCCAAGTGCCCAGGATTTTCACTCAACACATCTAGTATATATTCCCTTACCTCTTTTGCAAGAGATAAGAGTTCATTATTGCTTAATGATTTTAAATCATTTGGAGAATCTATTTTTTTTAAAACATCTCCTTGTTTATATGTAGAAATCATATTTACTCAACATTGAATTGCAAAGATACATAAAAAGCACTTAAAAATATTTATTTGACGTTTTTTTTGTTCTACAATTTGTTAATTCAAGAAAAAAATGTATTTTCGCAATCTAAAACCATTAAATAATTTAGAGTATGAAGAAAATAGTATTATCAGTTTTAGGCTTGTTTGCTACTTTTGCAGTATCAGCACAAACTCCAGAGTTTGTTTCAACACAGCCTGCAAACAAAAATGTCGTTATTGAAGAGTACACAGGTATAAACTGTGGATACTGTCCAGACGGACATAGAATTGTAAAAGAATACGAAGAAGCTAATCCAGGAAGAGTGTTCGGAATCAACGTACACGCAGGAAGTTATGCTGCAATGTACACAACTCAATGGGGAACTGCTTTAATGAACCAAACAGGACTTCAAGGTTTCCCTTCAGGAACAGTAAATAGACACCTATTCTCTGGTTCTGCAACAGCATTAGGAAGAGGTGAATTTGTTTCTGCAGGAAATCAAATTCTTGCACAACAATCTTTTGTAAACGTTGCAGCACAAGCTACAATAGATGCAACAGCAAGAACTATGACTGTAAATGTTGAAGCATACTACACAGCAGATGCAGAAACTGCATCAAACAAATTAAACGTTGTTTTAGTACAAGACAGCATCATAGGACCACAATCAGGAGCCAGTGGCAATCCTTCTCAAGTTACTTCTGATGGACAATACATTCACATGAGTATGTTGAGAGATATGATCACAGGTCAATGGGGTGAAGACATCACAGCACCTGCTGGTTCAAGCGTTATTCCTGCTGGAACATTAGTTCAAAGAACATATACTTACAGCGTACCAGGTTCAATCAGTAATGAATTAGTAAAACTTGGTCATTTAAGATTGATTGTCTTTATTACAAGAGATCAACAAGAAATATACACAGGTTCAGAATGTACACCATCGGTTACAAACCTTCCAGAACTTGCAGCAATGTCAACAACTATGTCAGCTGCTGGCATAAACGGTTGTAACGATTTAGCATCGCTTTCATTAAAAGTTTACAATACAGGAGCAACTGCAATAACAAGCATGCAAATTGCTTATGGTTCTGCAGTATCAGGGGAACAAACTTTTGATTGGACAGGAAATATAACTACAGATCAAGAAGTTTTCGTTGAATTACCAGACGTTCCTGTAACAGTTGGCCAAAACACAAACGTATTTGCTAAGATAGTTTCAATCAATGGAACAGCAATAACTGATGAACAAAAAACTGCAACAATCAAAAAAGAAGCTCCAAAAGAAGGAAACGGAGATAAACTTAAAATTATCATAAAAACAGACCAATATGCTTACGAATGTAGTTGGAAACTTTCAGATGGAAATGGTAATGTATTAGAAGAAGCAGATTACTATCCACAACAAACAATCGTAAGAGATACAGTAGAAGTTTCATTAACTGAAACTGGTTGCTATGTATTTGAAATCTTTGACTCATACGGAGATGGTGGTACAACATACAAAATCTACGATGGTTCAGAAACAAGATTAGTAAACGGAACAGGTTCTTCATACGATGATTACAAAGCAATAGATATTAAAATACTTTCATTAGTAGGATTAGAAGAAGCAGAAGGAGCAATACTTCAAACATTAACTTATCCAAACCCTGTTAATGATATGTTGAACCTTGAAATCTCTATGTTAGAATCAACTCACGCTAATATTTCTGTAGTAGATATGTTAGGAAGAGAAGTAATCTCATTAGGAGAAGTTGCATTGGCAACAGGAACAAATAGATTTGAAATAAATACATCAAATTTAAGTAATGGTGCTTACTTTGTTAAGATAATATCTAACGCAGGTATCACTTCAAAGAAAATATCTGTTAACAGATAATAAAGAATTATAAAAATAAAACTGCGTTTTAAAGAAATAAAACGCAGTTTTAGTAAAACAACTCTTGAAAAGAATTTATCTATTTCAAGAGTTGTTTTTTTACATCTTCTATTTTTCTATAATCTGTTTGAGTAATTTTGTATTCTTCTTCTGCAGAAATAGCTCCCATTGATACTCCTTCTTTTCTATAAGTCATAAGACTATCAATTTGTACTTTCCCAGAAAGATGGAAATGTCTAATTCCTAAATCGTAAAATGATTTTACATTATCAGAATTTATTCCACTGCCAACCATAATTTCTATTTTATCTCCGTAAATCTCTTGAGCTTTCTTTATATTCTCAATTCCCTCAATTGCTTTATTAGCACCACCAGATGTAAGTATTCTATGACAACCACAATCTATGATTTGCTCGACAGCTTTTAAGTAATCATTGCTTAAATCTACCGCTCTGTGAAAGCAAACTTGCATATTCCCAGCAGTTTCCACCAATATCTTTGTTCTTTTACAATCAATATTTCCATCAGGGGTTAACAAACCAAATACAACAGCTTCCACGCCAACTGATTTGCAAAATTCTATGTCTTTTTTCATTATTTCAAACTCTAAATCTGAATAAAGAAAATCGCCATGTCTTGGTCTAATCATCACGGCTGCAGGAATTTGTAGTTTTTCTTTTGACATCTGAATTAGAGCAGCAGAAGGGGTTGTGCCGCCTTCTGCAAGGTTGTCACATAATTCTACTCTATTTGCACCTCCTTTTTCCGCTTCTATTCCTGATTGCAGAGTGCCTATGCAGGCTTCTATTTTAAATAAGTTTGTTTCGTTTTTCATATAATTCTTGTTCTAAATTGGCTATTTTTATTAAATGTTTTTTATACCCTTGGCTTTCAGGGTTGAAGGCTTTGTGTTGTTTCATGGAATGTAGTTTAAGATAGTCTTTGCAGAGAGCTATGGTTGAGTCTGTAAATAAGTGAGTTGAGAATTTTTCCCAAATGTAATCTACGGCGATTTCTGATGGATGAAGCATATCTGCTTGATAAAATCTATAATCTCTTAGCTCGTCCATAACTATTTCGTATGCAGGGAAGTATATGCAATCTTTTACTGTAGCACATATTTTATCTGTTGCAATATGTAGAGTACTTTTGCTAATGAGATTTTCTCTATAGCCTTGTTTCCAGTGTCTTATAGGAGAGACTGTGAGTATTATTTTGATATTTGGATTGATTTTTCTTATTTTGTTGATAGTAAGTATAGTATCTTCGTATATTTCTTCTGTAGATAAAAGTCTTTTGTCTATTAATTGAGGATTTAATTTGTGACAATTGCCTAATATTTGATTGTTTTCTTTTAAAAAGAACACCCAAGCTGTTCCTAAGGTAATAATAAGCCAATCGGTTTGTTTTAAAAATAAATTGGTATTTGTAATATCTAAGTTTATAGTTTGCAGTAGTTTATCTTTGTTTTCATCTCTAAATTTTCCATGATGTTCATAAGAATACCAAAATTCATCTACTTGAACTAAACTGTCTGAATTCAAATATTTTAGCTCTATTATTCTGTCTAAACAACTATTTATTGAAATAGGATTGTATAAAATGCCAAAAGGATTGATAGAAGTTTCAAAGCCACTTGTTGTTAATTTGTTTCCTATGTTTTCGGTAAAACACGACCCTAATAACATAATTTTATCTTTGTGAGAAATGGAGGCTTTGTGCTTTGAAATAGGTATTTCTGTTGTAAAATTCATGTCTAAATTTGAAATCTTTTGTATTTTGAATCACAAAATTAGTTATAAAAATATAAAATTCAAAATAAAATAGTACCTTTGCAAGATAAAATTTTTGAATTTATGGAAAATAATCAAATCGCAACAGTTGAAAATGCAAAAGAGTTAGGCTTATTGCCTGAAGAGTATGAAAAAATAAAAGAATATTTAGGCGGACGTTGTCCTAACTATGTTGAATTGAGTATTTATTCTGTTATGTGGAGCGAACATGCTTCTTATAAAAATTCTATTAAATACCTAAAAACTTTACCAAAAGAAGGTAAGCAATTATTGGTTGCTCCAGGAGAAGAAAATGCAGGTATGGTAGATGTTGGCGGAGGCTTAGCTTGTGTGTTTAAAATAGAATCTCACAACCACCCTTGTGCAGTAGAACCATTCCAAGGTGCTGCTACAGGAGTAGGAGGAATTAACAGAGATATTTTTACAATGGGTGCAAGACCTATTGCTCAATTAAATTCTTTACGATTTGGTAATTTACATAATCCTCATACACAATGGTTGTTGAGAGGAGTTACAAAAGGTATTTCTCATTACGGAAATGCTTTTGGAGTTCCAGTCTTAGGAGGAGAGGTTTTCTTTAATGATAGCTTTGAAAACAACCCATTGGTAAATGCAATGAGTGTTGGGGTAATGAGAAAAGAAGAATTGATTAAAGCAGTAGCGAAAGGGGCAGGTAATCCTATTTACATAGTTGGTTCTGCAACAGGGAAAGATGGAATTCATGGAGCTACTTTTGCATCTGCAGACGTAACAGAAAATACAGCAGATGATATTCCTTCTATACAAGTTGGTGACCCATTCCAAGAAAAACTATTGTTGGAAGCTACATTAGAGTTAGGAAAGAGTGGAGCTATAGTTGGAATGCAAGATATGGGAGCTGCGGGAATTATTTGTTCAACATCAGAAATGAGCGAAAAAGGTGGTTCTGGTATGAGAATCAACTTAGACAAAGTTCCTCTACGTCAACAAAATATGGAAGCATGGGAAATACTTCTTTCTGAAAGTCAAGAAAGAATGCTTGTTTGTGTAGAAAAAGGAAAAGAAGAAGTAGTAGAACAAATATTTGCAAAATGGGATTTGAATTGTGCTCAAATAGGAGAAGTAATAGATGAAGATATGCTTTACTTCTATCACAATGATAATTTAGTAGCACAAGTTCCAGCTTCAACATTAGTTTTGGGAGGTGGAGCACCTGTTTACGATAGAAGTTATTCAGAACCTGAATACTACAAACAAACATTTGAATTCAATAAAGAATCTGTAACAGAACCAGATATTCAAGAGGCTAAAAAGATTGCTGAATATTTAGCTTCTCATCCAAACATTGCTTCAAAACGTTGGGTTTATGAACAATATGATTCAATGGTTGGAACAAAAAATATGTCAACAAATAAACCTTCTGATGCAGGAATAGCAAACTTAAAAGGAACAGATAATGCAATCGCAATGACTTGTGATTGTAACTCAAGATATGTTTATTCTGATCCATTTGTTGGAACTCAAATCGCAGTATCAGAAGCTGCAAGAAATATAGTTTGTTCTGGAGGAGAGCCTTTGGCAGTAACAAACTGTTTGAATTTTGGTAATCCATATAATGAAAACACATATTGGCAATTTGTTAAAGCGATAGAAGGTATGTCTTCAGCTTGTATCAAATTCAATACTCCAGTTACAGGAGGAAACGTAAGTTTCTATAACCAAGCAGTAATGAATGGAAAAACAGAAGCTGTCTATCCATCTCCTGTTATAGGAATGGTTGGTACTGTTGAAAAGTCTAATCAAATGACAATGGACTTTAAGGCTGCTGATAAGACAATTTATATGTTAGGAGAAATGGTTGATGATATCAATTGTTCAGAATACTTATATTCATACAGAGGAATCAAATTATCTCCAGCACCATATTTCAACTTAGATAAAGAAGCAAATATGCAAAGAACATTAAGCGACTTGATAAATCAAGGAGTTATAGAATCTGCTCACGATATAAGTGAAGGTGGATTGTTCGTTGCAGTTTTAGAAAGTGCTATGATAAGAAATCTTGGATTTGAAATCTATACAGCAGGTGAATTAAGATTAGACTCATTCTTATTTGGAGAAGCACAGGGTAGAGCTATAGTAACTGTTTGTAAAGATAAGGAGGAAGAATTCTTTGATATGTTAAGAATTTCTGGCGTTGAATGTTGCGCAGTAGGTAAAGTAAGAGACGATGCAGAAGTAATAATTGACGAAGAATCTTTCGGAAAGATT
The DNA here is from genome assembly GCA_045635365.1 of Candidatus Onthomorpha sp. Taxonomy (GTDB): domain Bacteria; phylum Bacteroidota; class Bacteroidia; order Bacteroidales; family P3; genus Onthomorpha. The sequence continues at coordinate 86,229 of JAZRCB010000029.1, forward strand.
AGTAAGTATAAACAAATGTATGACAATACAATTGGAGACGTATTAGATAAATAATTTATAAGAACAAAATGAAGAAGTTTTTTACATTAATATTAGCATTAACTTGTGGATGTTTTTCAGTTTTTGCTCAAGAAGGAGGTTTAAGCGAAGAATCTTTGAATAAAATAAGAAGTTCGTATAAACAAACTCCAGAAAATAAAGCAATAAGAAATGCTGTTGCTAATAATAGTATCCAAAAATTAGTTTTGGATTTAGATAATTTAAACAAGTATGACACTCATTTTTCTCATAGAGTTAAAAGTAAAGGCATAACAGACCAAAAATCATCTGGCCGTTGTTGGATGTTTACTGGTTTTAATGTAATGAGAAGTGCTATGATTGCAAAATATAATCTTGGTGCTTTTGAATTTAGTCAAAACTATTTGTTCTTTTATGATCAATTAGAAAAGAGTAATTTATTCTTATCTTTGATTATAAATCACATAGATGAACCTTTGGATAGTAAGCATAATGAATGGTTGTTTAAAAATACACTTTCAGATGGAGGACAATTTACAGGAGTTTCTGATTTGGTAACAAAATACGGATTAGTTCCTTCTACTGTTCAACCTGAAACTTTTAATTCTAATAATACTCGCAAAATAGATGAACTTATTATTTTGAAATTAAAAGAGTATGCTTTGGAGTTAAGAGCAATGAAGCAAAATAATAAAAAGGTAAAGTATGAACAATTAGAAAGCAAAAAAATAGAAATGCTTTCTCAAATTTACAAGATGTTAGTTTATGCTTATGGAGAACCTGTGCAAGAATTTACTTACACATTGAGAGATGCTAATGGTAAGGAAATTTCTACAGAAACTTATACTCCAAAATCATTCTATGAAAAACACATAGGTAAGGATTTAAAAAATACTTACGTTATGTTAATGAATGATCCATCAAGAGATTTCTATAAAGTCTATGAAATAGAAAACGACAGACACGTTATGGATGGAGTAAATTGGAAATACATAAATCTTCCTATTGAAGAAATAAAGAAAGTTGCTATTGCTTCAATAAAAGATTCAACAATGATGTATTTCTCTTGCGATGTTGGTAAGTTCTTATATTCAGAAAAAGGTTTATTAGATGTAAACACATACGATTATGCTTCATTGATGGGAACAAAGTTTGGTATGAATAAAAAAGAGAGAATACAAACTTTTGCAAGTGGATCTTCTCATGCAATGACATTATGTGCAGTTGATTTAGATGAAAATGGCAATCCTAAAAAATGGTTAGTAGAAAATAGTTGGGGTGCTTCTAATGGATGGCAAGGACATTTAATAATGACAGATGAATGGTTTGAAGAGTATATGTTCAGAGTTGTAGTAGATAAAAAATATGTATCTGCTGATATTTTGAAATATCTTGACCAAAAACCAATAGTTCTTCCTCCTTGGGATCCAATGTTTAGTGAAGATATTTATTAATAAAAATAAATAGAATGAAATTTTCTAAGTTTCTATTTTTACTTGTGCTTTTTGTATTTGCTATTCAAGGAAATGCAAAAGCACAAGATATAGATACTGTTAATTATTTAGAATACAATACAGAGTTTCTTGAAGAGTCAGAAGAGGAATATGAAATTTCTGATGAAGAAAAGATTTTTCAAGATGAATCTGATGAGGCAAGAGAATTAGTTCTTCACATAGAAGATTTGTTGAATTATGCTATTTATCTAAATGAAAATGATAGTTTGACATATAGATATGCAAAGTATAAAGACAATGAAGAATTTATAGAATATGAAGGACAATTACCAAGCCTTGAAGATATAGAAAGACGTTTTGAATTGGTTGATTGTAAAGAGGAAAATAGTTTTTTCTATTGTAAGGAATATATTTATAATCAAAACAAAGCGTGGGACTTTATCTATGAGAGATTATACGATTCTTCAGGAAAGTTGATTTTATTCATTAGACATTACAATACTTATAATTCTGTTTGCGCAGAAGTAGCTTTTGAACGTTCTGAGTACTATTGGGGTAAAGAAGGAAATTTGATTAGAAAAACTTACGAGATATATGATTCTAACAATAATCCGCTCAATATAGAGGATTGTTGGATGGAAAGAGAATTCTACGATAAATATATGGATTTTTCAAATTTTAATTCAGTATATTCTTTTCCTTTTTTAAGTGGAAGTAAAGAATGAAATTAGTTATAGATAAAGGTAATACAAGGACAAAGATAGCCGTATTTAAGGGAGTAGATATGCTTTTCTTAAATGCGGTTAAGGCTTTAGATATGCCTTTGATCTATGAATTGTTTTCAAAATACGATATTAAAAACACAATATTTTCAACTGTATCAGGTAAAGAAAAAGAAGATATAATAAACTATCTATCCACTCACTCTAATCTGTTTATGATGAGTGAAGACTTATATTTACCTATTCAAATGAATTATTTGCCAAAATATACTTTAGGGAATGATAGAATAGCGGCTATAGTTGGAGCTACTGAAATTTTTTCTAAAAAATCTGTATTGGTAATAGATGCGGGTTCTTGTATTTGTGTAGATTTTGTAAACGATAAATCAGAATACAAAGGAGGAAGTATATCATTAGGTTTTGAAATGAAATCTAAAGCATTAAATACTTTTACAGCTTCTCTTCCGTTAATAGATTTGGATAATCAAAAAGTAGCAGTTTGTTCTAATAATACGACTGATTGTATTAAATCTGGTATTGTGAATGGTACAATATTTGAGATACAAGGAATGATAAAATATTATTCAAAACAAGAAAATAATGAATTTAAAATCATTCTAACAGGTGGAGATGCAGAATTTATAGCAAGTAATATTGAAAATGACAATATAGTAGAAGAAAATTTAGTTTTAAAGGGCTTGAATACAATATTAGAATATAACATAAATAAAAGAAATGTATAAAAGAATAGCACTTATTTTATTATTCATAGCATTTGTTTTTGAATTGGGAGCGCAAAACACAATAAGTTCTCCTTATTCAAAGTATGGAATAGGAGACAATGTCGGCTTTACAAATACAATTAACGCTTCTATGGGAGGAATTCATAATGCACTTAGAAGAAATAATTTTGTAAATCACAAAAATCCAGCTTCTTACTCGGCCATAGATACACAATCATTTGTGTTTGACATAGGATATTATTCAAATAATATTGTCTTACAATCGGGAGATTTAAAATCTAAAGGCAATACAGGAGGAATTTCTCATATATTATTTGCATTTCCATTAAGTAAAACAATTAAAATGGCAGGAGGATTATTGCCTGTTTCGGTTATAGACTTTTCTGCATCAGAAAGTTTTCCAACAGATACTATAGTGGGTGCTCATAAATTGATATATGATGGAGAAGGAGGAGTTAACAAAGTGATGTTAGGTATATCTTATCAACCATCATTTTTTGAAAACTTATCAATAGGAGCGAATGCAGAATATTTATTCGGGAATTATTACAGAAGTTCAACACTTTGCTTCCCAGATTCTGCTAATATGTTATCATCAAGAATAGAATCAAACTATTCTATATCAGCCTTTAATTTTAATTTTGGAGTACAATACTTTCAAAAATTTGTTAATGAAGACCAATTAACGATAGGTTTAAATTATGTGTTACCAGCTAATTTACCTACAAAAAATCAATATAGACATTACACATTTACAGATATAGCTTCTGTAGAAATAATAAGAGATTCAATAAAATATGAAAATACAACAGGAGAAATCAAACTTCCTCAAACAATGGGAGTGGGATTATCTTATGAAAGACCAAATAAGTTCTTAGTGGGATTTGATTTAGGTTATGCTCAATGGTCTGATTTTACATTACAAGGTATTACATATGAATCTTTATTACAAGATAATTATACAATAAACGCAGGATTTGAATATAAACCTAATGTATATGGAAATTATTTAGAGAAGATTGCGTATAGAGTAGGATTTAATTATGAAACAGGAATAATTACTTTACGTAATACCAATATATCTCAGTTAGGCATTTCATTAGGATTTGGATTGCCAATAAAAAAACAAGGAACACATGTTAATTTATACCTTGAATACGGGAAGAGGGGAACAACTGAAAATAATCTAATAAGAGAAGATTATTTTAGATTAGGAGTTTCTTTCTCTGCAAGAGATAGATGGTTTTTTAAAAGAAAATATCAATAAAAAATAAATAATAAAGAATGAAGAAAATAGCTTTAATTGCAGCTGTTATAACAGCAATGTTTTGTGCAACAACAGTAAACGCACAAAAATTTGGACAAACACCAGAAGACAGTACAGCATGTATAATGAATAACTCATTATACCAAGAATTTTACAAACAAAAAAATTACAAAGATGCTTACGAACCATGGGCAAAAGTAGTAAAACACTGTCCACAATATCATGTTAATACTTACATTAGAGGAGCTAATATATTAAAAAACATGATTGCAACAGCTCCAAATGTAGAAATGAGAAACAAATACATAGATGAGTATTTGGCATTACAAGATGTAAGAAGTGAAGCTTTTGGAGAAGAATACAACAACATAGCACAAAAAGCTAAAATCTTATCAGAATATCGTCCAAACCAAACAGAACAAATTTTAAATTGGTTTAAAGAAGCTGCACAAAAGGGAGGAAAACAATTAGATGCACAATATTGTCCTTTATATGTTGAAGCAGCAGTAAAACACTTAGCAGCAATAAAAGCAAGTTCAGACCAAATGGACGTATTATTTGATGCTTATGATTACGCTTCAGAAACATTAGAAGGTATATTAAAAACTTCTAAAGCAGAATTAGAACAAGCTCAAGCAGCTGGTAACGCAAAAGCAATTAAAAAAGCAGAAACAGCTCTTAAAAACGCACAAAGCTACCTTGCTCTTACAGAACAAATCATAGAACCATTCGCATCATGCGACAAAATCATACCAATATATGAACCAAAATTCGCTGCAAATCCAAATGATGTAGAATTATTAAGAAAAATCACTACAAACCTTGACCGTAAAAAATGTACAAAATCAGAACTATTCTTCCAAGCAACAGAAAATCTACACAAATTAGAACCAAATGCAAAATCAGCATTCATGATGGGTCAAATGTTAGTTGAAAAAGAAAGATTTGAAGAAGCAGTACCTTACTTTGAAGAAGCAATCAGCAAATTTGAAGATAATGAATCAAAAGCAAAGGCTTCTTTCTTATTAGCAACAGCATTGATGAACGCAGGACAATATGGTGCAGCTCGTACAGCAGCTTACAAAGTAGGAGAATACGATAAATCATTAGAAGGAAAAGCAGTTTTAATGGTAGCAAACATGTATTTGAAAAGCTCAGTTTCTTGTGCATCACACGGCGGAAAAATCAGAGGAGCTGCTTGGGCAGCATACGATGAAGCAGCAAAGGTTAAAAACATTGACCCAAGTCTTGCAGAAGATGCTCAAAGAGTAATGAACGCTGCACGTTCTCAATGGCCATTAAAAGCAGATATGTTCTTTAACTCTATCAATCCAGGTGACGGATACACTGTTGGATGTTGGATTGGAAAAGGAACAACAGCAAGATCTAGAGATTAATAAATAAACATACACCCAATTAAGTATGAGAAAGTATATATTTGTGAAAGTATTCCTTGTATTTGCTTTCTCATACTTTTTTTTATCTTGTGACAAAACTAAAGTCACTTCACAAAAAACAGAAGATAATAATCAGCCTTCGCAAATAATAAATGATGCTCATTTATTGCGTAGCGTCAATGGAATAGTTGATGCTGAACTTTCCTCAAATAAAATAGAAGTTTATAATACTCCTGATAGTTCAAAAATGATTTTCCCACAAGGAGTAAAAGTAAAATTTCTTAATCAAGATAAAACAATAAAGGCAGTCCTTACTTCGCTTTACGCAGAGAGTCTTTCAAATAATTTATACTATCTAAAAGATAGCGTAGTCATAGTAAATTATAAAGATATGGACACAATCTATTGCCAAGACTTATATTGGATACAAGATTCAGCCATAGTAAGAACAGATTTACCTCTTCGCCGTCATAGCAAAGGTGGAATAGATTATGCAAAAGGACTAATCGCAAGCGATGATTTTGAAAACGTAGAAGTAAAAAATCCTTATGGAATACAAAAAGTAGAGGAAGAATAATATGATTCTTTCCTATTTCTTACGCAAAATATAATTCTGCTTTTTCAAAGGCTTATCTGTTAAAAATATAATTCCAAACGAAAAGAAATCACAGCAAAGTTTTATATCCTTATTATCTTGTAAAGATTTCCATAATTCGTTTTTAGACTTATCTTTGTAAATTCCTTCAATTATAATTGCAGTGTTGTTATTGCAATTGTTAATCTTTTCTAACTTGTCTTGCACAAAATTGTCCTTATCTATGTAAAGAATTTCTATATCTTTTGATTGAAGATAAGAAATAGTTTTAAATAAAAACTTTCTTGCACTTTTAGACTTTGGAGCATTTACAAATATTTCTTCGTTAAACACAATCTCGCTGTCTTTGCAAGCTTTCTTTAAACCATTGACAAAAAAGTCAAACATAAAAGGCGAATGCAAAGAATATTCGTCTTTGGCTTTAAATTTGTAACAAGTATAACTTTTCAGAAAGAATAAAAAATCCATAACGTTTGCGAAATTACAAAATTTAATTATTTTTGCGGGAAATTAAAACCAAAAAATTATGGTAAACATAGAAGAACGAGTAGAATTAGCAAGAAAATATCACAATGAAGGCTATAATTGCGCCCAATCAGTCGTTATGGCGTACAGCGATTTGTTGCCAATAGACAAGAATATTGCAGAAAAACTCTCCTTACCTTTTGGAAGAGGACTCGCAGGCTTTAAAGAAGTGTGTGGTTGCGTATCAGCAATGAGCCTACTTGTAGGAATGCTTTTGCAATATCAAAAACAAAATCCCGAAAACAAAGACTATTTTGCAATGGTGCAAACAATGGGAGAAAGATTTAGAGAAGAAAATGGAGAAATTGTTTGTAAAAAACTACTTGGCTTAGAGCCTGGAAGCACAAAAGAGAAGAAGCCTTGCAACGATTATGTAGCTTGTGCAGCCAGAATTGTTGGAGAAACGCTTTTGAAATAGACTTATTGAAATAAAACAAAGAAAGAAAAAAATAACTCTTAGAATTATTTTCTTAATTCTAAGAGTTATTTTTCTAAAACAAAGAGTTATTATCTTCTTGCTTTATGAAAGTCGAGTGGCATACCTAATGAGATTTCAAATGCAGGCATTTTTAATTTCAAATTGTTGGTACTGCTGTTTACATTCCTAACAGGTAGTCTATATGTAAAGGATAAAGAAGAGTTTTCTAAGACTGCTTTTATTTTAAAAGGAATATATCCAACAGTATGAGTAATTGCATTTACAGAAGAAGGAAATTCGTTTTGTGTGCCTGTGTTTTCAAAGCAGTATATGCCATTAAAACCACCTATTCCCACAGAAAAAGAAAGCATTGCAAAGATGTTTTCCCTATCATATATGAGATTGTATCCTAATGCTAAGGCATATTCTGTTGAAATAATAGATTGTACAAAATTCCCTTCGTTTGCAATCATTGAAGTACCTAATGCTAAATCCCACTCCAAAGATATCCCTAATGGTTTGTAGATAGAGATATATCTGCAACCAATTCCTCCATTCCAAGAGGGTAATTCTTGTTCAAGAATTTTATTATTGTTTGCCCCAAATTCAACATCAACGTATGGTTCTATAATATTCATTATCTTCTCATGTTGAGAGAAAGCATTTAGCGAGAATAATATCGCTATTACAAATAATATTTTTTTCATGTCTTTACTATGTTTTTTATTTACTATACAATTTTACTTTCCTCTTCCTTGAAGTATTATTATTGCTGTGTAGAATAATATTTTTATATCAGTAGAAAGAGATAGGTTTTCCATATAAATTAGGTCGTATTTTAGTCTTTCTACCATTTCATCTACCGATTCTGCATAACCATACTTTACTTGCCCCCACGAAGTTATACCAGGCTTAACTCTATGTAAAAGTCTATATTCAGGAGCCTTTTGAACGATTTGGTCAATGAAGAATTGGCGTTCTGGACGTGGTCCTACAATACTCATTGTGCCTTTAAGAACATTGTAAAATTGCGGAATCTCGTCTAATCTTACCTTTCTCATAAAGCGACCGAAAGGAGTGATACGAGGGTCCTTATCTCCGCTCGATAGCATTGGTCCATTGCTTTCAGCATTTGTGTACATAGAACGGAATTTGTGCATATAGAAAGGCTTGCCCTTATATCCAATTCTTTCTTGTTTGTAAAAGATAGGTCCTTTGCTTGTTGAATAAACGATTATTGATGTAATTATGTAAACAGGTGAAAGGATTATTATAGCAATTAGGGAAATCACTATGTCAAATATACGTTTTAGGATTTGTTGCCAAGGGGCCATTAACCCATGTGTTACAGATATTAAAGGAGTGTTAAATATTGCATTTGATTTTACATTACCCATTAAAATATCTCTTCTATCTGCTGGCATTTTTATTTCAACATCTTGTCCTGCAAGACAGATTATGTCAAATATTTCGTTTTCCTCTTCTTGCTCCAAGGCAACTATTATTTCTTCTATTTTATATTTTTCAATTATCTCGGTTAATTGACTTATTGTTCCTAAGTGTTGTAAATCCGAAAATTGAGTTTGTTTACCGTTTTTGTTTACAAAACCTATAATTTTATTACCAGAAGATATTTCTTGACTTTGTATATCTTGGTAAATCTTCATTGCTTTTTCGCTGTCTCCGATTATAATTGTTGGAAAGTATATTTTGTTTGAGTGAATGTTAAATACTTTTCTTGAAGTAATAATAAGACGAGGGATATATGTTAAAATAAAGTGTATAGAAAATAGAATGCAGAAAGAAATATAGTAATTTTTGTATGTTTGTACGTTGTCGTCAAGTAGCAATGCAAAGAAAATAAATACTACTCCTATAAAACAAGAAAATAAAGTTTGAATTAAATCTTTTAAACGCGCTTTTTTATAGATTTTTTGGTAGTATCCTTGCACATAATAAAGGAATAACCAAAATATAGGAATGATAGCTAATCCGTAATAGAAATTATTGTCTGCGAATACGGCATTTATATCTTCGAAATTACCTGATTCTATGCTTGTTTTTCTAAAAACAAAAAACAAACTCCAAGCTAACATTGAAGACAAAGCGTCACTTATTACATATTTAAGTGTTTGAGTAGTCTTGTTCATGAAGATTGTGAAATTGGATTAAGGTTTATTTGTTAGGGTATTGAACAAATTTTATGTTGTCAATGTGAATAAATGAATTTTGTACATTATTTGGGTTGAACGCTTCTAAATATACTTTGAAAGTAGTAGGATAACCTAATGTATTCCAAACTTTTGATAATAGAACGTATGCTTTTTGCCATTTGCCACTTTGAGGAGGTGTTAGTCTTACTGCACTTATATATTTAAGAGCTTCTTCTGATTGACTACGTCCATAAAGACCTACTTCGAAAGGTATATTAGAATAATAATCTACTTCTAGCACTATTCCTCCGCTTGTATTGTTGCAATAAATAGAATCTATGGTAATATATTTGTTGTGTCCTCCATCTTCAAAATAAATCGTTCCACAATGATTGCCATATCTTACACTATCGTTATTTATTATTGCCATTGGTAGAGGTTCTGTTCCTACCACATCTGCTTGTTGAAAGTTTACAAAGTAATTCTCAAAAGTTTCTTTTAAAGGAATACTAAATTTGTCAGAATACATTATTGGTTGAGGTTCTATAACAATCTCTTGACCAGGAATTAAATCAATAGTGTCGTTGTATGATGTGTAGAAAACATATTCTTCTCTCATATTGTTCATACCATTGTATATGATTCCAGGTCTTAAACTGATTTTATGTTTGCCTTCTTTTAATATAGGGAAAGAACAATAATACGAAGAATCTTCGTCTAAATGAAAAGGAAATGCTCCCAAAATTTTACCATCTACATATACCCACACGTCTCGTATATCTGAAGTGAGTAAGTCCTCTGATTGAGAGAAAGTGAAATTTGGATTTTCTTCAAGATAAAACCCTTTGAATTTTATGTATGCTGGAATTTCTTGACCTTCTTTAAAGTTATCGCAAGAAGATAACATCAATATTGCAAGTATTGCTAAAATAAGTGTTTTTTTCATGTTTAAAAATTATGTGTTTGCAAAAGTACAAATTATTTTAATAAATTTCGTATCTTTGCTCTTAGTTTCATAAATAATTCAATATAAAATAGTATGTTTGTTGATAGCTATAAGCACAAGGGAATGCGACGTTTGATGATCAAGGCTTTGCAGGAGAAAGGTATTTCTGATCAAAGGGTTTTAGAAGCAATGAACGAGGTTCCAAGGCATTTCTTTTTAGATTCTTCATTAGATGTATTAGCATATGAAGATAGAGCTTTAGAGATTTTGTGCAAACAAACTATTTCTCAACCTTCTACTGTGGCTTTTCAAACCCAGTTACTTGACGTGTCGCCTTTTGAAAAAGTATTGGAGATAGGAACAGGCTCTGGTTATCAAACAAGTGTGCTTTGTAAAATGAAAGCGAGGGTTTTTACTATAGAGAGATTTAAACCTTTGCATAATTCTGCACAGATGGTTTTTGATGCTTTGAATGTTGTGCCACAATGTTTTTTTGGTGATGGTTATTTGGGCTTGCCTGCTTTTGCTCCTTTTGACAAAATTTTAATCACTTGTGCAGCCCCTTCTCTTCCTAAAACTCTTATTAATCAGTTAAAGGTTGGTGGTGTTATGGTTGCTCCTATAGGGGAGGATACTCAAATTATGTATAGAATACAAAAAATTTCTGATTCAGAGATTGATGTTCAATCGTATGGAGAATTTAAATTTGTTCCAATGCTAAAAGAAAGGAAATTTTGTTAACAGCGTATTTTTTTGTAATTTTGCACATTAATTCAATTAATAAACAATGGTAAAAACGAAAGTTTTGTATGTCAATCAAGAAGTGTTTCCTTATTTGGAATCAGGATTGGCAAATGCTGGAAGATACCTTCCTCAAAGTATTCAAGAAAAAGGTAAGGAAGTAAGATTGTTTATGCCTAAGTTTGGAGGTGTAAACGAAAGAAAAAATCAATTACACGAGGTTATTCGTTTATCTGGAATGAATTTGATAATTGATGATAGCGATCATCAATTAATTATAAAGGTTGCTTCTATTCAATCAGCTAGAATGCAAGTTTATTTTATTGATAACGAGGATTATTTTCAAAGAAAAGCAAATGCTCTTGATGCTGATGGTAATTTATTTGAAGATAATGATGAGAGAATTATGTTCTATGCAAGAGGAGTATTGGAAACAATTAAAAAGCTTAGTTGGAAACCAAATATTATTCATTGTGTAGGTTGGTTTGCCGCTCTTTTGCCTTTTTATGTAAAAAGAACAGAATATAAAAATAATCCTTTCTTTAATGATAGCAAGATTGTTCTTAGTTTATTTAATGATGAATGGCAAGGAAGTTTAGATGCTTCATTCTTGAAAAAGTTAAAAGTAGAAGGTGGTACTCAAAAAGATTGGAAATTTTACAAGGAACCAACATATCTTAACTTAATGAAGGCGGCTATTATGTATTCTGATGCTGTTGTTATTGCAGAAGAAGGAGTAAATCCTGAATTAATAGAATTTGCTGTAGCAAACAAAAAGCAAGTGATAGAGTACGCGTCATTTGATGAACAAAAAGTCTTGATAGATAATCTTTATGATAGTTTAGCCGTTATAGATGAAGATTAATAAGGGAAAGTATGAATAAATTGAAAATATTATTGTTGTTACCATTGTTCCTTTTAGCATCTTGTGTAGATGAGGAAGATACATTGGGAATAGATTTAGTTGATGAAAATGATAAATTGAATGTAGGTTTATTGAAAGATGTAAAAATGTCTTCATCTTTCTTTAGGGAAGATTCTTTGGTAACAGCAAATTATAGATATAATGTGTTTGGAGAATATAAAGATGAAAACTTTGGAACTGTAACTTCAAGTATCTTCACTCAACTTTGTTTGTCTTCTCCAGCAGAAGATTTTTCAAGCTTTAATATAGATTCAATTTGTTTGACTTTAGCATATTCTGGAGGTTATTCCAAGGATACAGCCTTGCTTGCAAAAGAAATGAAAGTTTCTGTTTATGAACTTAGTGAAGTAATAGATTCCACAAAGAAATATTCTTTTAGTGATGTGTCTGTAAATGCTATTCCAATTTATAGTAACTCAAATGAGATAATAGATGTAAATAAAGATATTGTTATGGGAACAGATACCTTAAATCCTCATTTGAGATTGAAAATAACAAATAGTGAATTTTGTCAAAAGATTGGTAGTTTCCAAGGAAATAACGATGCTTTTCAAGAGTTGATAAAAGGGTTAAAGATTGTTGCAGAGAAAAAAGATAGCGATGGATTTATGGCTTACGTTGATATGACATCTTCTGCTACAGGTTTGACTATTTACTATGTGAAAGATGACAAAAAACAAACTTACAAGATAAACTTCCCTGAAAAAGGTAATCGCTTTATGAGGTATGATTATGATTTTACAGGAAGTGCAATAAGTGGTATTAATACAGATACTTTAGGGATAAATGGTGAGTATATCTATCTTGGAAATATGGGGATAAGTATGGCTAAAATAGATGTTGATGAACAAGCTTTTATATCTTATTGGAGAGACTCTGTTAACAATGGAGTGGAAAATAATAATGTAGCAATAAATAGAGCTGTAATAGAAATTCCACTTGCAGATATGAATCCAGGTCTTTTGCCTGTGCAAAAGATTTTAGCTTACAGACAATATGTTGCAAATGGCGATACAACTTTAGTTCTTATTCATGATGCACAAGTATCAGACACTTATTATGATGGAAGATATGAGCCTTCAACTAATTCGTATAGAATAACTGCCACAATGCATTTTGAAAATTATATAAATGGAAATATAGATAATCTTGATTTATATCTTATTCCAGATGAAAGACGCTCATCTGCAAATCGAGTAATATTGAATGGTGTAAACCATACAACAAATCCTATCAAAATGAGAATTACTTATTCTAAACCAAGATAATATGAAAAATATATTAAGTTTTTTATTGATTTTAAGTCTATCTTTAAATGTAGTTTTTGCTCAAAAACCTTATGTAGAGTATTGGAGCAATTCCCAAAAAGCAACAGAAGGAACTCTTTCAGATAAAGGAGAAAGAATAGGTGCTTGGCATTGGTATTATGAAAATGGTACTTTGCAAAAGGTTGGTGAATACAATGATAAGGGGATAAAAATAGGAGAATGGATAGATTATTATTCAAATGGGAAAATCAACAAGCAAGAGTTACTTTCTGGAAAAGGGGAATGTAAGGCATTTTATGAAAATGGACAACTACAATATGCATATAATGTTGAAGATGGTTTAAAACAAGGAGAATATCAAGAATATTATTCTGATGGTAAAAAGAAAATACAAGCTACATACAAAGATAATGAACTTGATGGTTACGCAATTTGGTTTTTCCCTGATGGAAAGAAAGATATGGAAGGTAGTTTGAAGATGGGAAAACGTGAAGGAGCTTGGATTTACTACTATAGAAGCAATGGACAAAAAGGTAGTGAAGGTTCTTATTTTAATGACAAGGAAGTTGGTCGTTGGATTTACTACTATGAAACATCTGAAAAATGGAGAGAAGGAGACTATAGAAATGGATTAAGAGAAGGTTTGTGGAATACTTATTACGAGAATGGAAAATTACATCACAAAGGTAGTTATGTAGCAGGTAAAGAAGAAGGAATATGGGAAAGCTATTTTGAAAATGGAGAAATTAATACAAGAGGACGCTTTGTTTCAGGACAAATGAGTGGAAAGTGGGAAGTGTTTTATACAGATGGCTCAAGAAAAACGCAAACAGATTATCAAAATGGTGTGAAACATGGTACAGAAATCTTATACGACGAAAATGGAACAATATACCAAAAAGCAGATTATCAAAATGGTGTTATGAATGGTCGTTGGGAAAAGTATGTTGATGGTATTTTGGTAGAGAATGGTATTTATATTGATGGCAAAAAAGATGGACTTTGGGTATTTTATGCTCAAAATGGATATAAACAAAGAGAGCAAGAATTCAAACAAGGTAAACCAAATGGCAAATGGATAGAATATTTTTCTGCAAATAAGAAATCTGCAGAAGGAGAATATGAAAATGGACAAAAGTCTGGCGTTTGGAAAAACTACGATAAAAAAGGTGATGTTTTATCAGAAACAGTCTTTAAAAACGGCAAAAAAATAAAAGAAGAAATAAAGAAAAAATAAACTTTAATGAAAAGTTTTCTGAATTTAATACGCTGGAAAAGTGTAATATTATCTCTTATTGCTCTTATTGTTGTTAGATGGTTTTTGATAGAATCATTTTATCAGACATTTGTTGGAGGTATTATAAGCTCTATTTCAACATTTGAATATATTTTATTTTGCTTATCTATAGTATTAATTGTTATTGCTTCTGTTTTAATAAATGAATATTTTGACCAAGATATAGATAAAATTAACAGAGCTGAAAAGGATATCTTTATAGGTAAGTTTATTTCAGAGAAAAAAGTACTTAATTTATTTTATATCCTCTCAACAATAGGAGTATTGATAGCTTATGTAATAGGATATTTAAATGGCTTTTTACATTTAGGCTCATTGCTTATTGCAATTGCATGTATATCTTATTTTTATTCTCTTAAATACAAACGACAATTCATAGTAGGCAATTTAGTAGTTGCATTGCTTTATTCAATGATAATTTTCTTGCCTGTTTTGTTTGAATTGTTCTCTTTAATGAAAGTGCAACCAGAAATTTTTAAGATAATTATACTTCCGTTGAAAGAACAATTATTACCAGTTACTATATTACTTACTGCAATTACTTTTGTATTAACATTTATTAGAGAAGTGATTGGAGATATGCAAGACGAAGAAGGAGATAGAGAAGTAGGGTGTCGCTCTTTTGCGATTGTATGGGGAGAAAAGAAAACAAAATATTTAATTTATATTGTTACAGCACTTCTTATTCCGTTAATACATTTTCTATTGCGTTATTACGAAAGTTATCTTTCTTCTATTATTATTATAGTTGCTTTGATTATTTACATTCCTCTAATCTTCTTTTTGAAGGAATTGAGAAAAGCAAAAGCTATTCAAGATTATGGATTTCTTTCAGAGTTATTAAAGATGGTTTACGTTTCTTGTTTGTTTGCAATAACCATGTTAAAATTCTAACGATTTATGTCTTTATCTGATTTGCTTTCCACAAAGATAATATTGGCTTCTAAGTCTCCAAGAAGGAAACAACTATTGGAACAAATGGGATTTGATGTTGAGGTAGAAGCAATAGATGTTAATGAGGATTTTCCAAAAGATATTGATATAAATTTTGTTGCTGAATATTTAGCAATTAAAAAATCAGAAAATTATACAAAAAAAATAGAAGACAATTCCATTCTTGTAACCTCTGATACTATTGTTATCGTAGATGGAATTATTTTAGGAAAACCTAAAGATGAGATTCAAGCAAAGCAATATTTGAATTTATTATCTTCAAAAACTCATAAAGTTATTACGGCTTGTTGTTTGAAAACAAATAAAAAAGTCGAACATTTTTCTGTGTCAAGTATTGTTAAATTTAAGCCTTTAACAGAGGAGGAAATAGAGTACTATGTCAAGAATTTTAAGCCCTATGACAAAGCTGGTGCTTATGGAATACAAGAATGGATAGGGACTATAGGCATAGAATCTATTGAAGGAGATTATTATAATATCGTTGGTTTTCCTTGTAATAAGTTTTTTGAATTTGCAAAACAAGTTATAGATTGATATTACTTGTATATAGAAGTTTCTAAAACGCCGTTTTAAAAAAATAAAACAAAGAATTAATTTCTTAAAATCAAGAAAAAAATTTTTCTTTTCAAGAAAGAATTTCCTTAAATAAACATTCAGTTTACATTATTTTTAATATCTTTGTGCAGATAAAAGCAAATAAAATGAAGTTGTACACAGAAAATATTGTAAAGAAATACAAGAAAAGAACAGTTGTAAAAGGTGTTTCAATAGAAGTTTCTATGGGTGAAATAGTTGGGCTATTAGGACCAAATGGTGCAGGGAAGACAACTACGTTTTATATGATGACAGGTTTAATAAAACCATATTCAGGTAAGGTTTTCTTAGATGGGAAAGATATTACTGATATGCCAATGTATCAAAGAGCGCAAGAGGGTGTAGGCTACCTTGCTCAAGAAGCCTCTGTTTTTAGAACATTGTCAGTGGAAGATAATATAATGTCAATTTTAGAATTCAATAATAAACTCTCTAAAAAAGAAAAGGAAATGAAAATGGAAGAGTTGTTAGAGGAATTTAGTTTGACACATATAAGAAAAAGTAAGGGGATACAACTTTCAGGAGGAGAAAGACGAAGAACAGAAATCGCAAGAGCATTAGCAGCAGACCCTAAATTTATATTATTAGACGAACCTTTTGCAGGAGTGGACCCTATTGCAGTACAAGATATTCAAAATATTGTAAAAGGATTAAAAGATAAAAATATAGGAGTATTGATAACGGATCATAATGTTCATGAAACTTTATCAATAACAGACCGGGCATATTTGCTAATAGAGGGTAATGTATTCAAATATGGAACGCCTCAAGAATTGGCAAATGATGAACAAGTTAGAAAAAAATATTTAGGAGACAACTTCGAGTTAAGATAAATAAAAGATATGTTGTTGGTTTATGTAGATAAATTAACTAATAGATTAGGTTATACTTTAAATTTAGTATTTAAAGAACTGTTGTGTGTGAAATATTCTATCACAATAGATAAGGAATATTTCGCTAATTATGAAGGACCTAAGTTTAGTTATTCTACAAAACCTATTTCTGATGAACTTTTTCTATTCAGTTCTCCTCTTTTGTTTCAAACCATAATAGAAATGGTTGAAATAGATTATTTTGAAAAAGATGGTACACCATATTTATTCAAAACCTATACAAAGGAATCTATATGCGATTTTGATGTTTTGGCGGCATGTTTTTATTTAGTGTCACGATATGAAGAGTATCTGCCTTACATAAAAGACGTTCATTCGCGTTTTAAAGTAGAAGATAGCTTAGCTTACAAGAAAGGCTTTTTGAAAAAACCAGTAGTTAATATATGGGTTAATGACTTGAAAGCTAAAATATTAAATAAATACCCTGAGCTATTTACACAACATAATAAATATTCTTATTTGAATACTATAGATGTTGATTCTGCATACTCCTATACTTGCAAGGGATTTACAAGAAACTTTTTAGGATTTTGTAGAGATTTGTTGAAAGGACAAATAAGTCTTTGTAGTGAAAGAATAAAAGTCCTTCTTAAAATAGAGAAAGACCCATACGATACTTTTGACTATATAATTGAATTGATTGAAAAACACAAAGTTAATACAATCTTTTTTGTTCTCTATGGTCAATATGGTAAGTATGATAAAAACATTAATCCGTATAATAATAGATTTAGAAGATTAGTCAAGATATTATGTGATTATGGTAAGGTAGGAGTTCACCCTTCCTATGAATGTTTTGAATATCCACAAATGCTTAATTCTCAGATAAAAATGTTAGAAGAGACTTTGCATAAACCAATACAAAGAGCTCGTTATCACTACTTAAGGTTTAGACTGCCTGAAGGATATAGAAACTTAATGAATACCAATACTATAGAGGCTGATTTCTCTATGGGTTATTCAGATAGCATAGGTTTCAGAGCAGGTATATGCAATAGCTTTAATTTTTATGATTTGGCATTAGACTATGAAACTAAATTAAGAGTACATCCTTTTGCTTATATGGATGTAGCTTTAAAAAATGGTTTACAATTATCTCCTCAGCAAGCACTGAAAGAAATAAAGACAATGATTGATGAGGTGAAAGAAGTAAATGGAGAATTAATAAGTATATGGCATAACGAAAGTTTGTCTAACAAAAGAGAGTGGTTGGGCTGGAGAGATATTTATGAAAAAGCAATAGAATATAGTGTTAATGAAAAATAAAAACAATATGATAGTACTAACAGGAGCCGCAGGTTTTATAGGAAGTTGTATGCTTCGCAAATTAAACAACGAGCAAATAACAGATATAGTTATTGTTGATGATTTTTCTAAAACCGAAAAAATAAACAACTATATAAACTCAAAATTTTCTTTAAAAATAGACCGTAAAGATTTTATTCAATGGTTTAAAGATAATGCAGGAAATATAGATGGAGTATATCATTTAGGAGCAAGGACTGATACAACAGAATTTAATTGGGATATATTTGAAGAATTAAACCTTGGATATACAAAAAGTATTTGGGAGATATGTGCAGATAATGATATTCCAATGGTATATGCTTCTTCTGCCGCAACCTATGGAGGAGGAGAGAATGGTTATGATGATGATTTAGGTATAATAAACAAATTACAACCATTGAATCCTTATGGACGTTCAAAACATGAATTCGATTTATGGGCGATAGCTCAAACTAAAAAACCTCCATTTTGGGCAGGCTTGAAATTCTTTAATGTTTATGGCCCTAATGAATACCATAAAGGAAGAATGGCGTCTGTTATCTTCCATTCTTATAATCAAATAATGAACAATGGTCAAGTGAAACTTTTCCGTTCTCATAAAGAAGGTTATAAAGATGGTTGGCAAATGCGAGATTTTATTTATGTAAAAGACATTGTTGATGTGTTGTTCTTCTTAATGCAAGAAAAACCAAAAAGTGATATATATAACCTTGGCTCAGGAACAGCGAGAAGCTTTTATGATTTAGCTGCAGCAACATTTTCTGCAATGAATAGAGAAGAAAATATAGAATACATAGATATACCAATTGATATAAGAGATAAATATCAATATTATACAGAAGCAAATATGCAAAAACTAATATCTGTTGGATATAAATCTGGATTCCATTCTTTAGAAGAAGGAGTTAAAGATTATGTGCAAAATTATTTAATGAAACAATCTTATTTTTAGATATGAATTATAAATCTAAATTACATGAAATCAAAGCTTTCGTATTTGATTACGATGGCGTAATAAGCGATGGCAATATATGGACTGCTAATGATGAAATAATAATTCGTAGTGGAAATGTAAAAGATGGGTATGCAATACAATATGCTATAAGAAAAGGCTATGTTGTTGCGGTGATTTCAGGAGGAAAAGGTAGTAGTATTGCATCTCGTATGGCCATGTTAGGTGTTAAAGATGTCTATTTAGGTTCACATAGGAAAAAAGAAATATTTGAGAAATTTTTAGAAGACAAACAGTTAAAAGCAAGCGAGGTCCTATATATGGGAGATGATATTCCCGACTATGATGTTATGAAAATGGTAGGAGTATCTACTTGCCCTGCTGATGCAGCTGAAGAAATTAAACTTGTTGCAGACTATATTTCTCATAGACCAGGGGGAAGTGGGTGTGTAAGAGATGTTATAGAACAAGTTATGAAGTTACAAAATAAATGGTTTGACGAAGACGCAAAATCGTGGTAAGATTAAAAAAAATATTATCAACTATATTATTAGTAGTTTGCTTTGTTAGTTCGTGGCAATGTGTATTTGCACAATCTATACAGCCTTTTGAATGCAGAGCAACCTACTATCATAATATGTTTGAAAATAGAAAAACTTCTTCGGGAGAAATCTTCTCTCAAAAGAAGTATACAGCAGCACATAAAACGATTCCGTTAAATACTTTAGTAAAAGTTACTAATTTAAGTAATGGACGTTCTGTGTTAGTAAAAGTAAATGACCGTTGTCCTAAAAGAGGTGTTATAGATTTATCTTATATAGCTGCGGAACAAATACTTTTACATAAAACAGGTACTGCAAGAGTAAGAGTAGAGGTAATGGAAGAAGAGTATTTTGAAATTTTTGATGAACAAGAACTATTGTTTGAAGTTCTTGATAAATTAAAAGCAGATGATAAGATTCGCAATCATCAGTTTGATTCTCTTCTTTATTCAAGAAAAAACAAATATGAAGAAATATTTGCGTTTAATTTTTATGTTAGAATATGTTCAATAGAGAAAGAAGAAGATGCAGATGATATTTTTCAAAAACTACCTGAAAAGTTTGAAAATGCCACTCACATGGAAAAAGTTCTCGATGCGAACTATTATCACATAAATATTGGTCCATTTTTATCTGTTGATTTAGCAGAAAAAGCTCTTAAAGAGTTAAAAAATGACTATAACTCGGCTTATATTGTTAAAAAGAAAGAAAAATGAAATATACGATAAATACTTTATTATCAATATTTAATATTAAAAGTGAAAAATAGTTTTTAACAAAAAAATGATTAAAACTTCTTTTTTATAAAGTTTTTTTTTACTTTTGCACGACTGCTTTTTGACTAAATAGAGTATTTCAAAAGTAGAAAAGTAATAAAATAGGTAGTATAATGTTAGAATTTATACAAGAAAGATATAAACGAATTGTGAAATTGACTTGCATGCTATTTTTGTTAGTTGCAAGTCCAGTGTTGTTGTATTCACAACAAGATCCACAGTTTACGCAATATATGTTCAATCGTTTGTCCTATAACCCTGGTTATGCAGGTAGTAATGGGGCTATTTGTTTAACGGGTTTCTATCGTAATCAATGGATGGGAATGGGATTGACGGACGTGCATGGAGAACCTTCAAGTGCTTCTCCGGGAGAAACAATGAATCTTTCGTTTGATATGCCAGTTAGATTCCTTCATGGAGGTATAGGTGCTACAATTATTTCTGATAAAATAGGCTTTAGAGACAATATACATGCAAAAATAGATTATGCATTTAGAATACAATTCCCTACAGGTAATTTAGCAATTGGTATAGAGGCTCAATTATTCAGTTCTACTTTAGATAAATCACAGTTAATTGGTGGTGATGTTTTTGGAGAAGATGACCAAATTGGAACAAGTTCTGACCCTGTTTTAGGTGATTTGTCAGAAGCAAGTGATTTTCTTTTTGATTTAGGAGCAGGTATTTACTATCAAATACCAGGAAAATTATACATAGGTCTATCAACTGCAAAGATATTAGAAGCTGAAAGTGATAACTTGTATTGGGATAATAGAAGATATTACTATATATTGGCAGGATATGAATGGGCATTGCCAGCATATCCTTCATTAAGACTTTTGCCTTCTGCTTTAATTAAAACAGATTTTGTGTCAAAATCAGCATATCAAGTAGATGCTTCTTTGTTAATGGAATGGGAACACAAGATTTGGGGAGGAATGACATATAGAGTTCAAGATGCTATTGCATTAATGGGAGGACTTTCTTTTGGAGACTTTAAGTTGGGAGTTTCTTATGATATCCCTACTTCAAGAATCTCTACACAATCTGCGGGTTCGTTAGAATTGTTTGCGAGATTCTGCTTCAAGATAGAAAATCCACCAAAACCACCTACAATTTATAGAAATACACGTCGTATTTAAGTATTGTAACATAAGGAAGAAAATTTACGTAATTAATATAGAAAACAATTTGTGATATGAAGAAAATATTTTTGTTAATTTCAACAGCCTTTCTAATGTTCAGCTGTGGCTCTTCTGATAAAGGAGAAGTTATAGGTGTACAAGAAAGACCAGACTTTTTGGACATGCAGCCTTACGGAATGGTTGACGTGCCTCAAGGAAGTTTTTTAATGGGTTCTTCAGATGAAGATGTTTACAAACTTTATGATTGGCAACCCAGAACAGTTCAAGTTCAGTCTTTTTGGATGGACGAAACAGAGATTACAAACAACGAATATCGTCAGTTTGTATATTGGGTAAGAGACTCTATTGCCTATAAGTTATTGGGAGTAGATTTTCCTGAGACTTATTTAATAGAAGCAGACCAATGGGGAGAAGAATTAGAAACTCCTATTATTAATTGGGAAAAGAAAATAGATTGGACATTAGAAAACGCAGATGAAAGAGAAGCTTTAGCTGAGATGTTTGTTCCTGTAGATGAAAGATACTATGGAGCAATGCAAATAGATGCTAAAAGATTGAATTATGAATATTATTGGATAGACCTTAGAGCAGCAAGCCAAAAGAATTTTGAAACAACTGCTTCAGAAGAATATAGAGGTTCATCTTTTGCTTCTCGTCCTGACGGTTTGAATAATAAGAATAAATTCTATAAGAGAGAAGTAATCAATGTATATCCAGATACATTGTGTTGGGTACACGACTATGCTTATTCTTATAATGATGCAGCTACTCGTTCTTATTTTAGTCACCCAAGATATGATAACTATCCTGTAGTTGGGGTTTCTTACAAACAAGCAAAAGCATTCTCTGTTTGGAGAACTTTGATGATGAACAACTATTTGGCTAAAAAAGAATATGAAAGAATGGAAGATTTCCGTTTGCCAACAGAAGCTGAGTGGGAATATGCAGCAAGAGGAGGAGTTGATGGTGCACCATATCCTTGGGGAGGCCC
Source organism: Candidatus Onthomorpha sp. (assembly GCA_045635365.1). Taxonomy (GTDB): domain Bacteria; phylum Bacteroidota; class Bacteroidia; order Bacteroidales; family P3; genus Onthomorpha. The sequence continues at coordinate 108,832 of JAZRCB010000029.1, forward strand.
TTATGTAAGAAATGGTAATGGATGTTTCATTGCAAACTACAAACCATTGAGAGGTAACTATGGTGATGATGGTGGTGTAACTCCAATTTTAGTTGCTCACTATGCACCTAACGGATTTGGATTATATGATATGGCAGGCAATGTTGCTGAATGGTGTGAAGACGCTTACAACGAATCAGCATACAACTTTGCTCACGATTTGAACCAAGTAAATGTTTATCTTGCATCAGAAGATGACGCTCCTGTAATGAAGAGAAAAACAGTTAGAGGAGGTTCTTGGAAAGATCAAAAATATTTCATACAAACAGCTACTCGTTCGTATGAATACCAAGACTCAGGAAAGAGTTATATTGGATTCCGTTGCGTTCAATCTTACTTGGGTAGAGTAAGAGGAGATAATCCTAAAACATCATCAAATGTTTATCAAGAATAATAAATAAAAAAGAGAATATTAATTAGAACTAAATAAAAAAGAAATATTATGGGAATTATAGATAAAATAGTAACAAGTAAAGCTTATAAAGAAACTACAGCGAAGTTATATGGTATGGGTGCAGCGGTCGTAATCGTTGGAGCGTTGTTTAAAATCAACCACTGGCCAGGTGCAGGTCCTATGCTTATCATTGGTATGGGTATTGAAGCTTTAATCTTCTTCGCATCAGCATTCGAACCTTTACACGTTACATACGATTGGAGTTTAGTATATCCTGAATTAGCAGGAATGGAAGATGCACACGGACACGGAGCAGAAAAAGAAAAGAAAGACAAGAAAAAAGATAAAAAATCAGAAGCTGCACAAGGAGCAGAAGGAGTACAAGTTGTTGGTGGCGTTGCAGGTAGTACAACAATAGTAGGAGGTTTCTCTGGTACACAAGAATTAGATAAAATGTTAGCTGATGCTAAAATAGGACCAGAATTAATAGAAAGCTTAGGAAAAGGTTTACAAAACCTATCTACAACAACAGCTGGTTTAAACAATATAGCAGGAGCTGCTGCTGCATCAGAAAAATTCACTACAAACATCAATGTAGCCTCAGAATCAGTAGTAGAATTGTCTTCTGCATATAGAAAAACAGCTGATAACTTAAATAAAGATTTATTAGTATCAGGTGAATACTTATCATCAGTTCAAGAAGCTACATCAGCAGTTTCTACATTGGCAAATATTTACAAAGAAACAGCAAATACACTTTCAGTAGGAGATGCTTCATACTTAGATGAATTGAAAACTATGGCATCAAGTCTTTCTTCAATCAATGCTTTATATGAAATGCAAATACAAAATTCTTCTACTCAATTAGAAGCAACAAAAGCAGTTCAAGAAAGAATAGACAACTTAGTTGTAAACTTTGCAGACACAGCAGAAAACGTATTAAGATATAAAGAACAAGTAAATGCACTTTCTAAGAAAGTTGGCGCATTGAATGACATATATGGAAATATGCTTGCTGCAATGCAAACAAAAGCATAGTTTAAAAATAAAATAAAGGAATAATAACTTAAAACAAATAGAAAACTATGGGTGCTACGAATTGTCCGGAAACGCCGAGGCAGCGAATGATCTCGATGATGTACTTGGTTTACACAGCGATGTTGGCCTTGAACGTTTCTGCAGATATAATAAATGCTTTCGTTACAGTAGGGGATAGTGTTGAAGTAACAAACAAACTAATGGCAGGGAAAGCCGAAAGTACCTACATTGCGTTTGAAAATGCTTACAATGGAAATCCTGGAAAAGTAGGAGATAATTGGGCGAAAGCACAAGAAGTAAGAGAAAAAACCAAGAAAATGTTGGATTACATAGACAACATTAAATATGAATTGCACGTTGCAGTTGATGGTTTGCCAGGAGGAGTTGCAGAATCTAAGAAATTATTAACTGAAAAAGGATTCTCAGCAATTGTTAAGAAAGACAACTATGATATTCCTACAAACTATTTCTTAGCAGGTACAGAAGATGGTTCTGCAGGTAAGGCTATAGAATTAAGAAAAAAGATAGAAGCTTATCAAGCAGACATGCTTACATACGCACAAAGCGAAGCCTATAAGAAACAATTAAAAGCAATGCAAATCATCACAAACGGAACATGGAAAGACGCACAAGGTCAAGACAAGAACTGGCAGATGTACAATTTCTATCATACTATTATTACAGCCGATATGGTGCTTTTGAATAAGTTTAAATCAGAAATTCAAAATGCTGAAATGGACTTAGTAAATCACCTTTATTCACAAATATCTGCTGATGACTTTAAATTTGATCAAGTTGTAGCAAGAGTGTTACCGAAATCTACTTACATAATCCAAGGTGGTCAATATGAAGCAGACGTAATAGTTGCAGCATACGACTCAAAGAGTGAACTTAGAGGAGAAGTAAGAGGTCAAAACATAGTTGGTGACTCTGGTATGTTGAAATTGAAATTTGGAGCAGGAGCATTAGGACAACAAAAATACAAAGGTACAATCTTCGTTAAAAAAGAATCTGGAGAAGTTCCTTACGAATTTGAAAGTGAATATTTTGTTGCTGCACCATCTGTAACAGTTTCTCCAACAAATATGAACGTATTCTATATTGGAGTTGATAACCCTGTATCAATATCTGTACCAGGTGCAAACTCAAAAGATATTACTGCTACAATATCAGGAGCAGGTGGAGTTTTGACAAAGGTAAAAGATGGAGAATATACAGTTAAAGTTACTAAACAAGAAGCTTGCCAAATCAATGTAAAAGCCAAAATAGGTGGTAAAGATATGGATATGGGAGTTATGAAGTTTAGAACAAAACGTATTCCTAACCCTATTGCAATGGTAGGTAAACAACAAGGAGGTAAAATAGATAAAGAAGTTTTAGCTGCACAAGGTGGACTACGTGTAGAAAAAGGAGACTTTGATTTCCCTGTAACATATAGAATATCTTCATTCAAAATACAAGTTATTGGAGGAGGAGATGCAAAACCTGCAACAACAGTAACAGGAGCAAAATTCCCACCAGACATTATTGCACAAATCAAAAAGGCAAGAAGAGGTGCTAAAGTATATATAGAAGATATCACTGCTATTGGACCTGTTGGAGAAGTACAAGTATCAAATAAAGATATGATATTTACAATTAAATAATATATGTGATTATGAAAAGAATAGAAGTTATATTATTAGGCTTATTTTTGTTCTTGTCACCAAGTTTGTTTGCTCAAGTAGTAGATGAACCAGAAGATAACTCAGATGGATTCTATGTGAAAGAATCAGAGCTTATTGAAAATGGTAAAAAGGCATTTGAATTCCCTTATGTTAGAGAAGCAGATGTTGTTTGGGCTCACAGAGTTTGGAGAGTAATAGACTTTAAAGAAAAAATAAATCAAGTATTCTACTATCCAATAGTACCAGATCAAGGTAGAAAAAACCTTTTCACAATCTTAGATGAAGCTTTGAGCGAAGGACGTATAAGAGGCTTTGATGACGATATGTTCTCTAAAGAAGTAAATTGGGAAGAATTGAAAGCAAGCCTTGGTGGTTCTGAAGTCATATCAAGATGGGAAACAGATATGGACGGTATGGAAATAGAAACATTTGATACTGTTTACACATCTTTAAAAGCAGAAGATATCAAGATGTTGCGTATAAAAGAAGATTGGTTTATTGACAAAAACCGTTCTGTTGAAGACGTAAGAATAATAGGCTTTGCTTTAATCTATTTGCAACAAAAAGAAGAAGGAGTTCCTCCTGTACAAATACCTCTTGCTTGGATAAGATACAATGATCCTGAAGTTAGAGAATTATTGGCAAATGCAGAAGTATATAATATGGATAACGATAGAGCAAGACGTTCATACGATGATATATTCCGTAAAAGAATCTTCTCAAGTTATGTTATCAGAGAATCAAATGACTTCAATAGACGTATAGAAGACTATGCGAGTGGTGTAGATGCTTTATTAGAATCTCAAAGAGTTGAAGATTATTTATTCGAAATGGAAGAAGATATGTGGGAATACTAAATTAAGTATTATTCATAAAAGCTAAAAAGAGAATGACAATTTAAAAGGTCATTCTCTTTTTTTTGTATCCGCAAATTAAAACTTGATTTCAGCAACATAATTCTTTGTTTTATTTTTTTACTTCTTTAAGGTAATACTTCTACCTTCAAGAAGTAGAGGTGTTACTTTCAAGAAGTAGAAATATTACAACTATTGTTAAAGACTTTTCTCTTTTGTTGGCATTGAAATAATTGTTACTTTTGCAGTGGTTATTAGCTTTTTTAAAATATGAAACAAATAAATTCAAGGAGTACTTTAATATTCTCTTTATCTTCTATCTTTTTATTTTTTATTTTGGTTTTTGGATTGCATATTCTTTTGCAAAGGGAGAGTGTTCATATGCCTTTAAAGAATATCTTTCCTACTTATGATGTTTCTTTTGATGAGAATTATTCAAAGAGCGTGAGTTTATCAGATAAGCCTTTTGAGAAGATTTCTTCTGAAAAGATGACGGTTTGGGACGGCTCGCATTATGATTGGATAAAGAAAACTAATTATGAAAGAGAAAAGGATTTTGCTTATTACCCTTTGTTTCCTTTCTTTTGGAAGGCTACAGGGCTTTCTACTCTTGGAATAAGCATTTTGAATATCTTACTTTTTGCAATAGGAATGTTCTTTATGCTTAAAATATTTAAGAATAAGTTAAGCTTTAGTGGCGTTTTACTATTGTTATGCGTGCCTTATATGGTCATTTTTATGATGCCATATTCTGAGGCGTTGTATTTTATTTTTATTGCTTTTGGACTTTTTGGTATCATAAAGGAAAAGTATTGGATTTATTTTCTTGGATTCCTTTTTGCTTCTATGACAAAGTCATCTTCTTTACTTTTTGTGATTTTATTTTTGTGTTTAGAAGGCCTTTATGCTTTCAATCATCGTGATATTATTTTGTTCTTTAAAAGGTTTTTAAAGGCAATTTTACCAGTTGTATTGGGAATGTTTTTAGTTATGTGCTTTCAATATTTAATGGGAGCACCTTCGTTTTTTCAGTCAATTATTTCACAAAGATATTGGGGAAAGTATCTTTCTCTACCTGAATTACCTTTTAGTTTTTGGTCAAACGAGGGTAGGAGTATAACGGTGCCTTTTCTTTGTTTGTATTTTTTCCCTATGTTAATAGTCTTAATAAGGGAATTAGTGCTTTCTTTGAGAAAAAAGCAAGATTATGTTTTTGATAAATGGAAGTATGTTAGATTAATATGTATTCTCTTTCTTGTAGGCAATGTGTTTACTGCTTTGTTTACTCAACATGGAGGTTTGTATTCTTTGGCTCGTTATCTTTTGGCTACTCCTTTTTTTGTATTTTTATTGTTTGATATTTTCAATAAAAACAGAAATAATATTTCTCAAATAGTCTGTATATCAATAGGTTTAATAACAATAATTCTTTGTAAGGACTATTTTACAAAAATAGATTTTTTCGGCACTTATTTAGTGATAATCAGTTCTTTAATAGCATTTTTTCATAGAAAAATTGGTTCTAAATTATTATATCCTTTATTGGTGATTATTGTGTTGTTGAATGTGTGTTGGACAGCTTATATGTTTAATTGTTTTCTTTTAGATGGTTGGATTTTTACCTAATGTTTTGTAATTCAAATTTTTTTCTATATCTTTGCAAACCGATTTTTTAGTAAAAAAATAGAATAATTAAATAATATAACAAGAAATGACAAAAGCAGAAATCGTTGCGGAAATTGCACACAGAACAGGTATAGAAAAAATCTTGGTTCAAGAGTCTGTAGAAGCTTTTATGACTGTATTGAAAGAAGCTTTGACAAAAGAAAATGCTGAAAACGTATATTTAAGAGGTTTTGGAAGTTTTATAGTTAAGAAAAGAGCAGAAAAAACAGGTAGAAATATCTCTAAAAACACTACAATCATAATACCTGCTCACTATATTCCATCTTTCAAACCTGCAAAGGTATTTATGGAATCAGTAAAGAAAAATGTAAAACAAGTAAAATAAATAAGCATTAAATAATATTTAAGTTATGCCAAGCGGAAAAAAGAGAAAAGGTCATAAAATGGCTACTCACAAACGTAAAAAGCGTTTAAGAAAAAATAGACATAAAAAGAAATAGTTTCTTTTGGACTTAGTGTCTATGTAAGGTTATTGCGAAACATTTAGACATAATTGCTTGGTGTTTCGCAATATTTTTATGTTTAATCATCTTAAAATTATATTCGAGTGGATAAAGATTTGATTATAGATGCATCTTCTGATTCGGGAGTGGATATTGCACTTCTTGAGGATAAGAAGTTAGTAGAATTGCATCGTTCAAAATCAGAATCGCAACACATTGTCGGTGATATTTATCTTGGGCAAGTTAAAAGAATTTTACCAGGATTAAATGCCGCTTTTGTTGATGTCGGTTATGAGAAAGATGGTTTCCTACATTATCTTGATTTAGGTTTGTATTATGCCTCAATGAAAAGATTTACAAAATTGGGGATAAATAATTCTTTGAGTAATATAGACTTTAAATCATTAAAAGAGCCTAATTTAGAAAAAAATGGACTGATAACAGATTATGTTAAACAAGGACAACTTATATTGGTACAAATAAGCAAAGAACCAATATCTACAAAAGGTCCTCGTTTAAGTGCAGAGATATCCTTTGCAGGGAGATTTCTTGTTTTGGTTCCATTCTCTAATAAGGTTTCAATTTCACAAAAAATAAAAAATTCTGAAGAAAGAAATCGTTTAAAAAGGTTAATTCAAAGCATTCGTCCAGAGAATTTTGGGATAATTATAAGAACTGTTGCTGAAGGACAATCAGTTGCAGATTTAGATAATGATTTGAAGGACTTGATGTCGAAATGGGAAGAATTGATAAGAAAACTTCCTAAATCACTTCCTCCTTGTAAAATGATTTCGGAAATGGATAAGTCTTCAGTCTTAGTAAGAGATATGCTTACTGAAGAATTTACTAATATCTATGTTAATGATATAGATATGTATGAAGAATTGAAGACTTATATTTCAAATATCTTTCCTAAAATGGAAGATATTTTGCATCTTTATAAGTTGCAAACTCCAATTTTTGAACAGTTCAGTGTAGCTAATCAAATACGCTCTTCTTTTGGAAAAGTTGTAACCATAAGAAGTGGGATTTATTTAGTGATTGAACAAACCGAAGCTATGCATGTAATAGATGTTAATAGCGGACATAGAATTAAATCAGGTCAAGACCAAGAAGAAAATGCCTTAATGGTAAACTGTGAAGCTGCAGTAGAGATTGCTCGCCAAATGAGATTAAGAGATTTGGGAGGTATAATAGTAATAGACTTCATAGATTTGAATTTAGCATCTAACAGAAAGATTCTTCTTGATAAAATGATGGAAGAACTTAGTAAAGATAAAGCAAAACATACTGTATTACCTTTAAGTAAGTTTTGCTTGATGCAAATAACCCGTCAGAGAGTAAGACCTGCAGTAGATGTTGATTTATCTGAAGTGTGTCCATTATGTAATGGAAGCGGTAAGATAAAATCTTCTATGGTAGTAGTTGATGAAATAGAGAGTGATATTAAATACTTATCTCAAGAACAAAACGAAAAGCAACTAACAATCGTTGTACACCCATTTGTTCGTTCATATTTAATATCAGGTCTATTGAAATCTATTCGCCGAAAATGGATGAAATTGTATAAAATTAAAATAAAAGTTATTTCATCTTCTGATTATGGAATAATGGAGTATTCTTTTTTGAATGCCGAAAACGAAGAAATAAAGTTGTAGGAAACTAAAAGAAATAAAAAAAGAGAGAAATCAAATTTCTCTCTTTTTTTTGTGATCTAGTCAGGATTCGAACCTGAGACCTACTGCTTAGAAGGCAGTTGCTCTATCCAGCTGAGCTACTAGACCGACCCTTAAAAAAAAGAACCATTTTTTTGGTTCCTTTGTCGGGGTAGCAGGATTCGAACCTGCGACCTCCACATCCCAAATGTGGCGCGATAACCGGACTACGCTATACCCCGTTTTTTTGTTTTCCCAATTTAGAATCTTCTGCGGAGAGAGGGGGATTCGAACCCCCGGTACCCGTTATTAGGTACGACAGTTTAGCAAACTGTTGGTTTCAGCCACTCACCCATCTCTCCAATTCTATCAAGAAACATTGCGTTTCTTGTGAATTGGGATTGCAAAATTACGTCTTTTTTTTAAAGTACCAAACTTTTTTCAAAAATTTTTTAATTAATTTTTCTTCTTTTTTGTTATTATTATTGTAAATCAGTGAATTAAAATTTTAGTTCGTTGATTTATTTTATTGTATTTATAATTATTGATACTTTGTTTACGTTATTTAATGATTAATAATAAGCAAATGCAAGGTAAATTTAAGATTTTTGATGATAATCTTCTTTTATATGAAGCGATTCTTTCGGATATTCGTGCTGCAAAGCAGAGTGTTTGGATAGAGGTTTTTCGCTTTAATAAAGATGCAATGGGAGAAAAGTTCCGTTCAGTGCTTTATGAAAAGCTAAAAGAAGGTATAGAAGTTAAATTACTTGTTGATGCATGGGGAACGGGTTATGATAAGACATTTTTTGAATCATTAATAAAAGAAGGAGCTGAAGTAAGAATCTATAGGAAAATGAGATTTGGCAAAGCTTTTCTTGCAAAAAACCATTGTAGAAATCACAGAAAGTTAATTATTATAGATTCTGAAATAGCTTATTTAGGTTCTTCTAATATATCTGCTTATTGTTTAAATTGGCGAGAACTGAATATTAGAATAAAAGAAGATGATTTATTAACAATATTTCGCCGTTCGTTTAAAGATAGTTTTCGTTCTTTTGAAAGATATTCTTTTAAAAATATAGGTTCAAAAAGACATTTGCATTCAGGAAAGTGGATGTTTATTCAAGATTTTCCGAATATTTATCGTCAAAAGATAAAAACAAAATATGAAAGAATGATTTCACAAGCAAATAGTGAAATTATAATAGAAACACCTTACTTCCTTCCAGGACATAATTTAAGAAAATTACTTTGTGAAGCAGCACAAAAGGGAGTTAATACCATTATAGTAACACCTTTGCGTTCTGATGTGAAATTTGTAGATATAATAAGAAGGCACTATTTAGGTTATCTTCATCAAGCGGGAGTTAAGATCTTTTTTTATACACAAGGAAATTTACATTCTAAAGGTTTGATGATAGATAATTCTATTTTCTCAATCAGTTCTGCAAACTTTGATTATAGAAGTTTTAGATATCAATATGAATTGGCGCTTATAGGAAATGAAGCAGAACTTATTCCAAGTCTTAGAGAGCATTTTGATTCTTCGCTAAAGAATTGCACTTCATTTGATTTTCATGAATGGAAAAAGCGTTCTTTGTTTCAAAGAATCTTAGAAGTTATCTTATTACCATTTAGATATTTGTTTTAAATATACTGACAAATTGTCATAAATTCTTATCTTTGCACCTTAAAACGAAGAGTAATGCAAAATTTAGATGTATCTGAAATAAAGAAAAATTTTAGGATTTACGGAAAGGATACTAAATTAGATGAAGCTATAAGCATAGCCGCTAGAGTTGCTCCAACGGATTCAACTATTGTTATAACAGGAGAAAGTGGGGTAGGGAAAGATGTTTTCTCTAGAATTATACATCAAAATAGCAAAAGAAAACAAAATAAATATGTTGCAGTAAACTGTGCAGCCATTCCTGAGGGAACAATAGAAAGTGAATTGTTTGGTCATATAAAAGGTTCTTTTACAGGTGCAGATAAGGATAGAAAAGGATATTTTGCAGAAGCAGATAAAGGAACAATCTTTTTAGATGAAATAGGAGAACTGCCGATAACTACTCAATCAAAACTATTAAGAATTTTAGAAAATGGAGAATTGATACCTGTAGGTTCTTCACAAGTTTTAAAAGTAGATGTTAGGGTTATAGCTGCTACTAATGTTAATTTGTATAGTGCAGTTGAAAAAGGAAAATTTAGAGAGGACCTTTATTACAGATTAAATCAAGTAGTAATCAATGTCCCTTCTTTAAGAGAGAGAAGAGATGATATTCCTATATTATTTAGATTCTTCGCTTCAGAACATGCAAGCAAGTATCAAGTACCTAAAATAGAACTTACACCTGAGGCAGTAGAGTATTTAAAGAATTATCGTTGGAAAGGAAATGTAAGAGAGCTTAAGAACATAGCAGAAAGAATCTCTATACTTGAAATGAATAGAGAAATTGATTTGCATACTCTTCAAAAATACATTCCTATATTAGAAAAACTACCTGTAATTACAGATACAAGAGGAGAGGAAACTAACGAAAATAGAGATGATATAATTAGAATGGTGCTGCAAAATCACAAAGATGTACTGCAACTTAGAGATGAAGTAGACCAGTTAAAGCAAATAGTTAGACAATTATTTGAAACAACTAATAACATTCGTAGAGAACCTTTGCTTTTACCTTCTGAAGTAGAAGAAGAATTTGTTACTATGGAAGAAGAAAGAAGAGAAATAGTAGAAGAAACTACTCCTCAAAATCTTAAAGAAATAGAAAAGCAAACTATTCTAAAATCTTTAGAAAGACATAATGGTAAAAGAAGTGCTGTGGCAAAAGAATTAGGTTTTTCAGAACGTACTCTCTATAGAAAATTATTAGAATATGGTTTAAATACTAAAAATTAAATGACTGATTCAATCAAGTTACACTATTCTTTAAGAAATAAAGAAGAAATTTTTAACATACCATATTCTAAAAGTATTAGCAATAGAGTTTTGCTAATTAATTATTTGTCAAAAAATAAACTACAATTAGAAAAACTTTCTCAATCAGACGACACTACTCTTTTAAAATCTATCATCAATAATATAGAATCTAAGCAAACAAATACTTTTAACACTTCTAACGCAGGAACAACTACAAGATTCTTAATAGCATTACTTTCTATCGTTCAAGGACAATGGATTGTTAATGCAGATGAGAGAATGAATGCTAGGCCAATACTGCCTCTTGTAAATGCTTTACAACAATTAGGAGCTGATATTTCAATAAATTCAGAACAAAAAATATTTCCAATAACAATAAAAGGCAATACTTTAAAAGGTGGAAAAACAATTAAAGTTGATTCTTCTCAAAGTAGTCAAATAATTAGTGCTTTATCGCTAATTGCTCCATATTGCAAAGGAGGTTTAAATATAGTATATCCAAAGGTGCAATCTTCACTTTCATATATTGAAATGACTATTTCTATAATGCAAAATTGCGGAATTGAAATTCAAAAAGAGGATAATTTTATTTGTATCAAAGAAGGAGAATATAAATTCAATAAAGAAATATTTGAAGCGGATTGGTCCTCTGCTTCATTTGCATACGCATTAGTTGCTATTTCCAAAGAAATAAAGTTGTTTATACCGGGATTAAGAGAAGATAGCCTACAAGGAGATAGGGTTGTTAAAGATATATTCTTTAATATTTTTGGAGTAATTACCACATTCACACAAGAAGGTGCGTATATAGAATATTCCGATAAGGTAGAAAAGCAATTTAAAGAAGTAAACTTTTCTTCGTGTCCTGATTTATTTTTACCTGTCTTGGTAAGTTACATCTGTACTGAGTCGCAAATGATTTTTAGTGGTTTACAAACTCTTTCGTTAAAAGAATCCGATAGGTTGAATAATGCTATACAACAAATAGAAAAGTTAAATGCTAAAGCTAATTTAGAAGACTTTGTCTTGAAAGTAGATAAAAGTAATATATGTTTTGATAATTCAACTAAAATTATTCCAACTTACAATGACCATAGAATGGCAATGGCATTTTCTTTGCTCGCTTTAAAAGACAATGGCATAGTTATAGAAAATCCAAACTGCGTTGCTAAATCATTCCCTATGTATTGGGAAGAATTATCTAAATTTTTCTCTTATTAATTCTTGAAAAAAAAGAAATGATTCCAAGAAAAAATAAATTAATTCTTGAAATCATTTTCTTAAATTAAAGACTTATTTCTTCAATATCTTATTTTGAAGAAATCTTTCCTATATTAAATCCTTTAATACCATAGAATAATAGGTAGGCGTAAGAAACCATAGGAATAAGGAATGAAATAGTGATATTAGTTGCATCAGCTAATAAACCTTGTAAAGGAGGTAATATCGCACCACCAACAATCATCATAATAAGAATAGAAGATACTTGAGAGGTTTGTTCCTCTAAACCATCTATTGCAAGAGTAAATACATTACTCCACATAATAGAGTTAAACAATCCTATTGCAAGTAAAGTCCATATTACTAAAGGAGAGTTTATAGACAAACTTAAAATTATTAAACATACATTAATAAATGCGAAAATAGCTAATGAACGAGCTGGTTTACCTTTTCCTAAATATAAACAGATGAAGTTAAGAGCGATAAACAATAAGAAAATCCACACTTTGTCGAAAGAAAGAGCATGAAGTGAGTTATTGATTACAAAGATTACTCCAAAGCCTACAGCAGCAAGTAATAACATATAAAGTAGTTTCTTTTCTATTTTCAAATTACTCAAACTAACAGAGCCAAGAAAACGTCCTATCATAGCACCTCCCCAATAATAAGAAAGATATGCAGCAGCTATGCCTTCTTCCATTGAATAGTTTTCCTTTAAGTAAGAAACAATATTACTACCTACTGCAACCTCTGCTCCAACATAGAAGAAGATTCCTAAGGCACCTAATACAACATAAGGTTTTTTGAATATAGATTCTTTTTTGCCTGTTTCTGTAGTCTCTTCTACTTGAGTGTTTATTTTTGAGAAGTAAATAAACACAGCAACAAGTAATAAAAGAATAGCTAAAGCCAAATAAGGAAGAACAACTGTTGATGCTCCTTGACTTACACCAGGTTTAATCATAGAGAAAATCAAATAACCACCTAATGCAGGTCCTAAAGTTGTTCCTAAAGAGTTGAATGCTTGACTTAAATTTAATCTTGAAGAAGCAGTTTCAGGATTACCTATGATTGCAACAAAAGGATTTGCTGCTACTTGTAAGAATGTTAAACCCAATCCTAAACAAAATAGTGTACATAAGAAAATAGGGAAACTCAAAGCTAGGTGAGCAGCAAGAGAGAATAAGAAACAAGCTACTGAAGAAATGAGTAAACCTATTACTATTGTAGTTTTGTAACCCCATTTGCTAATTGGGTCGTTTTTTGAGAAGGAGAGAAGATAGAAAACAAACGCTCCTACGAAATAAGCAATAAAGAATGCAAATTGAACGATGTTTGCTTCAAAGTGAGTTAGTGAATAAATTTCCTTTAAGAAAGGAATTAAAATGTCATTTAAAGACGTGATAAATCCCCACATAAAAAAGAGGATTGTAATTGAAATCATGGGCATTATATTCTGCCCTTTGTTTAAATTTGTTGTTGTCATATTATTATTTTTTTAAGTAATACAATGTTGAATAACAGCTGTTGTTAAATAAATTATTTGCTAAATTTTGTAAATCATCAAGACTTACTTTGTTATATAAATCTCGCTCTTCGTTAATAAGATTTGTTTTCCCATCAAGATGAGTAAAATAAGCAAGATTCATTGCTTTATCCAATCCTTTTATGTTACCAAAAGTAGAGTTTGCATCATTTTTGTTTTTCATCTTTTGCAATTCTTCTTCTGTTATTAAAACCTCTTTCATAGACTTTAACTCTTGCCAAATAGCTTGTTCACCAATTTTTATATCTACATTGTCGCAGTATTTTCCTGTAACTATAAAAAGTCCACAATCATCTTCTCCTGTGATGAATGCGTTAATTTCGGTGAATAGTTTTTGTTTTACAACTAAGCTATTGTACAAACGAGTACTTTTACCATTTGAAAGTACGTCTGAAATTAAGTCATACTTATAGTAATCCTTATCTAAACGTCCTCCCATTTGAAAAATAATACAAATTAAATTTGCAGGAACATCGGCGTAAATGGTTTTTGTTCTTTTTTCTATTTGTAATGGTTCAGTAGGATAAGTTTTCTTTATTGTTTTTGAGGCAGGGATACCACCAAAATATTTTTCTACTAATTCTTTTAGTTGATTTAATTCCACATTACCAGATATTGCTAAAATGGCATTTTCAGGAGTATAGTAATTATCGTAAAATCTCTTTGCATCATCAAGAGTTACGTTTTCTATATGCTCAATACATTCTCCTATTGTTTGGTGTTTGTATGGGTGAGAGGTAAAAGCGAGACTTCTAATTTCTTTCCATAAATCTCCGTAAGGTTGATTTATGTATCTTTGTTTAAACTCTTCTATTACTACATTCTTTTGTACCTCTAAACTTTTTTCATTTAGATTTAGATTTCTCATTCTATCTGATTCTAAATCCAAAGCATATTCCAAGTAAATGTTTGGTACAGTAATGTAATAATTTGTTATATCGTTATTTGTAAAGGCATTGCTTTCTCCACCTAGTCTTTCCACTATTTGGTCATAGTTTTCAAATTTTTTACTTCCTGAAAACATTAAATGCTCAAAAAGATGCGCAAATCCTGTTGCATTGTTTTCTTCATGTTTTGCACCAATGTTGTACAAAACATTAACAGCAACGAGTGATGTGTTTTTGTCTGGATTAAATACAACCCTTAATCCATTGTCTAAAGTGAAAGTTTTAAAATTTATCATATTAAATTATCACATATTTCTTTGTAATCGCAATAGTTACAGTTCGTTTTATTTTCTGTGCTTCTCCAATAATCTTCTTTACTAAACATACTTTCAAGACAATTCTTTAATAATTCTTCAAAAGTTCTATGTATAGAATAATTATATCTTAATACAGAACAATCGTTCTTTGTCTTTTCGTTTAGTAAATGTGGATATACAAGATGGGTATCAATAAAACCATCTTCCTTTTCCCACAATAAATAAGCGTAATATATTATTTGTAAAAAATAACTTTTAATGCTTGTATTATCTTCAAATAATGATTCAAGATTTCTTTCGTTTTTAAACTTATTTTCTAAACTTTGTGCAGTTGAATTCTTTTTACTAGTTTTATAATCTATAACTACCAAATTTCCTTCTTTATCTACATCTAATCTATCTATAATACCCTGTAGTTTTATCTCGCCAACATTATCAACGTTTATAGTTTTAATTACTTTGCGTTCTGCTTCTGTGAAAGTGTGTTCGCTATTGTTATAAAAAGCATCTAATTTTTCTAAATACTTTTTACAAATAGTTTCTTCTGATTTAGTAATTATTTCTTGTTCTTCTTTCTTTAAACTTTTTAATCCTTCTTCTACACATGTTTGATAATCAATTCCCTTTTCGCTCTTAAGAAGATATTCTGCTGATTTGTGAAATAAATTTCCAAAAGCCAAGGAAGAAATATCCCCATCTTCAATTGGTTTTAACCTTTTAACATATTTGAAAAAGAATCTAAGATTACAAGATAGATAAGTGTTAATCATTGAGGCAGAAATCTCATATTTTTTTATTTTTTCAATATCCTCCTCTTTCCTTTTTAATCTTTCATCTTCTACTTCCCTCTCAAAATCTAATTCAAAAAATGATGGAATAGAAATATTTATGTGCTTATCGTTAAATTTTATATTAGATTCTAATTTTAATTGATATAAGAATCTACTCATTTCTTTAATCTTTCCACTGCTACCAATTGTGCTATAAATAAAGTCTAAATCTGTTCTGTTGTGTAAAAGACGGTAGAAATAATAAGCAAAGACAGCCACTTTCTTTTTCTGAAAAGTCAATCCAAAAGCTTCTTTAATTGATAGGGGAATAAATGAATTATTATTGTTTACCTTAGGAATATTATCATCACTTGCTGATAAAACTAAAACATGTTTAAAGTTTAGATTTCTACTTTCTAATAGTCCCATAATTTGTAAACCGTTTATGGCATCGGATTCAAAAGGAATGTGTAGTCTTCTCAAAAGGAATAAAATAGTTTTTTTAAGAAAACTATTTTGTAAATTCTCTATTTTGTTAAATTCTATCGTTTGTTTAAAGTCATCTATCATCTTAATGATGCTATAACAAATCTGTTTTATTTCCTTATTTTGATTGTCTTGACAACCTTTATTACTAATAAATTCTCTTAATTCATCTAATTGCGATAAAACAGATTTATCAGTAGTTTGTATTGAATTAATCTTTTCTTCTATTTCATTAAACAATACACTACTTGAAAGAGGATAACCCATAGCTATATTTACAGTTGTCTGGGTTTCACAAATAGTTTTAGGTAGATGTTTTAATACAAAAGGTAAAAGATTTTCATTGCCTAAGATTATAGCTATTTCATTTTGTTTTAAATCCTTACCATATTTATTCTCTAAATCTTTTATCCAAGTTTTAATATAGTATGCACATTCGTTTTCATAATTTGTTTCAATAATATTTATTTCATTTTTGTTTGTTTCAATATTATTAAAACTATTGCTTTCGGTGAAGGTTTTGTTGTGAGGGAAATACCTTAAGTTTTCTTTCATGAACACTCCAGCTTCTTGTATGTCAGATTTGGTGTAGTATTCATCGTAATCCCAATAAAAATCTACTTTATAATTTTCTTTTAAATAAGAAAATATCTCTTGCTCACACTTGTTAAGAACATTAAATCCAACTATCGCAAAGTTTTCATTCCTAAATTTTAAATTTCCATTCTTTAGATTATCTAAAAAATTTCTATAAATCATTCCTGAATATGCTATTTTTTGTTCATTTAATTTTTCTTTAAACAAACAATAAATCTCATATAAACAGTTCCATATTTTGATGAAATTTTCTTTTAAATCAGAATGTTCAGTAAAGATATTAAAAAACTCACTTAATAATTCTCTCTGTTCATCGTTTAGAAAATCTATAACTTCCTCAAACTTTTTATTATCCTCAATTAATTTGAATAACTTCTCTGCATCAACTAAATTTTTATCTATATCGTCAAAGTCAGAAAGGATAATCTTACCCCAATTATAAAAACTCTCAAAACTATTATCTATTTCCTCCGCGATTAAAGGGTATTTCTTGTAATAAATTTCGTTGTAAGACAAAAATAATTGATAAATCAAACAAAACTCATCTGCTTGTTTTAAATCTGAACTCTCATTTATGAAATCGCTTATGCTTTTACAACAAGGTTTCCATAGAGTTTGCTTGATTTCTTGCTCATAAAACTTATTAAAATACTTGATTACTCTTCTGTTAGAAAAGATAATCTGTAAATCTGCTAAATCTTCAACCTGTTTTCTAGCTATATCACTAACAACATTATTTATAAAATTACCCATAACTTAAACCTCCATTATTTTATTACCAACAAACCATAAATAAGCCTTAATATTCTTATAACCCATTTGATAAATCAAGTCTTTGTATTTGTTTATTTGTTCTTGATAAACTTTTATATTGCTTATGTCTTCCGAAAATTTATAATCCACAATTACTACTTCATCTTCTTTAAACATAATTCTATCCAAACGTTTTACCTTGCCATTCTCTACAATTTCCTTTTCAGTTACAACTTTATAAGTTCCGTCAAACCAATTATAATCCCTAGCATCAACAAACATTTGTTTTATTATTTCCTTAACCTCATTGTCTTCAACTTTTTCTATGTCTTTCTCCTCATAAATCATAGAACAAATATCATGTAAAGCAACACCCTTTAATCTTTTTTTCTCACCTTCGTCTGATACCTTTGCTTCAAAATATTTTTTTGCCTCTCTACTTAAAGCGTATTCTATATTTACACTATCAAAATCAATATTAATACTATCTGTGATGTCTGTTTTCTTAGGTTCAAAGATATTTAATTCTGTTTTGTCCTCACTTTCTTTAACCTCTTTTCTTAATTCCTCTCCTATAATGAAACAATTATCAACTTGTTTTACAATTTGTTCTTCGTACTTTGTCAAGAAATCATATAAAGTTTTATTACATTCATCCTGACGATTACGAGCAGAAATTGTAGATAAGGCATACTTTGGACGAGTGAACGCCACATATATCAAATTTAAAGTATCTATTTCTTGGAGTTTATATTCCTTTTCAGCAATTTGCTTGTAATTTTTTGTTTTTTCTAAATTACTCAAAGATGCTCTAAAAACATTAATACAACTTTGCTTGTCGGCATTCTCTACCCACAACATATCATTGTTTTTGTATTTCCAATCAAAGAAAGGAATAATCACAATAGGAAATTCAAGCCCTTTTGACTTGTGTACGGTAGTTAATAAAATCTTATTATCATTCTCATCATTAGTTCCGTTTATTGGAATAAAACTATCTTTTAAGAAATCATTCCAATAAGATAAGAACACACTTATATTTTGGGGTTTTTCTTTACAGAATTTATCTAATTCATTGTAAAAAGCAGAAATGAAAACATCTTTACAATTTATGAGATTTGCTTCTTGTAATATTTTAACAATATTATCAACCAAATCAATTAAAGGAATCTTTATTTCTCTTAATTTCAAGATATTGTTTATTACTTCTTCACTACAACTATTCAATTCTAATAAAAACTTACTAAAATTATCTGTAGGCGAATTAATGATGCGAAGAGCGTAAATCAAAAGTTTTATTGATTTTGATTTTTCAAAAGAAAATGCTTCTTGTGAAATAGGAATATATCCTTTGTTTTTTAGGTAGTCGGCAGTCTTTCGTAGTTTTGAGTTAGATTTGAATAACAAAACAATATCAGAACAATTATAACCTAATTCTTTGTAGTGTTCTATTTCTTTTATTGTCTTCTCAATTACCTCTTCATCTTCTTTTGTGTTGAGAAAACTAAATCTCATATAACCTTTACCTAATCCTTTCTTCGCTTTTTGCTCTACCTCTTTCTCTGAATTTTGTATTAATTTCTCGTTGTTAAATTCAATTTTTTGAAATTCTTGTTTAAAAAAATCATTATTGAAATTTACGATATTTTCGTATGTTCTGTAATTCTCATCTAAGTTTTCTATTTCTGTGTTTTTGTCTCCTATAAGTGAACGTAGAATTTGCCAATCACCTTCATTCCAACGGTATATTGATTGTTTTATATCTCCAAAAATCAAACTCTTACCACCTTTTGCACAACATTCATTAGAAATAAATCTAAAATTTTCCCACGCTAAATCAGATGTGTCTTGAAACTCATCAATCATTATGTCATTAATCTTTGAGCCAATCTTCTCATAAACAAAGGAAACGTCATTGTCTTTTATCATTTCCGACAATAGATTTGCTGTTTCTTTCAATACAAACATATTGTCTTCTTTGAGTAAGTCTGATTTTTTTTCTTTTATGTATTTCAATAAAACAAATTCATAAATAGAATCTGCTTTCAACTTTGCTTCAATGGCATCTTCTCTATGTTTCTCAAAGAACTCTAACACCTCTTCATAACGACATTGTGCTTCTGCGCTTGGAAAAGTAAGTTTTGAATTTACCTCTAAATCTTCTTTTTTAGAAAAGCCAGAAAAAGGTTTGCCTTTACGCCATTTCACATCAACTGTTGTACAATTCCCCTTTTTTTCAAAAACAACTCCACTGAAATCCTCAAGGAATTTATCTACCTTTTGATTTAACTCATCTACAAATTTATTGTATTTTGCTTTCTCGTTTTCGGCAGAGTTTATTATATCTTCTCTGTTTATATCTGTTTTTATGTTTTCCCTAATGATTTTACTGTTCAAATCTCTTGAAAATTCCAACATATCTTTGCTGTAATTCCAAGATTTCATATCATCTGTTCGTTTGTCAATTAACTTTTCTATGAAAAAATTAAGTTGTTCGTCTTCTTTGCTATCTTCTTTTAGTTGTTGTATTGCTTTTTCTTTGTATTCTTTATCGTCTAAGAGTAAATCAAATTTACTACCAATTCCAACTTCTTTTGTGAGATTTTTTAATACCCTTTGAAGAAAACTATCTATGGTTTCTATGCTAAAATATGAGTAGTTGTGTATTATGTCACCTAATATTTTTTTACAAGAATTTATTACGAAAGCCTCTGTCTTATTAGTTCTCTTTGCAATCTTGTTTAAATAATCTTTCGCTGACTCTTTTTCTCTACTTATTTCATAGAGAACAGAAAGTATGCGAGATTTCATTTCGTTTGTAGCCTTGTTGGTAAAAGTTACAGCCAAAATATGTTTGTAACCATAAGGATTTTCCACCAATTTAGAAATGTATTCACAAACAAGATTGAATGTTTTTCCACTACCGGCAGATGCTGAATAAATTTTGACTTGACTCATATTTGTTAATTTTTACAAAAGTACGAATATATAATAAAATAAGATAGGAAATTAAATTTTTTTTACGCCGTTTTTGTGATTTTTTATCAAGAAATATTTCACCAAAATGGCGTTTTCGCTAGTTAAATTAAGTCTTTGTAAATCAGTTTGTTTGATAAATTGTTTTATACTTTGTTTAAAATGTCAGAAAAAAGCAGTAATTTTACAACGAATTTCCTATTGAAAAAATTAAAAACAAACTATATAGATATGAATAATTTTCAAGAAAAACTGCTATCATTGAGTGATGGTATGAAAAGAGCAAGTGACAGAGTGTGTCAAAGCGAAACAGTTTCTCAATTAGATATTGATGTCTTAAGACAAAAAATGAGAGAGATGTACGATTTCCTTCTTAGCGCTGATTATCTAGAGACTAAAAATGAGGTTAAACAAGAAGAAGAAAAGGTAGAAATTGTAGAGGAGGAAATTAAAGAAGAAATTAAAGAAGAGGTTAAAGAAATAGAACTTGAAATTGAGGCAGAACTTGAACAAGAGGAAGAAAAGATAGAGGAAATTGAAGAGGAAGAATCTATTGTTGAAGAACAAGAACCTGTTAAGGAAGAAGAACCTATTGTTGAAGAGGTAAAAGTTGTTGAAAAAGAAATTGAATTTGAGATAGAACCAGAGCCAGAGGTAAAACCAGAGGCACCAAAGACATCATCTGTTTTAGATTATCTTCACAACAACATAATGAAAGATGGGGATTCTAAACATACTACAAAGGAAAAGGTAGATACAACCCTTGACTTATTCAAATCACAACCCTCTATCGCAGAGTCTTTCGAAAACAAAACACGTTCCGATTTAAGAACTGCTATAGGTGTAGGAGAGAAGTTTATGTTTATAAATGATTTGTTCTCAGGAGATTTAACAGCCTACACACATTTTATTAATATGCTTAACGAAGCAAGTAGTTTAGAGATGTCAATGATAATAATAGAAGAAAACAAAAATAAGAGAAAGTGGTTGAAAAACTCATTGGCATACAGTACACTTGAAAATTTAGTTGAAAAAAGATTTAGAAAATAAACCAATGACAAAAGGAGTATTTATTTTTTCTGCGCCATCGGGAAGTGGTAAAACCTCTA
Source organism: Candidatus Onthomorpha sp. (assembly GCA_045635365.1). Classification (GTDB taxonomy): domain Bacteria; phylum Bacteroidota; class Bacteroidia; order Bacteroidales; family P3; genus Onthomorpha. The sequence continues at coordinate 130,199 of JAZRCB010000029.1, forward strand.
TTTTAAAACCTATTTTAGAGAAATTGAAAGATAAATTCAGTTTCTCTATATCTGCTACTACTCGTCAGCCAAGAGAGGGAGAAAAAGATGAGGTTGATTACTACTTTATTACCCCTGAAAAGATGAGAAAACATATAGAAAAAGGGGATTTTCTTGAATGGGAAGAGGTTTATCCAAATAAATACTATGGAACATTCAAATCGGAATTAGATAGAATTTGGGGACAAGGTAAGTTTGTGATATTTGACATAGATGTAAAAGGGGGAATTAATATAAAAAACATACTGAAAGAACAAGCGTGCTCTATATTCATTATGCCACCAAGTATAGAAGAATTAGAGAATAGATTGAGAAAAAGAGGCACAGAAAGCGAAGATACATTGAAAGAAAGGGTTGAGAGAGCCGAAATGGAAATATCGCTTTCAAATCAATTTGACTATGTTATCTGTAATGATGAACTAGAAAAAGCCATCAATCAGGTGGAAGAAACAATAGAACAACAAATTGAAAAATGGAGCGTTAAGCAATAAAACAAAAAACACAAAAATGACAAGTAAGAAAAATTATGTTTGCATACTACAACTTTTGAATTTCAAACAAATTACTTTGACTTCAGGCAGAGATTTGTTGAATATAAGAGTAGATAATATATTAACACAGGTAAAAAGAATAACACAACAACTTCCTTCTCTTTTTGTAGAGATTTTGGGAGATAAAATAAGATTTACACTAGATGACAATAATCAATTAGAAAGATTTATAGAATTGATTATGGACTATACTAAACAATCCTTATTATTTGGTTTACCACATAAGGCGATTATCTTTGAAGAATCTCCAATAACATCAAAGGAAAACAATTTAAACCTATATCTTTCTAAAGAATACTTTTTAGCAATTGAGAAATTAGAAAAACTTGATTTAGCAGCAACGATTATAGATTCAAATCTATATACAGAAAACTCAAATTGTTTTTCAAAATATGTTGTGAACTATGATAATGAAATAGTTTTAAAACTTGCTAAACGTCCTATTGCAGATATTGCTTTACAAGGAATGAAAAACAGTATTAAAAATAGTTTCAACAAAATAGGGATTAGTGAATTTGATATAGAAACTTCAAGAATTTTGAATAACACATTGAAATTTGTTGATGTACAAAATTCATAAATAAAACTATGAGCGCAACAAATAAATTTCACGTTGAGACAGCCTGTTTTCAAAAAAACCACAAAGGAGAATTTATTTGTGGAGATGTTTTCATTTCAAGAAGATTGAAAGAAGAAGACAGAACACTTGCTGTTTTAGCAGATGGAATGGGACATGGAGTAAAGGCGAATGTACTTGCGACACTTACTTCCACAATGGCGATTAACTTTGCGGAAGAACATAAAAACGCTAAGACAATAGCCGAAATAATAATGGATACTCTCCCTATTTGTAGCGAAAGAAAAACAAGTTATGCTACTTTTACGATAGTAGATGTACATAATGAAGAGGTAAATATTCTTGAGTATGATAATCCATTGTGCCTTATAATGAGAGGAGGTAATGTTTTTGAACCTGAATGGAATTGTTTATTGCTTGAGAATGTGGATCAACAAGGTAGAAGTCAAGAAATAATGACTTGTAGTTTCAAACCTATGAAAGAAGATAGAATTATCTTTATTTCAGATGGAGTAACCCAATCAGGAATGGGAAATGATGATATGTTACTTGGTTGGGGAAGAGACGCCTATGTGGAATATGTGAAAGACACTATAGTTAATGAAAGATATATTTCAGCGACAAAACTTGCTCAAAGAGTAGTAAACAAAGCCTACTCTAACGATAGATTTTCATCAAAAGACGATACAAGTTGTGCGGTTATTTATTTTAGAAATCCAAGAAAAACCATAATTGCTACAGGTCCACCTTGTGATATGAGTAAAGACGCAGAATATGTTGAAAGGGTAAAGAGTTTTGATGGATATAAAATAGTATCAGGAGCAACAACTGCTGAAATATTTTCAAAACACCTAGGGGTAGAAATAGTAGATGATTATGAAAACATAGACTCTACACTTCCTCCGATGAGTAAAATGAAAGGATTAGACTTAGTTACCGAGGGAGTATTAACCCTAAATAAAGTAATAAGCCTACTTTCAAATGCTACTACAAACAACAATTTTGCTAATGGACCAGCAGACAGAATTGCTGAAAAATTATTAAACAGCGATGAAATCCATCTTTTGTGTGGAACAAAAGTAAACCCTGCTCATCATGAAGCGGACTTACCTGTTGAAATTGCCTTAAGAAGAAGTATCATCAAACGCTTGGTAGATATTTTAGAGAAGAAATTTATGAAAGAAGTTATTGTAGAATATTTATAAAATCATAAGATATGACAAAGAAAATTTTTATCACATTATTAGCGATAGTTCTAGGAGTAAACCTTTCTGCTCAAACCTTTATCAGAGACGCAGAACAAGGAAATCCAAATGCTCAATATAGACTTGGAAAGATGTATGAAAGAGCAGACAGAATGCCAAAAGACATATCAAAAGCGATAGAGTGGTATATGAAAGCGGCAGAACAAAACCATCCAAAAGCGATAATGGCACTAGCAGAACTTTATTATTATGGAGTAGATGTAAAACAAAATGCACACCTTGCTTTTAAATACTTTAACCTAGCAGCAGAACAAAAGAACGCAGAGGCGTATTTCTGTCTTGGAGAAATGTATGAACAAGGAGTAGGAGTGGCAAAACACTTACCCTCTGCTTACGAATGGTTTAAGAAAGCAGCAGATGAGGGTGGACTTGCTAAGGCACAATTCAAAATTGGAAAGATGTTATACTTTGGTGACGGAGTAAAAAAGAATATTGCTCAAGGAGTAAACTATATTAAACTAGCATTTAACAATGGTTATCCAACAGCAATGCAATTTTGGAATGAAAATCAATTATGGCGTTACGAACAATAAATAATATTATGAAAAAGATAATAATAAGCACTTTACTATTACTTTGTTTTGGCATTGCTCAATGTCAAAACCTATTATTAAAAGCGAAAAACGGAAATACAGAAGCACAATATGAACTTGCTACTCAATACTATAAAGGTATAGGACAAATACAAAGTTATTCAAACGCCTTTGTATGGTATAAAAGAGCGGCGGAAAAAAATCACCTTGCTTCATGTTACGCTTTGGGAACAATGTATGAAGAAGGAAAAGGTTGTGCTCAAAACAAAAGACTTGCTTTCTCTTATTACATTCAAGCAGCAGAAAGAGGAAATGAACTCTCACAACTCAAAGTTGCTAAAATGTTTGACGAGGGAGAAGGAGTGATAGAAAACAAATCACGTGCCTACCTTTGGTACAGAATATGTGCAGAAAGAGGAGACGCTTTCTCTTGTCGTAGAGTAGGAGATTTCTACTTTGATGGAGAAGTTATAGGAAAAGACTTTGTAGAAGCGGCGTATTGGTACGAAAAAGCCTCAGAACAAAAAGAAATCTACGCAATGCAAAACCTAGCCTATATATATGTAATAGGTAAAAGTATAGCGCCAAACTATCAAAAAGCCGACTCATTAATCGCTTTACCACTAAAAGAAAACCTAGCAGTGGCACAATATGTTAAGGGATTTCTATCAGAAAATGGATTTTACGGAAATGCTAAAAAGAAAGACGCTATAAATTGGTATAGAAAAGCAGCAAAACAAAACTGTATTTACGCTAAAGAAGTAGTAGCGATAGACACCTACAACGCTACAGGAGAGATAAAAGACTTATTAGAAATAAAAGACATAGAACGCTCACAAACTAAATTCATACTAGGAAAAGAATATCTTGAGGGTAAAAAAATAAAAAAGAACTTTAAAAAAGGATTGGACTATCTAAATCAATCGGCACTAGATAATAATGAAGAGGCGAACCTTTATCTTGGAAAATTGTATTCTAATGGTAAACTAGTTAAAAAGAATACAAAAAAAGCAAGTTCATATTATCAAACAGCAGCAGCCTTAGGCAACAAAGAAGCACAACAATGGTTAGATAGTAAGAAGAAATAATTATGATACAAATAGACAAAAACGCTGAGATTAACGCTGAAAAATGGTTAAACTCAAGTATAGATGAATCCACAAAACAAGAAATCATTCGTTTAAGAGACAATGAGGTAAACGAATTTAACGATGCTTTCTACAAAACCCTAGAATTTGGAACAGGAGGACTAAGAGGCGTAATGGGTATAGGAACCAACAGAATGAACAACTATATCATCGCTATGACAACCCAAGGATTCTGTAACTACATAATCCAAAACAACCCAGAAAAGAAAATACGCACCGTAATCTCTTATGACAGCCGTAACAACAGTAAAGACTTCGCTAAAATAACCTCAAGAGTTATGGCAGCCAATGGATTTGAAGTATTTTTATTCGAAGACATACGTCCAACACCCGAACTATCCTTCGCCGTAAGAGAACTAAAGGCAGACGCAGGAGTGATGATAACCGCTTCCCACAACCCAAAAGAATACAACGGATACAAAGCCTATTGGAACGATGGCGCACAACTAACCATACCACACGATGAACTTGTAATAAATGAAGTGAATAAAATAACAGACTATTCACAAGTAAAAATACAAGATGATGATAAAAACATCACCATCATAGGAGAAGAAATCGATAAAATCTACCTTGAAAAAGTAAAAACATTATCCCTAAACCAAGACATCATACGCAAACACAAAGACATAAAAATAGTCTATACCCCACTTCACGGAACAGGAATCACACTAGTACCAAGAGCCTTAAGAGAATACGGATTTGAAAACATAATCTGTGTAGAAGAACAATCAATCCCTGACGGAAACTTCCCAACCTGTGTAAGTCCAAACCCTGAAGAGGTAGCCGCCCTTGAAATGGGACTAAAACTAGCAAAAGACATAGATGCCGATATATTACTTGCAACAGACCCTGATGCGGATAGAGAAGCGATTGCTTTAAAAGATAATAAAGGAGAATGGATAATATTAAATGGAAATCAAACCGCCTCACTCTTAACCTATTACCTACTATCAGCGAATAAAAACTCTCTCCTACTAACAGGAAAAGAATATGTTATAAAAACCGTTGTAACAACCGATTTGATAAAAAAAATATCAAAAGACTTCTCAGTAGAATGCTTTGACGTACTAACAGGATTTAAACACATCGCCTCAAAAATCCGTGAACAAGAAGGAAAGAAAACATACATAGGAGGAGGAGAAGAAAGTTTCGGATACCTAATTTCAGACTTCGTAAGAGACAAAGACGCTGTAAGTGCTTGTTGTATCCTATCCGAAATGGTAGTCTATGCCAAAGAACAACAACTAACACTATTTGACTTCCTACTTGAACTCTACAAAAAATATGGATTCTATCAAGAAAAACAACTATCCATAACACGAAAAGGGAAAACAGGAGCCGAAGAAATCCAACAAATGATGAGTGATTTCAGAAACAACCCACCAAAAACCCTTGATAATGATGAAGTTGTAGAAATTATAGACTATCTCGACACAGAAAAAACCCAATTACCAAAATCCAACGTGCTACAATACCTATTAAAAAGTGGAAGTAAAGTATCAGTACGCCCAAGTGGAACAGAACCAAAAATCAAATTCTATTTTTCTATCACATTACCAATGACTTCCACAGAAGATTACGACAAACTACAAACCCAAGCCACAGAAAAAATAGAAAGAATAAAAAACGAAATGGGACTATAAAACAAAAGGGTGTCAAAAAATGGACACCCTTAATTTTTTTTCCTAGATTACTCAATCAAACCTTTTACCGTCAAATCTTTCTCCTTTAAACTTGCTTTCGCTAAAAGATTTCTAAACTTAACCGAAGGTTTAAAAAGACATTTAACCCTTTTGATAGATTCGTTCGTCACATCATCAGCGCTCTCACACGCTTTCGCTGAAATGGCAGGAACAAACGAACCCAACATTCCAAGTTTCACCGCCGAACCATTCATTATATACTTTGAGATTTGTTGCTCAAGCGCTTTCACAACCCCTATAACATCGGCGTAATTCATAGTCGTTGAATTACTTATCTCCTCGGCGATAGTGTCAAGATTAATATCTTGATTTCTCCATAATCTCGCCATAAACTTTTCACCAGGATTTTCCCCAACGTGAACCATTCTTTTTACTTTAACATAATTTACACTCATTTTTTTTTACTATTTGTATAATTATTATATAAATAAATAGTCTGATTTCTAGTTTTTTACGAAAAAAATGTTAATTTTTTTCCAAAGAGGTAAATTTCTGCTTCGTTTAATATATCAAAATCAATTGAAAATGAAGTTTTCTCTTTTTTGTAAATATTTGCTAACGGTTGTTGGAGAAAGTTTTAATTCTCTTGCTATACCTCTGATTGAAAGCGATGGATTTTGGGTTAAAAGAGAGTGTATTTGGTTGAAGACAATCTCTTTTTTCTCTTCTCTACGTGATATTTTATTTTTTCTTATATATTTTCTAATTGAAGCCTCTGATAGGTTTGCTCTCTTTGCCAGTTCTTTTACCGAAAGGAAAGAAGAATATTTTTTTTGACAAATAATCAGTCTAACTGATCTTGTTTCTCCCTTTTCTCTCTCTATTCCTATTATGGAAAATTGTTTGTCGTTCCACTTGTCAAGAAAACTAATAGGAACACCAATAGGGTCAAAATAATCCTTAGGAATATTTTTTACCTCATTACAGTTAATCGCTGAATGAAGGTTATTTTTAGGATATTTTTCAGGTGTATATTCCTCGGTTAGAGTAAGGAAAGGGTTTTCTTGCTTGTGTTTTAGGTTGGTAAACCACCGACAAAGACCTGCTACATTTTGTTGTTTTTTACCCTTGTAGTTGTAGAAAATTTTTGGGATATTCACCCCATACCATACCTTTCTATCCTTTATATATGGAAAAATACTTTTGTATCCTGAGGCGTTGTGATTCCCTATAATTAGAAACTGTTTCTTGTTTTCAATCAATAAATCAAAAAACGCTCTAAATAAAGAAAAAGGTGGGTTAGTAACTATTATATCACTCTTTTTCAATATATCAACACTCTCCGTTGAAAGAAAATCCCCTCTCTCCATCAACTGCTCTTGTTCTAAAATCTCTCCATTATAGGAGTAGAGAATGCCATCTAAACTCAACGAATAGAAATGTTTTAGTTCCCAAGAGTGGAAATTTTTTGTAAAAAACTTAAAAAATGCACTCTGTGGATTATCGTTAGCGTTGGCGAAAACCACCTTATTTTTAAAAAATACTTTATAAAAAGGTAACTCCTTTTCAACCTCCTTTAAAGAAGTAAAATACTCGTCATGTCTTTCCATAGAGCAAAAATACAATAAAAATTAAAAAAAAAGTATCAAAAAATGGACACTCTTTTTAATTAAGCAACAGAAAGTTAAAGTTCTATTATAGAATGTGAGTCTTAGTATTGAGTTTATTTAAAAATTAAGAATTTAAAAACATGAGAGAATTATTTGAAATTGGAATTGAAATTGAAGGATTAGTTGATTTCATAGAAGAAAAAACATTTGACTTAGATCCTGAAAATGATTGTGAGACTTATTCAAATGAGGATTGGAGGAGATTTTTGATGGATTGTGTTTTTTTGAAGTATTAAGAGAAATTTATTTTTTTAAGCACCTTTGAAAATAAAGGTGCTTTGTTGTTGTTTGTAAATTATTTTGTATTTTCGTGGCGTTAAAAAAATAAAAATAAATAGATAAGTTATGAAAAGAGTAGTTTATGTTTACTATAACACAGAAGAAATAGAGGAAAATTATGCTATTAAATGGTTGGATGATAGTGTTTGCGATGATTTTTGTAATCAGACAGGTGTATCTCCAATAGGATATGTTGAGGTTACAACAGTTGAAGATGATGAAGAGGTAGAACGAGATTTTGATTGTAGAATATTTTTGCTTCCTTACGATTTATATGAAGGAGAGTATTTAGAAAATTTAAAAGGTAAGAAACTTGAACAATGGATGCGAGATAATAAACAATATTTAATATATTCAGATAATGAAGATGATGATGAACTCTATTCTTTGTTTATGGCATTCTATACGGTTTATGATGAGGACCTTTGCGATGAAGGATGCTTAGATTTAGAGTATAAAGAGAAAGCGGGTAAACGTGTTTTTGCTTTTGTTTGTAATGGTAGAGATTATGAACGTTTTGATTGGTATGCGGAAAATACAGTAGGATATTTAGGTTTAGATGTTGATTGGGGTGATTTGAGTTTGTACGAAGTTTGTTGTGCTAGTGAAGATGAAGAAATGAAATATGATAATTATCTTAAATTCAATCGTGTTGATAAAGATAATCAAATCTATTATGAAGATGGAGGCAAAAGAGTATATCTCATAGACGATAATGGAGAAAAGATTAAATTTGATTCATTGTATTAAAATTATATATAAAACGTTTTAAAAAAAAGCACTTCTAATTAGGAGTGCTTTTTTTCTCTCTAATAATCAACTCCTTACGAAAAAAATAAGAAAAAAATAAATTTTTTTGTAACGAATTGAAATTTTCATTGTATTATTAAATACACGAGACAAACCACAAATTATTAAAAATAGATTTCTTTAATATTTTTATAGGTAGGAATCCCCATTCCTATATGGGAGATTTTGTCTTGTTTTTTTTCAGAATAATTTATTAAAAAATTAATCATTATGAAGTATTTTAAAGTTTATATTAACTTCATAAATCATAGTGAAGTTATTATTAAGAATAAGGGTAAGCCCCTTAGTTGTGTAGAAAGATTTCTACTTAGTTATATCGCTAATTTTCCTGAAAAACAAGGGTTTACAGGTTCGGTTGAAAACCTTAAATTCATCGCGAAAAAAAATCGTAATAATTTAATGAAAACATTGAAAAAACTTTGTAAAAATGGAATTTTAGAAAAAACAGATATACCACATTTTCGCACAAAGAGGTATCAACTCGCTGAAAAATTCCAAACCTTGTATAATAAGATAAAAAAACAAAACGAAAGGTATTTTTATGTTAGGTTGGATTTTCTTGATGAGGTTGATGAAATTGATGTTATTGATATGATGTTAATTAGTTATATATCTAGTTTTGAGGTATATGAGGGTTTACAAAGGGATTTATGTAATGTTGTGGGAGTTAGTGAAAATACTTTGAGAAAACGTTTGCAAAAAATGAAAAATGAGGTATTTATAATAGATGAAACCCACCAAATAAAAATGTGTGAAAATATGAGACAAAACCTTTATTTTCATACACTTAAACTTTAAAAATAAAATGAAATTATGGTGTTTTCCTACGCAATTTTGGTATTTTTATGCGCAAAAAAGGTGCACTATAATAACAATAATAACAAAAATACCATAATAATTATTTTATTTTAATTTTTATGACAAATTTAATAAATACTCATGGAGATGAGTTAAAAAAAACTTGGGAAATGTTCTCCCTAAACGAACGACAAATTGCCTTTATAGGTAAGGTAAAAACTGAAAATCACTGTCTTATGTGTCAAGATTTTGACACATTTTGGAAGGTGTACAACACCAACAACAACGCAAATAAAAAGATTTATTTTCGTTTGAATACTCCAACTGACTTGGATTATGCAAAGTGGACTCACTCATGGCAAAAAGATGAAAATATCTCTCAAAGGGAGTTTTTATTGATTGACTTGGACAACAAAGACGCAGAAATAGGGGCAAGTGATGAACAAGTTACAGAGACGTATAATGTTGCAATACAATGCATTAATCTGCTGTTATCAGAGGGTTTTGGCAATCCGTATTGTTTTGCCTTTTCAGGCAACGGTTACCATTTAATCTATCGTTTTGACTCCGAGTTTGGTAATGGAGAGGTGGAAAAGTTTTTAAAAAGTTTAAAATCAAACTTTCATAGTTTCGTGGATACAAGTGTTGCAAATCTCAGTCGATTAACTCGTTTTTACGGAACTATAAACAACAAGAGTGGCAGACAAAGTCAAATCTTACAAATAACTGAAAATCAAGTTCCAATAAACGCAACGCACATTGAAAACTTTCTCGCAAAATACCCTGCACCTGAAGAAACAAATGAATACATTGCAACTGCAACACCATCAACATTTACAACAAGTGCAAGTGGTTGGTGGACTGAAAAAGATGACGAGTTCCGTGATAAGTTTTTTAGCATATTTGAAACGATGGAAAACTTTTTAATGACGTATGACTTGTATAATTATAGAGAAGAGTACATAAGAGATGGTGTGAAACATGGTGATATGTACGTTTTGAAACGTTGTCCATTTCAAACGCATAAAATACCGGGAGAAAGAGATTCAATAGTTTTTGATAATTATCTGCAAAAACGTCATACCCTCTCGTACAAATGTATTCACGACACCTGCGGTAAAGATGCACAAGGAAATGATTTACCGGGACTGAAAAAGTTTAGTCATTTTGTACGTCAAGTTATTGGAAATGAAGAGTTTGAAAGGTTATTCGGAGAACAAACACAACAAGAAGAAGAAAACACAAATTTCATTTTCAACCTCACAAAACGTAGAAAACAACCACAAGAGTTTTATTCCACAGGATATAAAAATTTGGATACAAATCTTGAGGGTGGACTTGTACAGCGTGGATTGAGTGTAATTACAGGAAAAGAGTGCAGTGGAAAAACAACTTTTATTAATAATATTATTTGGAATGTCACTGCAAGTAATTTGAAAACAGTGTATTACACAGAGCAAGACAGCGATGATGTCTGCACAAATCTTGCGAAAACCTATTATCAAAATGCAACAATAACAGAAACGGAAAGAGAGGTTGCATTAAGTGAAATAGAGGGTAAACTAGCAATTTACAACCGAGAAAACAATTTTAATAATTGGCGTCAAGTTTTGAGTGATGTAAACTCACTTTTAGAAAAAAGAAATGATTTTAAAATATTGGTATTGGACAATTTATCAGTTTTATGTCCATATAACAGCGAGAATCTCTCTGAACAGCAAGAACTTGCAATTGAGTTAGTTAAACTTGCACAAGAGAAAAATATTCACGTTTGCCTTGTAGCGCATCCGTCAAAACAAGGGGAGAAAATTGCGGGCACATCGCAGTTTCAAAATCTTGCAAGTCAAGTCTTTGAGATTGAAAACATAAGTACAAAACAACAAAAAGTCACAAAGTTAAATATTTTGAAAAATCGTCAAAATGGTAATCATACATCTTGTTATTTTGCATACAATAATTGCAGATTAACAGAGGTGAAGTAAAGAAAAGAAAGGGTGTCAAAAAATGGACACCCTTTTATTTTATTAAACAGTATAGTTGCCAGAGAAATATACCTGCCGAGACTGATACGTTAAAGGAGTGTTTGGTTCCAAATTGTGGGATTTCAACACTTTGATGACAGGAATTGATTACCTCTTGTTCCACTCCATCTACCTCATTTCCAAGAACGATAGCGATTTTTTCTCCCTTTTCGATTTTTAGTTCATCAAGCATTACACTATTGGTGGTTTGTTCTAGAGCGAGTATTTTCCAACCTTGTTCTTTTAGTTGGTTTACAATGGTTTGAGTTGATTCTACGTATTCCCAATCAACACTTTCTGTAGCGCCAAGGGCGGTTTTTTGTATTTCACGATGAGGAGGACAGGGTGTGATTCCACATAGGTATATCTTTTCTACCCTAAAAGCGTCAGAGGTTCTAAAGATGGAACCTATGTTACTCATACTTCGTATGTTATCGGCGATTATGATGAAGGGGAATTTGTCGGAGGTTTTAAACTCTTCTACACTCATTCTCCCTAGTTGTTCCATTGATAGTTTTTCTCTCATTTTTGATTTTTATTATATATTTTTATTCCTAGTTGTGTGTAACCTTTTTCATCTATTTGATATAGTGGCAGATAGAATTGTATGGTTTTAAAGATTTCAAGGGTTTGACAATTGATAGTCCAGTTTTCTCCTATTCGTAAGGCGATTATGTCCTCGGGTACAATGTCGGAATAGGATTTTCTGATTTGTTCTTCCCCTGTTTCTTCGTCATAATAGACAAAGGTGTTTTCTAGTATGAAGAGTTTTTCTATTTCTTTTTTGGTGGTAAAGTCCTCAGAATTTGTTTTATAGACTTTTATTTCGTCTTTATTGATTTTTGAAAACAAACTTGTGGTAAAGGGCATTTGTACAGGGTATTTTAAACTGTGAGCAGATAAGACGGTGTCGGGTATGTTTAGTAGTTGAGGGGTTTTGTTGTCGGGATTTTCTTCGGGAAATATCCAAAATAGTGGTAGTTGTATGGTATCTTTCTCGTTTTCAAAGGTTTTGTATCTCACCATATATGGACAGTACGCTTTGATTTGTTTACTTAGCGAGGAGTTTTTATAGTTGTAGGTTAGAAATTCTTCAAATTGATAGGAGGATATGTATTTCTTTATATAGGAGAAAACACTGTCTTTTCCTAGTTCTATGTTAAAGTGTTGTTTTTCAAAGGAGATGATTGTTTTTATTAGGGTGTCGAGTGTGATTTCACGTTTTCTTTCGTCATATATTTTTACTTTTTTGTCTTTGACAGCGCTCAGTATTACATCGGCGAGTTCTTCTCTGAAGTATCCTGTGAGGTGTTCATATTTAACAGGGTTGAGTACTTTGTCTATTTCCCATTGTGGATTGAATACTCCTACGGTATGAAATTCGTGTTCAATGGCGTATTCTCCATAACTTTGAGAGTGGGCTACGAAACTGATTGTTAGAAATATGATTAAAATTATTTTTTTCATAATTAATTTTCTTTACGGATATAAAATAATGGATAGTAACCTCTAAAGGAGTTGTCTTTACCTGTTAAGCGTATAACTGGAGCGAAGTAATTGATTTTCTTACTGAAAGATAGAGACTCTAAATCGAAAATCCATTGTTGTCCAAAACGGAAATAGTCTATGTGTTCTCCTGAGTATTTTATTTTAACTATGGTGTCTTTTTCAATGGTGTTGTACATGGAGTCTTCACTTACAAGGGTTTCTTTTGTTTGATATTCCAATTGTTTTAGTATTTCTACTTTGTTGAAAGCAACAGAGGCGGAGGGTGATTCATAGGTGTTGATTTTCAGGTTTTCCGCTTTTGAGAGTAGCATATCAAGGAATGGTATTGAGTATTCCGCTTCAAGGTGATTTAACCACCATTGGTATGGTGTTGGGTTGTAGATAGGTGTGGTAAATTCTATGTTACTTACAACTATTACTTCATCGGTTTTTTTGTTGTTTTTCATCGGTTTAACCCATCCTAGTGGATAAGAAAAGTATTCTTTTATTTTTAAGTCTTCATCTTCAAGTACAATACTGTCTATTGTGAATATGGGTTGAAAACCAACAACTTCACTTCGTATCAACATTGTTTTTGTGTCGTAGAACCAGCGTTCTTCAAATTGTATTTTTCTGATGTTGTTTTCTATTAATTTTTTAGTTTCTTCTTTTGTGTATTCTTTGTTGAATTTTTCTTTTAGGTTTTTAGCAAGTAGGTTAGAAATTGAGTCATAGTCTTTTGTGTTCTCAACTATTTTATCCCAGGCTTGCCACCAAAACCTTTTATCTATAAGAAAGTCATATTTGATTGAATCTTTTTCAGAGCAAGATTTGATTTCAGCGCTCATAATGGGTACGGTGTAAACTATCTTCATTGAGAGTAGTTTTTCTTGACCAACGAGAGTATTTTGACTTAAAAAGATAAGACAAATTAATACAATTAGAGATTTTAAGTTTCTTTTATATTTCATATTTTTTTATGAGTTTCTAAATCTGAGACATAATTATCTATAGAGAATAAAAAACTATCAAGTGTTTCCTCGCTAAGAGAGTATTTACTTTGTGTAAAACTTGTGTAGTTGGATATGGTTTGTTCTCCAAATAAATCGATTTGTACTGTTTTAGTAGTTTCTAGTGGAAGAATTTCTCCATGAGTAATTTCGTTTTCTTTTAGTTTGTTTAATATTTCTTCAGCGACTTTTTTGTTTTCTTGTCCTATGACTACTATGATATTAGTAAAGTCTTTCCAGTTACTGATTAGAGTGTTATTATTGTTTTTTACGTTGATTAAGATGATTTTACAAGACTTGTCTTTGTAATTGTAAAAATAGGTTGTGAATTTATCATTGTTTTTTGAGTTATCTTTCCATATATAGAAATCCTCGCTTTTTACGAACTTATATTTAGTAAATCTGTTTATACGAGCAACAAAGGTAAAATCATGAGATTTAGATACAACGCCCAAAATAGTCAAATCGTCTTTTTCTAATGAGCAAGCGTAATCTGTGGGATTTATTGTAAAAATAGTTTTTGACTTCATCAAGATTATATTTTCTGCAAATTTACTGTTTTTTCTTTTGATAAGATTAAAAAAACATATATATTTGCACAAATATTCATAATAAAAAAAATTAACATCTTTAATACCTTAAAGTTATGAACAATTCGACATTTTTCTTTATTCAACCAAAAAATGAACCTGTTTATTCTTACGCTCAAGGTTCAAAGGAAAGAGAATTATTAGCAAAAGAATTGGAAAAACAATACAATCAATGTATTGAAATACCAATAATAATCAACGGTAAAGAGATTAGAACAGGAAATGTCTCTGAACTTGTTATGCCTACAGAACATTCACACGTTCTAGCAAAGTTTCATAAAGCAGATAAAGAAACTGTACAAAAAGCAATTGAAGCAGCACTTGAAGCAAGAAAGAAATGGGAGAATGTTCATTGGATTGACAGGTGTACAATCATGTTAAAGGCTGCTGAGTTATTAGCAGGTAAATACAGATATGTTATCAACGCTTCTACAATGTTAGGACAAGGTAAAAATCCTTTTCAAGCAGAGATAGATTCGGCTTGTGAAACTATTGACTTCCTTCGTTTTAACGCCTATTACGCCTCAAAGATTTACGCTCAACAACCTTTGAGTGATAATACAGCAATCAATCGTTTGGAATACAGAGGTTTAGAAGGATTTGTTTACGCAATTTCTCCTTTTAATTTCACCTCTATAGCGTGTAATTTGAATATTTCACCTGTATTAATGGGTAATGTAACAGTTTGGAAACCAGCAACAACAGCGGTTCTTTCTAATTATTATTTAATGAAGGTACTACAAGAGGCAGGAGTTCCTGATGGAGTAATCAATTTCGTACCTGGTGATGGTAGTGTGATTTCAGATGTTTGTTTCTCTTCAAAGGATTTAGCAGGAGTACACTTTACAGGCTCTACACGTACCTTTAACAACTTTTGGAAACAAGTAGGTGATAATATCAATAATTACAGAACTTATCCAAAAATAGTAGGGGAAACAGGTGGTAAGGATTTTATCTTCGCTCATAAGTCTGCCTCTCCAAGGGAGTTAGCAGTAGCGATAGTAAGAGGAGCGTTTGAATATCAAGGACAAAAGTGTTCAGCAGCATCAAGAGCATACGTTCCAAAACAGATATGGGAAGAAACTCTTGTAAATATAAAAGAAATGGTAGGACAAATAAAAATGGGTTCATCAATGGAAATGGGAAGTTTTATGAACTCGGTTATAGATGAAAAATCTTTTGATACCATTTCAAAATATATAGAGAGAGCAAAAACAGATAATCAAGCAGAAATTGTAGTTGGAGGAAAATGTGATAAGAGCGTAGGTTATTTTATAGAACCAACAGTAATTTTAACAACTAATCCTCATTATGAAACTATGGAAACAGAGTTGTTTGGACCTGTGATTACTGTTTACTTATATGATGGTGATAAATATGAAGAAACTTTAGAATTATGTGACAGCACATCTCCATACGCTCTTACAGGTTCTATTTTCGCGAAATCACGTTATGACATAGAAACAGCGATGAATAAATTAAGATATAGTGCTGGTAATTTCTATATAAACGATAAACCTACAGGAGCAGTAGTTGGAAATCAACCATTTGGAGGAGCAAGAGCATCAGGAACTAATGATAAGGCAGGTTCAGAGTTAAATCTATATCGTTGGGTTTCACCAAGATGTGTGAAAGAGACACTAGTTCCACCAACAGAATTTACATATCCGTTTATGGATATCTGATAATCAAGGAATAAATATCAAATAATAAAGAGTTGAATTCACTAATTTTGTAGATTCAACTCTTTATTTTTTTCTTTAAACTCTTTAATTTTTTTCTTTAAAATGGTAAATCTCCCAATTTGTTTAACTCTGAATCTTCAGCAAGAAGTTTTGAAATGTTCAAATCATTATCGTTTGTTGGGAATTGTTCCTCTAGTAGAGAATCATAAATAGCATCTGTATTAGAGTCTTCGGTTGCATTTGCTTGATAGATATGGGCTCTATTTAAGATTTTGAAATTTTCAGCAACTATTTCAACAACTCTTTTTTTGTTACCGTCCTTGTCTTCTCTCATACGAGATTTGATTCTACCCTCAACATAAAGGTGAGTTCCTTTTTTCAAGAATTTTTCGGCAACCTCTGCCAGTCCTCTCCAACAAATAATATTATGCCATTCTGTTTCTTCTATTTTTGTACCATCTTTCGTTTTATGAGTTTCTGTTGTTGCCAAAGAAAAAGAGGCTTTTTTTACATCATCGAAAGATATTATTTCTGGGTCCTTACCCAAATTACCAATTAAAATAACCTTGTTTACTCCTATCATAACTTTCCTAATTTTATGTTGCAAATATACAATAAAGTTTTAATAAACAAGAAAATTCTCTTTTATGTATTGTTTTTCCCTTGTTTTTCATTAATTTTGCAGTTTAATCAAAAATATAATTTGTAGAACTATGAGTTTGGAATTAAGTGAACAAGAATTGTTGAGAAGACAGGCTACACAACAAATGCGCGAATTAGGTATAGAACCTTATCCTGCTGCTTTGTATGAGGTTAATGCGAAAACAACAGAAATTTTAGATAAATTCCCTTCAGATAATTCTTTATTTCAACAGGTAAGTATTGCTGGTAGAATAATGAGCAGAAGAATTATGGGTGCTGCTTCATTTGTTGAAATACAAGATTCATGGGGAAGAATTCAATTATATGTAAAAAGAGATGAAATATGTCCTGGTGAAGACAAAACATTATACAACACTGTATTCAAAAAACTTTTGGATATAGGAGATATAATAGGGGTAAAAGGATATGTTTTCATTACTCAAATGGGTGAGATATCTATTCATGTTAAGGAATTGACTATTTTGAGTAAGTCTATTAAACCTCTACCTATTGTAAAAGAAAAAGATGGTAAGGTTTATGATGCTTTCACAGATACAGAACAACGTTATCGTCAGCGTTATCTAGACCTGATAGTAAATCCAAATGTAAGAGATGTTTTTGTAAAACGTACAAAAATACTTAATACAATCAGAGAATTCTTTAATTCATTTGGTTATATAGAGGTAGAAACACCTGTATTACAATCAATACCAGGAGGAGCAGCAGCACGTCCTTTCATCACTCACCACAATTCTTTGAATATTCCTTTATATTTAAGAATTGCCAATGAGTTGTATCTTAAGAGATTGATAGTAGGAGGTTTTGAAGGGGTGTATGAATTCTCAAGAAACTTCCGTAATGAGGGAATGGACCGTACTCACAATCCTGAATTTACTTGTATGGAAATCTATGTTGCCTACAAGGATTATTTCTGGATGATGGATTTCACCGAACAAATGATAGAGAAAGTAGCACTTGCCCTTCATGGACAAACAAAGGTTCAATTAGGAGACAAGGAAATAGATTTCAAGCGTCCTTTTGCGAGAGTGAGTATGAGAGATGCGATAATGGAGCATACAGGATATGACATCTATAAAATGGAAGAAGAAGATTTAGTTGCTGCTTGTAAAGAAATGGGAATAGAGGTTGATGCAACTATGGGTAAGGGTAAACTTATAGATGAGATATTTGGGGAAAAATGTGAGCATCATTACATTCAACCAACATTTATTTATGATTATCCAAAAGAGATGTCGCCTTTGACTAAAAAGCACAGAAGCATAGAAGGATTGACAGAAAGATTTGAGTTATTCGTAAATGGTAAAGAGTTAGCAAACGCTTATTCAGAATTGAATGACCCAATTGACCAGTTGGAAAGATTCCAAGACCAGTTGAAATTACAAGAAAGAGGAGATGATGAGGCGATGTATATAGACTATGACTTTGTTAGAGCATTGGAATATGGTATGCCTCCAACATCAGGAATGGGAATTGGTATAGACAGATTATGTATGTTTATGACTAATTCTCCTTCTATTCAAGATGTTCTTCTTTTCCCTCAAATGAAACCTGAAAAGAAAGCAACTGTTTCTACAGATGAACAATTTATAGAGCAAGGTGTTGCTGCAGAATGGGTAGCAGTTTTGAGAAAAGCAGGTATCAATAAAATAGAAGATTTAAAAGCGGCGAATGTTAATAAACTATTCAATGATTTAAATGGTTTAAGAAAGAAAAATAAATTAGACATTCCTGCTTTGAAACTAGAAGAACTTACTGCTTGGATTGAAAAGTAAATAGAAACATTTTGTGGAATCAAAGGGAAGAAAACTTTTAATTGTACTGCTTGTAGTATTGATAATTATAGGTATAGGTGATTTGTTAATGCCTAAAGTTATCAATGTTTCCAATTTTGGACAAAGTAAATTGGATTATGTTGTTAATTTGATTAATTCTCAATATGTAGATGATGTAAATGTAGATTCTTTACAAGATGCAGCAATTAGAGGTTTTCTTGAAGATTTGGATCCACATTCTGTTTATATGACAGCAGAAGAGATAGCAAAAGAAAACGAACAATTAAGAGGTAATTTTGACGGAATAGGAGTTCAGTTTAGAATTATTGAAGATACTATTGTTGTAGTTCAACCTATAACACAGGGTCCTTCTCATAAGGCAGGAATAATGCCAGGAGACAGGATAGTAGAGGTAAATGATTCTGTTGTTTGTGGCAAGGGAATTACTAATGAAGATGTCTTTAAACTCTTAAAAGGAAAAAAGGGTACAAAGGTTAAGTTAGGAATTAAACGTCATAACATAGAGAAAACTTTGTTATTTACTGTTAAAAGAGATGCTATTCCTATTCATAGTGTAGATTATAGCGGAATGATAAATTCTACTACAGGCTATATAAAACTTTCGCAATTTTCTGCAAACTCTCACACAGAAGTTTCTTCGGCTTTGATTAGCTTAAAGTATAGTGGAATGACGCAATTGATATTTGATTTGAGAGGAAATGGCGGTGGGTATCTTGACAAAGCGATAAACATTGCTGATGAGTTTCTTTCTGATGGAGAATTGATTGTTTTCACTAAAGGAAGAGCAAAAGGAAGAAACGATTATTTTGCAACATCAAAAGGAAACTTTGAAAGCGGGAAAATAGTTGTTCTTATTGATGAGGTTTCGGCTTCTGCATCAGAAATTGTTGCAGGAGCGTTGCAAGATAACGATAGAGGATATATTGTAGGTAGGAGAACATTTGGTAAAGGCTTGGTTCAAGAACAAAAAGAACTATCTGACGGCTCTGTTCTTCGTCTTACTGTTTCTCGATACTATACTCCAAGCGGTAGATGTATTCAAAGACCATATACAATGGGTGATAACGAAAAGTATTATATGGATTTTATTGAGCGATATACTGATATGGAAAACGATGTTGATACTATCTCTCATGCTGATTCGCTAAAATACAAAACAAAGAAAGGAAGAATAGTCTATGGTGGAGGAGGAATTGAGCCAGACAAGGAATTGCCGTATAATCTCTATAAAAGAAGCGAATCTTATACTGCTTTAATAGCAAAAGGCTTGATTTATAAATATTGTTTTGATTACTTAGATAAGAATAGAGAGGTCTTCAAACAATATGCTAATGGAGGAGACTTTTTAGATAACTTTGTGGTTTCTCAAGAGTTCTATCAAGAAATGATAAAGTTTGCGGAAAGTCAAGAGGTCAATACAGATAGTATTACAAATAGTGAGAAAAAAGAAATAAAATTATTGATGAAATCTTATTTAGCCCAAAATCTTTACGGCGATGAGTATTTCTATAAACTTTATCTTGAAATAGATGAAGATGTTCAAAGAGTAATAAATCTAATAAGTGAGTTATGACAGATAAATACACATTAAGGGGCGTTAGTGCATCAAAAGAGGATGTGCACAATGCAATAAAAAATATAGATAAAGGCTTATTCCCAAAAGCATTCTGCAAAGTAGTTCCAGATATTTTAACAGGAGATGAGGATCATTGTATTGTTATGCACGCAGATGGTGCAGGAACTAAATCTTCTCTTGCTTACGCTTATTGGAAAGAAACAGGAGATATGTCTGTTTGGAAAGGTATTGCAATAGATTCTATTGTAATGAATATTGATGACCTTTTATGTGTAGGTATAACAGATAATATTTTACTTTCTTCTACCATTGGAAGAAATAAACAATTAATACCAGGAGAGGTTATTTCTCATATAATAAATGGTACTGAAGAGTTTTTGACTCAATTAAGAGATTTGGGCGTTGGAATTTATTCTACAGGTGGAGAAACTGCTGATGTTGGTGATTTAGTTAGAACTATAATTGTAGATAGTACCGTTACAGCAAGAGCAAAACGTTCTGATATTATATCTAACCATAATATTAAACCAGGTAATGTTATTGTTGGTTTAGCATCTTTTGGACAGGCTACCTACGAAGATGAATATAATGGAGGTATGGGAAGTAATGGTTTGACATCTGCAAGACATGATGTATTCAACAAAACTATAGCAAATAAATATCCTGAAACTTACGATAGTTCATTAGATGATTCTGTTGTTTATTGTGGAAATCTTGATTTAACATCAGAAAGTAAAGTTGCAGGTATTACAGCAGGTAAATTGGTATTATCTCCAACAAGAACATACGCTCCTATTATTGCAAGAATATTAAAGGAATATCGTCATAAAATAGATGGTTTAGTTCATTGTAGTGGTGGTGCGCAAACAAAAGTGTTACATTTCTTAAATGATGATAGTTGTGTTATAAAGGATAATCTATTCCCTATTCCACCATTGTTTGAAATGATTCAAGAACAATCAAAAACAGATTGGAAAGAAATGTATAAAGTCTTTAATATGGGACATAGAATGGAAATTTATACTGATGAACAAACTGCATTAGAAATAATCAATATAAGTAAATCATTCAATGTTGATGCACAAATAGTAGGACGTGTTGAAAAATCTGACCATAAGACAGTTAAGATAAATAGTCCTTACGGAGAATTTATATATTAAAAGGTAGTTAATGAACCTTAGTGTTTTTATATCTTGTTGTGTAGATCAGTTTTCTCCTCAAACAGCAAGGAATTTAATAAGATTGCTTGAAGGTTTAGGATATAATGTTAATTATCCTCTTGAACAAACTTGTTGTGGTAAGGTGTTGTATGAAAATGGTAATTGGGAAGAAGCAAAACTGTTAGGAGAGAAATTTATAAATGATTTCAAAGATAGTGATTATATTGTAGGCTGTTCTGCATCTTGTGTTGGGTATATAAAAAACAACTTTGGAAAACTATTTTTTAATTCTACATATCATAATTTGTATAAAACACTTAAAAACAAAATAATGGATGTAAGTGAATTTTTGTGTGATGTTGATAAGACTATGTCTTTTGATGCAGTCTTTCCCTACAAGGTTCACTTACATTCTAATTGTCATTCTTTAAAAGAATATAATCTTGAAAAGCAAACAAGACAGATTTTAAAGTCTGTAAAAGACATTATACTTTTAGAAGAAAATCCCTATAAGTTTTGCTGTGGACATGGTGGTAATTTATCAATATATAATCCTGTGGTAAGTCAAGCATTAGCAGAGCAAAAATTACAGACAGTTTTAGAGGAAGGTGCAGAATTTATAGTAAGTAATGATTTGAGTTGTTTGCAACATCTTCAAGCACAAATTGACAAAAACAAGTATCCATTAAAGACTATTCATCTTGTAGATTTATTGATGTATAACAAATAATTATGGAAACATCTAAATACGTTTGGGGGCATAATAGACCATTTAATGCTTATTCTAATTATTTTAAGCAAAAGTTTGGACAAAGACTACAGAAATTATCCATAGATGCAGGTTTTACATGTCCTAATAGAGATGGAAAAATTTCCTTTAATGGTTGTTCTTTTTGCGATAATAATGCCTTTAATCCTTCTTATTGTCAAAAGACAAAATCTATATATCAACAAATAGAAGAAGGAATAGAGTTTCACTCTTGGAGGTATAAAAATGTAAAAAATTATCTGGCTTATTTTCAAGCATATTCTAATACATACGCTCCATTAGATATTTTAAAGCAAAGATATTCTGAGGCATTATCTCATCCTCAAGTAATAGGGCTTGTAATAGGAACACGTCCTGATTGCGTAAATGATGAAATATTAGATTATCTTTCAGAATTACAAAAAGAGCATCACATAATTGTAGAATATGGCATAGAAAGTTGTTATGATAAAACCTTGGAAAGAATTAATAGAGGACATAATTTTGAACAAACAAAACAGGCAATAGAAAAAACAGCAGAAAGAGGTATAACAACAGGAGGACATATAATATTTGGATTGCCAGGTGAAACTATTGAAATGATGCAAAAAGAAGCAGAGATACTAAGTACACTTGCTTTACATTCTGTAAAATTTCATCAATTAATTTTAGTTAAAAACACTCCTATATTAAAGGATTACGAACAAAATCCTCAAGATTTCAAGTTTATGAAATTTGAAGAGTATAAGGAGTTTATGATAGATTTTTTAGAAAAACTCTCACCTAATATTGTAATAGAACGTTTTGCGGGAGAAGTCCCTCCAAGATTCCAAGCAGGAGGTTCAAATTGGGAACTTTTGAGAAATGAAACTCTTGTAAGCAAAATAGAACAAAGAATGATAGAAAGGAATACCTATCAAGGAAGATTATACAATCCCGAAATATGAAAGAAAAGCAAAAACTTTTTGGTAAAACATTAGAAGAATTAAAACAAATTTGCCAAGAATTATCCTTACCTTCTTATGCAAGTAAACAAATAGCAGATTGGTTATATAAGAAGCAGATTAGTTCAATAGACCAAATGACTAATTTGTCTGTTGTCGCAAGAGAAAAACTTAAAGAATCTTATGATTTTGGACTAACTCCATATTTAGAATATGTATTGTCTATAGACGGAACCAAAAAATACTTATACAAATATGATGAGGCCTCTTACGTAGAAGCAGTGATGATTCCTGATAAAGATAGATACACTTTATGTGTTTCTACTCAGGTGGGTTGTAAAATGAATTGTCAATTCTGTGCAACAGCTCGTCAAGGATTTAAAAGAAATCTTAGTTGTAATGAAATTCTTAATATAATAAGGTCAATAGACGAATATTCTCAATTAACAAATATTGTCTATATGGGTATGGGAGAACCATTAGACAATTACGATAATTTAATCAAAAGTATAGAGGTTTTAACATCTTCATGGGGAATGGCAATGAGTCCTAAACGAATTACTGTTTCAACTTGTGGATATTTGCCAAAACTAAAAGATTTCTTAGATAATACACAAGTACATTTAGCAATAAGTCTTCATAATATAATTCCTAATGAAAGAGAAAAAATAATGCCAATAGAGAAGGCTTATAAAATAGAAGATGTATTAGCATTATTAAAACAATACGATTGGACAGGGCAAAGACGTCTTACATTTGAATATATAGTTTTTAAAAATTTGAATGATGAATATAGACATATATTTTCTCTTGTTAATCAATTATCTGACATGGAATGTAGGGTAAATTTAATTCGTTTTCACACAATACCTGACACAATCTTCCAACAAGCAGATGATAAAGAAATGATAAAAATAAGAGAACTATTAACTTCAAAAGGTATTACAGCAACAATAAGAGCATCAAGAGGGGAGGATATACTTGCTGCTTGTGGGCTATTATCTACAAAAAAAATCAGTGAAAAAAGTTCAGTAACTAACTAAATTTTTGCAACTTGTAAAAAAATTATTATTTTTGCGAGTTATTAATAATTAAAAGTATGAAGAAAATTTTTTTAATAATTAGTTTATTATTAGTTTGTCTAACTAATAATTTGTTTGCTGTAGTAGCATATCCACATCCAATAAATTATACACAAAGTGATAACACTCAATTAACTCTTAGTTTAAGAGGTGACGAAAAGGTAAGTTGGGGTAAAACAACAGATGATTACACCTTGATGAGAGCGAAAAATGGGGATTGGGTTTATGCTATACCAAATGGTAATGGTGGTATGCAACCATCAGGTATGATAGCTCATAACCCAAATCAAAGAACAGCGGAAGAAAACGCC
Organism: Candidatus Onthomorpha sp.; assembly: GCA_045635365.1. GTDB lineage: Bacteria > Bacteroidota > Bacteroidia > Bacteroidales > P3 > Onthomorpha. The sequence continues at coordinate 154,586 of JAZRCB010000029.1, forward strand.
TTTTTGACAAATTTAGATAAAGGATTGTTTTACTCAGAAGAGCAAATATCTTATCTAAAACAACTATGGGACATAAATGATGACTTTCAAACAAGAACGAAAGCAGCAATAGGTTCCGATACAGCGCAAGCTGTTTTAGAAACCTATAAAATGGTAGTAATTTTGATGAGTTATAATAATTATCCTTTTACTACACCAAAACAAGAAATAGAAAATCTATTCAATCAAGTAGGATACTCTTCAAATGGACACCAAGGTAGTGTGCATGATTATTTTACAGCAACATCTTTTGGTAAGTTAAATGTTGAAGCAACTGTAGTAGGTCCATATACAACTGCATTTGATTTAGGTTATTATGGAGAAAACTATTCTGGTGGAGGAGATATGAGAGCAAGAGAATTAATAGCAGAAGCAGTTGATTCAGCAGATTTAGAAATAAATTTTGCAGAATACACTAATGGCCCAGGCAGTTATGTGTCTTGTGTTTATGTAATATATGCAGGGTTTGCAGAATCAAGTGGAGGAGCTGCTAATACAATTTGGCCACACCGTTCAGCGGTCTATCCACCAATAGAAAAAGACGGAGTAAATATATATGACTACGCTTGTTCTTCAGAAAAGAATGGAACCGAATATTATCCAGAACCATTAGTTATAGGAACTATATGTCACGAATTTTCACACGTTTTAGGATTACCAGACTTTTACGATACAGACTATAGCGAGAATGGAAGTTTTTCTCACCATGAAAGTTGGGATTTAATGTGTAGTGGAAACTATAATAATGGAGGGAAATGTCCTCCTATATGGAATGCATATCAAAGAGCTACAAGAAACTATACAACTATAGAAGAACTAACAATACAAGGCAATGTTACATTACAACCATTAATTACAGATAATGTTGCATACAAATTAAGTTTTAGTACAAATGAATACTTCATATTAGAAAATAGACAACAAATCTATTGGGATAAATATTTACCAGGTCATGGTATGTTAATATTTCATGTGAATAAAAATGCATCAGGATGGTCAAATCATTGTATAAATTGTAATCCAAATAACCCAGGATTTGACTTAGAAGAAGCAAACGGTTCAGGTTGGGGCGTTTCATCTGCTTCAAACCCTTTCCCTGGAACAGCTAACAAAACAGAATTCTCAGATACATCAACTCCAAATAGTAATTCTTTCCAAGGAGTACCTCTAAATAGACCTATAATGAATATAACTGAAAATACTACTACAAAAAATATTAATTTTGTATATGGACCAATCAACTCAAATAGACCAACTGTTTTAACAACAAATGTAGATGCAATAGAAGATACAATAAAAGTTGGTTTAACAGTAAATAACTTTAACTCAAACATTGTAGAAACAGGTATTTGTTATAGTACAACAAATGTTTTACCAACAGAAGATAATGATGCTAAAATTACAACAACTACCCCACAAAGTACAGCTTTATTGAGTATAGCATCATTATCTCCTGATACTGAATATTACGTTAGAGCGTATGCTAAAACTTCATCAGAAATAGGATATGGAGAAGTTATAAGGGTAAAAACATTATGTTCAGCGATTAATGATTTCCCTTATCATGAATCATTTGAAGATTTCTCTTCACTTATTTGTTGGTCACAAGAAACAGATGAATACATAGATAATGCTTGGGTAATAATAGATTCAGCATATACATCGGGAGCAATATCAACTCCAAAAGAAGGAAATAGTTGGGCAATTATAAAAAGTGATAGAACAAGTGGTTCACAAAAAACAACATTAGTATCAAGTCCAATAGATGTTAAAATGCTTGAACAACCAGTTTTATCATTCTCTCACACTCAAAAAATTAAAAATAATAAAAAAGACGCATTAAAGGTAAAATATAAAACATCTGCACGCGATGTGTGGCATGAATTAGTTTCATACACAGCAGCAGTTAATACATGGACAGATGAAATAGTAAATTTACCAGCAAATCAAGATTTCATAATCTTAGGATTTGAAGCAGAGGTAAAAGGAGGCTATGGAGTAACATTAGACGATGTAAAAATTTATGATGGAGACCAAACAGCTTATCCACAAGTGCAAACAATATCTGTAACTTCAGTAACAGATGAGAGAGCAACTGTCTCTGCAAAATTAGATTCTCATGGAAACAATAATGTTCACACATTAGGAATATGTTTAGCAACACATCCATTGCCAACAATAGAAGATTCAGTAATATTAACAAATACAATCAATCAAGAAATCTTTACTATTAATCTATTAAACTTGGCTTCTAATACTACATATTATGTTAGAGCATTTGCAAGAAATAATGGCCATATTGACTATGGAGATACATTGAGTTTTATAACAGAATGTGCAAGAATTGAAGATTATCCATTCTATGTAAATGTACCAGAAATACAATCATGTTTAGATATAAATACTTCTTGGAACTACGATTCTGAAACTTCAATCTATACATTTACTTCTCAACAACAATCTGCAACAGCAAAATTAGTGTTACCAATACTAAATATGGCTGATAGAGAAGCAACATATGTAAGTTTTGATAGAAAACAACTAACTCAAGGTGCAGGTACTGACGTTTTGAAAGTTTTATATAAGAATGACATATCAAATGATTGGCAAGAATTAATAACATATAATGACCCAACCACAGACTTCCAAAGAGATTCAATCTTATTAACAAACTTATCATCTAACTATTACCTTGCATTTGAAGGAATGTCAAATCTTTCTTCAATAGAATTAAAAGATATAGTAGTATATGCTACATATCAATTACCAATATTGGAAATTGACCAAGCAACAAGTACTCATAATTCTATTTCGCTTGCTGCAGATGTAATCTATGAAGGAGTTAGCCCAGTAACAGATAGAGGTTTTTGTTGGGGTACAACACCAGAAATAGATGTGAATACACCATCAACTATTCACTTAGGCACAGGAATGGGAGAAATATCTACTACAATAAATAACTTACAAGAAAATACTGTTTACTATGTTAGAGCATTTGCTACAAACAATAATGGTACTTCATATACTTATCCAAGAGAAATAAGAACACAACACACACCAATATTTAACAATACAATTGGTGATGACCAAACAATATGTGAAGGAACAGTAGCAAACATATTAGTAGGTTCAGTTCCAACAGGAGGAGATGGTGTAAACTATACTTACAAATGGATAATGAGTACTGATATGCAAACTTGGTCAGATGCTAATATAGGTTCTGATTACACAGCACAAAGTTTAGATATGCGACAACTATTTGATACAACATATTTTCGCAGAGTTGTTTACTCTACTTATGTATCAGATACAAGTAATATGGTAACTATCAATGTGCATTCAGCAACTCAAGCAGGTAATGTGTTCGTAATGACAAACACTATTCCATTGGGAGAAAGCGTAGAATTACAACTAAGAGCATCAAAAGGAACAGTACTTCATTGGGAATATAAAAAGCCAGAATTTAATTGGTTAAAAATAGATGGTACAGAAGAAATAAAAATTATAAATCATCAACCAGACCAAATGGGAACTTGGAAATATAGAGCAATAGTTCAAAACGGAGTATGTCCTGCAAAGACTTCTGGAGAAGGAACAGTAAACGTGACAGAAGGAGTAGGATTAGATGATTTATCACAACAATTAACAAATATTAAACTACTACCAAATCCATCAAATGGAAAAGTTAAATTAGCGATAACAACTCCTACAAATCAAAATCTAACAATAGAAGTTTATGATATGCAATCTCGTAAAGTATATGTTCAAGAAAATGTAACATTACACTCTCTTTCACAAACTACACTTGACCTTACTCATCTAACAAACGGAACATATCTAATTAAACTAACGTCTTCAGACAACTTTGAATGGACAGAAAAATTGATAATCTATAAATAAGAAACATCATGTTGGAACGATATAAACAACATATAATATCACATATACAATTAGCCTTAGCAGAAGATGTAAGAGAAGCAGATCATTCTTCCTTATCATGTATTTCTGCAGGCACACAAGACAAAGCTAAATTAGTAGCAAAACAAGATTGTATAATTTGTGGTATAGATGTAGCAAGATTAGTTTACCAAACAGTAGATTCAAATATTCAATTTACTGCTTTCAAGAAAGACGGTGATAAAGTCAAGAAAGGAGAAATTGTTTTCAAAGTAGAAGGAGAAGCTACTTCAATACTTACAGCAGAACGTACAGCACTTAATTATATGCAAAGATTAAGTGCTGTATCAACGCGAACTAATTATTATAAATCTCTTGTAGAAGGAACATCAGTACAACTTCTTGATACAAGAAAAACTACTCCTACAATGCGTATATTAGAAAAATATGCAGTTAAAACAGGAGGAGGAACTAATCATAGATTTGGTTTATATGATATGATAATGTTAAAAGACAATCATATCGATTTTGCAGGTGGTATAACTGCAGCAATAGATAAAGTTCATACATATTTAAAAGAACATTCGCTTGATTTAAAAATTGAAGTAGAAGTAAGAAACTTTACAGAATTAGAAGAAGTCTTAACAAAAGGTGGAATAAACAGAATAATGTTAGATAACTTCACTGTAGAAGACACAAAGAAAGCAGTAGAACTAATAAACCATAGATACGAAGTAGAAAGCTCTGGAGGAATTACAGAAGCTACCATACTTGATTATGCAAAGACAGGTGTAGATTATATATCTGTTGGAGCATTAACTCATAAAATAGATAGTATAGACTTAAGCCTTGTTGCAGAATAAGTAATGACACGACCAGCAAATAGATATTTTAGAAAAATATTATATTGGCGTCCCGTTAGAACTTTATTGCACTATTCACGACTCTTAATTCTACCAGGATTTCAAGGTATACCGCTATTTGATGTTGCGATATTCTTTACTAAGGGATTAACAAAAGGAGCAATCAACCAAAGAGCTTCAGCTGCTGCCTTTCGTTTTGTAATAGCAATATTCCCATTACTGCTATTTTTCTTTACCCTTCTACCATATTTTGACACACAATACTACTCAGAACAGATATTTTCTTTTCTCAAAAACGCACTCCCATTGGACATTTATTTACCAATAGAAAGCACGCTTAATGAAATACTCAACAGAAAATATAATGGATTGATGTCAATAGGTATCATAACCTCAATATACGCTGCTTCAAGTGGAATAAATGCTATGATACTTTCTTTTAACACTTCACACCATCTCTCTATAGAAAAACACAAATGGTGGAAACGCCGTTTGATAAGCATGATAATGGTAGTTATTTCGGTAATAGGAATAATAATAGTTTTAACTCTTTTAGGAGGTTTTAAGCTATTTATTAATTACTTATTATCAGCAAATATTATTAATTCAAGTCTGCAAATCATCTTCCTTAAAGTGTCAAAATGGATAATAGTAATCTCTATGATATATTTTGCATTTGCAGCTTTGTATTACTATTCATTAGAGTCAAAGAAAGGATACAAGTTCTTCTCAGCAGGAGCAAGCCTTGCAACAATATTATTTCTTGTAAGCACAGAAGCTTTTATATTATACATAAAATTCTTCCCTCTTTATAATGCACTATATGGTTCAATAGGAGTTCTAATACTATTATTCTTATGGATATATATTAGTTGTTTCTCTATACTTATAGGATTTGAACTTAATGCGAGTATATCCGATGCTTACAAAGAAAAGCATGGAGAAGACGCTCTTTCAATTTCAAGAACAGCTATTACAACAAATCCACAAAAGAAAGTCAAAAGACTAATAAATAAAATAATAATTAAGTATAACAAATATAATAAAAAATGAAAATACCATTTTCTCCTCCATACATAGACCAAGATGTTATAGATTCGGTAACAGAATCTTTGCACAGCGGTTGGATTACTACAGGTCCAAAAGTAGCAGCTTTAGAATCAGAATTAACAACTTATCTAAAGGCTAAATCAGTAGTATGTGTTAATTCGTGGACTTCAGGAGCTACACTTGTTTTAAGGTGGTTAGGAGTGGATAAAGATGATGAGGTAATTGTACCAGCTTACACTTATTGCGCAACAGCAATGGCAGTTATGGAAGCAGGAGCAAAACCTGTAATGGTAGATATATCTTCTAAAGACTTGACTATAGATGTTGAAAAGATAAAACAAGCAATTACCCCAAAAACAAAGGCAATTATAACTGTTGATATAGGCGGTTGTCCTTGTCAATATGATAAAATAAGAGAACTACTTGCAGAAGAAGAGGTAAGAAAACAATTTTCAGCAAAAACTAAAGTGCAAGAAAAATTACAACGTATTCTTTTAATTTCAGACTCTGCTCATGCTGTTGGTGCAGAATATAAAGGCAAAACAATAACTCAATGGGTTGATGTCAGCGTACAATCTTTTCACGCAGTTAAAAACATAACCTCAGCAGAAGGAGGTGCAATATGTTTAAACCTACCTGAAGAAATGGGAGATGCAGAAGAGATAAGAAAATACTTTAAGTTGATGACGCTAAACGGACAAACTAAAGATGCTTTTACAAAAAACCAAGCTGGAGCATGGCGTTACGATATTGTAGATTTTGGTATGAAAATAAATTTACCCGATATAAATGCTGCAGTTGCTTTAGCTCAATTAAGAAAGTATGATTACTTATTAGAAGAAAGAAAAAGAGTATTTGAATTATATCATAAACTACTAAGTGAATACCATTGGGCTATATTACCACCAAAATCTAATAATAACTTTAAGTCAGTTTATCATTTATTCCCATTAAGAATAAAACCTATAACAGAGCAACAAAGAAACCAAATAATAGAAAATCTATCTAAAAAAGAAATAGCTACAAACGTACACTATATACCAATGCCTGAGCTAACTCTTTTCAAAAATATGGGATATAAAATACAAGACTACCCACAAGCATTTGATGCCTATACAAGAGAAATCACGCTACCACTTTACCCACAACTAACAAACCAACAAGTAGAGTACATAGTAAGAAATCTTGTGGAAGAATATTATTCAGTATTAAATAAAAACCAATAATGAAAAGATTATTTGATATAACAGCCTCCTTATTTGGATTAATCGTACTATCGCCAATATTAATACCAATAGCATTATGGGTAGGATTATCCAGTAAGGGAGGAGTCTTCTATATGCAAATTAGAGTAGGCAAAAACAACAAAGACTTTAAACTCTATAAGTTTCGTTCTATGCGAGTAAACTCTGACAAACAAGGATTACTCACAGTAGGTAGCAAAGACAATAGAATAACTAAAGCAGGCTATTTTATAAGAAAATATAAAATAGATGAATTACCACAACTTCTAAATGTCTTGAAAGGGGATATGAGTTTTGTAGGGCCAAGACCAGAGGTTAGACGTTACGTAGAAATGTATAACGAAGAAGAAAAACAAGTTCTAAAAGTAAGACCTGGCATAACCGACCCTGCTTCTATTAAATACCGAAACGAGAATGACCTGTTATCTAAGGCTGAAGACCCAGAACAATACTATATTACTAACATAATGCCTGACAAACTCCGAATAAATATAGATTATATCAATAATCGAACATTTTTAAAAGACATAAAGATAATCTTTCAAACAATATTTGGATAAATGAATCTTTAACTAATGTTTAAAATTCATTTAAACAGAGTTATTTTTTCAAAGATTTATTTCATTTTTTCTTTAAGAAAATTCATTTTTACAAAGAAAAAATAGATTTTTATCAAGAAAAAATGATTTGAAAATCAAATTTCCGTTTTTCATTTTCTTTTGAAAACTATTTTAAAACACTAAATAAAAAGCCCGAAAGATTAATCTCTCGGGCTTAATGTTAGGCTTTTTGATTTAAAGTCTATTTTATTTCTTTTTATTTACCATTATATCTAATATCATATTATCCATTTCGTCCATAGCATAACGGCCTATTTTGCCAAGATTGTTAATAGAACGATCAATGCAACCTTCTGCAATTCCGTCTGTGTTATCTACAACGACATTATTCATTGCTAACAAAATAGAATCAAAGGCAGAGTTAAGACCTACAGAAACTTTTAATGCGCAACTTGGTTTTGCTCCATCGCATGCCATTCCTGTTATTGTGTTTATCATATTGCGTATTGCGTAGCAAATTTGTAGAAGGCTTCCTCCTTGAAGATAAGTTATACCTGCTGCAGCTCCCATAGATGCGTTTACTATTCCACATAATGCAGATAGTCTTCCTATCTTATTTTTGATGTAAATAGACATTAAATGAGAAAGAGTTAAGGCTCTTATTATTTCTTCTTTGCTTTTGTTTGTCAATACTCCAAATTCATAAACAGGCATTGTGCAAGTTATTCCTTGATTACCGCTACCTGAATTGCTAAATACAGCAAGTGTAGCTCCGTCCATTCTTGCATCTGCTGCTGCACATGTGCGAGCTATGACTTCTTTTCTTATATCTCCATTAGCAGTTTCTTTAATTTGTTTGCCAATGTTAAGTCCGTACTTGTTAGTTAAGCCCTCTTGAGATATTTTACTATTTACTTCTGCTGTTTGATAAATCCATTCCAAGAAACTAATATCGCTTTGAGTAGCGTAGTCATAGATTTCTTGTGCAGAAATAGTGTCTATTATGCTATTTGTATTTGCAGTTTCTGTAGTTTGTTCTAAGTTTTTGTGAAGTAATATTTCTTTGTTTCTTTGTAGATGTATGTAGTTTAAGTGGTTTTGTGCTATTATGACTTTTGAAAATGTATTGTTCTTGCCAACGCAACGACATTCTATGTAAAGTTTTTCGCTTGTTTGAGCAAGGTCTATCTTTATTTCGTGAGTGTCAAGCCATTGTTTTGCTATTTCAACGTTTTCTTTTGCGTTTTCTAATACTTGCAATTCTTTCTCGCTTTCTCCACAAACAACCCCTAATGATATAGCTATTGGAAGTCCTATCATTCCTGTGCCAGGTATTCCTACTCCCATAGCGTTTTTAAGTACGTTTTTAGAGAGTAGCATTTCAATTTCTACAACTTCATCTTCAAGAAGTTCTTTTGCTTTTGCTACTGATAGAGCAACGGCTACAGGTTCTGTGCAACCAACTGCTAATACAATGTTTTGTTGCATTAGCTCTCTAATGCTTTCTTGTCTTGTCATAGCTTTATGCTTTATTTTTTAGAATATATCTTTTCTAATATTGCAGCTCTGTATTTTTCTGAGTATTCTTTTGAGAATGTTTCAAAGTCCATATTTTTAATATAGCCTTCTCCTATGTATACTATTATTTTTTCAAATTCTGCTGGTGGATAATATCCAGGTACAACTGTAATTACATTAAACTCCTTATCCAAAATAGAGAAAGAAGGGTAGGATAGACGATTGTTTAATAGATAGTATGCAAGTTGATGAACAGTCTTTCTTTTTGCATTTGGATCATAATTAGGATTTTGGTAAGTTTTACCATTTATTGTTACTTCTTCTTTTTGTTCTGCATCAAATTTTGATGCCACAAAATAGTGATTCATTAATTTTGCTATTAAAGTATCAGAGAATGTATCCTTATCCATACGTTTGCACCAACCACACCAATCAGTGTAACAGTCAATGAAATATTTTTTTTCTGCATTTGCTTTTTTAGCCATTGCTTTTTCTGCTTTTGTAATGTCTAACCATTCTATTTTCTCTTGTGAAAATGATATTAGACTAAATGCTACAAATGCTAAGCTTAAGATAATTTTTTTACTTTTCATACGAAATTGTTTTTTAATTATTGTTTTATTACTTTTACTCCTTTGAAATAGTGTTCTATTACTTCCCAGTATTCATATCCTTCTTCACACATTTTTATTGCTCCTTCTTGACTCATGCCCACTCCGTGACCATAACCTTTTCCTGTAAGCTTTACTTCTCCTCCCCATTTTTGTACATTGAAGTAAGTAGATTTTAAGTTGAAGTCTTTTCTTACTGTTGTGAGAGGTATACCTAAAATTTCAGTTTTTCTTCCGCTTTCTTGAGAAAAATTAATTAATGCATCTTCTATTTCTTTACTTTTTATGTTTAGACCTTTTCCTTTGAAATAGTTTAACCAATCTCTTAGTTTTATATATTTCTCCCATTGATAATTTTTACATCCAACAGAGAAACTATCTTCTACACTAACTAAATAAGGGACTTCTTTTCCCCATACGTCTTTTGCATTAACAGTTGTTCCTCCTGAATTTGAGTGAAAAAGTGTTTCTATTATATTGCCTTCAGAATCTATTATTATTTCACCTTTACTTTTATAGGCACCTTCAGTTACTTCTTTCTTGTTAGCGCGAGTTTTATACGCTTGACAGTGAACACCATCGCATAGATTATAACCTTCATTTGAGTGCTTTTCAAGATTATTCATCATGTAGTTTCTACAACAAATAGCTTGTATTTTAAAGAAGTCTATGTTTGTTGTAGCTCCCCATGTTTCACTTTGCACAACTCCTGCTAAATAATTTTCGGTTTTAACTACGTTAATTATGAAAAGGGATTTGTTTTTACTACTAATTTCTAAATTGTCGTCGTACCTTCTTTCTGCTAATTGAGGTTGTAGAGGTGTAATTCTAAAGAAGGCTTTTAGCCCTGTTGCTATTAGGTTAATTTTTTTTGTTTTGCATACAGTGCTATCGTTAATTTTTATTTCAAGATTGCCATCTAAATCTTTGATTTTTACTTTGGCAGTCTTATTTATTTTTATTTTATCGCCTTTATCTGTTTCCATGTAATATTGACCAAAAGAAGGAATAAACAATACTTCTTCTATTTGTTGGTCGCTAAATATTCTTATTCTTATATTATCTATATTGCTTGCAGAGCTTTGTGCTTTGCATATAGAAAAAGTAAAAAGCAAGCTTATGATTAAGAGTATTTTTTTCATTTTTTTGAGGTTATATCTTCTATTATTGATTGAGCAATTGCAGACGAAGCTCCGCTGTCGCCTAATATAGTTTTTAACTTTCTAAACATATATTGCATTTGCTCTCTGTAGTTTTCATCAAAACAGATTTTTTTAAATTCTTTTTCTAATTGATTTTCGTTCCATTGGTCTTGAAGAAGTTCTACTACTGCCTTTTCTTTTAGTATAATGTTTACTAAAGATATGTATTCTATTTTCACTAAATATTTGGCAGCAAGAAATGAAAGTGCATTTGCTTTGTAGCAAACCACTTCTGGAACTTCAAATAGTGCTGTTTCAAGAGTTGCTGTTCCTGATGTTACAACTGCTGCGTATGAATTATTAAGAAGTGAATAGGTTTGGTTATAGATTAGTTTTACGTTTGTTCTTTCGCCTATTAAAGACTTATAAAATTCTTCATTATGTGTGCTTACTCCTGCTATTACGAAATCAAATTCTGTGTATTTATCAACTAATGATAGTTGTATTGGTAGCATTTTTTTGATTTCTTGAGTTCTTGAACCAGGTAAAAGAGTTACTATAGGTTTTTGTCCTAATCCGTGTTCTTCTAAGAATTTTGTTTTGTCTGCATGTATTGAGTAATCGTGTATTTCGTCTAATAATGGATTGCCTTTGTATTCTACTTCCATAGAATGTTTAGCATAGAATTCTTTTTCGAAAGGTAATATGACATATAGCTTTTCTAATATCTTCTTCATGGTTTTTATTCTGCCCTTCTTCCATGCCCATACTTGTGGAGAGATATAGTAATAATTTTTTATGCCGTTTTTATGTGCGAATTTTGCCATTCTTAAGTTGAAACCAGGGTAGTCAACAAGAATTAAAGCATCTGGTTTCCAAGATAAAATATCTTTTTTGCAAAGAGAAAGATTGCCTAATACAGTTTTGAGATTTAGTAAAACTTCTACAAAACCCATAATTGCTAAGTCTTTTATGTGTTTTACTAAACAACTTTTATCAGCCTCTGCTATCATTCTATCTCCTCCCCAGAAACGAAATTCGGAATTCTCGTCTTTTTGCTTTATTTCTTTCATTAGGTAGGATGCGTGTAAATCACCCGAATGTTCTCCTGCTATTATGTAATATTTCATAGGCTTATAATTGTTTAAAAACTAAAATTAAAGCTTCCGATAAAGTTTAGAAAATATACTAAAAGACAGAATCCAAAAACTAAAATTAGTATATTGCCTTTTAGTGATTTAGAGTATTGTTTTTTTGCATAGTATCTTAATAAAAGTATATCAGGAACAAAGGCAAATAAGAATAGGGTAGCGTTGTCGTTAAGAGATAAATTTAAAAAATATATGATTAGGTAGATTATTCCTATTGATATTCCACAAATTAATAAGGATAGTATTAAGCCTGTCCAGAAATTATCTTTTTTCAACATTTTCAAATCTATTTTTTATTTCAGTTAATGCTTTGTATGCAGTGAAATCTACTTGCATTGGAACTATGCTTGCATAAGATTGTTGCATAGTATTGTAGTCTGCTTCCGATGAAGAATCTTGACAATGATATGTTCCACTTAACCAAAAATAAGGTTCTCCATGTGGTGTTTTGTATTCTACAAATTCTTCTTCCCAATATGCTTTTGCTTGATGGCAAACTTTTGTACCTTTTATTTCTCCAACAGGAAAGTTTACATTTAGACAAATGCCATCTTCTAATCCATTAGCTAAAACTTCTTGGCATATTTTTGTTATGATGTTTTCACAAAAAGCGAAATCTGCTTGCTTGTCTGCTGTATCTATTGAAAAGCCTACGCTAGGAATATGTTCTGCACAACCCTCAAAAACAGCTGCCATTGTGCCTGAATAAATGGTGTTGATAGATGCGTTGCTTCCGTGATTTATTCCCGAAACTAATAAGTCAATCTTTCTGCCTTTTAAAATTCTATTTAAGGCAATTTTAACACAATCAACAGGTGTTCCATCTAATATATAACCTTCATAGCCCTCTGATATCTCCATTTGTTTTAATTTTAATGGAGCATTAGAAGTTATTGAATGAGATTTGCCTGACATTTCTTCTTTCGGCGCTACAACTACTACATCTCCTAATTGTTTCATTAGTCGTATTAGTGTACTTATGCCTTTAGAAAAGTAACTATCATCATTAGTTATAAAAATCAATGGTCGCTTATTATCCATATTACATTTAATCATAAATATAAGTGGCAAAGATACAACAAAGAAACGAATTTTGCATATTTAATTACAAATTTGAGTTTTTTTAATATCTTTGCCAACTAATTTTTTTGAAATGTTTACTAAGTTAATATCTTATCCAATTAGATTATTACAAAAAATAGAGAACAAGTTTATTAGATTCCTTTTTGTGGGAGTTATTAATACTATGTTCGGTTATGGATTATTTTTGTTGTTTATTTGGTTTGGAATGCACTATTCTATAGCACTATTGTTTTCTAATATTCTTGGTATTTTATTTAATTATAAAACAACTGGTTATATTGTATTTCAAAATAAAAGTAATAGACTATTATTACACTTTTTCTTAGTCTATGGTGTAGTGTATTTATTTAATTTGTTAGAATTATACCTATTAGATAAATCAGGGCTTTATGAGTTTGTTTTATCTTTAGAATACTTGGATTTTTTAGATACCTTACCTCTTAATCCTGAAAAAATAGGAGATGCAATGGGACAGGCAATTACTTTATTACCTAATGCTATTTTGTCTTTTTTATTAAATAAGATTTTTGTATTTAAACAGTAATTAGATATATCTGTTTATTTGGAATAGTGAGTGTGAATAGGTTTTATCTTCTTCTCTTATTATTCCTTTTTCATCTATTTTATCTATTCTTACAAAGCCCGAAGCATGTATTATTTCTTTGTTTGATAGTAGTATTCCTACATGAACGATTTTCCCCATTGGTGAATTAAAGAATGCTAAATCTCCTGCTTGTGCTTGTGATAAATTATTTATTTTTATTCCTTGCGTGATTTGCATAGAAGCATCTCTTAATAGATTTATGCCAAAGAGTTTAAATATTGTTTGAGTAAAGCCTGAACAATCTATGCCAAAGATACTTTTACCTCCCCATAAATAAGGAGTCCTTTCGAAACGCCGAGTTATTTCATTAAGTCTTGAAATGGAAAAATTAAAATGAGGAATCAATTCATCGTTTTCAAGTTCTATTTTGTAGTAATTTATTCTATAAGACTTTGAAAGTAATCTACAGCCTAATGGAATGTTTAAAGAATAAGTTTGAGATGTTTTTATATTATGTATCTTTACTTTTGTTATAGGAGAGTGTGTATAAAGGGGTTTTGATTTAGTGTGAACAAAATATTCTTCTTGTGTTATTTTAACGTATTGTTTATTATTTATCCACCCTACATATCCATCAAAAGTTAGTTTTATAAAGCTCCATTCTTCTATTTCTTTTAGTATGATAAAAGTGTCTCCAAAAATTAGCTGACTTACTTGTTCTGCAGCTTCTCTTGGTTCGCCTCTTAACGGAATTACAGACAGTAAACATACTCCAAACATACTTGTTAGATTTTTTTTGTTTCTATAGCAAATATGATTCTTTCTATGATTCTATCTTCTGAATTGTTTACTGGATCATATTTGGAGCGAAGGTTATATCCAAATAATTTTCCAAGCGTTTGATAAAATGCTGCTCTAAAGTTACCCCTTAGGTCTTTTACTAAAGCATAAGAGTCACTACCTGTTTCTCTATCAATCAATCGTATTAATATCTTGCCTTGTGATTTATTTAGTTTCTTTAGTTTAGGGCCAAATTTATTCTCAATATCATTTTCTGCTTGTTGTATGATTTTTTTTCTTTGAGAATCATTTTTTGCAGATTTAAGAATTAGGGTATAGCTATCTAAAAGTCTTCCTGCTTCTTTAGCATAAGGATATACTTTCTTTACATTAGAAATTAGCTTTTTATACTTTTTCTTTTCTGCATCTGTAAGTGGGCATACATATCCTGTGACTTTCACTGTGTTTAAGTAAGCCATTGGAATTGTATCTCCTTGATAAATTGTTCCAAAAACTACATGCCCATCATTTACTTGTGCTTTTACACAGTAACTAAAAAGGATAAATAGAAGAATTATACTTTTTTTCATTTTTATAACAGTTCTTGATGCTTTTCTATTTGTGTTTGTGCATATTTTTTTGTGATGGTAAATTCCTTAGTTTTGCTACCTGGTAACTCAAACATTAATTCCATCATAACACTTTCAACAATGCCTCTTAGACCTCTTGCTCCAAGTTTGTATTTTTCTGCAATCTCAACAAAATAATCTAAAGCGTCTTCTTTGAAACTTAATTTTACTCCGTCTATTTCAAGAAGCTTTGTGTATTGTTTTATTAAGGAGTTTTTAGGCTCGGTAAGTATTCGTTTAAGAGCAGTTTTGTCTAAAGCATCTAAATGTGTCAGTACAGGGAAACGACCTATTAATTCAGGAATAAGTCCAAAACTTTTTAAATCTTGAGGTTGAACATATTTCATTAGGTCTTTTTCGTCTATTTTTTTTCTTTGGTCAGAAGCGGAATATCCTATTGCATTAGAGTTGAATCTTGCTGCAATTTTCTTTTCTAAAGAGTTAAACGCTCCAGATGCAATAAATAAGATGTTTTTTGTATCAACTTGAATATATTTTTGGTCAGGGTGTTTTCTTCCTCCTTGAGGTGGTACGTTCACTATTGTTCCTTCTAATAGTTTTAATAAAGCTTGTTGAACACCTTCACCACTTACATCTCTTGTTATTGAAGGATTATCGCTTTTGCGTGCTATTTTATCTATTTCATCTATGAAGACAATTCCTCTACAAGCTTTTTCAACATTGTAATCTGCTGCTTGAAGTAGGCGTGTTAAAATAGTTTCAACATCTTCCCCTACATATCCAGCTTCAGTTAAAACTGTGGCATCTGCTATGCAGAAAGGAACATCTAATAAACGTGCAATAGTTTTTGCTAAAAGAGTTTTTCCTGTACCTGTTTGCCCAACCATTATTATGTTGGATTTTTCTATTTCTGTATCGTCTGTTTTTGCATTATCAGAGTGGTAGTATTTTAATCTTTTGTAGTGATTATATACAGCAACGGAAAGCACTCTTTTTGCATCATCTTGACCGATTACATATTGGTCAAGATATGCTTTTATTTCTGCAGGAGTTTTTAGTTTGTAATCATCAACTTCTTTTTGATTCTTTTTAAATTTTTGTTCTTTTGCAATATCATTTAAAGCATTTGCACAATCTATACAAACTCCTTGTAAACCAAGTTCTGAATTAATCATCAAAGGAACTTGGTCTTCACTTCTTCCACAAAAAATACAATATATCTTATTTGATTTTTTCTCCTTCATTTTAAACTTTTATTTTGTTTGATTTACTTCTTTCCAAGTTTATGTCCCCACATAGCAAAGTAGAATATAACAGCATAACAAGGTAACATCATAATATAAGGGAATTGCCTATCTCCTCCTAATAAATCTACAAAACTTCCATATAATAAAGGTAGAATTGCTCCACCTGCTATAGCCATAATTAGTAATGCTGATGCTAAAGCAGTATGAGAAGCTAATTTATCAATAGATAAAGGCCAAATGCTAGGCCACATCATAGCATGAGCAAAACTTAATAGAATTATAAATACTATAGAAGTCATTCCATTTGTAATTATTGCGAAAGTTGCAAAAACAAATCCTAAAATAGCAGATAATGCTAACGCCTTAGCTTGATCTATGTGTTTAGGAACAAGGAATATTCCTAAAATATATCCAATAGTTAAAGCAATCAAACTAAATGTTCCTAACATAGGCGCAACTGCTTTAGAAATGCCTTGTGTTTCTGCGTATAAACCTAATGTATCTATAGCAATAACTTCAACTCCTACATATAAGAATAGTGTAAATACTCCTAACCAAAGGTAAGGTATTTTGAAAATAGATTTGTGTGTTTTTTCTCCTTGCGTTTCATCTTCATTTTCTACTTCTGGTAATTTAGCTAATTTAACCATTAAAGCTAAAAGACATAAAAGAATAGTTATAACGATATAAGGAGTAATAATTCTTGTTGCTAATAAATCAAGTTGAGCATCTTTTGCTACTCCTGTAAGTTGAGCTATTTCTTTTGTCATATCGTCCATTCCAGAAAATAGAATGCTACTAAGAAGTAAAATACCTATCATTCCTGCACACTTATTAAATAATCCCATAATAGACATTCTTTTTGCTGCAGATTCAATAGGACCAAGAATTGTAACGTATGGATTAACTGCTGTTTGAAGTAAAGCTAAACCTGTTCCTTGAATAAATAAACCAATTAAAAACGTCATATAATCTCTACTTTGTGCAGCAGGAATAAATAGGACAGAACCTATAGCCATAACTAATAAACCAAGGCTCATTCCTTTTGCGAAACCTGTCTTTTTTAATATCCAAGAAGAAGGAATAGACATCACAAAATAAGAAATGTAGAATGCAAAAGTCACCCAGTAAGCTTGAGAATCTGGAAGTTCACAAGCTGTTTTTAAGAATGGAATTAACAAACTATTTAACCATGTTACAAAACCGAACACAAAATACAATAAGCCAATAATTGAAAGGCTAAACATGTAATTATTTTTTTTCATATCAAATAAATTTTAAATATACAAAGATGATTAAACGTGCAAAGATAATAATTAAAAAGGATATCCAATACCAAATTGTAATTGTAAATCTTGTAATTTAGTATCTTTTACTACCCATCTATCCTCTATTGGTTTAGAAGGATCATGTAATTTCATCGCTAAATCTAAACGAATAATAAGAAACTGAATATTTAATCTCAAGCCTAAACCTCCTCCAATAGCGAATTCTTTATAAAAATCATTAAACTCAAATTTGCCACCTTCAAATCCTTTTTGCTCATTTATAGTCCAAATATTACCTATATCAATAAATGTTGCACCTTCAAATATTCCACTAATAGGAAATCTATATTCTAAATTTCCACCGATAGCAATATCTCCAGCGCGATCAAATCTTAATTCTGTTTGAGTAGAAGAGCTACTTCCTGGCCCTAACTCTCTTAATTGCCAAGCTCTATTGTTATTTGCTCCACCTGCAAAAAAGCTTTTTTCATAAGGAAGACTATTCGCATTACCATAATAATATCCATAACCAGAGAAGAATCTTGCTACAATACTACTTTTTTTATTTAGATAAAAATATCGTATAAAATCAAAATCTGCTCTTACATATTGTGAGTAAGGAATATTTAATATTTCGTATTCTCCATTAGCGTTTTTAGATTGATTGAAAATATTACTCAAAAGATATAAAAGATTACCTGCTGCTTCAATGTTTGTTCTTATATAATTAAAGTTTTTTCTTTTATCAATATCTTGTCCATTATAAGTAAAACCAAATCTTGTATCCATAACCATGTGGTCAGTCATTTGGTATTGGATTCGTTTGTCTAATGTTTGAATAAAGCTGTTGTATGTTTCATCTGTTATTTCTAAATCAACATAGTTTATTTCCAAAGGAATAAAAGAAAATAAATTATGATTATTTGTTCGCCAAGAGTATTCGTAATTTACGGTTGAAATATTTCTATCAAAATAAGTTCTTTTTTGAATATTATACGCCATTCTTAAAGATGTGTGTGGTCTAAAATTCATAGAATAAAAATTAGTGCTAAAAGGAGCTAAGAAACGAGGTAATTCAATACCTATATCAACCCCAAACTCAAAAGCATTAAAGAAATTCCACTTATTAGATTCTTGTTGAGAGAAAATATCACTACGAACTTCCGCAGCTAATTTTATATTTGTTGAAAAAATTTCTGCACCTTTAAAGAGATTATTATGAGAAAAACCAAAGTTAATTTCAGAACCAAGAGTAGATGTGTTTTGTATGTTCATACTATTACTTGCATTAGAGAAATTAAATTCAAAAGAACTTGTTAAGTTTACAGGTTTAGCCATAGAAAGTTTTATTAAGCAATCTAAAGATAATGTATCTGCTTTGTTATTTGTATTAGTTGGAGAAAAGGAAATATCTATGTATTTGAAATTTTGTAATTGTGATAAAGCAGAGAAAGTATTTTTTGAAAGAGAAGGGGAAAAAAGATTGTTCTTTTGTATCAATATACTTCTTACAATAGGTTTATCTTTGATAGATTGATGATTACTTCTTATAAAGTAAAGACTACTACTTTTTGCTTTTTTTGTTTGTTTATGAAAAACTATTGAAGTGTCAATAGGAGGGGTGTAAAGTGATGAAGTAGAAGGGTAATAATCTGGATAAACAAAAACATTGTTTATTTTATATGGTTTGTGTGTCGTCTCAATTATACTATCGTTTTCCTGATAAAAAGGAGTGTTTATAAGCATTTCTATATTTAAAGAATTTGATTTGAGATTTGTGTCAATAGCAAATTCTATATAGTTCTCGCTAAAAGCAAAGTAACCTTTTTCTTTTAGATTGTTGTATATGTCTGTTCTAACTTTTTTTAGTATATCTTCATCATAATAATCACCTTTTTTTATTTGTTCAAGGCTTTTTACACTACTAATTTCTGATTTTATCAAACTATCTTTAGAGTAGATAGAAAAGTTGTTAATTTTATAGCGTTCAGGAATATCAACCAAATAAATTACGTTACGCCTTGTCTTGTATGTTGTCCAAGGAGCATACCATCTGCGAACCATTCCTAAACTGTCTTTGATTGTTGCATTAAAAACACCCTTAGATTGAAGATGTATTCTCATATCTTCTATAGAGTTCTTTGTAAGTTTTTTATTGATTTCAACAGGCTTAGAACCTAATGTTCTAAATAATCCTCTTGATAAAAGATTTATAGAATCTTTATCTCCTATTTCTGAAAGAGAATAAAAATACATACCCCATTTAACTCCAAGAAATCTACCATTAGGGTCTTGCTTGATTAAGTTTTTTAAGTCTGATTTTTCTATTAAATCACTATTACAAATCAGTTTGTTATTGGATAAAAGATATGAATCTTCTTTTATGAATTTAGAAGGTGCACAAGAGCAGGCTATAGATATAAGGAGTAAAATGTATATATATTTTTTAAGTTTCATATTAATTGGATTTTAAGTGACTTATTATTTTTTCACAAGCACCTGTTTTATCTTTTACATATTTTTTAGCTGATTCACAAGCTCTATTGTAAACTTCCTTATTTGTTAATAGTGCGTTTAGTGTATTTCTTAACTCATTTGCATCACATATGCTATAAGCTGCTTTTAAATTAATTAAATCAACAGCTTCTTGAAATTTATGATAATTTGTTCCAAAACAAATAGGTTTACCAAATGTTGCAGCTTCTAATGTATTATGAATTCCAACCCCAAAACCACCACCAATATAAGCTATGTCACAATATTGATATAGATTAGATAAAATCCCTATGCAATTTATGATTAATACATTAGATTGTTTTTTATTTTGAGATAATTCTGAATATAAAATAGAATTAGGGAATAGTTCTTGTATTTCATTAATATGAGATTGCGCAATAACATGAGGAGCAATGATTAGTTTTACATTAGTTTCTTTTATTGCTTGAGAAATAATTTTTTCATCAGGTAGCCAAGAGCTACCTGCTAAAATTATTTTTTCCTCTCCTTTGCAAAATTCTTCAATATCAGAGAATTGTTTTGCATTATTAGCAATAGTCATTACTCTATCAAATCTTGTATCTCCACTTATTGTCACATTTGAATAACCAATAGAGTTTAATAATTTTTCAGTTTCTTTATTTTGTACAAAGAAATGTTCAAAATGTTTTAATTGTTTGCTAAACCATTTTCCGTACCAAGAAAAGAAATACTGCTTATCTCTCAAAATCAAAGAAACTTGGAATAATCTTCTTCCCTTTAAGGCAGATATGTAATTATACCAAAACTCATATTTTACAAAGAAAATTAAATCTGGATTAACTAAATTGACAAATTTTCTTGCGTTTCTTTTTGTGTCATTAGGAAGATAGACTACCCAATCGGCTAAAGGGGTGTTTTTAATTTGTTCATAGCCAGAAGGTGAATAGAAAGATAAGAGAATTTTATAGTCTGGGAATTGTTTTTTTACTTCTTCAATTAAAGGGCGACCTTGTTCAAATTCTCCAAGTGAAGCACAATGAAACCAAGCTATCTTTTCATTTGGATTAATATTAGATAATTTTTTAAAGCATTCTCTTTCACCCTTTAACATTGTTTTTATTTTTTTGTTAAAAGGTGCAATTAAATTAAGAATTGCAATATAAATATAAATGAATATATTATATAAAAATCTCATTTTTCAAGAATTAATAATAAATCTTATCGGCATCTCTACCATAGAAAGGAAACATCCAACCAATTTTCAAAGTAAGCATTCCATCATGGTAAATCTTATCATCGCCTCTTCTTAAATCAAATTGATATTCTCTTGTCATTTTAGTAAAGGCATTATCAATTTGCACTCCTAAATAAAAGTTCGCAAAGTTTTTTTTGCTCATTTGTATATATCCTATAAAGACAGATGCCATAGCACCTCTCATTTGTCTATCATAACCATAAGCATAGTCGTCTTCAATTTGAGGAGCTTTTGTAAGTGTTGGTTGATAAATTATTTGGTGTTGAAGAAACCCAAGTCCAGCAGTTAGCATTAACCCAGAATTAGGATTAGAAAACCAAAGGGGTATTACTTTTCCTCCAAATACAGAAAGACTTAAATTTCTATTATAGGCAACTACTCCTGCATTAGTACCATCTTGCCCTATAACAAAAGGGTCTGATGTGTTTACTAACATATCTGCTAAAATATCATTTTTAATCTTTACATTGTCTGAACCAAATTGAAATCCGAATTCACAATAGTAAATCCAATTTTTTTCAGTCTTCCACCCTAAATTTACATTCGTATTTAAGAATGAATAATATCTATTGCCCATTTCTCCATAAGGGGAAGTCCAACCAGCAGATGCAGTGAAAAACGGAGTGCTTATCGCAGTGTCTTGTCCTATGATTTCTTCTCTTCTTTCTTGCGCATTAATAAATGTACAGAAAGATATGCTTAATAAAAATGTTAGAATAGTAAGTTTTTTCATCATTTTTTTAATTTATCGTTTTATGAAAATAATTCTTTGTTTTATTTTTTTAAAATCAAGAATTAAAAAATTAATTCTTGATTTTAATTTACTGACATCAAGAGTTGTTATGCCTTTTTCAAGATTACCTGATAAAATTGAACGACCTTCTACGTCTAATATAGTGTAATTAGCCGCTGTGTTTAATTTTACATATAGTTTATCAAAACATGGGTTAGGATATACAAGAAATTCTTGTCCAAAATCATCACTAACACTTTCAATAGATGTTGAAGTAGGGGATAGATTTATAGTTTTGAATAAAGTAGAATCGTTTTCTATTGTGATGTTTATTGTAGTGTCATTATATCCTTCTGCTTCTATTTTTATTTCATAATTTCCCGCTAATAAAGGTCTAAAAAAATATCCTTCTGTATTTGAATAGACAAAAGATGTTTCATCATCTAAACCTAAAATTTCAATTTTTGCAGAATTTATTACTTGATTATTTGTGTTATCTTTTATTATCCCTTCAATACCTTTAGAAGTGTTTTTTATGTAATTGAGCATAGGAAGTTTCAGATATTCCCAATATGAAGGTAGTAAGTTGGAAGATGGCTTTTTTTCAGTGCTTATCTCTAATGTTAAGTCTCTTGTACCTG
Organism: Candidatus Onthomorpha sp.; assembly: GCA_045635365.1. Classification (GTDB taxonomy): domain Bacteria; phylum Bacteroidota; class Bacteroidia; order Bacteroidales; family P3; genus Onthomorpha. Next base: position 177,280 of record JAZRCB010000029.1, read on the forward strand.
TGTACCAATTGACCCAATCTTGGTAAGAACCATAAATAGGATACCAATCTGCTCCTAATATTATACCACTATTGCATACATCTGTAAAGTAATTATTTCCTGCAATATTTCTCGCTTCATTAACAAATTGTTGGCAGTTATTAATAAACCAATCCCTATCTGGGTGGAGTCTTTGAAATGAGCGCCAAGAATCCCACGGATAATTACAAACCTCAGCTCCAGTATGAATATTTACAGATAAATCAAAGTTTTCTTCTTGTGAGTATTGCATCAACTGTAATGTTTCTATTTGATGCTCTTCTCCATCAGGATTTGAACCTAATAAAGGATTAGGAAAGTTTCTATTTAAATCAACATAATTTGCATTGTAACGAGTTGAATTATTAATTTTATTATTTCCTCCAGCGTACATTCCATCAGGATTAAGTAGAGGAGAAATATAAATTTGAACATTAGATATTATGCTTTCTACAAGAGTGTCTGTTTGGAAATTATTAAGTAGATAATCAGCTAAACGTAACAACATAACACAGCCTAGAGGCTCATCACCATGAATTGTTGATGCGTAAAAGAATTTAGGATTGTGAGAATCATCTCCATTGTGAATTTTAAGAGCTAAAAGCAATCTATTATTCTTGCTAAAACCAATAGTGTCTAAACTACAAATTTCAGGAAATTCTTCAGCAAAGGAATGCATTAAATCTAAATAAACCTGATATGAAGGGTAGTAGTTCCATGATTGCATTTGTTCTACGGAAGTCGCTACTTGTAAAGCCTTTTCATTTTCTGTGCTTTCAAATAATCTGTAATCAAAACCTAATGTGAGAAAATTGTGAAATTCCTTATGGTTTATATAAACTAAATATTCATTGTTTATTTTACTATCTATGCTTGTAAATCTTGATAATTTATCTAAATTTTTATCATCAATCTTTACCAATATTTTAGCTTCACCATAAAGGTTTAGCATATTGTTTACTTTGTTGTATTCTTGACAATAACAACATATAGTAAAACAAAAGCATAAAAAAAGAATAATACACTTCTTCATATTTTGCAAAGATAAAGAAAAAAATATGAAAATATGAAAAAATCAGTCGCTGAACATTAAAATTCAACGACTGATTTTGCTGAAATGTTAATTTGTTATTGTTGTTTAGATTTCAACTTATTAACTAATGCTATCAAATATCCTAAAGCGATGAAAGCTCCTGGTGCAAGAACGAAAATCAAAATGCCATCTGCTTCTCCTATGAATTTCATTCCAAAAATTGAGCCTGAGCCTAAAACTTCTCTTACAATACCCAATATTGTTAATCCTAAAGTAAAACCAAGTCCCATGCCGATTCCGTCAAACATAGAGTCTATAACTCCATTTTTACTTGCAAATGCTTCTGCTCTTCCAAGGATAAGGCAGTTTACAACAATCAAAGGAATGAATAAGCCTAAACTTTCGTATAAAGAAGGCAAGTAAGCTTGCATACAAAGTTGTAAAACTGTTACGAAAGAGGCGATTATAACAATGAAAGCAGGAATTCTAACAGTGTCAGGTACTAAATTCTTTAATAAGGAAATTGCCATATTACTTAGAATCAAGACAAACATTGTACATAAACCCATACCCATACCATTTATAGCAGAAGTTGTTGTTCCCAATGTAGGACACATTCCTAATAATAAGCAAAAAGTAGGGTTTTCTTTTATTATACCGTTTATTATAATTTTAAATTTATTCATGGTTTTACTATTTTTGTTGTTTTTGATATTCAATAAATACGTTATAAGCTGTTTTTACAGAATTGAGAAATGCTCTTGAAGTAATAGTTGAGGCTGTGATTGCATCAATATCTCCTCCGTCTTTACTTACTTTAAAGCTTTCATTAGCAGGAATCTTTCCTCTTATATCTTGTTTGTTTCTTTTTGTTTTAAACCAAGAAGTTACTTTCTCTCCAAGTCCAGGAGTTTCACTCATTGATAATATTGAATAATCCACTATTTTGCCTTCTGCATCAAATCCAACCATAGATTGAATTTTGCCACCATAACCATTGTTATCAAATGTCTCAATAGCGACAGCAACTAATTCATTGTTTTCAAATGCAGGATATACTATGAATTTTTCTGAATATGAACTTAAACTTATTTCAACTTCTTTTCCTATTTTCAAATTAGCACTTTTAGGTAATACATCTTTTATAGCTGTTTCCTTTTTTAGTTCAGCTGCTTTTTCTATAGGTTGTTGTGTTAAAACATAAACTCCTCCAAGAATAGCTGATGCTCCAAAAGAAATAATCGCTAAGGATAATACCATGTTTTTTAAAGAAGATTCTAATTTTGCCATAGCTTTTTGTTTTTTATTAATTAATAACCAAAACGTTTTGGTTTGCAAATCTTGTTAATTAATGGAGTAACGGCATTCATAATTAATATTGCGAAAGAAACTCCTTCTGGCATTGGTCCAAAACAACGGAATGTTATTGTTAGTAAACCACAACCTATACCAAATATTATTTGTCCTTTTTTAGTAATTGGACTTGTCGCCATGTCAGTTGCCATAAAGATAGCTCCTAACATCAATCCTCCTGCAAGTATGTGTGTTGTTGGATCAACTGTTATGCCTGCTAAATAAAGTATTCCTGCAAATAGCCAAGCAGAAGCAATGAATGAAACAGGAATATGCCATGTAATAACTTTTCTTAAAAGCATAAATAATCCACCAAGAATAATAGCAATGGCAGATACCTCACCAAAACTACCTCCTGTTGTGCCAATTAACATATTTATCATATCCAAACTTTCTCCATTTTTCATTAAAGACAATGGAGTTGGTCCTGTTAGTGCATCTGCAAGTTTTTCTCCTCCAAATATTGGATTTGCAGTTGGCCATTGTGACATTGCAACATCTGTAGGAAAAGACAAGAATAAGAAAACTCTACCTACTAATGCAGGGTTAAAAGGATTCTTTCCAAGACCTCCAAAAGTCATTTTACCAACACCTATAGCAACTAAAGCACCTATTATAACAATATAAAAAGGTATATTAGAAGGAAGGTTAAATGCTAAAAGCATACCTGTTATAACAGCAGAACCATCTGAAATTGTTTGTTCTCCTTTTAATAAAAACTTTTGTATTAACCATTCAAATAAAATACACGCAGCAACTGATACAGCTGTTACAGCTAATACTCGAAAACCGAAAAAATATACTCCAACTAACAAGGCTGGAATTAATGCAATAACCACGCTCCACATAATGCTTTTTGTAGTGTCTTTGCTTTGTACATGCGGAGATCCTGAAACTTTAAGTAATGCCATCGTTTTATAATTTTGTTATTTTATTAGTTTTGAAATTCTATACTCTCTATAATGTTTACAAAAGTGTCTTTTTCTTGTTCATAGCCTTTGCTATCTTCAGCCATCGCAAGGAATATATAAATATTGTCATTTTCTTTTTGAAAATAGAATATACTATTAACTTTTACATCATTCAATATGTAAGAAAGTTCATACATACATTTTTCTTCTTCGTTTAATGTGCTTTTTATCGTAAAATCTTCGTATAACTCTTTCATATCTTCAAGATGAATGGCCTTTATAAATTCAGACAAATTACCATCTTCCCAACGTGCGACACTTATTTGAATATGTGTTTGTATTAAAGAATTTTGATTGTGCTTATATATACTTACTGTTTCGTTGTCTTGATCATCTTCTATTTCCCATGATTTTGGATATTGTATTAAATATCCGTTTTCAATATTGTGATAGACTGCATTCTCTTGAGAATAAAGTGTGCAAGAAACGAAACATATAGTAAATAAAAGAAACAATCTTTGTATCATATTCTTATTTTTTGCTTCTTGCTCTTCTAATAGCTCCTATCTTACTTTTTGCTACTCTAATAATATCAAGTAATGGTTGTCCTGCTGGACAAGTGAACAAACAACTTCCGCATTCTATGCAGTCCATTGCACATTCTTTTTCAGCTTCTTCCCATCTTTCTTGTTTTGCAAGTAAAGATATTTGTATTGGTTCTAAGCCCATAGGACAAGCAGATACACATTTACCACATCTTAAACAATTAGTCACTTTTTTTCTACTTGATTCTTCAGTAGTCATAACTAATATGCTTGAAGTGGTTTTTGTAGTAGGAGCAGAAAGATCCATCATGGCTTTTCCCATCATAGGACCACCATTTATAACCTTTCCTGTATTTTCAGGTAAACCACCACAATAATCAATTATGGACTGAATAGAAGTTCCAACTCTAACTAATAAGTTTCTATTGTTTTCAACTGCTTTGCCTGTAAATGTTAAAATATTATCTATTAACGGACGATTTTTTTGAACAGCTTGATAAATCGCAAAAGCTGTTCCTACATTGTTTACAACACAACCTACCTCTATAGGAAGTTTACCGCTTGGAACTTCTCTTTTTGTTAGAGCGTAAATTAATTGTTTTTCGGCTCCTTGTGGATATTTTGTTTTTAAAGGTACAACCTCTGTACCAGGGTATTTACTCACAAGCGCTTTTAATGCTGCAATTGCTTGAGGCTTGTTAGTTTCAATTCCAATTTTTGCTTTATCTACTTGTGCAGCTCTTTTCATTATTTCAATCCCTATTAGAATTTCTTCAGTGTGTTCTAATAGTAATCTATTGTCTGATGTTAAATATGGTTCACATTCAGCAGCATTTATTATTATGTATTCAGCTTTTTTGTCCTCAGGAATCATATATTTAACATGCGTTGGGAAAGCTGCTCCTCCTAATCCAACTATACCTCTATCTTTTATTTTTTCTATTATTTCTTTAGAAGATAATTTAATGTCTTGTTCAATGTCATCTGTTGTGTCAATTTCTTCACACCATTCATCTTCTTCGACATCTATAAAAAACGCTGGCTTTTTGTAACCATTAAAATCTGTCGCTACATCTATTTTTGTAATGACTCCTGTATAAGGAGAATGTGTATTAGCACAAATAAAAGCCTCTGCTTTAGCTAATAGTTGTCCTGTTTTTACTCTATCGCCTTTTTGTACAACAGGAGTTGATGGAGCTCCTAAATGTTGGCTTACAAAAACAACAGCCTTTTTTTGTAAAGGAAATAATTCAATTGCACTTTCAGATGCTAATTTATTTTCTTGTGGGTGTACACCACCTAATCGAAATGTATTCATAACGTCTATTCGCTAATTAGAGGTTTTTCTTCTTTTTTTATAGGGAAATTTACTGCATGGATTGCTCCAGTTGGGCATTCAGCAACACATTTTCTACATAACTTACATTTATTGAAGTCAATGTATGCAACGTTATTATTAATGCTGATTGCTTCAAAAGGACAAACTTTAGCACATTTGCCACAGCCTATACAAGCTACTTCGCAATTTTTCTTTGCTGCTGCACCTTTTTCTTGATTTATACAACTTACAAAAACTCTACGTGAGTTTTTGCCTTTGTTTCTTAATTCTATAACAGCTCTTGGACAAGCTTTAACACATGCGCCACATGCAACGCATTTTTCTTCATCAACTTCTGGAAGTTGAGTTTCTTTGTTTATGTGTATTGCATCAAAACTACAAACTTTAACACAGTTGCCAAGACCTAAACAACCATTTGAACAACCTCCTTGGCTTGCAAAAGTCATGTGAGCATAAAGACAATTATCCAAACCTTCAAAATCAACTTTTGCTTGAGAATTACATTTTCCCCCATTACATCTTACAACTGCTATTTTTGGTTCTGCTTCTTCTACAACAAGATTCATGACTTCAGCTATTTCCCCCATTGCAGCAGAACCTCCTACAGGGCAAAATTTATTTTCTAAACTTTCACTTTTTACAATAGCTTCTGCCAAGGCTCTACAACCTGCAAAACCACAACCTCCACAATTAGCTCCTGGTAGTTTTTCGCATACTTTATCAATGCGAGGATCTTCGTAAACTTTGAATTTTTGAGCAACAAAATATAGTATCAAAGCTGCAACGGCTCCTGTAATGCTTAATGCTAAAATTGCATAAATAACTGAAATCATAATGTTTTCTATTTAAAATAATAACCTTTCAAATTACAAAGTTACATTTTTTTATTTAATCTGCAACTTATTTACAGGAAAAATGTTTTATATAGATTTTGTATTGCGTTTTTTTATTTGATAATTAGAATATTACAATTTTAAATTCCGAATTAAGCCTCGGGGAGCTGCTCCACGGAGATGTAATCGATGTACTCCTTGCGGAATCCCATCCAATCCATCAGGCCACGCGTAATCCGACCATGCTCGGTCAATTTGTTATATTCATCTGCCACACAGCGATCAATCAAACGAAAATCAGTACTGCCTGGAACG